>NZ_JAFEUO010000010.1:0-179312 GCF_016900955.1 Micromonospora humidisoli
GCGGAACTGGGCGGGCTGCAGCCCGGTGAACGGGAAGATCCACTCCGAGCGCGCCGCCGTGATCACCTGCACCACAACATGATCCACCATGGACCCGCCACCGAGTTACGAGACATCCCTTAGATGCGCGCCGATTTCCGCGCTTAGCTCAGCCGGGTTGCCGCGGCGGGGAACGTCCTGGCCGGGGAGATCGGCGACGGACCCACCTCGGACGCTCTGGCCATCACGCCTTGATTACCGGAAGGTGAATTTCGCGCGGTGTCGCGCTCGCCGGTGAAGGCGGTATAGCCGCAGGTGATGGAGCTTGATCGAGGAGTTCAGCCCAACCAAGGTGGTAACCTGCCGCCCTTGTTGTTGTGAGTGCAGAAAGGACGTTCGTGTGACTGACGACCCCTCCGTGGCGGAGTCCGCCGCCAAGGTGCCGAGGCGACGCCGGTGGGTCGGCCTGTTGGTGGTGTTCCTTGTTCTGCTCGCTCTGGGTGGCGGTGGCGCGGCGGCATACTGGCAGTTTGTTGACCGGAAGGATGAGGATCCGGGGGTGACCGCGTGTCGCTCGGCGGGGTTCGTGGTGCGG
Source organism: Micromonospora humidisoli (assembly GCF_016900955.1). Lineage (NCBI taxonomy): Bacteria > Bacillati > Actinomycetota > Actinomycetes > Micromonosporales > Micromonosporaceae > Micromonospora > Micromonospora humidisoli. Next base: position 575 of record NZ_JAFEUO010000010.1, read on the forward strand.
GCCGCGCGGGGTGAGGTTGTTCCCGACGATGAGGTGCAGCGGGTGGGGGAGCTGTTTCAGCGTTCCACTCATGAGGATCTGAAGTCTGCGGGGGTCTTCGCGGCGGGCGCGGTACAGCGGGTGCAGAATCCTCGCGCTTCGCCGGCAACAGCGGACTTCCGGCAGTTCAACCTGGCTGCCGCAGTTCCCAGGTTGATCGCTGCCTGTGGAAACCACCAGGTCACCGTCAAGGGATAGAAGCGGAGTTGGGTGTCGCTGCGGCCAGATGCATGGTCGCAGCGACACCCAATCCGATAAGCGGCCTACGGACGGAGCCGGGTTGGCGTCCGGTACGGCCCCGCGGCGGTGGTGCCGCCCGACTCGTCCAGTTGACTACCAGCCGGTGGCGATGGAGGTTCTCGGGCTCAGTAGTCCGTTGGCAGCGCCCGGGTAGAGATACACGGTGCCGGTGGAGTTGTCGCGGGCGATGACATCAGGTTTGCCGTCACTGTTGAAGTCGGTGAGGCCGAATGAGGTGAAGTTGCCCCAGCCGGTGCCGACCTGGCTGACGTTGTTGGGTGGGAAGTCGTACAGGTTGAGGATGCCGGTGCTGGTCAGGCGGGCGTATACGTCGGGTGTGCTGTCGCCGACGACGTTGGCGATGCCGAAGGTGCTGTAGTTGGTGGACCAGCCGGTGCCGAGCAGTACCCGGGTGGCCTGGCGCCTTTGGGCGAGAAGTTCAGCCAAGGCGTCTCCAGCTTCGATTTAGTGCGCTCAGATGAGCGTGAACTCGCGATGAGTATCTGTTACGAGATGGGCAACCCTGGTGGCTGTGGGAAGTGGACCGAAGAGCTCTGGAGTAAGCATTTCGATTTTATGGCAGAGAATCTTCCGGCAGACGATTCCCTGCCAATTCTCGGCCTTGCGGGAAAGCTCGGAAGTCGTGGTGTCGGGCCAGGAAAGGGTTCTCCGCTGACGGGAGCCTGTAGCTTCAGCGGGGACACGAAGGTCCTGATGGCCGACGGTGCGGCCAAGCGCCTGGATGAGGTGCAGCCAGGCGACGAAGTGATCGCCGCAGACCCAGAGTCCGGCGCACAAGGTCCACGGGTCGTTGAGCACGTGTGGATTCATCCAGACGAGTTGATCGACCTCGAGGTCGGCGGCGCACTCCTCACCACCACCGAGGACCACCCCTTCTGGAACCACACCGACCGCCAGTGGCAGCGAGCCGACCAACTCGATCCCGGTGATCTGGTCCTCAGCCCCCGTGGACTCCACACCGTCGGTGGCCTCGTCCGCTCATCGACCCAGACATCCCTCGCCTACAACCTCACGGTCAGTTCCATCCACACGTACTATGTACTCGCCGGCAACACGCCAGTGCTCGTCCACAACACCAATGGTTGTCGGACTGCCTCAAAGTATGAGGACATCACAAGCCCTGGCGCCCGCATGCCGAATAGACTTACTGATGTCGGCCCCAATGAATTCGGGCGAAACCTTGAGGCAAATGGGTGGATCCGTACCGACAAGGGCCCCAACATCATGTACGAGAAGGATGGGGCAAGGTACTTCCTTCGCGGGAAGGCTGACAGTTACGGAGGGTGGACGGCCGACTTCTACAAAGCGGGATCCAAAAAGGCCGATATTAAGATCAGATTGGGCGACGACTGATGGTAAGGGTGGGTTCGATCGTGGCTGATCGCAAAGGATATTTGGACGTTCGCACCCATGTTTCGACAGTCTTTAATCCTAATGCCAGGCTACCCAACCAGGTCTTTAGGGGGGATGCGCGGAACTCGCTGTTCTGTGAGTTTGACGCGGTCCTCGCCCCGGAGTTCTGGCCGGCGCTTCGCGCGATGGCCGGATGGCATGGCGATCGACAGGTTGAGCTGCTGGTTCTTGAACCAGATTGCGATGAGTTCTACTTTCCGGAGTATCGTGTGTATCCGGCGGTGTCGCTGTCTGTCGAGGCTGATTTAGACGACTACTGGGCGGCGATCGGTTATGAGCCCGACGATGACGTTATGGGGTCGATCGCGATCTCGGCTAAAGTCATTGCTGTGACCGGGCCCTCCGGAAGATGGGGGTGCTGGGGCGAGAGGGATGCCGAAATTGCGGTTTTCCAGGGTTTCCCGAATGCGACTGTGCGGAATGAATGGCGCACCCAGTTCGGGCCTTTTCTGGGGGTGTCAGGAGCGTTGGATACGTATCTTCCCTTGGCCTTCGCGGGTCGGACCGTCCCCGGGGAGTACGCCGCCATCTTGGCCACCAACTATGGCCCTTCGACTGATTTACCTTCATGAGATCACGAAGTCCGTACTACGTCGCTGGAATAGAACCCTTTCGGCGGTGACCCCTGCGCCGCTGGCGAAAACCTAGAATCTCACTGTAGGTGATGAAGCGTTGTCGTTGGTCGTAGCGGTCCGCCTGGGTTGCCGTCACGGCTGCCGTCAAACACCTGTAGCTAATGTCGATGTATTGATCGATGCATGTCGATTGATTGGCTGAGTGGTCAGCTGAGATGTGGTCCGGGATCGCTGCTTCTGTTGCGGCGGTTGATCCCGGACTTCCCGTGCGGCATGGCGGGTGCTTCTGTTCTGCCGGCGTGCGGACTGTGAAGCTTGTGTTCGGTATGTGCTGCCGGGCCGACCGCCCCGGCCGGGCCAGCCCGTCCGGTAGTGCGCTGCCGGCCACGATCGACCTGACCGGCGACCCCGACCGGGTCCTGACCAGCTCGGACTTCGTCGCCGCGGCGGAACTCGGTACCCGGAGCACGTATATCGGCATGCGCTACGACCTGCTCGACAAGATCGCCCGGCTGGCCGGCAGCGGGCTCCTGACCGTCACGATCGCCCGCACCTTCACCCTCGATGCCGTCCGGGAGGCCGCCGACCTCAGCTGCTCCGGGCGGCCCGTCGGCAAAATCGTCCTGCTGCCGTAGTCACCACCCGGCGAGACGACGGCGTACGCGATCGGGAGACGATCCGATCACGTACGCCGTCGAGCGGGACCGTGGCGTCTGACCGGCACGTCGTCGCCGTCGCGGAGAACATCGCGCAGGAAGAGCTGCGCCAATGGAACGAACGCCACGTGCCGCCGGCGCAGCCGCGATGGCGAGACGCCCCGGCCGGTCAGCCGGCCGTGGCGGTCAGTGCGGCGTGCAGGTGGTCCCGGGTGTCGTCGTCGAAGGCGACGAGTCGTATCCGGTGCACGTTCGTCGGTGTGGATCTGAGCGTCGCCACGGCGATCCGTGCCGCCCGCTCGGCCGGGAAGCCGTACACACCGGTGGCGATCGCGGGAAACGCCACGGTCCGGGCGTCGAGTTCGTCGGCGACCTGCAGGCTCCTGCGGTAGCAGGAGGCCAGCACCTCGTCCTCGCCGTGGCCGCCGCCCTCCCAGACCGGCCCGACCGTGTGGATGACGTGTCGTACCGGCGGGTCGAGGTCGAACGCCGGCGTCGGCATCGCGTCACCCGGCGGGCAGGGGCCGATCGCGCCTCCTGCCCTGGCCAGCCGGGGACCGGCGGCGCGGTGGACCGCCCCGTCGACACCACCGCCACCCAGCAGCGACTCGTTCGCGGCCGTGACGATGACGTCCACGTCCTCCCGCGTGATGTCGCCCAGCACCACTTCGATCGTCGCCACAGCGGAATCCTGGCACAGATCGGACGACCACGTCGTCACGACCGCGCCTGCTGCGTCAACCACCCGCCGGCCCGTGGCCACCCGTCGGCCAGCGTCCGGTGGTGACGCTGCCGAGTGCCCGGCCCACGACAGACGCGGAAGCACCAGCACGCGGCCCGCCCGCCCTCACCGACCTGTGGTGTCGATGCGGGCCAGGATGCCGTTCTCCAGGGCCGCCCACAGGGCGCCGTCGGGTCCGCGGGTGATGCCGTGCGGCTCGCAGTGCGGCGTGGGCAGGTCATGGACTTCGATCGTCCCGTCGGTGGTGATGGAGCCGACCCGGTTACCTGCCCACTCGGTGAACCACAGGGCGCCGCTGCCGCTGGTGGTGATGGCGTGGGGGCGGCCGGCGCGGTCGGGTAGCGCGAACTCGTCGATCGTGCCGTCGGGGGTGATCCGCCCGATCTGGCCGGCGGTGATCTCGACGAACCAGACGGCTGCGTCGGGGCCGGCGGTGATCCCTACCGGGGCGGCGGCCTCCGTGGGCAGCGGAAACGTGGTGACGGTGCCGTCGGTGCCGATCCGGCCGATCGCGTTCGCCTGGTTCATCGTGAACCACATGGCGTCGTCGACGCCGGCGGTGATGGCCGACGGGTAGGCACCGGTGACCGGGAGCGGGAACTCGGTGACCGCACCGTCGGTGGTGATCCGGCCGATGCGGTCGGCGTTCATCTCGGTGAACCACAGGGCACCGTCGGGTCCGGGCGCGATGCCGTACGGTCCACCGTCGCGGCTGGGTACGGCGAAGTGGGTGGTCTCGCCGTCGGTGGTGATCCGGCTGATCCGGTGGGCCCGGGACTCGGTGAACCACAGCGCGCCGTCGGGGCCGGGGACGATGATCGTGGGCTGCCCGGCGGGGTCGACGAGGTAGGTGGTGGGTTCCTCGCCCGGGACCACACGTCCGACCTGGCCGCTGTGGGCGAGGGTGAACCACAGGGCGCCGTCGGGTCCGGTGGTGACGCCGTACAGGCCGCTGCCGGCGTCGGCCACCGGGTGTTCCTGGATGACGACGGATGTCACGGGGTTCGCTCCAGTTCGTTGTCGACGGCGATGCGTCCGATCTCGGCGGGTGTGCCGGCCATCAGGAACCGGGTTCCCGCCGTGATGGCACAGAACCTGCCGAGGACCAGCTGTTCCGGCCCGAGGTGGTAGAGCACGTTGCGCTGCTCGAAGCCGGTCGGGTCGTCGGGATCGTCGTAGTACGTGTATTTCCCGACGACGATCCCGGGGGAGGTGACCGGCGGCTTGAGAAACACCACACGCGGCTGCGTCGCCATCGGGTGAGGAGCCGTCGGGTCGGGTGTCACGGAGAACCTCACTCGTTAAGGCTACGGTTGTAGCGATAACATCCTGGCATGGCGTCGCCACCACCGACAAGCGATCATCCCGACGGGACGATCACCGGCCCCGCGCGCCGACCCGGCGGACGCAGCGCGGCGGTCCGCCGCCGCGTCCTCGACGCCGCGCTCGCCCAGTTGGTCCAGCACGGCTACGACTCCCTGAGCATCGAGGTGGTCGCCGAACGCTCGGGTGTCCACCGCACGACGGTCTACCGGCGCTGGCGGGACGTCGGTGGCCTGCTCGCCGACGTCCTCAACGAGGCGGGTGCCGACGCCTGGCGTCCACCCGACACGGGATCGCTCGAAGGTGACCTGGTCGGGGTCAACCGCGAGGTCTACACCGCACTGACCACCGACCCGGTGACCATCGCGCTGATCACCGCGTCCTTCCGGTCCGAGCGGGCCGCCCAGGCCCTGAGCGCCTTCTGGGCTGGCCGGTACGACCGCTGCGCCGACATCACCCGACGCGCCGTCGAGCGCGGTGAGATTCCGCCGGGCACCGATACGCGCCGACTGCTCATCGCCACCACCGCCCCGCTGTACCACGAGCTCGTACTCCTGCGGGCGGCGACGGACGCGGACCTTCCCCACCGTGTCGCCCGTAGCGCGACCACCGCCGCCCGCGCGGGCGCCTTCGCCGACCCATAGCACAACGCCACCCCGAACGCTTGAGCCATTGTCATCGTGACGGGCAGGTCAGGGGCGCTGCGGGAGGCCGGTGTCCCATCGACCTGCCCGCCGCGACCGCCGACGAGAAGCTGGAAGCTCGTGACTCCTGTCCCTCCAGTCCAGAGGGCTCAGGGGCCCGCCGACCTGGCGTTCATCGGTGGATCGAGGCTCAGCTCGGTTCGACGTACGCCAGCTGAACGAGCGTGGGGCGACGGCCGCGACGCATCAGCCGCCCGCGGCCCGGAGGTTGGACGGAGAGGTGGGTCTGCGGCCAGAGTTGGCCCTCCTGCCGTTCACCCGAAAGTAGCAGTCCCGCGCAGCCGACTTCCTTCATTCGTTGCGGCACCGGCTCGTGGATCGCCCGGCCGGCACCTCCGCTTCGCCGCGCCAGCACCAGGTGGAAGCCGAGGTCGCGGGACTGCGGCAGGAAGTCCAGAAACGGGGCCAGCGGCCCGGCCCCGCCGCCGGGGAGCAGGTCGTAGTCGTCGCACAACACCACGACCTCCGGCCCGGACCACCAGGAGCGGGCCCGCAACTGCTCGACGGTCAGCGTGTCCGGGGGCAGCCGCCGGCGGATCTCCTCGGCAACGCCGTGCACCAACCCCTGAGCGGCGCTCGCGGTGCCCGCATAGGCACCGCGATAGGGCTCGGGTACGACGTCCAGCATCGTCCGGCGCAGGTCGATGACCGCGAAGACGACCTGGTCATCGGTGAACTGCGCGGTCAGGTCCCGCACCAGCAGCCGGAGCAGGGAGGTCTTGCCGCTGGCCGCGTCGCCGAAGACGAGCAGGTGCTGGTCGGTGCCGAACAGGTCGAGCATGGTGGGGCGCAGCTCGGCCTCGTCGAGCCCGAGCCGGATCCGCCCCTCGGGTGGCGGCCCGGCGGCCACCTCGGCGTACCCGACCATGGTGGGCAGCATCCGGATGGCCGGGGCGGGCGGCCCGGTCCAGGCCGCGGCCACCCGGGAGACCAGATCGTCCAGGCCCTTCGGCAGCGTGCCGACGTCGTCGATGCCGTCGATGCGCGGCAACGCCACATGAGCCATCAGCGCGTCCTGGGTCAGGCAGCGACCCGGGGTGTCGGCCCGCAGGTTCTCGGCCGCCTGCCGCTTGATCGTCGAGTCCAGCGGATCGTTCAACCTGAACTCGATCTTGGAGCCGATCACCGCCTGGAGCTGCATCCGCAGATCCGCCCAGCGCCCCGCGGTCAACACCAGGTGCACGGCGTAGCCGAGACCCCGCGCACCGATGTCCTGCACCAGGTCGGCCAGATCCTCGAACTCGGTTTTCAGCACCGGATAGTTGTCGATCACCAGTACGACGTCGGCGGCCGGCAACTCGGGCAGCCGACCCTCCCGGTGCATCCGCCGCATGGTGTCGATCGAGTCGATCCCCCGGGCGGCGAAGAGTTCCTCTCGCTCGGTCATCAGCATGCCGACCTCGGAAACCGTCCGGCGGATCCGGTCCGGGTCCAGCCGACCGGCCACCCCGCCGACGTGGGGCAGCCCGGCCAGCGCGTTCAATGCCCCACCGCCCACGTCGATGCAGTAGAACGCGATGTCCTGCGGGGTGTGGGTCAGCGCGGCACCGACCACCAGGCTGCGCAGGAAGGTCGACTTGCCGGTCTGTGGCGCACCGAGCACGCAGACGTGCCCTCCGCTACCGGAGAGGTCCAGGACGAACGGCTCCTGCTTCTGCTCGGTGGGCCGGTCGAGCAGGCCGACCGGGATCCGTAGCCGTCCGCGCCGCTGGACCGGGGCCACCAGCCCGTACGCCGGATCGGTCTCCAGCGGGCCGGTGACCGCGTCCAGCGGCAGCGCGGCGGGCAATGGCGGCAACCAGATCCGGTGTGCCTGCCGCCCGTGCTCACGGAGCCGGCCGACCACCACGTCCAGCGTGCTCGGTGCGGTCACGCTCTCGGAGTCCGGGTGCGGCTCGTCGGGGACCAACGGTTTCGGCAGGTGCCGGGCCACGTTGTACATCAGGAAGACCACCGGGTCGGGCGCGGCGTCGACCACCTCCTCGCCGGCCGGCGGCCGGTACGTGTCGGAGACGTACGCCGCCTTGAACCGCTCGAAGACCGTGGTGTCGACCTTCAGATAGCCGGAACCGGGCAGCGACGGCAACCGGTACGCGTCGGGCACCCCCAGCACGGTCCTGCTCTCCTGTTCGTTGAAGGTGCGCAGCCCCAACCGGTAGGACAGGAACGACTCCAGCCCGCGCAGCCGGCCCTCCTCCAACCGTTGTGAGGCGAGCAACTGGTGGACCCCGATCGACCGGCCGATCCGGCCGATGGCGATGAAGAGCTCGATGAAGTCCGGTTTGGCGGTCAGCAGCTCGCTGAACTCGTCGATGATCACCATCAGGTTGGGTAGCGGCGGCAGCGGACGGCCCGCGTCGCGCCGCCTGTTGTACTCGGTGATGTTGGCCAGTTGCCCGGCGTCGAGCAGGATCTGCTGCCGGCGTTTCATCTCGCCCTGGATCGCGTCGTGCAGCCGGTCGACCAGCCCGGCGTCGTCGGAGAGGTTCGAGATCATCGCCGAGGTGTGCGGCAGGTGTTCCAGCCCGGCGAAGGTGGCACCCCCCTTGTAGTCGACGAGGACCAGGCTCAGCCGCTCGGGCGGATGGGTCATCGCCAGGGTGAGCACCAGTGTCCGCAGCACCTCGGACTTGCCTGAGCCGGTCGCCCCGACGCAGAGTCCGTGTGGGCCCATCCCGCCCAGCGCGGCCTCCTTGATGTCCAGGTACGCCGGGCTGCCGTCCGGCCCCACCCCGAACGGGACGGTGAGGAAGTCCGGCAGCAGCCGGGGTGCCCACAGCGCTGCCACGTCGTAGGTCGCCTCGTCGACGATGCCGAGCAGGCCCCGCAGGTCGACGGTGGCCTCCAGCGGGGTGTCGTTCGTGGTGTCGGCGACCAGTCGCAGCGGCGACACCTGCCGGGCCAGCGACTCGATCTCCGACAGGCCGATCCGGTCCACCGTGCCGGCCGGTGCGCCACTCGACCGCCTCCGCCGGTCCAGGATCTCCTCGGCCCGGGTGTCGGTGACCTTCCGCAGATCCTCCACGGTGACCTGATCGCCCACACAGCGCACCCGGACGTCCACGGCGGACGGCTCGAACTGCTGCTCCTCGACCAGCACCACCACCGCCATGCCCAGGTCGTCGGGGTGCAGGCCGGCGTCGAGGTGACCGAGCGGGTCGACGCGTCCGGCGGAGACCTGGTCGACCACCACGACCAGCCGGCCGCCCCGGAACCGGTGGTGCGGATCGCCGAGGCGGCGGGCCCGGTTGACCTCACCGACGCGTCGGGACAGCTCGGCGGCCAGCAGCGACGCCAGGGCCGCAGGCTCTGCGGCGACCAGCCGTTGCGGGGCCGGGCCGTCGTACTCGCTCGGGTGCAGGCAGTGCGGAAACCACTTGAGCCAGTCGAACTCCGGCCCGGCGGTGCCACCGAGCAACCAGGCCAGCCGTACGTCGTCCGGGGCGTGCAGGGTGACCAGTTGCGCCACCAACGCGCGGACCAGGTTGCGGGTGTCGGCCGGGCTGCCGACCACCGAGACCACACCGGTGACCGGCACCGCGACCGGCATGTCGTCGAGCAGCCGGTCCCGGTCCACCACCAGCCGGGCGGCGGCGAGGGTGACCGGATCCAACTCGACGAGCGGGTTGTGCTCGTCGGCCTGGAGGGTGACCCGCCGCCAGAGGCGGTCCTGCCCGCGCCCGACCCGCAGCACGAGGAAATCCGGGTCGGCCAGCCGCCGTTCCCACCGCCGGTGCGGGTCGCGGAGCAGGTCGGGAAGCACCTCCGGAGCGGGGTGGCGGTGCCGGGCGGCGACCCGCTGGGCTGCCGCGTCCGCCCGGATCTGATCGCGTACGCCGTCGATGTACTCCAGGTACCGCTGCCGTTGCCGGGTGAACCGGCGGGCCGTTCCGGTGCGCTGGGTGACGTAGGCGGCGATCCCCCCGAACACCGTGGCGATCAGCATGCCGAGGCCGGCGATCATCATGATCGGGTTCTGGTTGGCCATCATCATGAGCAACATGCCGGCGCCACCCATGATCGGGAGGAAGACCTGCATGACGCCGGCGAACCCGCCGCCACCGTCGGGCATGCCCGGTGGTGAGACCACGTCGAGCGCGGTCGGCTCCGGCTCCGGTGGCGGAACCCGAGCCGGCCGGTGGATCACCCGTTGCGTCATCGCGACCCCTCCCGGGCCGGGCCGATCAGCGCCTCGGCCAGGTGACCGGTAGTGCTTCGACTGCCTAGAGTAGTACCGGTCGACACGCTGAGCCGACCGTGCGGGGACGGAGGGTCATGGCATCCCGATTCACCCGGGTGACAGTGGTGGCTGGCGGACGCGCCCTCGACGTCAGCCTTCCGGCGTCCCGCCCGCTGCTGGAGTTCGTGCCACAGGTGTGTGAGCTGCTCTCGCTGGCCCCCGAGGCGGCCGGTCGGTGGAGACTGTCCACGGTGGGCGCGGGCGGGCTCGACCCGCACCGGTCGCTCGACGAGGCCGGCATCGTCGACGCCGAAACGCTCTACCTGACCCCGCCCGAGCAGGCGCCACTGCCACCGATCGTCGACGACGTCGTCGACGAGGTACAGGCCACCCTGGACGACGACGGCAGCGAATGGCGGGACTCCGCCCGGATGACGGGCTGCGCCGGGTTGGCCGGGGTGGCGGTGTTGACGTTGACGTACGCGATCACCACCACGCCGGTGTCCGCGTCCGTCGCCGCGACCACGCTGGTCGCGGTGGCCGCGCTGACGGCGCTGGCCGGCCGCCTGCTCCGCGCGACCGGTGGGGAACTCCTGATCGCCTCGGCGGCACCTGCCTGGCTGGTCGCCGGCCTGGCGGTGGCCCGAACGGCCCACTGGCCGGAACCGGCCCGGTACACCGCCGCCGCTCTCGGCGTCGGGCTCGGCGTCGCCCTGCTCGCCCTGGCCGGCGAACGCTGGTACGGCGTCGCCGCCGGTGGCCTGACGATGGCGGTGCTCGGCGGGCTCGGCACCGTGCTGCTCACCGCCGGACTCGATCCGCAGCGCACGGCAGCGGTCGGTGCGGTGGTGGTCGTCTTCGCGGTGGGGCTGGCACCGCAGCTCGCCCTCGGTGCCGCCGGCCTGGTCGACCTGTTGCGCCGCCAGGAGGAGAGCCAGTGGGTCGGCCGGCAGCTGGTCGCGACGGCAGTACGCCGTGGCCAGTCCGTACTCTCCGGCCTGGTGGTCGGCATCGCCCTGGCCGCCACCGCCGTCTGCGTGGTGCTGTTGACGCGGGCCGGTGTCGGTGCGCCGCTCGGCGGGGCGCTGGGGCTGGTGTTCGCGCTGCGGTCGCGGGCCTTCACCCGGCGGGGGCAGGTGCTGCCCATGCTCGTCCCGCCAGCGGTCACGGCCACCGTGGTGGTGATCGGCGGCGTACGACTCGCCGACGCCGACGGGGTGGTCGCGGCCTGGACGACCGTGGCCGGTGTCCTGGCGGTGGCCGCGGTGGTGCTCTGGGCCGGACGGCCGCGCCTGGATGACGTCGGTGCCGCCCGGACGCGACGGCTGTTCGACCTCGTCGAGGTGGTCACGGTGGTCAGCCTGGTGCCGTTGGCGATCGCGGTGTTCGGCGGCTTCGACTGGGCGGCCGGCTGAGTGCCCCGTGTCAGCCCGCCAGGTGGGGAATCCGGCGGACGGGCCACCGGTCGAGTCCGCGGCTGCGCGCATCGACCGATCAGGCGATCCGGGTGGCCGGCGGTTCGGGCGTGACCGGTGCCTCGGGCCCGATCGGCGGGGCGGTCGTCGGCGGCTCGCTGGTGACAGGTCGCTCGGTGACGGCCGGCGTGCCCGTGGCGAACTGCGCGACCGCCCCCGCCGCCCGGGGGCGACGTTGGTCGGCGAGCAACCCACCGATCGTGGTGATCGCCCAGACCGCCACCAGCAACAGCGCGCCGACGACCAGACTGGCGATCGCTGCCGCGTAGGGACGGCGCAGTTCGCGCGGGCCACGCCGCGACCCGTGCAACAACGCGGCCTTGGCGGTGGCGGTGCGCAGCGTGTGCGCCTCGACCACCACCCGGTCCCGGTTGTCAGCCATGGCCGGCCCGGTGCCGCTCGTCGACCCGGGGCGACCCGGGCCGGCACGCGGTCACTGCGTCGTCCCGTCGGTGCCCGCCAGGTCGTCCGGGCCGGCCGGGGCGATGCTGCGGCCCACCGCGACGATCACGTCGGTGAGGACCTGGTCCAGCTCCGGATGGGGCGTCGCGGCGCTCAACAGGGCGGTCCAGGTGGTGCCGGGCAATGGCAGGAACAGTTGCAGCACCGTCGAACGCACCCGGGTCAGGCCACCCGGCGGCACCGTGGACGCGACGTCGCGGTGCAGCAGTGCCGGGCCGACCGGCGTCTCGACCTCCTGCGTCGTGCCGGTGCGCGGCAGGGTCTGCCGGACCAGGGCGAGACCGGCCGGTTGGGGCGCGGAGTCGAACCAGCCCAGGTGCAGCCCGGCGCTGCCGACCACGCCTGTCGACATCCGACCCAGCTGGATCAGGCTCAACACGGTGCCGGCGCGTTGACAGTCGGCGACGAGTTGCTCGACGAAGTCGAGCGCCGCCCTACGCTCGGCGGCGCGTAGCCGCTGCCCGAGGAACCGCTCGTCCACCAGCCGGACGGCGTTGCGCTGCCAGGACTCCGGATTGGTGTCCAGCAGCGCCCAGTCCGACGGGATGCCGATCAGCCACGCGAACCCCGGGTGCGGGGCGTGGGGGTTGAGTTTCAGGTCGTGCGCGGGCAGCGGGTCGCGCATGGACACGTCACTCATACCGCGTCCCTACGATTCCTTCGGACGTAACGCGGTGGCCACCTGGTTGTCGAAATCGGCGACCATCTTACCGATCGCGCTGGAGAGCCCACCCCACTCGCCGATGTTGTTCATCAACTCCAACAGGCTGGTCTTCCATTCGTCACGGAAATCGGAGATCGAACTCTGGATGTCGGCGTGATCGCCGGTCAGCCCGGCGCAGTCGACCACCCCTCGATGGTCGGTCTCCAATTGATCTCCGAGGGTGGTCAGATTTCCGCCTAGGCTCACCAGCGTCGCATAAGGATACTGAACGTACGTCATCCCGCCTCCCCGCTGTCGCGCAGCAAGGGTAACAACTACCGTCTATGTGGGAGAACGAGATGACCGAATACCGACAGGTCGGTCGGACAATGTTGCGGGCCCTCGATCCCCGGCTCACGGCTGTGGTGCGGGCCGAGCGGCACCGTGCGGCGGTCCTCTCGGCCCGGCTCCGGCCGGCGACGGTCGCCGTGGTCGGACCGGATCCGGGTGGCGGTCGCTCGACGGTGGCGGCACTCGTCGCCTCGCTGTTGGCCCGGCACCAGGACGTCGGGGTGCTCGCCGTGGACGCCGGTCGGGGCGGCGGCCTGCACGACCGGCTGGCGGTCCGGCCCGACGGCTCGACCCGGGCGGTGCTGGCCGGTCTCGGCCTGCGCGGCGCGGCCACCGACCGCGGGCCCGCCGTGGGCCACAGGTGGCTGCGGGAACGCCTGTCCCTGGCCGATCGGGCGCTGCTGCTGGCGAGCCCGGTGGGCGATGTCGAGCCGCCGGTCACGGCGGCCGAGTATGGGGCGGTCTCGGCTGCCCTCGGCCGGTGGTTCCCGGTCCGCGTGGTCGACACCCCGCCGTTGACCGTCGATCCGGTCGTGCCGGCCGTGGTGACCCGGGCGGACCGGGTGGTGCTCGTGGCGGCCGACGACGCGCACGCCGGCGGGCGGCTGGTCGACTGCCGGTCCTGGATCGCCCCGTTGCTGCGAGAACCGCTCGACCGGATCGTCGTGCAGGTGCTGACCCGCCGGGACGCGCGGCCCTCCGCCACGGTGCCGCAGCCCGGTGGGCTCGGTGCCGTGCCGACCGAGGTCCTGCCGTACGACCCGGCGCTGCGCGCCGAAGGTGCGCTGCGATGGCCCGAACTCGCCCCCGGCACCCGGGAGGTCATTTCTCGGCTGACCGCCCGACTCGTGGAAGATCTGCGACTGCGGTGATCAAATTTCACCTTCTGCGAGATAGGCGACTCAAGTGGTGATCAAACTTTGTCAAGCGTCTATGTTTGGGTGATTGCGGATCGAACTCATGGGAGGCTTCGATGGGCGCGAAGTTTTCGATCACTGACAATGCAGTCAATCAGCACTCCTCCAATCTGGACACATCGGTCGCCGCACTGAACAGTCAGGCGCGCTCCTTCATCAGCGCGATCGAGCCGCTGCCCGCCGTCTGGAAGGGCGCGGCCTTCCAGAGTTGGGACCAACTCACCCAGCGGTGGAACACGGCGATGGCCGACCTCAACAAGGCACTGACCGACATCACCGGACGGGTCGGCTCCGCCGGCCAGCTGTACGACACCTACCACTCGGAGCAGACCAGCCAGTTGCAGTCGACCATGGGGTCGGCCAACTGGGATGGCGCCAAGTTCCGGGCCTGACGGGAGAGGTTACGGGGATCATGGCTGATGTCTTCAGTTACGACGAGTCGACCGCCGGATCGGCGCAGGGCGACATCGCCTCGGTCGCCAACGGGGTCCAGGCGAGTCTCGACGACCTGACCAACTTCGTCACCCGGGTCAAGGCCAACTGGGAGGGCGACGAAATGGAAATATATAACGGAATCCAGACCCAGTGGAACACCGCGGCGACCACCGTCAAGCAGATCCTCGACTCGGTCAAGCAGGCCCTGGGCCAGACCACCACCTCCGTGCAGGAGATGCGCGGCCAGGTACGCGGCACCCTGCAGGGCTGATCCAGCCTACGGCGGCGGCGTCCGTCCGCCGATCAGATCCGGACGCATCACCTCAGCATGCCGGCGCTCCACCGGCGGCGTAGGGCCGTACCCGGTGAGCACCGACCGGCGTAGCTGACATCCAGGCGTGGACACGGGAAGGTCCAGGCGAGATGGCGGAATTTCCGGCGCATCTGTTCAGGATGGAAGGCGACCCGTCGGCGATCCGGTCGTCGGCGGCCAGATGGCACAGCTTCGGGTCGGCGGCGGCGCAGGCCGCCAGCGAGATCACCGGACTGGACACCAGTCAGTTCGTCGGGCCGGAGGGCGACCTGTTCCGGCAAGGGCTCAACGCCCGGATGCCGGCGCACCTGCGGATCACCGGCGACGCGTTCGGCAGGGTTTCCGGCGGCCTGACCGCCTTCGCTGACAAGCTGGCCTCGTTGCAGGACCGGATGCGTCCCCTGGCGCAGCGCGCGCCAGCCCTGTGGGCGGCGCTACAGAGTGCCCAGGGTCGCACCGAACGCGCGGCGGAGGCCGACCGGCAGCACCAACGGGAGCTGGACGACCGGCCGCCGGAGGAGAAGGCCACCGCCAAACCCGACCCGTACCGCTCGGACAGCGGGCCGGCCGGGGCGGCGCTCTCGCAGGCCCAGCGGGACTGGGACGAGTGCGTCGGCCAGGCCGGCGCGTTGCGCACCGAGCTGTCCACCGCCGTGCGGGACTGCGTCCGGGTGGTCAACGAGGCCAAGGGCCTGCGGTTCAAGGAGAACCCGAAGTGGTGGAACCTGAAAGGTCAGGCCCAGAACTTCATCCGGGACAACCAGGAACTGCTGCGGCAACTCTCCGGCGCGCTGAAGATCGTCTCGCTGGTCGCCGGACTGCTCTCGTTCATCCCGGTGCTCGCCCCGATCATGGGTCCGATCGCCCTCGTGGCCGGCGCGGCTGCCCTGATCATCGACGCCTCGCTCTACGCGGCCACCGGCAAGGGCAGTCTCACCGACCTGCTGATCGACGCGGCGCTCACCGTCCTGCCCGTCGGCAGGATCCTGAAACTCGGCAAACCGGTCCTGGCCCTGGCCAAACGAGGGTTGCCGGCGCTCGGCAGGGGCCTGGGCCGGGCCCGCTCGGCGCTCGGGGGCCTGCCCCGCCCGAGCATTCCCATGAGGGGGCGCAACTGCGCGGGTGATCCGATCGACGTGGCCAGCGGCGAGGTGGTCCTCACCCAGACCGACGTGGAACTGCCCGGCCTGCTTCCGGTCGTGCTGGACCGCAGTCACCTGTCGTCCTACCGGCTCGGCAGGTGGTTCGGGCCGGCCTGGGCGTCCACCCTGGACCAGCGGATCGAGCTCGACGAGGACGGGGTCTGCTTCGTCACCGAGGACGGCATGGTCCTCACCTATCCGCCGCCCGCGGCCGACGACGGCGCGACCGCGACCATGCCCGAGACCGGGCCGCGCTGGCCGCTCACCCCGACCACCGGCGGCTACCGCGTCGACCAGCCCGACACCGGCCGGAGCCTGCACTTCCAGGCCGTTGCCGACCAGCCCGAACCGGAGGGGGAGGGACCGCCCGTCCAGGTGTTGCCGCTGTGTGCCGTTACCGACCGTAACGGCCATCGGCTCGACCTCGACTGGCGGGCCGGCGAGATCACGGAGCTCCGGCACAGCGGCGGCTACCGCGTCGCGGTGGACACCCTGCATGGCCGGGTGGCGGCGCTGACCCTGCTCGGCGCGGATGCCACCGAGGACGCTCTGACGCTCGTCCGGTTCGGCTACGACGAGGAGGGCCACCTCGCCGAGGTGACCAACTCCTCGGGCCGTCCACTGCGGTTCACCTACGACGACGAGGGGCGGCTCACCCGCTGGCAGGACCGCAACGAGCAGGAGTACCGCTACACCTACGACGAGCAGGGGCGGTGCACGGCGGCCGACGGGTCGGGCGGATACCTGGCCGCCCGGTTGCACTACGACCCGACCGCCCGCAGGACCACGGTCGTCGACTCCCTCGGCCACAGCACGATCTATCACCTCAACGAACGCGGACAGATCCAACTGCTTACCGATCCGCTGGGTAACGCCACAGCTGCCACCTGGGACAGGCTCGACCGAAAGCTGACAGAAACCGACCCACTGGGGCGAACCACTCGTTACGCCTACGATGACGACGGGAACCTGGTCGAGGTCACCCGCCCGGACGGGGCGCGGGCGACCGCCACGTACGACGACCTGCGCCAGCCGGCGGTCGTCACCGACGTCGACGGCGCGACCTGGCGTCGCGGGTACGACGAGCGCGGCAACCTGACCATGGTCACCGACCCGACCGGCGCCACCACCCGCTACGCCTACGACGAGACGGGTCACCTGGCCGAGGTGACCGACGCGCTCGGCAACACGCTGCGGGTGTCCACCGATGCCGCCGGGCTGGTCAGCCAGCTCACCGAGCCCACCGGCGCGGTGACCAGCTACCGGCGTGACCGGGCCGGCCGGATCACCGAGCTGACCGACCCGGTCGGCGGCACCACCCACCTCGGCTGGACCGTCGAGGGACGGCTCGCCTGGCGGCGCACCCCCGACGGGGCGAGCGAGGAGTGGACCTACGACCCGGAAGGCAACCTGGTCACCCACACCGACCCGACCGGGGCGACCACCGAGTTCGAGATCGGCGCCTTCGACCTGCCGGTGGCACGTACCGGGCCGGACGGCGCCCGGCTGACCTTCGGCTACGACACCGAGCTGCGCCTCACCACGGTCACCAACCCGCAGGGGCTGACCTGGCACTACGACTACGACCCGGCCGGGCGGCTGCTCGCCGAGACCGACTTCAACGGCCGCGTCCAGACGTACACCCATGATGCCGCCGGCCAGCTGGTGGCCCGGACCAACGGTGCCGGGCAGACCATCGAGCTGGTCCGCGACCGCATCGGCAACGTCGTGGAGAGGCGCACCACCGAGGGCACCACCACCTTCGGGTACGACCCGACGGGCCGGTTGGTGCACGCCACCTCGCCCGAGGTCGACCTCCGGTTCGACCGGGACCCGCTGGGGCGGGTGCTCACCGAGATCCGGGACGGGCAGGCGGTCACCTCGTCCTACGACCCGCTCGGCCGGCGCACCCACCGACGTACCCCCTCCGGGGTGGAGAGCGCCTGGGAGTACGACGCCGGCCACCGGCCCACGGCGCTGCACACCGGCGGCGCGACGGTCGGCTTCGCCCACGACGCGGCCGGCCGGGAGACCCGTCGCACGGTCGGCAGCCTCGCCCTGACGCAGAGCTGGGACGCCAACCACCGGCTGCTCTCCCAGATCCTCACCGCGAGCCCTGCCGTCGGCGGCGTGCCCGATCTGGTCGCCCACCGCGCCTACCGGTACCGCGCCGACGACTACCTGGTCGGCGTCGTCGACCAGCTCACCGGCGAGCGTCGGCTGGAGCTCGACCGGGCCGGCCGGATCACCGCCGTGCGGGCCGCCGACTGGACCGAGCGGTACACCTACGACGACGCCGGCAACGTCGCCACCGCCACCTGGCCGGGGACCACGGCCGGCGGCGTCGCCGGGCCCGGCACAACGGATGGCGACGGCGGTGCACGGGGCGAACGGGAGTACACAGGCACCCTGATCCGTCGGGCGGGGGACGTGCGCTACGAGCACGACGCCGCCGGCCGGGTCATCCTGCGGCAGGTCAAGCAGCGTTCGACCAGGCCGTCGACCTGGCGCTACACCTGGGACAGCGAGGACCGGCTGGTCGCGGTGACCACCCCGGACGGCACCCGCTGGCGCTACCGGTACGACGCGCTCGGCCGCCGGGTCGCCAAGCAGCGCCTCGACGCCGACGGCGGGGTGGCCGAGCAGGTCGACTTCGCCTGGGACGGCCCGCGCCTGATCGAGCAGACCCACCGGGGCGCGACCGGCGACCGCACCAGCACCTGGGAGTACGCCCCCGGCTCGTTCACCCCGATCGGTCAGACCGACGCCGCAGGTGACCAGGGCGAGGTGGACCGCCGCTTCTACGCGATCGTGACCGACCTGGTGGGTACGCCGACCGAGTTGGTCAGCCCGGACGGCGAGGTCGCCTGGCAGCAGCGGACCACTATCTGGGGCCTCCCGACCCATGTCAGTGCCACGGGGGTCGACTGTCCACTGCGTTTTCCCGGCCAGTTCCACGACCCGGAAACGGGCCTGAGCTACAACTTTCAACGCCACTATGACCCCGCTACCGGGCGGTATGCCAGCAGCGATCCCCTCGGTCTGCTCGCCGCTGCCGATTCCTACGGCTATGTCAGCAACCCTACGGATCTCGTCGACCCGCTCGGCCTCGTTCCGTGCCCGCTGCGGCCGGGTGGGCACCAGGTGAACGACGTTGCGCCGCACCGCGTGCTCTCACCCGGCGTCAACCGAGCAGTCGGCAACAAAAACATTGCCGCGGACGGAATGGTGCAGAGTCACCACATCATCCAGAACGAGTGGGCGGTCAACAATAAGATCTCCGGCTATTCCCGCGGTGACGCCCCGGCGATCCTTCTCCGCTCGTCCAGTGGAGAGGCCCATGCTCTCATCAGTGCGGCTCAGCGGGCCCGCCGAACGGCGATGGGCTATTCCACCAGTATTCAGTCTGAGTTTCAGGCCTCTTATCGCCAACTCTTGAATGCCGGTGTCTCGCAGGATGTGGCTCAAAAGGCCATCAAAGATGCATATAAGTACTTCAATGACCTTGGTGCAATCTGAGTCGCCGCTTGAGGAGGTGTGGGTTGAATGACGATCGGGAGGAGATCGCCCGGCGAGTGGAGGCGCAGGCGCGGTTCCGGCCGCCGGAGGCTCTGCTGGACATCTGGACGGGCGTGCGACCGATGACCGCCGCCGAGGCGGCAGTCGATGTTTCCCTTTATGGTCCGGACGAGATCGCCGAGCGCAACCTCACATACGAGGTTGCGGAGTATGCGCCCGACATGATGCTGATCGGGGACGATGGGGGCGGCCGTGGCTTGTTCGTCGCCGGTGGCGACCCCGACCCTGAGGTCCTCCTCATCGGGTTGGGTGCGGTGGGATCCGACAGCGGTGCGCGCATCGGGCGGTTGTCGAGCCTGCTAGAGAACGACTTCCATGCACTGGGGCTGGCCGACGCAGAAGAGGAATCACCGGTACCGATCGATCCGATCGATATCTTGATCACTCATCGTCCCGGTGTCAAGGCGATGGTGGAGATCCGCAGGTTGCTTCACCTCTCGCTACCGGTAGGCGCGCTCGTCGGCGTGGATGCCCGGTTCCCGATGGTTGTGCTCACCAATGTTCGCTACGCGAGGTACGCGGAGGCCATCGATCAGCTCAACCTGAGCCATCGGTGCTTGGCTGTTCGTCCGCACATCCCCGCATAGGTTCCGCCTGCGCTCGCCGTGATTACGTTCGCGCAGAAGTAAAATCGAGAACCGTCGTTGATCTGTCTGATCCGAGTCGGTCAGTGATGCTCAGATCCGCTAGGGTCTTCAGTATGTCGTCGCAGGCTTTGGGTCCCGAATCGGCATCAGGCGGTGTACTTGTACGGCCGGGATCTCGGCGCAGGAGGATCGCCCTCTCCGTCATTCTGGCAGTTGCCCTGTTGGCGATGGTGGGCATCGGGGTCGGGGTCTATCTGAAGTCGGTGGAGTCCGACGTCGGGCGGGTGGACGCGTTCACCGAGGTGCCGACCGAGGCCCGACCGCCGAAGGCGCCCGAGGCGCGCGACGCCCGCAACCTGCTGATCCTCGGCAGTGACTCCCGCGACCCGGAGAACACCGGCGGCTCGCGCAGCGACACGATCATCCTGGCGCACATCCCCCAGGGCGGCACCAGCGCCCAACTCGTCTCGATCCCCCGGGACACCTGGGTGCACGTGCCCGCCTCGAAGAACGGCCAACACGGTAACCGGGACGCGAAGATCAACGCCGCGTTCGCCTGGGGCGGGGTCCCGCTGCTGGTGCAGACCGTCGAGGAGTTCACCAAGGTCCGCATCGACCACGTCGTCATGGTGGACTTCGCCGGCTTCAAGGAGATCGTCGACGCCCTCGACGGCGTGCAGATCGACGTCGAGCGGAGCTTCACCTCCACCCACTCGCTCAACCCCGACGGCCGCCGCGAGTTCGTCAAGGGCCCGCAGACCATGGACGGTGCCGCCGCCCTGGACTACGCCCGGGAGCGCTACGCCTTCCCCGACGGCGACTTCGCCCGGATCCGGCACCAGCAGCAGCTCATCCGGGCCGTGCTCGACAAGGCCGCCTCCGGTGGACTGCTGGCCAACCCAGGCCGGCTCGACGACTTCCTCCGGGCCACCGCCGACGCGGTCACCGTCGACAAGACACTGTCCCTCGTCGACCTGGCGACCGAGCTGCGGCACCTGCGCGGCGGCAACCTGACCTTCGCCACCAGCCCCAGCAGCGGCACCGGCATGATCGGCACCGAGAGTGTGGTGCTGGCCGACGAGGCGAAGGCCCGAACGCTCTACACCGCCATCCGCCGCGACGCCGTGCCCGACATCCTCGCCGCGAGCAAGCCCCGGTAGGAAAGCCGCCAGTACCGACAACCGTCAGCCGGTGCGGAACAGCGGGAGCGGCCGGCCCCGGTAGCCGAGCAGGAACTGCTCCGGGTCGGCGTCGAGCACCGAGTCGAGCACCGCCCCGAAGACGTCCCGGAAGTCCGTGGTCGCCTTGAGGTCACCCCGGTCCAGGTCGGTCAGGCTGGGCGGCTCGCCGTGGAAGCCGCCGGCCACCCGCGCCCCGGCCACCAGCACCGGCCCGGCCGTGCCGTGGTCGGTGCCGGCGGAGGCGTTGGCGCGTACCCGTCGGCCGAACTCGCTGTAGACGACCACCGCGACCCGCCGCCCGGCGTCGGTGCCGGCCATCCGGTCCACGAAGCCGGCCACCGCCGCGTCGAGCTGCCCGAGCAGCGCGGACTGCGCGTCCCGCTCGGCGGCGTGCGTGTCGAAGCCGCCGAGGCTCACCGAGTACACCCGGGTCGGCACCCCGGCCTCGACGCAGCGGGCGACCAGCGCGAGCTGCGCGCCGAGCGCGCCACCTCCGCCGGTGCCGGTGGCCGTGCCGGCCGGGTCCGCGTCGGCCGGGCCGGCGGCCGGCGTCCCCGCCTCGCGGACCAGCCGGCCCATCTCGACCAGATCGGCGTACGCGGCGGCGGCCCGCGCCTGCATCGCCGGCTCGTCGGCCTGCACCCGGCCCAGCGCGGCCACCATCGGCGGCTGCACCCAGTCGGGTAGCTCCAGCCCCTGGTAGCTGACGCAGGCGCCGACCCGTCGCCGCCCCACCAGCAGGGGTGGCAGCACCGGCTCGAAGCTGACCGCCGCCTCGACCGGGGCCCGGGTGTCGTCCAGCCACCGGCCCACCCAGCCGGTGTCGGCCGGCCCGCCCGGCGCGGCGGTCTGCCAGATGTCCATCGACCGGAAGTGGCTGCGGTCCGGCTTCGGGTAGCCGACCCCGTGCACGATGGCGAGCCGACCCGCCGCCCAGAGCCTCGCCAGGCCGCGTAGCGCGGGGTGCAGACCGTGCTCACCGTCCAACCTCAGCACCTGCTCCGGCGGGCAGGCCAGCTCGGGCCGGGCCGCCCGATAGACCGGATCGGCGTACGGGATGACGGTGTTCAGCCCGTCGTTGCCGCCGTAGAGGGTGACCAGGACGACGGTGTCCACCGGCCGCCGCGCCGACGGCTGTCCGGGGCGGGCGGTGTCGAGCAGGCGGGACAGGGTGAGCGCGCCGGCTCCGGTGGCGAGGGCACCGCCCCCGAGCACCCCGGAGGCGAGCAGGAACCGTCGACGGGTCAGCCGGTCCATCGTCAGGTCACCTGGTATTCCGGGCTGACCAGCCCGAGGGTGAGCATCAGTCGCGAGTTGCCGGCGGCCCGCAGCACCTGGTACGTCCGGTCGGTCCAGGTGTCCACGCAGAGCAGGTGGGCCACTTCCTCCGGGGTCAGCCGCTGCGGGCTGAGCTGGCTGGCGAGCTTACCGGCCAGCGACAGTTTCAACCGGGCGGCGGCGGAGGTCAGCCAGGCCGCCCCGGCGGGCCAGCCGCCCACGCTGGGCGGGGCGAACGGGCGCTGGCCGAGGCCGCCGAGCCCGTCGAGCAGCCCGACGATCGTCTCCGGTGGCAGGGCGGCCGGGCGCAGCCCGAGCTGTCGTAGTGCGCCGACCAGCCACTCGACAGGCTGTTTGACCATGGTGGCCCGGGTGGCCGGAAACGCCTCGTCGGCGAGCAGCACCCGCAGCATGGTCATCGGTTCGGGGAAGGCGGCGGCCATCGCCTCCCGGGTGTGGTCGGGCAGCGGTCGGGTGCTGGAGCCGTAGCGGTGCCAGAGCCGGGCGGCCACGAACCGGGGGCACGCCGGGTGCGCCAGCACCAGGTCGACCAGGCTGTCGGCGGTGAACCGCCCGGTCACGCCGAGGATGGTGTGCGGGCCGTCGTCGTGCCGGCGCGGGTCGAACACCGACCGTGGTACGCCGAGGTCGATCCGCCAGCCGGTCAGCGCCCGTCCGGCCTGCTGCACGTCCGACTCGGTGTACTGGCCGAGACCGAGGGTGAACAGCTCGAAGAACTCCCGGGCGAGGTTCTCGTTCGGGGCTTCCCGGCTGTTCGACTGGCCGTCCAACCAGTGGATCAGGGCCGGGTCGACAATCATCCGGCGGGCCAGTTCGCCGAATTCGCGGGATTCCCGCATTGCGCAATGTTGGGCCAACATTAATTGCGGGCTTTTGACCTTGACGATCGAGGTGGCCCAGTGGCCGTGCCAGAAGAAAACCAGTTTCTCCGTGGCCTGGTGGTCGGCGACTGTCATCCGATCCAGCCACCATCGGGTGAGGGTCGTCGCCTGCGCGCGTCGCCGCCCGTCGGCCGCCGCCCGTTGCGCGTCGGTGGGGCCGGGCCTGCCGGCGTACGGGTCGGGGCCGAGCGAGGGCAGAGGTGACCGGGTGGCACCGAGGTCGGGGCTGACGGGGCTGGTCAGCGCCGCCAGGGTGGCGGTGAAGCCGGCCCGCCGGGCGGCGGCCAGCTCGTCGGCGGTCGGCCCGAACCCTGCCCGGCGCAGCAGCAGCGCCACGTCGTCGGTCATGGTGACACCACGGATGAGAATTCCAACAGGGAGAGACGTCTCATGATCATCGCGATCTTCCGCCGATGGTCGGCGAGCAGATCCGTGTCGCGACCTTACCATTCCGTCGACACGGTTCGAAATCGAGTTGAGTAGATCGGTATCTGTGCTCCTGAGTGCTGTCCGGTTGCCGATCTCAGAGCTCCGACGGATGCGTGACGCTGAATATATTCGCTATCATCGGCCTCTGCGCGCTTCGCCGACCGTCCACACTTATGCGGGGGTACGAGGTGATGGATCAGCGTGTTCCGCCCGACCGACACCGCCCGCCCCCGGGGCGGACACCTGTGGCACTCGCGGGGCCCGACAGGTCGGCGGGTTGCTCGATGGCGCTGGTGCACGAGTGGTTCACCGCCACCGGCGGAGCGGAACAGGTCTTCCGGCACCTCACCGAGGTCTTCCCGACCGCCGAGCGTTTCGCGCTCTGGAGCGACGACGACTCCGACCCGCCGCAGCTGCGGGCGTCGTGGCTGGCCCGGACCCCGCTGCGGGGCAACAAGGCCGCCGCCCTGCCGTTCATGCCGCTGGTCTGGCGGACCCTCACCCGCGAGCGGTTCGACGTGGTGATCTCCTCCAGCCACGCCTTCGCGCACACCGTCCGGCTCGGGCGACCCGACCGCACCCGGCATCTCAGCTACGTGCACGCCCCGGCCCGCTACCTGTGGAACCCTGCCGTCGACGACCGGGCGACCGGCCCGCTGCTGGCTGTTCCCCGCCGGGTGATGCGGGCCCTCGACGTCGGGCTCAGCCAGCACGTGCGCAGCTACGCGGCCAATTCCATCGAGGTACGGGACCGGATCCGGCGGCACTGGCGACGCGACGCCCGGGTGATCAACCCCCCGGTGGACGTGGACTTCTTCGCCGCCGCCCCGGCCGCCGACCGAGCCCAGCCGCGCGACTACCTGCTCGGCGTCGGGCGCTGGGTCCGGTACAAGAACTTCGACCTGGTCATCGCGATCGCCGAGGCGGCCGGCATGCCGCTGGTCATCGTAGGGTCGGGGCCGGAGGAAGCCCGCCTGCGGCGTCTGGCGCACCAGGCGGGCGTGCCGGTCACCTTCGAGGTCCGGCCGGACCGGATCCGGCTGCGGCAGCTCTACTGGGGTGCCCGCGCCCTGCTCTTCCCGGTCCACGAGGACTTCGGCATCGTCCCGGTCGAGGCGCAGGCATGCCGTACGCCGGTGCTGGGGTGGCGACGCGGCGGCCTGTTGGAGACGGTCGTCGACGGGGAGACCGGGGTCCTGGTCGACTCCGCCGATCCCCGCGACCACGCGGCAGCGCTCGGTCGGCTCGACGAGCTCGACCCGACGTCGATGCCCCGGCAGGCGGCCCGGTTCTCCGCGCAGACCTTCGCCCGCCGGGTGACCGAGTGGGTCGCGTATGAGTGCGAGTGACCCGATGCGGGTGCTGCACGTCACCCACACGGCCCAACCCGGCGGCGCCGAGCTGGCCCTGGCCCGGCTGCTCACCCAGCCGCATCCCTGGCGGGCGACCCTGCACGGCCCGTCTCACGGCACTGCCTTCGACCAACTCTCCGACCAGGAGGTGCCGCAGGCCCGGGACCTGCCGGCGCTGCCCACCGGGGGCACCCGCAGCCGGGCCCCGCTGCTGGCGGCCCGCTACCTCGCGGGCCTGCGGGACGCAGCCCAGGTGCTGCGGCGCAGCCCACTGTTTCGGGAGGCCGACCTGGTGCACGCGAACACGGCCCCCGCCGCGATCATCTGCGCGCTCGCCGACCGGACCCGACGACGCCCCCTCGTGGCGCACCTGCGCGGCCCGTTGACCGTCGAGAGCCTGGGGCCGATCGGCCTGCCCGCGTTCCGCGCGCTTGCCGTCCGCCGCGCCGACGGGCTCATCGCCAACTCCCGGTTCACCCTCGCCAGCGTTCCCCGCAGCACCCGGTTCCCGGCCCACCGAACGGTGATCCAGAGCCCCAGCGGGATCACCGACCGGATCCGGCAGCCCCGGATCCGTGCGGAGGTACGGGCCGTCGGCATGGTCGGTCGCCTCCAGCACTGGAAGGGCCAGCACGTCTTCCTCCGCGCATTCGCCGCAGCCCTGCGCGGAACCGGGGTTCGGGCGTACCTGTGCGGGGCGCCGCTCTTCGGCGAGGCGGCCTACGAGACGTGGCTGCGGGAACTCGCCGGCGAACTCGGCATCGGCGAGCAGGTGACGTTTCTCGGCCACGTCGATGACCTCACCGGCTTCCTCGACTCGATCGACATTCTGGTGCACGCCTCGCTCGGGCCCGAGCCGCTGGGACAGACCGTGTTGCAGGGGTTGGCGCGGGCGCTGCCGGTGGTGGCCTCGGAGGGCGGCGGGCCGGGGGAGTGGATCCGCTCGGGAAGCAACGGGATCCTGGTCCGCCCCGGGGACCCCGACGCGCTGGCCGCGGTGCTGCGTACCCTGGTCGGCTCGCCGCGGCTGCGGCACGACCTGGCGACCGCCGCCGCCGGCACCCCGGGTCTGCTCTCCGACGCCGAATGCGTCGACCGGCACGCCGAGTTCTTCGCCACCGTCCACCGGGCGGCCGTGACGGGACCCGCCAGGTGAACCGATCCGTTCCGCGGATCGGGTACGTCCTGGCCCGCCCACCCGGGCTCACCGAGACCTTCGTCCCCGCCGAGATCCGGGCGGTGCGGGCGGCTGGGGCGACCGTCGAGGTATTCGTCGTCGCCCCGGACGCCAACCGGCACGTCGAGCTGCGCCGTGCCGCCGTCCGGCTGCTCCGCCGACCTGCTGACCTCCCGGCCGACCTGCGCCTGCTCGGTCTGCCGTCACGCCACGACGAGTGGTCGTCGTTGGCCCGTGGTGCGCTGGCCAGTGCCGCCGCCACCGCGCTCGCCGCCGAGGTCGACCGCTTCGATCCGGACGTCCTGCACGCCCACTTCGTCAACCTGCCCACTGCGGTCGCAGTCCTGCTCGGGCATCGGCTCGGACGGCCGGTGACGGCAACCGCGCACGCCGCCGACTTCCTGCTCGACCCGAACCCCGTAGCTCTGCGTCGGCGGCTGAGCCGACTACGGCACCTCTTCGTCGTCTCCGCCGCGACGGCCGACCAACTGACGGACCGGGGAGTGCCGATGTCGGCGATTCCGCACCGGATCGTCCGGGCCGCCGTCGACGGCCGACTCCTCGACGCCGCACCGGTCGATGCCCCACCAGAGGCCGTGCCGGGCACCCCGACGAGGCTCGTCACCGTCGCCCGGCTGGTTCCCAAGAAGGGAGTGGAGACCGCCATCGACGCAGTGGCCAGGCTCACCGATGACGGACACTCCGTCCGGTACGACATCTACGGCGAGGGGCCGCTACGCGACGACCTGAATCGCCGGGTCACCTCGGCGGGCCTGACCGAGGCGGTGACGCTGCACGGCGCGGTGCCACATCAGGTGGCGACGACCGCGCTGGCCGGCGCGGATGTCGCCGTCCTGCCCTGCCGACCCGCCCCGGACGGCGACCTCGACGGCATTCCGGTGTTCCTGATGGAGGCGGCCAGCCAGGGCATCCCGGTGGTCACCACTGCCGTCTCCGGCATCCCGGAACTGGTCGGCCCGGGCAGCGGCTGGCTGGTTCCCCCGGACGACCCGGTAGCCCTCGCCGCCGCGATCGGGGCGGTGGTCGACGACCCCGGCACGGCCCGACGCCGGGCCGGGGTGCTGCTGACGCGGCTCCGGTCGGAGTTCGCCCCGGCGGTGCAGGCCGACCGGTTGCTGTCCGTCTGGCGGGACCTGGCCGGGACCGGACCGACTTCGCCGATCGCGACACCTGGAGGTGGCCACCGGTGAGCCTCACGGTCGTCTCGTCCTACTTTCCCGCTCCGCCCGACCGGGGTGACCCGGTACGGGTGTCGATGACGTTGCGAGCCCTGGCTCAGCTGCCGGGCTGCGCACTGCTGGTGGTCCATCGCCCGACCACCACCGCGGAGCACGTGGCGCAGCTGCGCCGGATGCTCGACCCGATGCCGGTCCACACCTTCCCGGCGACCCCGTTCCGCGGTGACCTCCTCGGGCCGGCGGGCCGCTACCCGGAGGCCCTCGCGCACGGGCTGCCGCCCTGGATCAGGAGCCGCTACAGCGCAGCGCTGCACGACGAGCTCCGGCGACGCGACGGGGCCGCGTTGGCCCTCGGTGAGGCGGCCGGAGCCTACTTCCGGGGGACCCGGCTGCGCTGGCACTGGGACAAGGCCAACGTGCTCGCCGCCAGCGTCCGGCAGGAGATCGAGACGGCAGGTGACCCGGTGCGCCGGCTGCGCGCCCGTTATCTGACGCTGGTCTCGACCCGGTTCGAGCGGCGGGCCCTGGCACGCTGCGCGACGGTGTCGGTGACCAGTGACGACGAGGCCGACCGGCTGCGCCGGTACCACGGCCGGGACGCCACCTTCGTGCTGCCCAGCTGCGTCCCCCTCCCGACGGGGCACCTGCCCCGACCCCGGGAACGGCAGCTGGTCTGGCTGGGCAGCTTCGCCTACGAGCCGAACCTGACCGGCCTGCGGCGCTTCCTGGCCGAGGGATGGCCGCCGCTGGCCCGCGCCGGCTTCACGCTCACCCTCCTCGGTTCGGGACTTGCCGGGTCGACACGGGCCGAACTGGGACAGCACCCGGGGGTACGGGTCCGGGGCTACGTCGAGGACCTGCGCCCGGCGCTCGCCGGTGTCCGGGCCGGCATCGTGCCACTGTGGAGCGGTGCCGGCGTGAAGCTGAAGACGCTCACCCTGCTGGCCCACGCGATTCCGGTCTTCACCACGAGGGTGGGTGCCGAGGGGCTGCCGGCGAGTCCCGCCGTCCGGATCGCCCCGGACCCGGCCGCGATGGCCGGACAGATCCTCGGCACCCCACCGGGCGCACTCGACGCGATGGCCGTCGAGGCCGCCCGCCTGGTCGGGCAGGGGTTCTCCGAGGCCCGGTTCGCCGAGCGCCTGCTCACCGCACTCACCGCGCACGGGTGTCTCACCGGTGGCGACACCGGGTCGGGGCAATGAGGGCCGCCGGACGGTTGGTCACCGCCACCGCCGCGAACCTGCTCGTCCCGGTCAGCGGGCTGATCGTCAGCCCCTTCCTCTCCCGTGAGCTCGGACCGGAGGGGCGGGGACTCTTCGCCGCACTCACCCTGCCGATCGTGGTCTGCGGCTGGCTGGGCACCTACGGGCTGCAGGACGCGCTCGCCTTCCACGTGCGCCAACGCCGGTTGTCCCGACGGGACGCCGCCCGGGTCAGCATGCTGGCCGCTGTTCCGCTCGGTCTGGTCGCCGTGCTGCTGCTGGGGGTGCTGGGCCTGTTCGTGTTCGACCGGACGGCCGGCGAGCGGCAGCAGTTCATGCTGCTGACACTGCTCGCGCCGGTGCATCTGTTGACGAACCTGGTCATCGGGGCGCTCACCGGCGCCTCGGACGTCGGCGGCGTCAACCTGATGAAGGCCGTGCCGGCCGTACTCCGAACGGTTCTCATGGTCATCGCCTGCGTGGCATTCGATCTGAGCCCCTTCTGGTCGGCGCTGCTCGCCCTGACCTCGACGGCCACCGGCGTCCTCTTCGGGCTGCCCCGCCTACGCCGTCGGGCAGGCCCGGCGAGCTGCGTCGAGACGGAGAACGGCACCGCGCCGGTGGTGCCGCCCGGACCAGCCCGTCGTGCCGGGGCGGTCGACCGGCCCGGGCCGATCCCCGTGCGGTCGCTGGTCCGGTACGCGCTCGTCTGCCTGCCGGGAGTGCTGGCGGCGACCTCCAGCGCCCGGCTCGACCAGGTCGTCGGCCTGCCGCTGCTCGGTGCACGCGAACTGGGCTTCTACGCGGTCGCGGTGAGCGTGGCGGAGCTGCCGACCGTGGTCGCGACCGCCGCCCGCACCATCCTGATGGGCGGGGCGGACGCCGAGGGCGTCACCTCGGTGCTCTGGGTGGCCCGGATGGCCCTACCTGCGGCGGCGTTCGGCTGCGCGGTCCTCGCCGCCGGCGCGGGGCTGCTGGTACCCCGGTTCTTCGGCGTCGCCTTCGCCCCGGCGGTGCTGCCCACCGTCATTCTCTGCGCAGCCACCGTCGTCTACACCTGCGTGCAGGTGTTCAGCGCCCTGCTGCTCGCCCACGGTGAGCCGGCCCGGTCCTCGGCCGCTCTGGTCGCCGGCTCGCTCACCGGTGTGCTGCTGCTCGTGGTGTTGGCCCCGTCGGGCGCGGTGGGTGCGGCCCTGGCGAGCCTGGTCGGGTACGTCGTCGCTGCCGGTGCCGCGGCCAGGTCGGTACGCAGGTTGGTGGTGGTGCCGTCACTGCGCGCGGTGACCGTGCCGTACGCCGCTGATCTCCGCCTGCTGTGTGCCCGGCTCGGGTGGACCCGGCGGGAGCCCCGGCACAGTCCGACCGAGGCGCAGGACACCGTCGGTTCGCGGGTACCCGACAGCGGCAGGAGCGAGTGGTGAGCATGTTGTCCCGCGATCGGATGGTCGCCGGCCTTCAGCGGGCGGGCTTCCTGGGTCGCGGGGATCCCGCCACCGTGGACCGGGTCGCCACCGGGGGCGTGGTCGTCCTGCTGGGCCTGGCCTGGGTCAGGGTCACCATTCCCTCACTTCTGGACCTGCTGTCCAACGGGCGACCGACCTTCAACGCCGCAGTGGATTCCATGCCCGCCACCGGCCGTCTCCTCGGCGACGCCGTCACCGCGGCCGTCATCGGGCTGTCCCTGCTCCTTGCCGGGTACGGGCTGCGGAGGCGACGCCAGCACCGCCCGGGTGAACTTGTCGTGGCCCTGGCGCCGCTGGGTGCCCTGCACCTTGCCGGGCTGGTCAACGGCGAACCCCCCGGGCCGGTGGCGTTGGCTCTGCCTGCTGCCATCCTCGCGATCTGGGCGCTCCAGCCGGGAACGCCGGCACTGGCCGCGATCGGGGTGCTCGGGGCGGTCAGCGCCGCCGGTGCGCTTCTGTTGGCGGCGCTACGGCCCGATCTGGCGCTGCTCACCGGAGCCGGAGTGGGGGCCAAGAGCTGGGCTGTCGGCGGACTGCTCACCGGAGCGTACCCGCACTCGAACGTGCTCGGAATCATGCTCGCGCTCTGTCTGCCGTTCGTGTTCCGTCTGCGGCACGGATGGTCGCGCCGGGTCGCTCTGGCCATGATCCTGGTCGCGCTGGTCTGGACCGGTTCCCGGACCAGTCAACTGGCGGCCCTCGTCGTCCTGCTGACCCGGGGACTGCTCCACTGGCAGGCAGTTGGTCGGCTGGGTGTGGGGTGGCGGCGGTCGGTGCTCGTCGGTGGTCCGGCGGCGGCCGGGCTCGTCCTGACCGTGCTCAGCCCGCTGCTCGTCACCGACCCGGCCATGTTCACCAAGCGGGGGCAGATCTGGCGTGCCCTGTTGAGCCGGTGGGCCGATCGACCACTGGTCGGCCACGGACCCGGCTACTTCGAGCGGCAGCCGCAGTTGGTCGAGGCGCTCGGTGGCCGGTACACCCACGGGCACAACGTGCTGGTCCACCTGCTGGCCGTCGGGGGCCTGCTCACCGTCGTCCTCGTCGCGGTCCTGCTCGGTTTCGTCTGGCGGCGCTCGGTCCTCCTGTTCGGACGGGGCGATCCGACGCCGGCGCTCTACCTGATCGCACTCGCCTGGATCTCCTGGCTGGAAGCGTCGCACCTGGCGGTCACCCTCGCCGGATACCTGACCTGGCTGCCGCTCTGCCTGATCAGGTGGACCAGCTGGCCGGCCGGCCAGCCGGCCACGACCGGGTCAGAAGAGCAGGACGTCCCGAAGGTAGTTGGCGACCCGGCGTAGCAGGTTCGCGTTGGTGACGGGTGCCGTCATCCGCAACACCACCTGCTGGTCGATGTCGCCGTCGCCACTGCGCCAGTAGGCGACCACCACCAGGCCGTACCGTCGCGCGCCATCGACGGTGAGACTGCTGGTCTCGGCGTACGCGCAGGTGGGCCCACAGTGCACCCACTGCAGCCCCCAGGCCTCCTCGGCGGTACGCATGGCGGTCTGCCGAGGTCCGTCGCACGGTGCCGGGCATTCGCGTACGACCAGCTCGCCACCGAGTTCTTCGCCGCTGTCCGACGGCCCGCCGCACCGGTGCCTGCTGAGCCCGTCGGCTCGCTCGACGAGCGTGCACCGCCACCGTGGCGGCAGCCTGACCGGGAAGCTCACGCCATCCAGCCCGGTCACGGTGTGGATCCGGTCGGCGGGGGTGAACCTCACCCACCCGGCCGGCCAGCGGCCGGCGACCGGCGGTTCGAGCCCGGGGCTCAGCGGCGCGGACGTGGGAGCCGGCGGCGGTAACGGCGAAGCGCTGGCCGCCGCCGGCGGGCGGGGTGGGTCCGTGCCTGGATCTACGAGCAGGACCAGGCCGCCGCCAGCCAGCAGCCCCACGATGAGGCCGATGGCAGGCAGCGCCCACCGGCCGGCCCGAGGCGGGGGCCGCAGCGGCAGCGGCTCAGCGGGAGGGTGAGGCGGGGAGTCCGACGGGGGTGACGGGTCGGTCGGCGGGAGGGTCCTGCCCAGTCGCGCCGGAGACGTCTGCTCGGCCGTCGTCAGTGGTCGGTCGGTCGGGCGCGGCGTCGGCGCGGCGTCCGGCTGCACGTGGCGCTCTGCCGTGGGGGGATCGTCCGCATGGGCCACAACTGGCGCGTAGGACATTCCGAGGGCGAGGAACGTGCGTTCCGCAGTGGGAAGAAGTTCCTGTGGATAGGCGACCCACGGTGTGGCGGCGGAGAAGTCTGCGCCGACGTAGGTCGGGCCGGCCGAGGCCGATTGCGCGATAGCGTTGGTGGTGGCCGCGAAGGCGTCCCGCCAGCGTGGCTCGCCCGCGACACCGGCGTCGAGCACGGCGACGACGAGAGAATGCTCGTTCTCGTCGACGGCCGACCATACGCCGCCGATCTGGCAGGCCCCGAGCTTCGCGATGAGCTGGAACGGAACGACCGGCTGCATACGCGACCTCCTTCGTTCCTCAGCGATGATATCCGGGCCGATCTATCGGGGCAGTCCCCGCAGCGGCACGCACCGATCCTGGCCGGCCAGGTCGAGGTGGTTTCACGGGTCGGGCCAGCCACGGGATCCCCTCGGCGGCCGACTCACTGGTGGCCGTGCCGGGCGTGGTCCCGGCATCGACGTCGGCCCGGCGTTGCCACTGGCACAACGTCGGCGACCCGCCAGCGCGTACGCGGCAGGGAAATCCGTGCAGCAGCGCGCTATCCGAAGGCCAGCAGGAACGTGTCCACGGCTGCCGCGGTGACGGCCTGCTGTTCCTGCACGGTCGCACTACGGTTGCCGTAGTGCGACCGGGTCTCCAGCGGCCCGGTGATCAGCGCGAGAAACTGCTCGGCGGCCAGGGCCGGATCGGAGATCCGCAACCGACCAGCCAGCGCGAGGCGGGCGAAGCGGTCGGCCAGCGCCTCGGTGAGCCGGTCCGGCCCGTACCCCGGGACGGCGTCGAGGAGTTCGGGAAAGCGGGCGGCTTCGGCGTAGAGCAGCCGCCGCAATGCTTGGGCCTGCTCGTTGCAGGCGAGCCGGGCCAGCTCGCTGCCCACCGCGAGCAGTGTTCCCCGGATGTCGTCGCCCGGATCGGCGAGTCGGCCGATGGTGGCGAGGTTCTGCGAGATGAGGGCGTCCGAGGCTGCCTCGACCGCGTGCCGGAAGAGGTTCACCTTGTCGGTGAGGTGGTTGTACACGGTGGGCTTGGCGACCCCGGCCTCGACGGCGATCTCGTTGACGCAGGCCTGTGCGTAGCCCTTACGCGCGAACACGGCGAACGCGGCGTCGAGGATCGCCTTCCGCTTGTCGATGCGCCCCCGGTGAACCCGTTTTCGCTGCTCCTCACGCTCCGCGACCTCCGCCATCTGGACATCCTAACCGACGTCCAGCAACTTGAACCGGTGAGTCCAGTGGATTGAACGGAGTTCTTGCGATCGGTCCGGCTGGACCGGTAATTTGAACCCGCAGGTTCATTAAGTCGAGCGGGAGAGCGCCGTGACCCAGGCAGACAACAGATTGGATCCAGCGCTGATCAGGCTGGTCAGCGTCGTGCTGCTGGGCGGCATCATGGGCATCCTCGACGGCACCATGGTTGCCGTCGCCGTGGACACCCTCACCACCACCTTCCAGGCCTCGGTCAGCGCCATCAGCTGGGCATCCACCGGATATCTGCTCGCCCTGACCGCCACCATCCCGATCACGACCTGGGCGGTGGACCGCTTCGGCGCGCGACGGCTCTGGCTCTTCGGCCTCCTGCTGTTCATGGCGGGATCGTTGGCCTCCGGCCTCGCCGGGAGCGTGGCGAGCCTGATCGTGTTCCGCGTCGTCCAGGGCGTGGGGGCCGGCATCCTCGATCCGCTCGTGCTCACCCTGCTGGCCCGTGCGGCGGGCCCACACCGCGCGGGGCGGGTGATGGGCCTCATGGGTGCGGTCCTGCCACTGGGGCCGGTGCTGGGCCCGGTGATCGGTGGCCTCGTCCTTGACACCACCAACTGGCGGTGGATGTTCCTGGTCAACATCCCGATCGGTCTGGTCGCGTTCGCCTTGGCGCTGCGTGTGGTGCCGGCCGACGCGCCGGAGACGCTCAACCCCCGCAGCCGCCTGGACGTGCTGGGTCTCGTTCTGGCCGGCCCGGGGGTGGCTGCCGTCGTGCTCGCCCTGTCCCAGGTCGCCACAGCGGGTACGTTGACCGCCTGGCGGGTGCTGGTTCCCCTGGTGGTCGGGGTGGCCGCGTTGGTCGCCTACGCCACGCACGCCCTGCGTCCCCGGACCGTGCCGCCCCTGATCGACCTGCGACTGTTCGCCAGCCGAAGCTTCTCCGCCAGTGTCACGGTGCAGGGCCTGGTCGGGGTCGCCACCTACTCGATCCTGTTCGCGCTGCCCCTCTACTACCAGCAGTTGCACGGTCAGGGCGACGGTGCCCTGGCCGCCGGTCTTCTCGTCGCACCACTGGGGCTGGGCTCCGTCCTGGCCATGCCGGTCGCCGGCCGGCTCAGCGACACGGTCGGGGCGCGGGGTCCAGCCCTTACCGGCGCTGTGGTTGCCGCGCTCGGCGCGTTGGCGCTCACCCAGGTCGACGCCGGGACCAACGGGGCGTGGTCGGCGCTGTGGGCGTTCGTCATCGGCGTAGGGCTCGGTGCCGTGGGCGCGCCGACCATGGGCGCGCTGTACCGGACGCTTCCCAGCCACCAGGTGCCGCAGGGCAGTTCGGTGCTGTACATGCTCAACCAGCTCGGCGCGTCGGTCGGCATCGCCGTGGTCGCGCTGATCGTCGATGTCGCAGGTGAGGCCGATCCGATGGGCGGATTCCGGCTCGTGTACTGGTGGATCGTGGCCTGCGTCCTGGTGATTCTGGCGGGTAGCAGCCTGCTGCCCGGCCGCCCGAACGACTCCCGCAACGACGTGGGACCGGCCGACACCGCGGATTCGGCGGCGACCCGGCAGGGCGGCAGCGTGCTGAGTCGGGAACGGTTGATGGCAGAGGTGTGGGGCGATCCCACCCCGCACGTCGCGAACAGCCGGAGCAGTCGCACCATCGACACGCACGTCAGCTCACTGCGAAGCACGATTGGCAGCGGTTGGATCCGGACGGTCCGCGGAGTCGGTTTCCAGGTCGGCCGCAGCTGACGTACGCCGGCGACGGTTACGCCTCCGCTCACGCCGACAGAGGCATCTGGACCGCACCGTTCACCCGCCCAAGTGGACCGCAAGCACCGCGGTTCCGGTGACGTCAATCGGCAGTGAGCGGAATCGGACGGCGCATTCAGCCAATCAGCAGGCGATGAGAAGCTTGTCGCAGGGGCATCGGCGGCGGCGGTGCGGCATGGTTGAGCGGTGACAACCGCGAACCGTTCCGGTCCGGGGCGATCGGGTGAGGTCGGCCCGCGCGCCGCCGGACTCGTCGCTCTGCGTCCGGCCCGGGTGCTGGTGGTCGAGGACGAAGCGGCGATCGCGGAGGTGCTGATCGCGATGCTGTCGTTCGCGGGCTTCACCGTACGGGCGGCGGCGAGCTGCGCCGAGGCGCGGGTGCTGGCGCGCGGGTTCAGGCCGGAGCTTGCGGTGCTGGACGTCATGCTGCCCGACGGTTCCGGTCTCGATCTCTGCCTGGAGCTTCGGGCCCGCGACGAACAGTTGTCGGTGCTGCTGCTGACCGCCCGCGACGGGATCGAGGACAAGGTGACCGGCCTGGCGTTGGGGGCCGACGACTATGTGACGAAGCCGTTCAGCACCGCTGAGGTGGTCGCCCGGCTGAACGTGCTGCTGCGCCGTACGGTGTCGGCGGCGGAACCCGCCACGTGCCTGCGGGTGGGGGATCTGGAGCTGGACGAGCAGACCCACCGGGTCGTCCGCGCCGGTCGGTCGATCACGCTGTCGCCTACCGAGTTCCGGCTGCTGGAGTACCTCATGCGGCACGTCGAACTGGTGCTGTCACGCCGTCAGATCCTGCGCGAGGTGTGGGGCTACGAGGGCGGCGACACCTCGGTGGTGGAGAAGTTCGTCAGCCAACTGCGCGGCAAGATCGACGCGGACGGCGTGCTGCCGCTGCTGCACACCGTCCGGGGATTCGGTTACGCGATGCGGGAGCCCCCGGCGTGAGGCTGCCGGCGGTGCCGCGTGTCACCAGCGCCTGGCAGGGGCTGCGGGGGCGTCTGCTGGCCGGGACCCTCGCGCTGCTCGCCGCCGGGCTGCTCGTCGCCGACGTCACCGCCTACGCCGCGTTGGAGACGTTCCTGCGTAACCGGCTCGACGCGACCCTGGAGTCGGTGGCGGACCGGATCGGTGACCAGGTCGGCAGGGACAGCGACGTTAAGATCAGCTGGGGCACGGTGCGGATGCTGACGCCCAGCACCCAGTACGTCGCCGTGGTGGGTGACGACGGGTCGATGCTGGTGGCGCACGAGGCGGTGTCCGCCAACGAGGATCTGACGCCGCCGGTCCTGCCGGACTCGATCAGGGCCACCTCCGGGCCGTTCACCGCCGCCAGCACGGGCGGCGGCCCCGGTTACCGACTGACCATCATCGACCTTTCCGGCGTGGCCGCGGGGATCACGCTGAGCATCGACGGCCTACGCGTGCGGCCGGCCGCCCTGATCGTCGGGATCTCCCTGGCCGACGTGGACGCCACGCTCAACCGCCTGCTGCTCGTCGAGGTCATCGCCTCCGCGGCGATCCTCGCGGCCGGGGTGCTGACCGCGAACCTGGTCCTCGGGATCGGTCTGCGCCCGTTGCGGGTCGTGGCCGACACCGCACGAGCGATAGCCGGCGGACAGCGTGGCCGCCGTATCCCGGTGCCGCATCCGCACAGCGAGATCGGTCGGGTGGCGGCCGAGCTCAACGCGGCCTTCGGCGCGCGGGAAGATGCCGAGGACCGGGTGCGCCGCTTCGTCGCCGACGCGTCACACGAACTCAGGACACCGTTGACCACCGTCGGCGGCTGGAGCGACCTCTACCTCAACGGCGGCGTCGCCGACGGGGAGCAGGTGGACCTCGCCATGGCGCGCATCAGTGCGGAGACCACCCGGATGCAGCGCCTGGTCGAGGAGTTGATCCTGCTGGCCCGGCTGGATGCCCGCCGGCCGCTGGAAC
This sequence comes from Micromonospora humidisoli, assembly GCF_016900955.1. Lineage (NCBI taxonomy): Bacteria > Bacillati > Actinomycetota > Actinomycetes > Micromonosporales > Micromonosporaceae > Micromonospora > Micromonospora humidisoli. Next base: position 37,640 of record NZ_JAFEUO010000010.1, read on the forward strand.
GGATGCCTGTCGACGTCGGTGCCGCACTCGGCGGCTTGGTCACCGATCTCCGCATGATCGAGCCCGGCCGGACGATCTCACTTCGGGTGGAGCCGCCCCACGCGATCGTGCCGGGCGACGAGACGTCGCTCGTCCAGGTGATGCGTAACCTGCTGGGCAACGCCGTCCGGTACACACCGGCGGGCAGCCCGATCGACGTCGTCGTCGCCCACGCGGGCGACCGTCTCGTGATCCTCGTCCGGGATCACGGGCCGGGCCTCGACCCGCTGTCGATCGCCCGCGCCTTCGAACGTTTCTGGCGGGCCGACGGCGGTCGCGTGGCCAACGGTGGCAGCGGTCTGGGGCTCAGCATCGCGCGGGAGATCACCGAGCAACACGGCGGGACGCTGAGCCTGCACGACCGGCGGGACGACGGGGGAGGCCTGGAGGCACGCGTCACCCTGCCGGCTCACGGTGCGCCGTCACGCACCGTGTAGCCGAATCCGCGTACGGTGTGCAGCAGCCCTGGCCCGATCTTGCGGCGCAACTGGCTGACGACCTTCTCCACGGCCGTCACGTCGCCGAACTGATGCCCCCACACCTCGCTGAGCAGGTGCTGTTTGCTGACGACAAGTCCAGGGCGACCCATGAGGTAGGTGAGCACCCTGAACTCGGTCGGTGTCAGCTCCACGTCGTCTCCCTGGCGGCTCACCCGGTGACTCCGCACGGCCACCTCCAGGTCGCCGACCCGGAGCACCGGATCGACCGTCTGGTCGGGCCGCCTGGCGTCCAGACGACGCAGCAGCACGTTGAGCCGGGCGATCACCTCGGCGACACTGAACGGTTTGGTGATGTAGCCGTCCGCCAGACCGAGCCCGGTCAGCCGATCGCTGACGGCGTCGCGGGCCGTCACGAACAGCACGCCCAGCTCAGGCTGAACCTCCCGTAACGAGTCGCAGAGATCGAAGCCGGAGCCGTCGGGGAGCAGGACGTCCAGGAGGGCCACCCGGGGCCGGTATTCGGCGGCGACCTGTCGGGCCTCGGCACCCGAGCGCGCAGCCCGTACCTCGAACCCGGCGAACGTCAACGTCGCCGCCAGCACCTCGACGATGTGCGCCTCGTCGTCGACCACCAGGATCCGGGCCGGCGTGCCTGGCCGGCTGGGGTGCAGGAGGGAGGTGGGGCCGGTGGTACTCATCGGCCCATGATGCCGCAGCGGCCCTCAGACAACCGTCAGCCTCAGCGGCGGCTGCCGGTAAGCATCCGCTGGTTCGCTGAGCTACGTGACAACGACAACGGCCGTGCGGCCCCGCAACGACGAGTCCCGGGTGAGCGCAGCGAGATGACAACCTTCCTCTACCGGACGGGCCGGTTCTGTGCACGTCACGCCCGCGCGGTGACCGTCGGCTGGGTCGTCCTGGCCCTGGCGCTCATCCTCGCGGGCAGCCGTTTCGACGGCGGCAACGCCGACGCCATCGCGGTCGACGGCAGCGACAGCGCGGTCGCGCAGACCCTGCTGGACCGGGCGTTTCCCGGTAGGTCGGTCGACCCCAGCCCGGTCGTGGTCGAGGCGCCGAGCGGCAGACTGACCGACCGGACGTACCAGGATGCCCTGAAGGCCACCGCGGAGAGGATTCGCGCAGTCCCGGGCGTCGGCACGGTGAGTGGTCCGCCGGCCGCCGGCACCCCCGCCCTCAGCCCGGACGGCCGCATCGGCTACCTGACCGTGACACCACAGTCGCCATCCGCGGCGACCCTCGATCTCGCCGAGCAGGTACGGGAGGCGACCGCCCCGGCCACCGACGCCGGGCTGGACGTGTCCATCGGCGGGCAACTGGGCCAGCGACTGTCCAGGAGCCCGGTGCACACCAGTGAGCTCATCGGCATCGTGATGGCCGTCATCGTCATGCTGCTGGCCTTCGGATCGGCCGTCGCCATGGGGGTCCCCATCCTCACCGCCGTCCTGTCCGTCGGAAGCGGTCTGGCCCTGCTCAAACTGCTGGGCAACGCGGTCGACATCCCGACGGTGGCGGCCACCCTGGCCACCATGATCGGCCTCGGGGTCGGCATCGACTACGGACTGTTCCTGGTCGTGCGGTTCCGACGCCTGCTGGCCGGTGGCCTGTCGGCCGAAGAGGCCGCCGCCCGTACGACGGCGACATCCGGCGGGGCGGTCGTCTTCGCCGCCGGCACCGTCATCATCGCGGTGTGCGGGCTGGCCCTGTCCGGCGTCTCCTTCGTCGGCTGGCTGGGATACTCCGCCGCCATCGTCGTGGCCGTCAGCCTGGGATCGGCCGTCACCCTCACACCGGCGATGCTCGGCTGGCTCGGTCCCCGGATCAACCGGTTCTCCCTGCCGGGCAGCCGGCACACCACCACCGGTGCCGATCACGCAGGACTCGACACCACGCTCTGGGCCCGCCTGGCCGTACGCGTGGCGAAACGGCCCCTGCTGACCGCGCTGGCCGCCACCGCGGTGCTGCTCGCGCTCAGCGCCCCGGTGTTCGCCCTGCGGCTCGGCCAGATGGACTCCGGGAGACTGCCCACCTCCACCGAGTCGCGCCGCTCCCACGACGCCCTCGCCGAAGGCTTCGGGCCTGGCGCGAACGGCCCGCTGCGGGTCGTCGTCGAGATGGTCGATCCAGCCACCGCCCCGCCCGGCGCGAAGAACGTGGCCGGCCAGGACCCGCGGGCCCAGGACCCCCGTCTGGTCGCGCTGGTTGCCGCACTCGCCGACACCCCCGGCGTACGGGAGGTCAGCGCCCCGGTCGTCAGCGCCGACTCCGCCGTGGCGGTCTTCAACGTGACCGGACAGACGTCGCCCTCGGACGACAGCACGGTCGAGCTCGTGCACCGGCTTCGCGACACGACGCTGCCGCAGGCCCTGACCGGTGAGGACGCCGAAGGTCACGTGGGCGGGCTGACCGCCACCAAGGCCGATCTGGCCGAGCGCATCTCCCAGCGGCTGCCGCTGCTGATCGGCGCCGTGGTGGCGTTCGCCTGTGTGCTCGTGCTGCTCGCCTTCCGGTCGCTCTGGCTCGCCGCCAAGGCCGCCGCCATGAATCTGATCTCCATCGCCGCCGCCTACGGTGTCGTCGTCGCGGTCTTCCAGTGGGGCTGGGGGATCCATCTGCTCGGCCTGGACGGGCCGGTGCCGATCGAGTCCTACGTGCCGATGATGATGTTCGCCATCCTGTTCGGCCTGTCCATGGACTACGAGGTCTTCCTGCTCAGCTCGGTGCAGGAACACTGGCATGCCACCAGGGACAACCGTCGGGCGGTGAGCCTCGGACTCGCCGACACCGGCCGGATCATCAGCAGTGCGGCCCTCATCATGGTGGCTGTCTTCGCCAGCTTCCTGATCAACTCGAACCCCGTCGTCAAGATGTTCGGACTCGGACTCTCGGTCGCCGTGGCGGTCGATGCCACCATCGTGCGTTGCCTGCTCGTGCCGGCGGTGATGGTGCTGGTCGGCGACCGGCAGTGGCAGTTGCCCCCGCTCCTCGACCGGCTCCTGCCCAGCATCTCGATCGAGGCCGACCCGGCGGCCTTCGACAGGCCTCCGGCAGAGGCTGCCGCAGGAGAGCTCCTGCCGGCCGGTGACGACCGTACGGCCGTGTTCACCGGGGACCGGTAGCGCGCCGGTTCGACGACTTCGCCCCAGGTCCCTGCCCTGTGCACCGCCATGCTCCAGCGTGCCGGCCGGCCTGGTCCGGCGGGGGCCACAGTCCTGACTCACCTGGAGGTATCGGCCGTGCACAGAAAATGGATCATCGCGGGAGCACCGGTCGTGCTGGTGCTGGGCATCGGGTTCACCGCCGACCGGGTCGTCGCCGGCGACGCATCCGACCGTCTCGCCGCCCGGCTGCAATGCGCCGCCGGGCTCAGTGAGCCGCCCGAGGCCGACTTCGGGGGCGGCCCGTTCCTGATCCAACTGGCTCGCGGGACCTTCCGCACCGTCCACGTCCGGGTGCCGCAGGTGACGGTGGGCCGGTTCTCCGCGGCGGTGGAGGCGACCGCGCACGACGTGCGGCTGCCCGGCTCCGGGGGGATCAGCGCCGGGTCGGTCGTCGCCGACGTCACCCTGCCGTACGCCCAGCTCGGCACGGCCGCCGCCGCCCACGGCTCCCCGGGCCCGACGAGCCCGGCCGGCTACGGCGCGGACGACGCCGGACGTCTCACCGTGCAGATGCAGATCCAGTTGCTCGGGCGCTCCCAGCAGGTGACGGTGTACGCCGATCCCGAGATCGTCGACGGGGTCCTGCGCATCGAGCCCGAGGAGGTGGAGATCCCGTTCCTGGGCGTCCGGCTGCCGGCCAGCCGTCTCGGCGACAGGGCCCAGTCGCGTACGGTCGATCTGCCGACGCTGCCCGCCGGCCTCGTCTACCGGGGGGCCGCCGCGACCGCCGACGGGCTCCGACTGACGATCACCGGGAACGACGTCCGTCCGGCCGGGAGCGGCTCCGGGACGGCGTGCCGGTGAACCTCTCCCGGGATGCGGGTGTCCCGTCGCCTGGTGGCTGCGGCGGGACCCGAGAGTCGCAGCAGCGGCCAGGCGGTGAGGGCCTGGACGCTGACCCGGGTGTCGCCGGTGGTCCGGGCATGTCCGACGACTCAGCGAAGCCGCGCCGTACCCGTCGTCGCTTCCTCGCCATGGGTGGGGGCGTCATCGTGGCCGCCGCGGTAGGTGTTCCGGCGACCCGGGCGCTCACCAGGAGGGAGCCCGACCGGGTCGTGTTCCCGACGGCGTCGCCGATCCGGATCGACAACGTCACGGTGATCGATCCGGTCGACGGTTCCCGGCGTCCACACCGGTCGGTGCTGGTGCGCGACGGCCGTATCACCGCCGTGACCGGCTCCGCGGCGGCCACCGCCGGGGACGTGCGCGTCGTCGATGGCGGCGGCCGCTTCGCCGTCCCGGGCTACAACAACATGCACGTCCACACGTTGCAGGGCGGCGACGCCCGGGGCTACCTCGCGACGATGCTGGCCGAGGGCGTCACCGGCATACGCCAGATGGCCGCCTCGGAGGAGCTGTTGCGCTACCGGGCGCAGCGCCGGCTGCCGCTGACCGAGTACGCCCCCGCCCTGCTCGCCATGCCGGGAGCACTGCTGTCGCCGTTCAACGCCGGATCCGCCGACGACGCCCGGGCCGAGGTCGAGCGACAGAGGAAGCAGGGTGCCGACTTCATCAAGATCGTCGTGTACGACCGCGAGCCCTTCCTCGCGGCGCTCGAACAGGCGCGGGAGGAGGGCCTCCCGACGGCCGGGCATCTGCCGCCCGACGTGAGCGTGACCGAGGCGTCCCGGCTCGGCTACCACTCGGTCGAGCACTTCGGCACCGGCAGCAACATCTGGATCACCTGCTCCACGGAACGCGACACGTTGTGGGGCCGGGAGAGGCCGGCGCTGCCCGTACCGCAATGGGCGCTGGGCCTGCCACTTGCCGACGACGTCCTGGCCGGCCAGCAGAACAGGCGGCTCATCAATCCGGCCGCCTTCGCCAAGGAGGAAGCCGTAGCCCTGCTGGGGCAGGCTCTCGACACCTTCGACGAGGCCAGGGCGCGGGAGCTGGCCAGCACCTTCGCGGCCAACGGCACCTGGCAGACACCCACCCTCGTACGCCTGCGTACCCAGTACCTCGCCGACGCCCCGGAATACCGGCAGGACCCCGGTTCCGCCCTGCTGTCCGCCGAGGAACGAGCCGAGCGTCAGGACGTTCTCAGGACCTTCGACGGCCTGCCGGCCACGACACGCGAGACCTACCGCAAAGCGTACGAGCTCTGTGTGCGCATGGTCGGCATCTTCCACGCGGCCAAGGTGCCCATGATGACCGGCACCGACGGTCAGGGCGCCACCCCGGGCCAGACGATGCGCCTGGAGTTCGGCGAGTGGGCGGCCGCCGGGATCCCGCCGCTGGACATCCTGCGCGCCGCCACGACCGGTCCGGCGGCGTATCTCGGCCGGTCTGACCGGATGGGCCGGATCGCGGCCGGGATGGACGCCGACTTCCTGCTGCTGGACGCCGACCCGCTCGCCGATGCCGCGAACCTGTCCTCGATCTCGGCCGTGATCCGCGCCGGCCACCACCTCACCCGCGACCAGATCCGGGCCGTCGCCGCTCAGGCCGCCTCCGGCGACCACGCCGCAGGGCTCCGCACCGTCACCTGCTGCTGAAGCTGACTGCCGCCGCCCGTGGCGGGCGGAAATCCACCGGTGCCCGGTGGTACCGACTACCGGTATTCGGTGATACCGTGTACCAGTAGTTGGTGACACTGAATAGTGGATGGGGGCGCGGTGGAGGATCTGACCGAGATGCTGAAGGGCACGCTTGAGGGCTGCGTGCTCGAAATCATCAGCCGTGAGGAGACCTACGGCTACGCCATCACGCGCCGCCTGAACGCGCTCGGCTTCGCTGACGTCATCGACGGCACGGTGTACACCATCCTGCTGCGTCTGGAACGCGGCAAGCTCGTCCAGGTGTCGAAGCGACGGTCCGAAGTGGGTCCGCCGCGCAAGTTCTACACGCTCAACGACGCTGGGCGCAGGGAGCTCGCGACGTTCTGGGCGAAATGGCAGTACGTCTCCTCGCGGATCGACAAACTCAAGGAGGGCGGGGCATGAGCTTCTGGGAGACCATCACGGGCAGCGATCTGACCCGAGACTGGAAAGCGTTCGAGGATCGGGCGCAGGCGTTGCCGGCCGACTATCAGGCGGCGTGGGGACAGATCACGGCGGGCCTCTTCCCGTACGGGAGCTTCACGGGCCGCAACCTGACCCCTGTCGCCGATGCCGCCCTCGGGTTGCTCGAAGAGGCCGCAGCCGACGGGCAGCGCGTTGACGAGGTGCTCGGCGACGACATCCCCGGCTTCGCAGCGGCGCTGGCCGGCGGAGCGGGGGCCCGCACCTACCGCGACCGGTGGCGGGAGCAGCTGAACCGGAACGTCGCACGCAAACTGGCCCGGTTGGGAGACTGACATGAGCATTCGAGACATCGTCGAGGGCAAGAAGCAGTGGCGGGCGCACGTCGCCCGGGTCAAGGCTCTCCCGCCTGACTACCGGATCGTCTACCAGGAGATGCAGCGCTACCTGTTCAAGGTCGGGCCGACCGATCTGGTGGACGGGGGTCTGCTGCCGGGAATCGTCGACTTCTTCGAGGAGGGTGTCGCGGCCGGCAAGGGCGTTCTGGAGGTCACGGGCACCGACGTCGCCGCCTTCTGCGACGATCTGATCAAGGGCACGCGCACCTACGCCGACATCTATCAGGAGTCCCTCACCCGCTAGGCAACCGCGTGTCCGGCGACGACCTGCCGCTGCTCCGTCGCGTACCGGAACCCGCCGGCGGCACCCTCTCGGCAGCATGCCGCAGACAGCGGTTCTGCGGCATGCTGCCGGCCGAGCCGGAACGGGCCGGCAACGAGCGCGACGAGACCCACCGGGTCCACCGCACCGGCAGCGGGAAGCACGTGGTCCACCGTGAGTAGCCCGCGAAGCATGTGAGCCGTTTCATCTGATCAGCGTGCGGTGTTAAAGGCGCGTCAAGAAACGCCCGGACGGCGTGATGGTTGCGTTAACGACCCTGTTCGTCGCACGTCGGAGGCGTTGTGATTGCCCGGCGCGACCGGATGGCGGTCGTGACGATCTCATTGCCGGTCAGAGGAGTCAGCGGTGTCTGACGTGCTGTTCGTGGTGTTGACGGTGGGGCTGTTCGCAGCGCTCGCCCTCGTGGTGAGGGGTGTGGAGAAGCTGTGAGCGCCGTCAACGCCGTCGGTTTGGTGCTGGCGATCGGGCTGGCCGTGTTCCTGGTGGTCGCCCTGCTGTTCCCGGAGCGGTTCTGATGACCACGACGACAGCGGGCGTCGTCTTCGCCCTGTCCCTGGTCGCGGGCCTCGTCGCGGTCTACAGGCCGTTCGGCGACTACATGTTCCGGGTGGTGTCCGGCACCAGGCAGTCCCGCCTGGAGCGGGGCGTGTACCGCCTGGTCGGGGTCAACCCGGCCGCCGAGCAGTCGTGGGGCGTGTACGCCCGCAGCGTGCTGGCGTTCTCGGCGGTCTCGATCCTGTTCCTCTATCTGTTCCAGCGGGTGCAGGACAGGCTGTGGCTGTCGCTGGGCTTCGATCCGGTGGTGCCGCACGGCGCGTGGAACACCGCGGTGTCGTTCGTGACCAACACGAACTGGCAGTGGTACTCGGGTGAGTCGACCATGGGCCACCTGGTGCAGATGGCCGGCCTGGCGGTGCAGAACTTCGTCTCCGCCGCGGTCGGCGTCGCCGTCGCGGTGGCGCTGGTGCGGGGCTTCGCCCGCAGCCGCACCGGCGAGCTGGGCAACTTCTGGGTCGACCTGACCCGGATCGTGCTGCGGATCCTGCTGCCGATCGCGGGGCTCGGCGCACTCGCCCTGATGGTCGGCGGCGTGGTGCAGAACCTGTCGGCCGGCACCGACGTGACCACCCTGACCGGCGGCAGCCAGACGATCACCGGCGGGCCGGTGGCCAGCCAGGAGGTCATCAAGGAGCTGGGTACCAACGGTGGTGGCTTCTACAACGTCAACAGCGCCCACCCGTTCGAGAACCCCACCCCGTGGACCAACTGGCTGGAGATCTTCCTGATCCTGCTGATCCCGTTCAGCCTGCCCCGGGTCTTCGGCCGGATGGTCGGCCAGAACCGGCAGGGTTACGCGGTCGCCGCCGTGATGGGCATCCTGGCTGTCGCCAGCGTCGCCCTGACCAACGTGTTCGAACTCGGCGGGCACGGCACGGTGCCGCAGGCGGTCGGCGCGGCCCTCGAAGGCAAGGAGGTCCGGTTCGACGTGTCGAACTCGGCCACCTTCGCCGCCGCCACCACGCTCACCTCGACCGGCGCGGTCAATTCGTTCCACGACTCGTACACGGCGCTGGGCGGCGGGATGCTGCTGGGCAACATGATGCTCGGCGAGGTCGCCCCCGGCGGTGTCGGCGCTGGCCTCTACGGCCTGCTGATCCTTGCGGTGATCACCGTGTTCGTCGCCGGCCTGATGGTCGGTCGTACCCCCGAGTACCTGGGCAAGAAGATCGGCTCAAGGGAGATCAAGTTCGCCTCGATGTACTTCCTGGTCACCCCCGTGCTGGTGCTGGCCGGGACGGCGGCGGCCTTCGCGACGGGTAACAACTCCACAGCCCTCAACGTCGGCCCGCACGGCCTGTCCGAGGTGCTCTACGCGTTCACCTCGGCGAGCAACAACAACGGCTCCGCGTTCGCCGGCATCACGGTCAGCACACCGTGGTGGAACACCGCGCTGGGCCTGTGCATGCTGCTCGGCCGGTTCCTGCCGATCATCTTCGTGCTCGCGCTGGCCGGCTCGCTGGCCCGCCAGAAGCCGACTCCCGCGTCCGAGGGCACCCTGCCGACCCACAAGCCGCTCTTCGTCGGGATGGTCGTCGGCGTCACGGTGGTCCTCGTCGCGCTCACCTTCCTGCCCGCGCTCGCGCTCGGCCCGCTGGCCGAAGGGCTGTGACCACCATGAGAGAGAAGGACATGACCACGTCCACGTCGGCACCGCACGGCACCGCCGACGCGGCCACCGCCGGTACACCCGCCACCCAGGGCAACCGGGTCGGAGGCGGTCTGCTCGATCCGAAGCAGCTGCTCCGGTCCCTGCCCGACGCGCTGCGCAAACTCGACCCGCACACGTTGTGGCGCAACCCGGTGATGCTGATCGTGGAGATCGGCGCGCTGTTCACCACGGTGCTCGCCGCCGCCGACCCGTCGGTGTTCGCGATCGCGATCGCGATCTGGCTCTGGCTGACCGTGCTCTTCGCCAACCTCGCCGAGGCGGTCGCGGAGGGCCGGGGCAAGGCGCAGGCAGCCACGCTGCGGCAGGCGAAGAAGGACACCATCGCGACCCGGCTGGTCGGCTGGACGCCGGGGGCCGCCGCGAACACCTACACCGACGAGGCTGTGCCGGCACCGGAGCTCAGGCAGGGCGACGTCGTGCTGGTCGAGGCCGGCAACATCATCCCCGGCGACGGTGACGTGGTCGAGGGCATCGCCAGCGTCGACGAGTCGGCGATCACGGGGGAGTCCGCCCCGGTGATCCGGGAGTCCGGCGGCGACCGTAGCGCGGTCACCGGGGGGACCAAGGTCCTCTCCGACCGGATCGTCGTGAAGATCACGCAGAAGCCTGGCGAGAGTTTCATCGACCGGATGATCGCCCTTGTGGAGGGCGCCAACCGGCAGAAGACGCCGAACGAGATCGCGCTCAACATCCTGTTGGCCGCGCTGACGATCATTTTCCTGCTGGCCGTGGTAACCCTGCAACCGCTCGCCATCTTCGCCAAGGGCTACCAGGCCGCCGCGCCGGACTCCGGGGCGATCACCGACTCCGGGGTCACCGGCGTGGTGCTGGTCTCGCTGCTGGTCTGCCTGATCCCGACCACCATCGGCGCGCTGCTCTCGGCGATCGGCATCGCCGGTATGGACCGCCTCGTCCAGCGCAACGTGCTGGCGATGAGCGGTCGGGCGGTCGAGGCGGCCGGCGACGTCAACACGCTGCTGCTGGACAAGACCGGCACGATCACTCTCGGCAACCGGCAGGCCGCCGAGTTCCTGCCGGTGGACGGCGTGGACGCGGCCACCGTCGCGGACGCGGCCCAACTCTCCAGCCTGGCCGACGAGACGCCCGAGGGGCGCTCCGTGGTGGTACTGGCCAAGAACGGGTACGGGCTGCGCGAGCGCGAACCCGGCCTCATTCCGCACGCCACCTTCGTGCCGTTCACCGCGCAGACCCGGATGAGCGGCGTCGACCTCACCGCCGACGCCGGTCAGGACCCGGCGCGCCGGGTCCGCAAGGGCGCCGCCGCCGCCGTGATGAAGTGGGTACGCGAGAACGGCGGCCACCCCACCGAGCAGGTCGGGCAGATCGTCGACGAGATCAGTGGCATCGGCGGCACCCCCCTCGTCGTGGCCGAGCACGTCGACGGGGAACCGGCCCGCGCCCTCGGGGTGATCCATCTCAAGGACGTGGTCAAGGCCGGCATGCGCGAGCGCTTCGACGAGATGCGCCGGATGGGCATCCGGACCGTGATGATCACCGGCGACAACCCGCGTACCGCGAAGGCCATCGCGGACGAGGCCGGCGTGGACGACTTCCTCGCCGAGGCCACGCCGGAGGACAAGCTCGCGCTGATCAAGAAGGAGCAGGAGGGCGGCCGGCTGGTCGCGATGACCGGCGACGGCACCAACGACGCCCCCGCCCTGGCCCAGGCCGACGTCGGCGTGGCGATGAACACCGGCACGTCGGCGGCGAAGGAGGCCGGCAACATGGTCGACCTGGACTCCGATCCGACGAAGCTGATCGAGATCGTCGAGATCGGCAAGCAGTTGCTGATCACCCGGGGCGCGTTGACCACGTTCAGCATCGCCAACGACATCGCGAAGTACTTCGCGATCATCCCGGCCATGTTCGCCGGCATCTACCCGAGCCTGGACACGCTGAACGTCATGCGGCTGGCCAGCCCGGAGTCGGCGATCCTGTCGGCGGTCATCTTCAACGCCCTGGTGATCATCGCACTGATCCCGCTGGCCCTGCGCGGTGTGCGCTACCGCCCGGCCAGCGCCTCGAAGCTGCTCAGCCGCAACCTGTTGCGCTACGGCCTCGGCGGCATCGTGGTGCCGTTCGTCGGCATCAAGCTCATCGACCTGCTCATCCAGTTCGTCCCGGGGATCTGACATGCGACTTCCCAGTTGGCTCACCCAACACCTGGCCGCCCTGCGCGCCGTACTCGTCTTCACCGTGCTGCTCGGCTTGGCCTATCCGCTCGCCCTGGTCGCGGCCGGGCAGCTTCCCGGCCTGTCCGGCACGGCGGACGGCTCCCTGATCACCGTGGACGGCAAGACCGTCGGCAGCTCGCTGATCGGGCAGTCGTTCACCGACGGGGACGGCAACCCCGTCCCGCGCTATTTCCAGTCTCGCCCGTCCGCCGCCGGCGACGGCTACGACCCGACCTCCACGGCGGCCGGCAACCTTGGCCCGGAAAGCGTCGTCGACACCCTCTCGACCGACCCGGAGGCAGCCTCCGAGAGCCTGCTCACCCAGGTCTGCACCCGCTCCAGGGCGGTGGGTGCACTGGACGGGGTGGACGGACGACGCCCGTACTGCACACCGGACGGGGTCGGCGCGGTGCTTGCCGTGTTCCGCGCCGACGGGCTCACCGGCCCGGTCATCCGCGTGGTCAGCGTCAACCAGGTCGCCCCGGCCACGCCGTTCGTCAGCTCCTGGCAGGGCGTGCCTGTCGAACTGGCCAGGCCGGACGAGGACTACGTGGCCGCCGGCGGGCTGATCGTGCCGGTGCGGGGTGACGCTCCGGCGACACCCGCGGTGCCGGCCGACGCCGTCACCGCCAGCGGCAGCGGCCTCGACCCGCACATCTCCCCGGCGTACGCCCAGATCCAGGTGGCCCGGGTCGCGCGCGAGCGCGCCGCGGACCCCGCAGCGGTCCGGGCACTGGTGGCGAAGCACACCACCGGCCGGTCGCTCGGCTTCATGGGCGAGCCCGGCGTGAACGTACTGGAACTCAACCTGGCCCTCGACGAGAGGTTTCCCGCCCGCTGACGGACGACGTCGGGCAGGGCCGGCTCCCGGGTCGGCCCTGCCCGGACCTACCCACGGGCCACCGGCCGGCTCGTCGGCCCCGTGTCGTCCCCGGCCCGCCGACCACGTCAGCCTGCCAGACCCGGTGCTGCCGAGCCCACGTGCCGACCGGTCCCCACCGGCCGTCGAGTCCGCTGCCCGCCGGTCAGGTGTGCCGGTTCCTGACGGCGACCATGTCGACGAGGGTGTCGGTGAGCTCTTCGGCGCTGACGCCTCCCCACTTCGGGTCGGCGAGCTGGCCACTGGCCTGTAGGCCGGCGATCCCGTTGGCGCTGCTGATGAGCAGGGCCGCGTACCGGCGGGCGTCCTGCTCGCCCACCAGTTCGGCGACGACGGCCAGGAACTCGGTCTGGCTTCGCTGGGCGGCCCGGGCGAGTGCGCTGGGGTCGCCGGGCGGGTTGCTGAACATGAGCTTGTAGAGGTGCGGTTGACGGCGGCCGACGTCGACGAGTGCGAGGAGGCCGCCGCGGAGCTTTTCGGCGGCCGACAGGCCAGGTGTCGCGCGAAGGGTCTGCATGCGATCCCCGAGCGTGTCCCAGGCCCGGGTCCCGACGGCGATCAGCAGGCTTTCCTTGTCGGGGAAGTGCCGGTAGGGCGCTCCGCGCGTCACTCCGGCGCGTGCTCCCACCGCGCGCAACGTCACCGCGTCGAGGCCACCGGAGTCGAGCAGCTCGGCGGCCGCTTCGAGCAGGGCGCGGCGGGTTGCGGCGGCTGATTCGGCGCGGCTGGTCACGCGGACGATGCTAGTCCGCCGGTGATGACTAAGTCACTTCACTCGGTTGACGTTGTCATCTGATTGGTGCAGACTTGAGAGATGACAACGTCAACTGAAAGTCGGGAACTCGTGGTCGTGACCGGCGCGTCGACCGGCATGGGTGCGGCCACCGCGCGGGAACTGGCCCGGCGTGGTTTCCACGTCCTCGCCGGCGTGCGGCGCGAGGGCGACGCCACGCCCCTGCGGACCGACCGCATCGAGCCGGTGATCCTCGACATCACCGACCCCGACCACGTCGCCGCGCTCGCCGCACGCGTCGGGCGGGATCCGCTGCCGCTGCGGGCGCTGGTCAACAACGCCGGCGTCCCCGGTGCCGGCCCGGTCGAGGTGGTGCCGCTGCACGAGTGGCGGCGCATCTTCGAGGTGAACCTCTTCGGTCACGTCGCGGTCACCCAGGCCCTGCTCCCCGTGCTGCTGCGCGGCAAGGGGCGCGTCGTCAACATCAGCTCCCTCAACGGCAGGGTCTCCATGGCCGGCTACGGTCCGTACGCCGCCAGCAAGTTCGCCATGGAGGCGATGAGCGACGCGCTGCGCAACGAACTGGCCCCGTACGGCGTGCGGGTGGTGGTGGTCGAACCGGGCGGCGTCAAAACCGAGATGTCCCGCGTCGGCCTCGCCGCCCTCGGCCGTCTCGACGAGACGATGACCCCGGAGCAGAACGAGCGCTACGGTGCCCTGATGCAGGCGATCCCCTCCCACGTGGCGGCGTTCACCAGGGCCGGGGTGACCTCCGCCGTCGCCGCGAAGAGGATCGCCGCGGCGGTGACCGACCGCAGGCCCCGCACCCGCTACACCATCGGCGCGACGGCTGCCCTCCTCATCCGGGCCTCCCGCGTCCTTCCCGACCGGATGCTCGACCGGATGACGACCTCCGACCTGCGCAGGCACTACCCGACCGGGAACCGTGGCCGCACCACCGCCACCCGTACGTGATCCACCGATAGCATCGGCGGCGGCATGATCGTGCGAGGTGCCCCGCAACTGCGGGGAGAATCGGGAAGCCGGTGTGAATCCGGCACGGGCCCGCCGCGGTGACCGGGGAGCGACCGTCCAGGCGCGAGGAGCGCAGCCACTGGCCGTACGGCTGGGAAGGCGGACGGGTCGGCGTTGATCCGGGAGTCCGAAGACCGGCCTCGCGTCGACCGCCCACCCGTCGGGGGTGGGCCGAGCGCAGCGGGAGCCTGCCTGTGGAACTCTACGACGCCATCCACCGCCGCCGGGACGTCCGGGCCGAGTTCACCGGGGATCCGGTGCCGGCTGACACCCTGCACCGGATCCTCGACGCCGCGCACGCCGCGCCCAGCGTCGGCCACTCGCAGCCGTGGGACTTCGTCCTGGTGCGGGACCCTGCCGTCCGTCGTCGGTTCTACCGGCACGTGCAGGCCGAGCGGGCCACGTTCGCCGCCACTCTGGACGGTGCCGCGGCCGAACGGTTCGCGCGCATCAAGATCGACGGGGTGCTGGAGTCGACGCTCTCGATCGTCGTCACCTACGACCCGCAGCGCGGGGGCCCGGCGGTGCTCGGGCGGCACGCCATCGCCGACGCCGGCCTCTACTCGGTCTGCCTGGCCATCCAGAACCTCTGGCTCGCCGCGACCGCCGAGGGGTTGGGCGTGGGGTGGGTCTCCTTCTACCGGGAGTCGTTCCTGGCCGACCTGCTGGGTGTGCCGGCCGGCATCCGGCCGGTGGCCTGGCTCTGCGTCGGGCCGGTCACCCATCTGGAGGCCGTGCCCGACCTGGAGCGGCACGGGTGGCGGCGACGCCGGCCGCTCGCCGAGGCGGTGCACCACGACCGCTGGCTGCACCGGGCGACCGACTGACCGAACAGCTAATTCGGGTACGTCGATGCAACGGTTAGGCTGACGTCGCGCTCAGTCGTTGCCTGGCTACGTTGGGAGGAGTTCCATGCGTACCACCGTCACGGCCCTGGCCACATCCGCGCTTGCCGCCCTGGGCCTCGTGGCCGCCGGGGCCACGCCGGCCCTCGCCGCCGCCCCGGCGCCCTTCTGCGAGTCCGGCGCGTCGCAGTTCTACTGCGACGGCAGCAGCACCGGCACGACGACCTGGAGCATCACCTGGTACTCCGGCAGCGTCGGCACCTTCACGACCGCCGGGCCGACCCTCTTCGCCACCTGCCCGGCCAGCAACCTCGGCCACCCGGTGCGGGCCAGCTACAGCTACGTCGACGGGGGTACCACCCAGTACAGCGGCACCACCCAGTTCATCTGCCGCAGCGGCGCCTGGCAGTAGAGCCGTCCAACGTCCGGCGTACGCGTCACCCACGCGTACGCCGGACGGGCTCGTGCTGCGGCGCAGCTACTCCGCGACCGCCGGACCCTCATGCCCGCGATGAGCACCGCACGGTGCCGGAATGGGGCCCGATGACAGCCGAGCCGGTCCGCGAGGGGAAGTACGCTCGCATCGAGCGGCCCGCCGCGACGCTGTCCAAGACCCCGCCGCTGGGCATCGACATCTTCGACCCGCCCCTGCACTGTCTGGTCCTGGCCGAGGTCGAGCCTCGCATCACCGCTCGGGCCGCGGAGGGCGTCGGACGGCGTCGGGTGGTCACCGGGCGTCGATCGCGTCCGTTCCGAGCCGGCCGGTCAGGCGCGCTCGGGTGGCCGCTGTCGCCGGGTGGTCGACGCCGAACCACCGGATCTGCTCCTGGAGCAGCCTCCGGAGTATGTCGGCGGCCTCGACGTGCCGTCCCTGGCCCTGTAGGGCGCGGCCGAGCCAGTAGCGGGGGCAGTTGTCGAGGGTCTCCGGATGTTCGGGGCCCAGCAGGCGAACACGTCTGGCGACGACCATGCGCAACACCGCCTCGGCTTCCTCGTGACGGTCGTCGAGCACGTAGCCCTCGGCGAGGGATTGGTAGGCGTCGAGGACCTCCACGTGGTCGTCGCCGAGCACCGCCCGGCGGTCCGCGATCACCCTCCGGTACTCGGCCTCGGCCTCGGCGGGTGATCCGGTACGCCATGTCGCCCAGGCGAGGCAGCACCTGGTGTGCAGCGTGTCCGGATGGTCGGTGCCCAGCAGGCGTCGACGTGCTTCGCCGACCGCGGTCAGTCCCGCTCGTGCCGATTCCCAGTCGCCGGTCTGGCCGACCGCCCAGGCGAGCTTGTGCCGCACGTCCAGCACGTTCAGCGGCGGCGGGTCCGCCTGGCTCTCCCAGGTCCGCAGCAGCGCGGCCAGCATGGCGCGGGCGGCGTCCCAGTCGCCGTTGCGGCCGGTGGCCCAGGCCAGTTCCGCTCGGAGGTTCAGGCGCGAGGGATGGTCTTCGGGCAGGGGAGTGACGCGGGCGAGCGCATGGGAAGCGAGTTGTCCGCTGGCGTCGGCCGCACCGCTCCAGGCTGCGGCTGCCACGAGCCGGGCTGCGACGTCGAGCAACGCCGCGAGGTGTTCCTCGTCGAGGTAGGCCGGACTCGTGTCGAGTAGCTGCCGGACGTGTGGGCTGACGACGGCGGCCAGTGGCCAGGTGCGACTGTCGTCGGAGCGGAGCGGATCGAGTGCCGCGACGACTGCTTCCACGGCCACCTGGTGCGGTGCGCCCACCGTCCGGCTGCGGCTGGCTTCGCTGACAAGCGGATGCAACGACGCCGTCCGTGGCCATGCTCCGTTCCGCTCCGGGCGTCCTTCGGTGATGAGGCTCAGTTGCGCCAGACCACGAAGCGCGGTGTGGAGGTGCCGCTGTCGGCCCGCTTCGTCCGTCGGGCCGCCGAGCAGCGCGTTGACCGTCTCGCAGGCGAGGAGGCCGACCGGGATCGGCAGGTTCGGCGCGTAGCAGGACAGCAGCCGGAGAAGCGGCGTCGCGTGCGGCAGGCCCCCTTCCGTGAGACTGGCCAGGGACAGCTCGAAGGTCGTTGCCGGGACCTGGCGCGGATCCGCGGGCCCGCCGGCACCCCGGTCCACGTGGAGCAGGCCGGTCGCGTCTCCGGAACCGAGTGCGCTCTCGTAGGCCGCGAGCGAGTCCCATCGGGAGAACTCCCAGGCGACGGCGCTGCCGGCGACCCTGAGCGCCAGCGGTAGGCCGCCGAGACGGTGCGCGAGACGGCGCGCCGCCGCCTCGTTACCACCGCCGGCGAGGTCCAGCAGCATCCGCGCGGCCGGTCCTTCGGCGAGTGGCCCGAGCCGGATCACCTCGGCGGTACGTCCCCACAGGTGCGCACTACCGACCCGGCTGGTGACCAGGACCAGCCCTCGTCTGCTCGGCCGGAGCCAACCGGTGCCGTCCAACGCGCCGAGCACCCGGAGTTCGTCGGCGTCGTCGATGACCAGCAGCCAGCCGCGACGCGCCCGGGACAGCAGTTCCCACCAGAGGTCCTGGGCCCGCGCGGTGCCTGCCCTCAGTTCGTCCGTGTCGGCAGGGGAGGCACCGAGGGTCTGTGCGACGTGGACGAGCCCGTCGGTGAAGGTCTCCGGCGTACGCGCCGAGATCCACCAGGCGCTGCCGCCGCGCCGGGCGGCTGCGTGTTCGTGCAGGGCCAGCGCCAGCGCGGACTTCCCGACCCCGGCGAGGCCGGCCAACACCAGAAATCGTCCTTCCGGACGGGCCAGCGCCGTCCGTAGCCGGACCAGTTCGGTCTCGCGTCCGTGCAGCACCCGGGGCGCATCACCGGTCGGAGCGGTTACCGATCGGCGAGCCGAGCTGGCCCCGCCCCCTGCCGCCTGCGTCGCACCCTGTCGCAGCGTATGCCAGACTCCGAGCACACCGGCTACCGCGGCGAGCACGCCGGTTACCGTGCCGAGCGCGGTGTTGACCGTCGCGAGGATCTTGTCATCCAGGGCGGTGGCGACGGCAACGGCGACGAGCGTGACCACGACGACCACGGCACCGCCCCGCCGGAGTCGAACCTGGCGAGAGCTGAGGGGTGCTGCCACCACCAACATTGTGGTCGGTCGGATCAAATCCGGTGTTCCCGTCTGGCACTTGCCCCAGCAGAGCGAGGCTTTCCGGGGCCTCGTCCGCCCCTGCGCTGGGAAAGTCGAGAAAGGACAATCGGGTGACTGACGACCACTCCGGGCCCGGGTCAGCCGTCGAGGTGCCGCGGCCTGACGTACGCTCGCGGCGACGCCCCGACCCGGCGGGCGGCACCACCGGACAGGGCCGATCCCGCTCGCGCCGGCCTCACCCTTCCGAAGCGACCTGACCGTTCGAGGTGGGCAGCCCTTCCAGCTCGGTCCGCAAGGTCGCGAGTGCGGCGTCGATGATGTCGCCGAGCCGGCGACCGTCGTCGGTGTCGAGCCATGCGGCGACGGACACGTACATCAGGGTTCCCGCCGTCTCGGCGAGCAGGTCGGCCCGCAGCGGATCGAGGCCGCCGGCCCGGAAGCCGTCCCGCATCACCTGGGCCAGCATCGCGCGCTTGTGCTGGTCGCGTTCGCGCAGCCCCGGGTCGGACGCCACGATGGCGCGCCGCTGCCGCAGGTCGTCCTTGCGACCTTCGAAATACGTCTCGGCGAGCGTGCGCAGGCCCGCGACGATGAACGCCAGCGGTTCGTCGGCGGGCGCCGTGGCCATGAGTTGCTTGGCGTAGGCACCGATCTCGGCCTCGTCCGCGAAGAGCACCTCGCGCTTGTCGGCGAAGTGCCGGAAGAACGTGCGCGTCGTCAGGCCGGCCCGCGCGGTGATCGCCGGCACCGTGGTCGCGGCGAAGCCCTGCTCGGCGAAGAGTTCGAGCGCCGCCTGCCGCAGCCGCTCGCGGGCATCCGGTCGCCACCTGGCCATGATCCCAGTGTAGTCGTGATGACATCGCATGTCGTCGCCGGTATGGTGATGACACGGCGTGTCGTCACTGGGGCGGATGCCGCACCAGGGCGGAGCTGTGCCATGACCGACGTATGGATCCTCGGCGGCACCGGCCGCAGCGGCCGCGCTATCGCGGCCGAACTGCGCCGACGGAACATCGAGCCGGTGCTGGTCGGCCGGGACGCCGAACGGCTCGAGGCCGCCGCCGGCGGGCTGCCGACGATGCTCGCCGGTACGGTCCGCGAGACCGTGGCCGCGATCCGCCGGGAGCAGCCGGCCGTGGTGGTCAACACCGTCGGACCGTTCATCGAGACGGCCCTGCCCCTGCTGGACGCGTGCCTCCCGACCGGCCACTACCTCGACCTCGCCAACGATCTGGCCTCGGTGTCGGCGGTCCTCGGCCGGCACGGCGAGTTGACGGCAGCGGGACGCACGGCCGTCACGGGAGCCGGCTTCGGCGTGACCGCCACCGAGAGCGTCGTGGTGAAGCTCTGCCAGGGGCAGCCGACACCCCGGCGGGTCCGGGTCGACATGGTGCCCTCGTTGGCCACCGAGGACGGCGTCGTCGGCGACGCCCTCGCCGCCACGATCGTGGAGGGCATCCCCGGGGTCGAGGACGGTGGGCGGTTCCAGGGCCGCCGGTACCGCGACGGACGACTCGCCCCGGCCCGTCTCGGCAGCGACCCGATGAAACTGGTCCTGCCCGACGGGTCCACGGTGACCACCGCCGGCATGCCGCTCGGCGAACTGATGGCCGCCCAACGGGCCAGCGGCGCAGCGGACGTGCTCGCCGCATCGAGCGAGGCCCCGTCCTCCCCGGTCATGCGCGCGGTGCTGCCCGTGGCGACCGCGCTGCTCGCGATCGGCCCGGTGCGCGCCCTCCTGCGGCGACGGCTCGCCACGGTAGCGACCAGGGCCCGCCCGAAGCCCCGCGAGCACTCCTGGGGCCACGCCGTCGTGGAATGGCCGGACGGCAGCATCCGCGAGGGCTGGCTGCGGGTCGGCGAGGCCCAGTCCTGGACGGCGACGGTGCCCGCCGAGGTGGTCCGGCGGCTGCTCGACGGGCAGGGGAAACCGGGCGCGTACACGCCGGCGGCGCTGTTCGGGTCGACCCTCGCCGAGGCGTGCGGCGGCGCGTACCAGGTGCGGTGAACCGCTGACGGGTTCCCGTGACCGGCCAGCCGCCGGCCGCGACGAGCCGCCGACTCGTGCGCGGTCCGACGAGACCGCTCGTCCCGTGTCCGGTTGCATCCGGCTTCTGTGCGGCGTCGTACTGGCACCGGAGGCGGTCGGTCGTGAGGATGGGGATGTGAGTTCACCGAAGCCCTCCGCCGGCCCCGGGTCCGAGCCGCAGCCGACCGTCACCCGGGGGCACGTCGACCGGCTCGGGATGCGGGCGGGCTGGCGGTGCTGGGAGGTCGGCGCCGGTGGCCCCGGCATTGCGCAGGCGAGTCCCCACCCGGTCACTGCGGTGCGGGGTCAGGGTCGGTCGGGGAGCGGGGCTCCGTGCGGCGGGTCGGCCTGACCGGCTGCGGCCGGAAGGCGAAGGGTGAACACCGCTCCCGTCCCGACGGTGCCGGAGACCGCCGAGGTGCCGCCGTGTGATTCGGCGATCTTGCGGACGATGGCGAGCCCGAGACCGCTGCCGCCCGTCCGCCGGTTGCGGGATTTCTCGGCCCGCCAGAACCGTTCGAAGACGAGGTCACGCTGTTCCTCCGGAATCCCCGGCCCGGTGTCGGCCACGACGATCTCGACGTACGCTGCCCGGTGTCGGGCGGAGAGCGTGACCCGGCCGTCGGCGGGCGTGTGCCGGATCGCGTTGGTGATCAAATTGCCGATGGCCTGCCGGAGCCGGATCGGATCGGCGTCGAGCGTGCCGGGTACGGCATCGACGACCAGCGTGACCCCGGCGGACTCGGCGGCGGGAGCGAAGGCGTCCGCGACCTCGCGCAGCAGCCTGGGCACCTCGACCTGTTGCCGGTGCAGTGTCAGCTCGCCCGCGTCGGCTGCGGCGAGATCCTGAAGGTCGTCGATCACGTGCTGGAGGAGCAGCGCCTCGTCCAGCAGCGAGCTGACCAGGTCCACATCGAGTTCGACCACCCCGTCCTCGGCTGCCTCCAACCAGCCGCGGATGTTCGTCACCGGCGTACGCATCTCGTGGGCGATGTCGCCGACCATGTCGCGGCGCAGTTGCTCGACCCGGCACCGCTGTTCCGCCATCTCGTTGAACGCGGTGCCGAGCCGGGCGATCTCGTCGCGTCCGGCGACCCGCACCCGGGCCGTGGTGTCGCCGTTGCGCATCCGCCCGGCCGCGGCGGTCAACGCGTGTAGTGGTCGGACCAGGCGCACCCCCACCAGCACCGTGACGCCGACCGCGACGAGCAGCACCACCCCGGCCACCCCGAAGATCCGCAACCGGTTGGCCGGGGTGAGGTCGAACGCGCCGACCGGCGCCGGGGTACCCGGGTCGGTGACGAACAGCAACACGGGTGGCGCGACGTGGCCGGCGATCTGGGTGCGTCGGGCCCCGGCGACACAACCGTCGACGTCGTCGCGTCGTTCGGTGGCGATCAGGCCGGACCCGGCCGGGGTCCACTGTCCGTCGAGGTCGGTTCGCACCGCCGGAATCCGCCGGCGGCCCAGGCAGGTGTTGACCAGGTCGTCGAGCTGGTCCAGCGCTTGTCGCTCGGTGGCGGTCGGCTCAGCCAACGCGTCGAATTCCCCGGCGCACCGCGCGTCGCCGATGACGGTGGTGCCTCGGGACACGATGCGGGGCCGGCCGCTGGGGGCGACGACGATCTCCGCGTCGGTACGGACCGGAAACAACCCTTCCGCCGCAGTCAGCGGGGCGGGGTCGAGCGGACCGTGCAGACAGTCCAGTGCCCGCACCGCCAATCTGCGCAGCGCGGTCCGTTCGGCGTCCGGTAGCTGGTACGGGCCGGTGGCCCGCGCGTCGATGCCGCCGGCTCCCGCCGTGCCCGCCAGATCGGTGTCGACGTCGAGCGGGTCGACGGTGGCAGAGGCCCGCTGCGGCAGGGCTCCCGCACCGGACGCGGCGAGCGGGGTGCGGTTGCGGTCGGTCAGGACGATCCGTCGCTCGGTGTCGGCCGCGAGGGACCGCACCAGTGGCGACACGCCCGTCCAGTCGTGGTGTGTCGCGGCGTGCCCGAGCAGGGCGTCGTAGATCCGCGCGTCGTCGGCGAGCGCCCGGCCGCGTTCCTGTTGCAGCGCCCGGGTCGTGTCGCGTACGGCGAGCCAGGCGGTCGCCGAGATCGAGAGTACGGAGATGACCACGCTCAGGGCGAGCAGCCGGACCAGGAGGCTGCCGCGTCCGCACCACTCAGCCATCGGCGAGTTTGTACCCGATGCCGTACACGGTGAGCAGCCGTGCCGGCCGTCGCGGATCCGTCTCGATCTTCCGGCGCAGGTTCATCACGTGCACGTCGACCGTGCGGGCGGTGACGTACGAGTCGAGCCCGTGCAGCCGGCGGAGCAGCTGGTCGCGGCTGAACGCCCTACCCGGCTCCGCAGCGAACGCGCTCAACAGGGCGAACTCGCCCGGGGTGCACACCACCGGGCTGCCCGCGACGGTGACCTCGTGGCGTACCGGATCAAGGAGGAGGTCGCCCACCCGCAGCACCGGCGTGACAGGCAGCGCAGGCGTGGACCGGGTTCGGCGGAGCAGGGTGCGCACCCGCGCGGCCAGTTCCCGCGGGCTGTACGGCTTCGTCAGGTAGTCGTCGGCGCCCAGGTCCAGGCCCAGCAGCAGGTCGTCCTCGGTGCTGCGGGCGGTGACCATCAGCACCGGCACGTCGGAGTCCCGACGCAGGATGCGGCACACGTCGAGGCCGTCGACGCGCGGCATCATGACGTCCAGCACCAGCAGGTCCGGCGGGCGGTGGCGGATCTCGTCCAGGGCGGCCCGGCCGTCGTGGACCACCGACACCCGGTGACCCTCGTGCTCCAGATACCGCCGGAGCAGTTCGGCCTGCTTGGGGTCGTCCTCGGCGACGAGCACGTTCGCGTTCACGGCGGCGAGTCTAGGAGGCGTCAGGACATCGAAACAGGTGGAGAACGGGACCACTACCGGATCACCACAGGTTCCTGACAAGGGTTCGCCAGGATGTGGCACGTACCAGCCCCCGGTCCCCGTGAAGGAGAAAAGGTTGTCATTGCTGAAGGGCCTGGCCGCAGTGGCCCTGGTCGCCGCCGGCCTCGTGCCCACGTCACCCGCCCAGGCGAACGACCGCACCTATCCGGTCAGGTCGCTCGACTACACCCTCGGCGACCGCGCGTTCACCGTCGCCGGTTTCCACACCGACGGCCCGGACTCGTCGACCCTGGCACCGATCGAGCTGACCGGCAACGTGCACTACCCGGCCGCCGGCAAGGGGCCGTTCCCGCTGGTGGTGCTCTCGCACGGCTACTGGTCCACCTGCGCCGACCGGGCTGCCGACGCCGAGGCGGCCCGTATCGAGAAGGAGTCGCCGGACGACTACTACGACGACCCGCGCTGGTTGGACGCCCTCCACCGGCTCTGGCAGTGGCCCTGCGCGCCCGGTGTCGCCGCACTGCCCAGCTACCGGGGCTACGACTACCTCGCCCGACAGCTCGCCGCCCAGGGAATGGTCGTCGTCTCGATCAGCGCCAACGGGATCAACGCCGGCCAGATCGGCACCGAGGCCGACAACGCCCGCGCGAAGCTCATCAACAAGCATCTCGCGCTCTGGACCGAACTGGCCCGCACCGGCCGTGGCGCCCTGGCCGGTCACTTCAACGGCCCGACCCCGGACCTCAAAGGCAGGATCGACTTCTCTCGTACGGGGACACTCGGCCACTCACGCGGCGGCCGGGCGGTGGCCTGGCACGCCGCCGACGTCCACCGCGCCGACCTTCCGGCCGGCGTACGCGTGGCCGGCGTCCTCGCCCTCGCCGCCGCCGGCTCGGGCACCGCCACCAACCCTGGTTCCCCCGATGCCAAGCTCTACCGGGTGACCTCGGCACCGCTCGCGGTCTGGGTCGGCGGCTGCGACAGCGAGCAGGGTCTCGACTATGCGAAGTTGGCGATCGGCCACACACGCGAGCCGGTCTACACCTGGCATGTCCGTGGCGCGAACCACAACTTCCTCAACACCCAGTGGTCCCCCGGCAGCGGGCAGGTCGGCGCCGTCGACGACCAGGGCTTCGGTCCGGCACCGGGCTGGTGTGGCACCCCGACGTTCCCGGACTGGGACCCGGACAGCGGCACCCCCGAACCGCCGATCGAGTGGTCACACGTGACCCGCAAGCTGACCGAGACCGAACAGCGTCAGGTCAGCGCCGGATACGTCACCGCGTTCTTCCGTGCGGTGCTCCTGGGCGACCGGCAGGCCGACGCGGTCGTCAGCGGCGGCGTCCACCCGTACGCCTCGTTCACCGTGGTCGACGCCGAGAAGATCGTCCCCCGACCCCGGCGGGGCCCGCGCTAGCGCCACACGGTGGTGAAGCCCCCGTCGGTCATGACTGGTAGGTAGTGATGTCCGGGGGCCGGGGCTTCCGCCGCCGACCGGGCGGGCTGCCGCATCGGCGGCCCGCCCTCGGCGGGGGTGGTCCGCTCATCCACCGGGCACCACCACGGGGCCGGTCGGGTGGGGGCGGGACGACTCGGGGAACACCGCGGGCGTGCCCGTCACCGGGTCGGGCACGATCCGGCAGCGCAACCCGAACACGTCGGCGACGAGGTCCGGGGTGAGCACCGTCGCCGGGCGGCCGGTCGTGACGACCTGGCCGTCGCGCAGCACCACCAGGTCGGTGGCGTAGCGGGCCGCCTGGTTGAGGTCGTGCAGGACGGCGACCACGGTCCGGCCGCCGGCGTGCAGGTCGGCGAGCAGGTCGAGGACCTCGTACTGGTGGGCGATGTCGAGGTAGGTGGTCGGTTCGTCGAGCAGCAGGACCGGGGTGTCCTGCGCCAGCAGCATGGCCAACCAGGCCCGTTGCCGCTGGCCCCCGGAGAGTTCCGCCAGCACCCGGTCGCCGAGGTCGGTGGTGCCGGTGGCGGCCAGCGCCGCGGTGACCGCCCGTTCGTCCTGCGCCGTCCAGCGGCTCAACGCCGACCGGTGCGGATGCCGCCCGCGCAGCACCAGGTCGGTGACGGTCATCCCCGCCGGTGCCTCGATGCCCTGGGGTAGCAGGCCCACGGTGCGGGCGTACTGCCGTCGGCGGTAGCCGCGCACGTCGCGGCCGGCCACGGCCACCCGGCCCGCGCTGGGCCGCAACACCCGGGCGATGGTGCGTAGCAGGGTGGACTTGCCGCACCCGTTGGGCCCGATGAAGACGGTGAAGCTGCCCTCGGCGATCCGCAGGGAGACGTCCCGGCAGACGGTCCGCCGGTCGTAGCCGACGGTGACCGAGTCCAGTTCGATCGTGGGCGGGGTGGTCATGGTTGCCTCCGGAATGGCGGTGTGGTGCGGGGCGGGCGGCGGCTCACCCGGGCCGCCCCCGCCAGGTCCAGGCCAGAACGAGAGCCAGGTAGCCACCGCCGACCACGCCGGTGACCGCGCCGACGGGCAGCTGCTGCCCGGGGACGAGCCGCTGGGCGAGCTGGTCGGCGGCGAGCAGCAGCACCGCGCCGAACACCGCGCTGGTGGTCACCAGGGGAGCGGCGACGCGGGTGAGCCGGCGGGCCAGGTGGGGGGCGGCCAGGGCGACGAAGCCGACCGGCCCGGCGCCGGCGACCCCGACGGCGGTGAGCGCGACCGCCAGGGCCGTCGCGGTGAGGCGTTGCCGGCGTACGGGTACACCGAGGCTGAGTGCCTTGTCCCCGCCGTTCTCGATGAGTCGCAGCCCCCGGGCCGCCAGCACGGCGGGTGGCAGCAGTGCGGCGAGCGCCCAGAGCAGCAGCGGCAGGTGCGTACCGCTGCCGTTGAGGCTGCCGACGAGCCACACGGCGGCGTTCTGCGCGTCGGTCACCTCGGCGCGGGTCAGCAGGTACGCATTGACGGAGGTGAGCAGGGCGGACAGGCCGATCCCGACGAGGATGAGGCGTTGCCCGGTTCCGCCGAGCAGCAGGGCCGCCCCGGCGACGGCGGCACCGCCGAGCACCGCGCCCACGGCCGGGGTGAGTCGGGTGTCGTGGAGCACCAGCAGGACGACGAGTGCGCCGGTGGCGGCGCCGACGGTGAAGCCGACGATGTCGGGGCTGCCGAGGGGGTTGCGGCTGGCGCTCTGGAAGAGTGCGCCGGCCGCGCCGAGGGCGGCTCCGACGGCGAGTGCGGTGCCGATCCGGGGCAGCCGCAGCTCGAACAGGACGAACCGCAGGCCGGGGTCGCCGCCCCCGGTCAGCACCGGCCACAGGTCGTGCGGCGGGGTGGCGTACCGGCCGCTGGCCAGGGCGACGACGGCCAGCCCGGTGCCGAGGGCCAGCGCGACGAGGCAGGCCAGGGCGGCGCGGCGGGTGTGCCGACGGCGGGTGCGGCGACCCGGGGCGCTGGTCGGGGCGGTGGTCATGGGCGGGGAATCCTCCGGGCGCGGACCAGGGCGATGAACACGGGGGCACCGATGGCGCCCATGACGATCGCGACCTCGATCTCTCCGGGGCGGGCCAGGAGCCGGCCGAGCACGTCGGCGGTGATCAGCAGGATCGGGCCGAGCAGGCAGGCGTAGGCGACGATCCACCCGAGCCGGGGGCCGCAGATCGCCCGGGCGGCGTGCGGGACGGCGAGCCCGAGGAAGCCGATCGGGCCGGCCACGGCGGTCGCGCCGCCGCAGAGCAGGGTGGTGGCGACCAGCGCGAGCAGCCGGGTGCGGCCGGGGCTGACCCCCAACGCGGTGCCGCCCTCGTCGCCGAAGCGCAACACGTCCAACGGCCGGATCACGCCGACGGTGACGAGCAGGCCGGCGAGCAGCGCCGGTGCCGCGGTGAGCAGGGCGGACGGCGGCTGGTCGGCGAGGCTGCCGACGGCCCAGAAGCGGTACCTGTCGAACGCGGTCTGGTCGATCAGGGTGACCCCGGCGACGGCCCCGGTCAGGCAGGCGCCGACGGCCGCGCCGGCCAGGACCAGCCGGCCGTCCTCGGCCCTGCCCGGCCCCCGGGTGCCGCCGATGGCGGTGACCAGGCCGGCGGCGAGGCCCGCGCCGAGCAGGGCGAGCAGCAGGTGTCCGCGTTGGCTGCTCACCCCGGCGAGGATGCCGGCGACCACGGCGGCGGCTGCTCCGGCGTTGACGCCCAGCAGCCCGGGGTCGGCGAGGGGGTTGCGGGTGAGGGCCTGCATCAGGGTGCCGGCCAGGGCCAGGGCCGCGCCGACGCAGACCGCGATCGCCGTACGGGGCAGCCGGACCTCCCAGACGATCAGGCCCGCCTCACTGTCGTTGTGGGCGACGAGTGCCCGCAGCACGGTGCCGGTCGTCAGGGGCAGTGCGCCGACGGCGAGGCTGGCGGTGATCGCGGCCAGCAGGGCGAGCGCGCAGGCGAGCAGCCCGGCGGCGAGCAGGCGGGGGCGGCGTAAGCCGGCGGGGGTGGCGACCGACACTGTGACTCACTTCATGGTGGAACGTTCCATCACTGGCTAAGGTAAACCTACCCTAAGCCACTGGGAACGTCGTTCTCGCTGCCCCTCCTGAGGATCGAATGCCATGTCACACTCCCGCCCACGCCGGCTGAGCACACTCCTGACCGCCGCCGCACTGGCGCTCGCCCTGCTGGTGGCCGGCGGTTGCGCCGCCGACGGGGCGAGCCCCGCCGACCCCGCGTCCGGCTCGTCCGACGCCGCGTTCCCCACCACCCTCACCCACGCCTTCGGCGCAACCACCCTCACCGCCAAGCCCGAACGGATCGTGGTGGTGGGCCTCAAGGAGCAGGACTACTTCCTCGCCCTCGGCGAGGTGCCGGTGGCGATCCGCGACTGGTACGGCAACATGCCGAACGCGACCTGGCCGTGGGCCCGGGAACGACTCGGCACGGCCAAACCGGAGGTGCTGGCCCGCGCCGAACTCGACTACGAACAGATCGCCGCGCTACGCCCCGACGTCATCGTCGGCCTCTCCTCCGGCATGTCCCGCCAGGAGTACGACCTGCTCACCAAGATCGCCCCCACCGTCGCCCAGCCGGCGGGGGACGGCAGTTGGGCGGTGACCTGGCAGCAGATGACCCGGGCCGCCGGTCAGATCACCGGCCGCAGCGCCGAAGCCGAGAAACTCGTCACCGACCTGGAACAGCGGATCGCCTCGGTCGCCGGCGCGCATCCCCGCCTCAAGGGCGCCAGCACCGTGTTCGCCTCCACCTACGAAGGCCAGTACTACCTGTTCAGCCCCGAGACCACCGCCTCGAAGGTGCTGCTCGACCTGGGGCTGACCATGACGCCCGAGGTCACCACCCTCACCGCGAACGCCAACCAGTCCGCCACCATCAGCCGCGAACGGTTCGACCTGGTGGACGTGGACGTCGCCGTCTGGTCCGAGGCGGCCACCGACCCCGGCGTGACCACCCTGCTCGGCGACCCGCTCTACACCCGGCTGGACGTCCGTACCCAACGCCGGGACGTCTTCCTCGGCACCGAGGCCAACGGCGCGCTGGCGTTCGCCTCCGTGCTGAGCCTGCCCTACGTCCTGGACAAGATCGTCCCCGCGCTCGCCACCGCGGTCGACGGCGACCCGGCCACCGACTCGGAGTTCAGCGCGAAATGACCGACACACTCACCCGTCCCGGCTTCTGGACCGCCACCGTGCACGAGGTCCGCCGGCTGACCCCGCACCTGCAACGGGTCGTCCTCGGCGGCCCCGACCTCGTCCGCTTCCCCGCCCTGGGCCTGCCGGACGAGTCGGTGACGCTCTACTTCCCCCGCCCCGGCGAGTCGGCCCCGCCGCCGATGACCCTGCGCGGCGAGGTGTGGGGCTACCACGACGAGCAGCACCCGCCCATCGGCCGCAACTACTCCGTCCGCGCCGTCGACCCCGCCGGGGCACGGCTGACCATCGACTTCGCCCTGCACGACCACGGCCCCGCCACGTCCTGGGCGCGGCAGGCCGAGACCGGCGCCGGCCTGCTGCTGTGGCGGTGCCGCGCCTGGTTCCGTCCCCCCGCCGACACCCGCTGGCTGGTGCTCGCCACCGACCTGTCCGGGCTGCCCGCCGCGACCCGCGCCGTCGCGGAACGCACCCCCGGCCTCCCGGTACGGGTGCTGGTGGACCTGCCGGACCTGGCCGACGCCCGGGACCTGCTCGCCGCCGCCGGCGACGACCCCACGGTGCACGTCGACGTCCGGGTCGGGGTCGGTAACGGCCGGGGCCCGGGCAGCCTCGTCGACCGGCTGCGGGACACGACCCTGCCCGACGGCCCCGGCTACGTGTGGGTCGCGGGCGAGGCGGGGGAGTGCCGACAGGCCCGGTCCGTGCTGCGCACCGTGCACCGGCTGCCCCGCGACCGCGCCGTCTGCGTGGGCTACTGGCGCACCGACTCCGCCGACTGGGAACGCCGCTACGCCCGCTTCCGCCCCCTGCTCGACCAGGTCTACCAGGACGGTCTCGCGGCCGGACTCAACCCGGTGGAAGCGGGCGACCGGATGGAGGAGGCACTGGAACGGATGACCCGGTGACCTACCCCCGGGTCGACTCCCGCCACCACAGGTGGACCGGATGCTCGTAGACCCCACCCGGGCCGCCACCGATCAGCTCGTCGAGCAGGTCGGCGCAGCGGCGTCCGGCGTCCAACGGCGACAGGTCGAGCGCGGTGACCGGCGGCTGGCCCAGCCGCAGGGCGCTCGACTCGGTGGCGCTGGCCAGCAGGACGTCCCGCCCGACCCGGCGGCCGAGCCGGTGCAGCACCTGGACGGCCGTCGGCGCGGTGTCCACCGAGGCGCACACCAGGGCGTCCACCCCCGGCCGGGCGAGCACCTGTTCGACCGCCCGGGACACCTCCTGCGGCGACGGCACCCACGGATGGTGCGCCACCACGGCGGCGACGCCGTGCCGGGCGCACCAGTCCCGGTGCGCCGCCGCCAGTTGGGCCGCCCAGTCACCGGTCTCCGGCGGCACCACCAGGGCGGGACACCGGGACCCGGCCCCGGCCATCCGGTCCAGCAGCCCGGTGAGTGCCCGGTGGTGGTCCGCCCAGAGCACGACGTCCGGCTGCATCCCGGCCGGGGGGCGTTCGAAACACACGACCGGCATGCCACCCTGCATCAGGACCGGCACGAACGCGTCGTCCCGGTGCGGATCGGCCACGATCACCCCGTCGAGCGCCCGGGGCGAGCGGTGTTCCGAGGCGGTCAGGATGGTGACGTCCCGGTCGCGGGCGGCGGCGCGTTCCATGACGCCGAAGACGAACCGCATGTAGAACTCCGACGTGGACGGCACGCCCGGGACGTAGACGCCGATGATGCCGGTCCGCCCGCCCCGCAACTGCCGGGCCGCCCGGTTCGGGACGTACCCCAGTTCCTGCATCGCCGCGCGGACCCGTTCCCGGGTCGCCTCGGAGACCCGGCCGGAACACGACAGCACATTGGAAACGGTGGACTTGCCGACACCCGCCCGGCGCGCGACATCGTGCAGCGTGACGGGACGGGCCATCAGCCCAGTCTAGGTAACCGGGCGTCGGTAGGGACACGCCGCCACCACACCCCCCACGGAAGACGGTGATCCTCATGTCCGAGCACCATCCCGCCCCGCCGCGTACGACGGCACCCGTCGGCAACGACCACCGGCGGCGACCCGCGGTGCTCGGCGCGGCGGGCGACGGGTGGGTCGACTTCGACCTGCCCGGCGTGGCGATCGGCACCGCCGAGTATCCCGACGGCCCGACCGGCGTCACCGTGCTCAGCATCCCCGGTGGCGCGCGGACCGCCGTCGACAAGCGGGGCGGGGCCGTCGGGGTCAGCGGCGGTTTCCCGTACCACCACGCGTTGTGCTTCGCCGGCGGGTCGAGCTTCGGGCTCGCCGCGGCGTCCGGTGTCTACGACGAACTGCTCCGCCGCACCGGCTACGCGACCGACTTCGGTAGCCTGCCGGTGGTGTCCGGGGCCGTCGTCTACGACTTCACGCCCCGGGACAACGCCATCTACCCCGACGCCGGGCTCGGCGCCGACGGGCTGCGCGCGGTACGCGCCGACCGGGTGGCCGTCGGGCGGGTCGGCGCGGGTGTCGGCGCGACCGTCGGCAAGGTCGACAACGCCCGCGCCGAGTGGGGCGGGCAGGGTGCCGCCTTCGCCCGCGTCGGCCCGGCCCGGCTGCTGGTGCTGACCGTGGTCAACGCGATAGGTGTGATCGTCGACCGCGACGGCGGGATCGTGCGCGGCAACCTCGACCCGGCGACCGGCCGGCGTCGCCACCCGGCCGAGGACTACGCCGAGCTGGTCGCGGCGGCCACCCCGGATCTCGCGCCCACCGGCGGGAACACCACCCTGACCGCCGTGGTCACCAACGTCCGGATGACCGACACCGAACTCGCCCAGTTCGCCACCCAGGTGCACAGCTCCATGCACCGGGCGATCCAGCCGTTCCACACCATCGCCGACGGTGACACCCTGTTCGCCCTGACCACCGACGAGGTGACGGTGCCCGCCCCGTCGCTGCGGCTGGGCACGGTCGCCGCCGAACTGGCCTGGGACGCCGTCCTCTCCAGCGTCGACGCCGCCTGACGACGACCCCGCCCACGCCGCCCAGGCGATCAGACCGGGTTCAGTCGATTCCGTCGACCCCGCTGACGCTCTTGATCCAGCCGGCCAGGAAACCGGTGGGAACGGACAGTCCACCCAGCGCGTCGTCGGAGTGGGTGAACACGGCCTGGACGCGGTTGTTCTGCCAGACCGCCGCCCCGGAGTCACCGTCCAGGGGAACCCCGTTGATTCCCTCCAACTCCAGCTCCGAACCGATGGATCGCTCGACCCGCAGGCTGCACACCCGCAGGGTCGCCGCCGGAGGCCCGTTCTCCTCGGTCTGCCCCCAGCCGCGGATGGCCACGGTGACCCCGGTCTTGAGCAGAGCCGTGTCTCTGCTGTAGGGAACGACGAGATTGCTCTGGGTGACGTTCGACGCCAGATGCAGGACCGCCATGTCGTAGCCCTTCGGCGCCGCCGCCGTGCCGTCGACGATGATGCGCTGACCGCTGCCGAGACGCTTGTCGCCCGCCTTGACCACGAGGCGGCTGCTGTGGAGGCAGTGTGCCGCGGTGAGCACGTAGTGCACATGGATGAGCGAGCCGGTACAGCGGAAGTCGGCCCCTCCGTTGTTCCAGATCTGCACCTGCCCGTGCAGTGACGACGTGGTGGTGCCGCCGGCGATCGCCGATGCGGGGGTCTGCGGGCCGACCACCAGCACGGCTCCGCACAGCACGGCGAGAATAGCTCTCCAGAACGGTTTCACCGGAACTCCTCCATGCATGTGGAAACAGCAGATTCGCGGCAGAAATCGGGAGACGCGGATGGTGTGACGTGCCGTTGCCTCACTCCGGCAGGCACATCCCCGCCCGCCCGGCGCGGTCCGGGCACTCTGTCTGCACCCTGCACCCCGACGAGCCGAACGGCCCGACCGCGCGGTGTCAGCATGCCCGATCCAGGCACCGTCCACAATCACCACTGCGACCCGACGCGCAACACCCGTGCTCCCGTCGCGGGAACCAGGCCGCGAGTTTTCCGGCCGTCGTCGTCGCGACCGGTCGGTGACGACGGCCCGCGAGACGCCGCCCTGCGACGCCTCACCCGCCACCACCGGTAGTCGGCCGCCGGAGCGGCGTCACGGGACGAAGCTGGCGTGGTACGAGGCCGCCATGTCCTCGTCGCCGTGCCCCTGCGCGGCGGCGCGTCGGAACCGCTCCGCACCGGCGGCCAGGACGTCGAGGCGTACCCCGTGCTCCTCGCCGGCCGTGACGATCAGCCGGGCGTCCTTCTCGGCCGTCTCCACCGCGAAGCTCGCCGGCGACAACCGGCCCTGCCGGACCAGGTCGGTCTTGGCGTGCAGGTAGCCCATGTCCAGCGGACCGCCCTCGATCACCGCGAAGAACCGGTCCGGGTCGACGCCGAGTGCCCCGGCCAACGCCAGCATCTCGACCGCGCCGTGCGTCACCGTCAGGACCCAACTGTTCGCCACCAGCTTCAACCGGGTGCCGTCGCCCCGCGCGCCGTCCTCACCCAGCCACACCACCCGGGACGCGATCGCGTCGAACACCGCGGCGAGCCTCTCCCGGCCGGTCTGCGGCCCGGCGGCGAGCACGGTCAGTTGGCCGGCCTCGGCGGGTTGCCGGGTGCCGAGCACCGGTGCGTCGTAGAACGCCACCCCGTGCCCGGCGGCGACCTCGGCCAAGCCGGCGGTGTCGGCCAGGCCCACCGTGGTCGTCTGCAACCAGGCCGCGCCCGGCCGCAGCCCGGGTGCGGCCCGCCCGATCACGTCGCGGACGGCTGCCCCGTCGTACAGCATCGTGATGATCACGTCGGCGTCGCGGACGGCATCGGCCGGGGTGTCCGCCACGGTCGCGCCGGTGGCCGCCGCCTTGTCCGGGGACCGGTTCCACACGCGCACGACGTGCCCCGCCCGGACGAGATTGCCGGCCATGGCGGCACCCATGATGCCTGTGCCCAGTACCCCTACGGTCAACTCGTCGGTCATGGGTCCATCCTCGCCCACCACCGGTCGTCGCACCGTGCGGTCGGGGCGGTGTCCTCCCCGCCGACCTGGCAGCCCCGTCCGAGCCCCTGGGTGAGGTGTCGCCTGCGGTGGGCCGGCCTCCTACTGCCGGTAGGTGGACAGGAAGGTGCGGATGCGGCCGATCGCGTCGTCGAGGACGTCGGTCGGGGCCAGGAACACCATGCGCAGGTGGTCCGGGGTGTCGATGTTGAAGCCGCTGCCGTGTGAGATCAGCAGGTGCTGCTGCTCCAGCAGGTCGATCACGAGCTTCTCGTCGTCGTGGATCTTGTGGACGGCCGGGTCGAGGCGGGCGAAGAGGTAGAGCGCGCCGTCCGGCTTGACGCAGTCGACGCCGGGGATCGCGACGACCTCGCGCCAGGCGTGGTCGCGCTGTTCCAGCAGCCGCCCGCCGGGCCGGATCAGCTCGTCGATGCTCTGGTAGCCGCCGAGCGCGGTCTGGATGGCGTGCTGGGCGGGCACGTTCGGGCAGACCCGGAGGTTGGCCAGCAGTTGCAGCCCGCTCACGTAGTCGGTGTCGGTGCCGGTGAACCCGCTGGTGGCGAGCCAGCCGGAGCGGAAGCCGGCGGCCCGGTAGACCTTCGACAGGCCGCCCATGCTGACCACCGGCACGTCCGGGGCGAGTGCCGCGAGCGTGTGGTGGGTGGCGCCGTCGTACACGATCCGGTCGTAGATCTCGTCGGCGAAGATCATCAGGCCGTGCCGGCGGGCCAGTTCGATCATTCCGAGCAGGGTCTGCTCCGAGTACACCGCGCCGGTCGGGTTGTTCGGGTTGATCACCACGAGGGCGCGGGTGCGTTCGGTGATCCGCGAGGCCAGGTGCTCCAGGTCGGGCTGCCAGCCGGCGCTCTCGTCGCAGCGGTAGTGCACGGCCTGCCCGCCGCACAGGTTCACCGCGGCGGTCCAGAGCGGGTAGTCCGGGCTGGGCACCAGCACCTCGTCGCCGGAGTCGAGCAGCGCCTGCAGGACCATCATGATCAGCTCGGAGACCCCGTTGCCGAGCAGCACGTCGTCCGGCTGGACGCCGGTCACGCCCAGGTTCTGGTAGCGCTGGGCGACGGCGACCCGCGCCGAGTAGATGCCCCGGGCGTCGCTGTAGCCCTGCGCCTCGACGAGGTTCTGCACCACGTCGGCGACGATCGGCGCGGGGGTGGCCAGCCCCCAGGGCGCCGGGTTGCCCAGGTTCAGCTTGAGGATCCGGTGGCCGGCGGCCTCCATCTCCTGCGCCCGCCGCAGCACCGGGCCCCGGATGTCGTACCGGACGCTCTTCAGCCGTTTGGCCTGCCGCATCGGACCCCCTCGACCACCTGGACACTTTGCCCCGGAAAGCACCCTAGTACGGCCACCGGACGGGTGGCTGCTCCGGCCCACCGCCGCAGCCTGCCGGGTTACGGAGCGTAGCGGTATCCGCACCGATATTCATGTACGATCGTCTATCTCATTCGTGCGAGGACGGGGATGCTTGTGCTGCTTCGTTCGTCATCGGATTCGACCCGTACGGCGCGCGACCGCCGGTACGGGACCCACGGCACCCGCCGGCCGGATCCGACCGTGACCGGCACCACCCCCTGATTCCGTCGGCGGCCCCGGTGGCCGCCGTGGAAACGCGCGTCGTCGTGCACCATCCCTGCGTGGCTACGGCCGGAACGGCAAGGTGGCAGAGACATGAAGGTCCTCGTGATCGGTGGTGGCCCCGCCGGGAGCACCGCGGCAACGGCGATGGCCCAGGCCGGCCTCGACGTGCGACTCGTCGAGAGCGCGCACTTCCCGCGATACCACGTGGGGGAGTCGCTCACCCCGTCGTGCCGGGTGGTGCTGGACGCCATCGGCATGTCGAAGATCCTCGACGACCACGGCTTCGTCAAGAAGAACGGCGGCGTCATCCACTGGGACGACGACCAGTGGACGTTCGACTGGCAGGCGCAGTCCGGGGTGCAGTCGTGGCAGGTCGACCGCAGCGAGTTCGACGCGCTGCTGCTGGAACACGCCCGCAGCAACGGGGTCGCCGTCACCACCGGGGTCACCGGCCGGTCGGTGCGCTTCGCCGACGGCCGGCCGGTGGCCGTGGAGTGCACCCCGGACGACGGCGAACCGTTCACCATCGACGACTTCGACTTCCTGGTCGACGCCACCGGGCGCAACGGACTGCTCAGCGCCCGGCACTTCGGCAACCGCGAGCCGCTGAACAACCTGCGCAACGTCGGCATCTGGGGCTACTGGACCGGTGCCACGCTGCTGCCCGAAACGCCGTCCGGAGGGATCAACATCATCTCCTCGCCGGAGGGCTGGTACTGGGTGATCCCGATGGCCGGCGGGCGGATGAGCATCGGCTACGTCACCACCAAGGACGCCTTCGCCCGGGACCGTCACGAGCACCAGTCGTCAGACGACCTGTACCGGCACCTCATCGCGGTCTCGCCGACCATCGCGGGCCTGACCGCGGGGGCGGAGTTCCTCGGCGTGACGAGGGTCGAGACCGACTACTCGTACATCGCCGACCAGTTCTGCGGGCCGGGTTACGCGATAGTGGGCGACGCGGCGTGCTTCCTGGACCCGCTGCTGTCCACCGGCGTGCACCTCGCGCTCTACAGCGCGTTGACCGCCGCCGCATGCGTCGCCTCGGTGGACCGTGGTGAGGTCGACGAGGCCGAGGCGCTGAGGTTCTTCGAGTTCGCCTACCGGCGCGCGTACATGCGGCTGTTCGCGCTGGTGACCATCATGTACGAGCGCTACCTGGGCAAGGACGGCTTCTTCCGCACCTCCGACCGGCTGATCGGCGACGAGCAGTCCGCACAGCCGGACGCCGACGTCTCCTCCCGCTCCTTCGCGGAGATCATCGGTGGCCTGTCCGACCTGCGGGAGGCGGCCGACTCGTCCACCCGCGTCATCACCGACCGGTTGCGGGAGGAGGCGGTGCGGGCGCAACTGCAGGTGGTGCACGCACCCGGCTCCGACGGACCCGACTTCACCCCGGTCCGGGGCGACCCCCTGTCCGACGCGGAGTCGGCTGACTACCGCCTCGTCACCAGTCCCCGGCTCGGCCTCGAACGGGTCCGCGCGGCACGCCCCTGAACCGCGCCGCCGGCCGCCAGGGTGCCGGCCGGGACGACGCGGGGTGCCCCGGCCGGACGGCCGGGGCACCCCGAGGTCCCACCGGGAAGCTGCCGACCTACCCGTCCAGCTGGCCGGTGGCGACCAGCCGGCGGTACCAGTGGGCGCTGTCCTTCCAGGTGCGCTCCTGGGTGTCGTAGTCGACCCGGATGATGCCGAAGCGGCGGTCGTAGCCGTAACCCCACTCGAAGTTGTCCAGCAGCGACCAGACGAAGTATCCCCGCACGTCCACGCCCTGCGCGCGGGCGTCGGCGACCGCGCCGATGTGCCGGCGCAGGTAGTCGATCCGCCGGTCGTCGTGGACCCCTGCGTCGGCCGACACCACGTCGTCGAACGCCGCGCCGTTCTCGGTGATCATCAAGGGCTGGCCCGGGTAGTCGTGCCGCAGCCGCAACAGCAGCTCGGTCAGGGCCGGCGGGTCGATGTTCCACCCCATCGCCGTGTACGGGCCGGGCTGCGGCAGGAAGTCGACGTCCTCGGCCCCCACCCACGGCGAGTGGGCCGACGCGCCGTGCCCGTCGGCGGCCGAGCGGGCCGAGTGCCCGTCCCAGGCGCGGACCAGGGTGCTGGAGTAGTAGTTCACCCCGAGCACGTCCAGCGGCACCGCGATCAGCTTCTCGTCACCGGAACGGACGAACGACCAGTCGGTGACGGCGGCGGTGTCGGCCAGCAGGTCGGCCGGGTACGCCCCCTGAAGCATCGGGCCCAGGAACGCCCGGTTCGCCAGCGCGTCGATCCGCCGGACCGCGTCGGCGTCGGCGGCCGACCCGGACGCGCCCCGCACGACGTGCAGGTTCAACGTCACCGACAGCTCGGCGCTCGGCGTCAGCTCCCGCACCACCCGCCCGGCCAGGCCGTGCGCCAGGTTCAGGTGGTGCACCGCCGCCAACGCCGCCGCCGGTTCGGTGCGGCCGGGCGCGTGCACGCCGGAGCCGTACCCCAGGTACGCCGAGCACCACGGTTCGTTGAGCGTCGTCCAGGTGTGCACCCGGTCACCGAGCGCGCCGACGATCCCCGCCGCGTACTCCTCGAAGCGCAGCGCCGTGTCCCGCGCCGGCCAGCCGCCGGCGTCCTCCAGTTCCTGCGGCAGGTCCCAGTGGTACATGGTCGCCACCGGTCGGATGCCGCGCTCCAGCAGGCCGTCGACCAGCCGCGCGTAGAAGTCCAGGCCGGCGGGGTTGAACCGGCCGGAACCGCCAGGCTGCACCCGGGGCCAGGAGATCGAGAAACGGTACGCGGACAGCCCCAGCGCCGCGATGTGGTCCAGATCCTGCGGCCACCGGTGGTAGTGGTCGGCGGCCACGTCGCCGGTGTCGCCGTTCAACGTCCGCCCGGGGGTGTGGCTGTAGGTGTCCCAGATGGACCGACCCCGGCCGTCCTCGGTCGCCGCGCCCTCGATCTGGTACGCCGCCGTCGCCGACCCCCAGACGAAGCTCTCCGGGAAGTTGCGTGCCGTCATCGTCCCGCCCTCTCCGCGCCGACCACCACGCAGTGGTACGCCGACGACTCGCCCGCCACCAGTTCGGCGGTCGCCACCCCGCCCCGGAATCCCACCTCGAACTGCGCACCCGGGCCCCCGTCGGGCGACGGGATGCGCACCCGCTGCCGTTGCCCCTCGGCCGGCGCGTAGAGCCGCAGCTCCACCCCGTCGGCCCAGGCGTAGTCGGGCCGGTCGCAGCGCGATCCGAACCCGATGACCGCGCCGGGCCGGGCGAGCACCGGCAGGCTGTCGTACCCGTGTTTCTCGGTCACCCACGCCGGGCCGGTGAGCTGCGCCCCGGTGACCAGGTGGGTCCAGGTGCCGGCAGGCACGTAGAAGGTGACCTGCCCGTCGGCGCTGAGCACCGGCGCGACCAGCACGTCGGGGCCGAGCATGTACTGCCGGTCGAGGTGCGCCACGGCCGGGTCGTCCGGGAACTCCACGATCATCGGTCGCATCATCGGGACGCCGTCGCGGTGCGCCTCCTCGGCGGTCGCCGCCAGGTACGGCATGAGGCCGAGCTTGAGCCGGGTGAAGTGACGCAGCACGTCCACGGCCTGCTCGTCGTACGCCCACGGCACCCGGTACGAGCCGGAGCCGTGCAGCCGCGAGTGCGACGACAGCAGGCCGAACGCGATCCACCGCTTGAACACCGCCGGGTCGGGGGTGCCCTCGAAGCCGCCGATGTCGTGACTCCAGTAGCCGAACCCGGACGACGCCAGGGACAGCCCGCCGCGCAGCGACTCGGCCATCGCGACGAACGTCGACTCGCAGTCGCCACCCCAGTGCACCGGGAACTGCTGGCCGCCGGCGGTCGCCGAGCGGGCGAACAGCACCGCCTCGCCCTCGCCCCGTTCGGCCTCCAGCAGTTCGAAGACCGCCTTGTTGTAGAGGTAGGAGTAGTAGTTGTGCATCCGCTGCGGGTCCGACCCGTCGTGCCACACCACGTCGGTCGGGATCCGCTCGCCGAAGTCGGTCTTGAAGCAGTCGACGCCCATGTCCAGCAGCGCCCGCAGCTTGCCGGTGAACCAGGCCACCGCGTCGGGGTTGGTGAAGTCGACGAGTGCCATACCGGCCTGCCACTTGTCCCACTGCCACACCGACCCGTCCGGGTTGCGCACCAGGTAGCCGGCCTGGCGGCCCTCCTCGAACAGGTACGACCGCTGGGCGATGTACGGGTTGATCCACACGCACACCTTCAGGCCGCGTTCGTGCAGCCGGCGCAGCATGCCCTCCGGGTCGGGGAAGGTCGCCGGGTCCCAGACGAAGTCGACCCAGTGGAACTGGCGCATCCAGAAGCAGTCGAAGTGGAACACCGACAGCGGCAGGTCCCGTTCGGCCATCCCGTCGACGAACTCGGTCACCGTCTTCTCGTCGTACGACGTGGTGAACGACGTGGACAGCCACAGCCCGTACGACCAGGCGGGCACCCGGGCCGGGCGGCCGGTCAGCGCGGTGTAGCGGCGCAGCACGTCCTTCGGGGTGGGCCCGTCGATGACGTGGTAGGTCAGCGACTGGCCCTCGACGCTGAACTGGGTCTGCGCGACGACCTCCGAGCCGACCTCGAACGACACGTGCTCCGGGTGGTCCACGAACACCCCGTAGCCGGCACTGCTCAGATAGAACGGCACGTTCTTGTACGCCTGCTCGCTGGCGGTGCCGCCGTCGGCGTTCCACACGTCGACGGTCTGCCCGTTCTTGACGAACGGGCCGAACCGTTCGCCCAGCCCGTACACCGTCTCGCCGACGCCGAGCGCGAGCCGTTCGTGCACGTACCGGCGGCCCTCGCCGTCGGTGACGATGCCGATGCTGCGCCCGGTGGACGCGGTGACCAGCCGGTCGCCGTGCCGGAACTCGACCCGCCAGCCGTCGACCAGCGCGACCCGCACGGTCAGCTCGCCGGTGGTCAGCGACGCGCTGAGCCCGGTGATGTCGACGGTGACCGGGTGCGTGTCGTCGGTCTCCAGCCCGAAGCGGGGTTCGCGGGGCAGCCCGCCGCTGTGGTGGCCGATGGTCACCCCGACCACGCCGGGTGCGGGGGAGAAGAAGCGGACGGTGACGACCGGCCGGTTGAGCGTGTCGCCCCGGCCGTTGATCTGACCGGCCGGCGCGAAGACGGTGAAACCGCGGTCGTCCGGTTCGACCGATTCGACAGTGCCGGGGCGCAGCACGCTGACCCCCGGGCGCAGTTGCCAGTACCCGTCGGTGAACTTCACTTCTCGGCTCCTGCCGTGATGCCGCGCGCCAGGGTGCGCTGGAAGATGAGGAAGAACAGGATGGCCGGCACCAGGCTGATCAACGCGCCGGCGTTGGTGGTGGGGGCGTCCATCAGCCGGTCACCCTGCAACGACGCGAGGGCCACCGGGATGGTCTGGGTCTGGTTGTCGATCAGCATGACCAGCGGGATGAGGAACTCGTTCCAGGTCCAGATGAAGAAGAAGATGAGCAGCACGGCGAGGGTGGGCCGCAGGTTGGGGAAGACCACCCGCCACAGCACCGTCCACCTGCCGGCGCCGTCGAGCGCGGCGGCCTCCAGCAGTGCCCGGGGGAACGTGCCCAGCACCGAGGCGAGCAGGTAGGTGCCGAACGCGCTCTGGATCACGGTGAAGATGATGATCACCGACAGTCGGGTGTTGTAGAGGCCGATCTCCTTGGCGACGTAGTACAGCGGATAGATCAACGCCTCCTGCGGCAGCATGTTGGCCAGCAGGAACACCCCGACGATCCACAGCCGGCCGCGGACCCGGCCGATGCCCAGCGCGTACGCGTTGAGCAGCGACACGACGACGCCGAGCACCGCCACCGACCCGGCGATGAGCGCCGAGTTCCACAGTTTGAGCGGGAAGTTCACCTCCGACCAGTACGTCCGCAGACCCGTGGTGTAGAACTCCGACGGCCAGCTCAACGGGCCGCCCGACGAGTAGTCCCCGGGCGACTTGAACGCGTTGAGCAGCATGAACGCGAACGGCACCAGCATGACCAGCGCGCCCACGGTGACCCCGGCGAGCACCACCCAGCGGCTGACGCCCCGGTGGTGGCGGTCGCGCACCTTCTTCCGGCGGACCGGGACCTTGGCGATCGTCACGGTCATCTCAACGCCCCCGTTCCCGGCGCTCGCTGCGGGCCTGCACGACGATGAAGGCCACGGCCACCACCACGATGATCGCCGTGAGCACCGTGGAGATCGCCGAGCCGTAGCCGACCTGGAGCTTCTTGAAGAACGTGTAGTAGGCGAAGTACGACGGCACGTTGGTGGCGTTCTCCGGGCCGCCCCGGGTGAGCGCGAAGATCGGCCCGAACACCTTCAGCGCGGCGATTGTGCAGGTCAGGGCCACCACGAAGGTCTCCGGCCGGATCTGCGGCAGGGTGATCGCCCGGAACCGGTGCAGCCAGTTCGCCCCGTCGACCTCGGCCGCCTCGTACAGCTCCGGGTCGACCCGCTGCAACGCCGCCATGAACACGACCACCGGGTAGCCGATCTGCACCCAGATCATCACCGCCATCACCGCCGGCAGCGCGGTGTCCGGGTCGCCCAGCCAGTCGTGGCGCAGCGCGCCGAGACCGACCACGTCGAGGACACTGTTGAACGCGCCGTCGGGGCGCAGGATCCAGCCCCAGACGATGCCGGCCACCACCACGGGCAGCACCTGCGGCAGGTAGAACGCGGCCCGCAGGGCCGCCGCCGTCCGGGGCCGGAACCGACGCCCGACGACGTCGAAGAGCACCGAGGCGAGCAGCAGCCCGAGCAGGGTCGGTACCACCACCATCGCGACGATCATCGCCACGGTGTTGCGGAACGACGCCCAGAACACGTCGTCGTCCAGCAGCCGCCGGTAGTTGTCCAACCCGACGAAGGTGGGGTCGCCGACGCCCGACCAGCGGGTCAGCGACAGGTAGCCGGTGCCGACCAGCGGCACGCCGATGACCAGGACGAACAGCACCGCCCCGGGGAGCAGATAGAGCCAGTACGCCGCGTCGCGGCCGTCGTGTCGGCGGCGGCGTGGGGACGCGGGGGAGGGGGTCGGGGGTGCCGCCGGTGGGGTGCCGGCGACGGTGTCGGGGACTGTCATGGAGGACCCTTCCGGGCGGGGGTGGGCGGGCGCGCCGGTCGTGCCGGTCGCGCCCGCCGCTCGCCGTGTCACTTGCCGGTGATCTCCTTGACGCCGTCGGCGTACGGCTTGGCGATCGTGTCGAGCACCTGGTCGGGGGACTTGGACCCGTTGATCAGCGCCTGGAACCCGCCGACCAGCACGTCGTAGTAGCCGGGCACCGGCCAGTCCGGGTAGAAGGCCAGGCCGTCCTGCTTGCTGACCGTGTTGAAGTCCTCGATCAGCTTGCGGTCCTTCGGGTCGGTGATCTTCGCGGGGTCACCGGCCACCGGGATACCGCCGTTGTTGCCGATCAGGTCCTGGATCTCCGGACGCAGGGTGATGTCGATGAAGTCGTACGCCAGGCTCTTGGCCTTGCTGTTGGTCGGGACGACCCAGAGGTTGCCGGACGAGCCGGCGGTGAGGGTGTTGCCCGGGAACAGGAAGGTGTCCCAGTTGGCCTTCATTTCGGCCTTGAACCGGCCGTACCACCAGCTGCCCGAGACGATCATCGGGGTCTTGCCCGCGATGAACGCGGTGCCCATGTCCTCGGCCTTGAGGCTCGCCGAGTCCTTGGCGACGTAGCCCTTGCGCACCCACTCGGCGAAGGTGTCCGCGCCGTACTTGAGCGGGTCGGCCTTGAAGTCGACGGGGTTCTTGTAGAGCTGGTAGTTGTCGACGAACTGCCGGTCGGCCTTGGACAGGGCCAGCTGGTAGAACAGCTGCCCGGCCGGGTACTCGGCGCCGGCCATGCCCAGCGGGGTGATCTTCTTGCTGACGAAGGTGTCCATCGCGGCGGTCAACTCGGCCAGCGTGGTCGGCACCGTGACGCCATTGCGGTCGAACAGGTCCTTGTTGTAATAGACCGTGACGTACTCGCCGTAGTTCGGCACGCCGAACCAGTTGCCCGACCCCATCACGCCCTTGTCGCTGTACCGGGCGGTGGTCTGCAGGCTGGGGCTGAGCTTGCCGGCC
The DNA here is from genome assembly GCF_016900955.1 of Micromonospora humidisoli. Classification (NCBI taxonomy): domain Bacteria; kingdom Bacillati; phylum Actinomycetota; class Actinomycetes; order Micromonosporales; family Micromonosporaceae; genus Micromonospora; species Micromonospora humidisoli. The sequence continues at coordinate 81,029 of NZ_JAFEUO010000010.1, forward strand.
CAGCCACGTTTGTCGGCCTCGTCGCTGAGGTCGGTGAGCAGGCCCTGGGACGACAGCAGGCCGGCCGTCGCATTGCCCTTGTTGTACTCCATGATGTCCGGACCCTCGGACGAGTTGATGATCATGCCGGCGTTCTGCTGGATCTGCTCGAACGCCTTGCGTTCGAAGCGCACCTCGACGCCCGGGTGTTCGGTCTTGAAGATCTCGATGGCCTTGGCCCAGCCGACCCCCATCGCGCTGTTCTCGCCCTCGTAGTGCCACAGCTTGAGGGTCTTGGCCCCGCTGTCGTCACCGCTGTCGTCGCCGCCGCACGCGGCCACGGTGGTCGTCGCGGTGGCCGCCAGGGCGATCGCGGCGACGATCCGGCGGAATCGCTGCATTGCTATCCTCCTCGTTGAGTATCGAGCCCGGTACTTCACTGGGTCCGTCGTCGCGTTGCCGCGCGGCGACGGGCCGTTTTACCTGGTCAACCCCCATCGGGGTGACGGCTTCGGGGTGCTGCGGTCGATCCCCGGATCTCCAACGCGCACGGCAGCAACTGCTGGTGGCGCTCGTCGCCGGCCCCGTCCAGGTGGCGTACCAGCGCCTCGATCGCGATCCGACCCAGCGCCGAGCCGGGCGACGTCATCGCGGTCAGCGCCGGGGTGGCCAGCTCGGCGACCTGCGGCGAGGTGACCATCGAGACCACCGACACGTCGTCGGGCACGCTCAGCCCCCGCGCGGTCAACTCGCCGAGGATGCCGAAGATCGCCGTCTCGTTCATGGCCAGCACCGCGGTCAGGCCCGGTGCCCGTGCGACGGCGGCGGCCAGCGCGGCCCGCCCGCCGGCGGCGCTGTCCTGCGCCGGGATCATGACCGGCTCCAGGCCGTGGTCGGTCATCGCCGTGACGAACGCGTCCCGGGTCCGCAGCGCCGGCCCGTAGCCGCTGGCCAGGGTCTCGGCCGAGTGGTTGACGTAGACGATCTGCCGGTGCCCCAGGCCGACCAGGTGCGCCACCGCCTCCCGCACGGTCTGCTCGAAGTCGATGTCGACGTAGGAGAGCGCGTCGGTGTCCCCGGTTCGCCCGATCAGCACCAGCGGCACCCCGGCCTGCTGGAGCGCGTCGACCCGTTCGTCGGCGAGTTGCACCTCCATCAGCACGACACCGTCGAACATCCGCTGGCTGGCCAGCCGGCGTAGCTCGTCGAGGTCGCCGCCCCCGCCGACGGGCGACAGCACCAGGTGGTAGCCGACGGCGCTGGCCGCCGCGGCGGCCCCGGTGACGAACGCCGCCTCGGTCGCGCCGAGCCCGCGCTCGTCCATCGGCAGCAGCAGGCCCAGGATCCGGCTGCGTCGGCTGGCCAGGCCCCGGGCCATCGCGTTGGGCTGGTAGTCGAGCTGGGCCATGGCGGCGAGCACCTTGGCCCGGGTGGCCTGTGAGATCGGCCGGGCCCCGGTGAGAACGTAGGACACGGTGCTGACCGAGACCTGCGCCAGGCGGGCGACGTCGTGCATGGTGGCCATCGCGCACCTCCCCGGGCAGCGTCGAACCGCACGGAAATGATCGTCGAAGCGGTTCGACGAAGCGGTTCGACAGACGCTAAGCCCCCTGTTACGGCGACGTCAATAGCCGATGTCGAACCGGCGTCGCCGCCGGTGGCGGGTGCCGCCCGCCGCCGACTACGACGCGGTGACGGTGGGTGCGCGGCGGGTCGGTGTTCCCGGCCCGGCGGGTGTCGGGCGGCCGCCGGCACCCGACCGGTTCGTCGCCCCGACCGCCGGAGGACGACGGTTCGCCGTCGCGCTTCCTCGCCGCCCCGAACCGCCGCCGGCATCAGCGTGATCGATCGGAAAGTTTCCTCTTTCACGCCGATAGTTTCCAGGAGCTGGGCTCCTCCCAATTGACGAACATCCATGTCAAGCGTAGTGTCCGCTATGGAAATGTTTCTTGACGGGGTCCTTTGTCGGCTCCGTTTCCCCGCCGCGACGAAAACATCGCGACCCGGAAGGGCTCGTCGGGACGGGGGCGGATCCCGCCCCACCCGGGCGGCGGTCGCCCCGGTGCCGGCGCCGGTGTCGGTATCGGTGTTCGAGCGGCGGCGGTCGTCCGGGCGGCACCCAATCCATTCCCGAGAAGGGTCCCCATGAAGAACAGACGCCTCGCGATCTGGGCAACGATCGCTCTCCTCGCCGTCGGCGGTGTCGCGACGGGCGCGGTGGTGGCACCGGTCCACGGTGCGACCGCGGCGGCCGCGAACGGCTCGTCAGGTGCGGCCGCCGGCGGCTGCGTCGCCGACCCCGCCCTGCGCGGCGCGACGAAGAGCACGCTCTACACCGTCACGGCGGACGCCAACCCGCTGTTCGTCGAGAAGATGACCAAGTACGCCCCGGAGATGCAGGTGCACTACGCGCACTGCTCGATGGCGGCGGCGGGGACCGCCCAGTTCTCGGTCACCGTCGCCGAGAGCTTCAGTTCGTACACCGTCAGCCCCAAGAGCCGGAAACTCGCCGTCGCCCGCAGCGGCAACACGATCAGCTTCACCAGCGGCCCCAACTACCTGATCGTCCAGTTCGACGCCAAGGAGCTGCTGTTCGTCCTGATCGACGCGCCCGAGGCGGACGCGCCGCAGGTGGGTGACGCCGACGTCAAGAACCTGGCCGACTACGGCGTCGACAACACCGGGGGAACGCTGGTCACCTCCAAGATCCAGAGCGCCATCAACGCCGCGTCCGGGGCCACCCGGAACATCCTGTACGTGCCGCCGGGCCGTTACCAGGTCGGTGAGCTGTGGATGAAGAGCAACATGACCCTCTACCTGGCCGCCGGTGCCGTCCTCTACGGCTCGAACCAGAAGGCGGACTTCAACACCGGCAGCGGCGGGGTGAACATCGAGGGCATGCAGCACGCCTCGCTGCGGATGTACCAGGTGCGCAACGCGAAACTGCTGGGCCGTGGGGTCATCGACGGCAACGGCAAGTACCTGCGGGCCCAGGGCATCAACCTGGCCGTGCTGAAGATCGAGGAGAGCTCCGACGTCCTGGTCGACGGCGTCACCGTCCGTGACTCCAGCTACTGGAACACCCTCGTCTACCGCAGCGACCGGGTCACCATCAGGAACTACAAGCTGATCAACTGCCGGCCGAACTCGGGGTACAACAACACCGACGGGGTGGACTTCGACGAGTCGACCAACAGCCTGCTGTCGAACGCGTTCCTCTACACCGGCGACGACAACATGGCGACCAAGAACGAGTTCGCCAGTGGCATCGTCAACACCAGGAACGTCGTCCACGAGCACGTCGTCTGCTACAGCAACTCCGCCTGCGCGAAGATCGGCACCAAGACCGAGGGCACGTCGATGGACGGGATCGTCTTCCGCGACATCGACGTGGTGAAGGCGGGGCGCTCGATGGTGATCGACGCCGTCGACACCGCCGTCGTGTCCAACACCCGGTGGGAGGACGTCCGGGTCGAACAGACCGACAGTCTGATCGACCTCCAGGAGGACCGGCCGCCGTCCTGGCGGACGGTGAAGAACACCTCGACGATCCGCAACGCCTACTTCACCAACGTCTCCTCGGACGTGAAGAAGGTCGTCAACCTGCACGGACGCTCCTCGACGGTCAACATCAGCGGGGTGCACTTCACCAACTTCACCGTCCAGGGTCGACCGGTCACCAGCCAGACCGACTCGGACGCGAGCTGGAACATCAACTCCTACGTCTCGAACATCACCTTCACCACCACGCCGCCGACCACCCCGCCCCCCACCACGCCGCCGCCCACCACGCCGCCGCCCACCACGCCGCCGCCCACCACGCCCCCGCCGACCACGCCTCCCCCCACCACGCCGCCGCCGGGCCAGTCCGGTGACTGTGCGGTGGGCTACACGATGAACTCCTGGAACGACGGGTTCACCGCCAGCATCCGCATCACCAACCTCGGCACGTCGGCGATCGACGGGTGGACCCTGGCCTTCACCCTGCCCGCCGGGCAGACGCTCACCAACGGCTGGAACGCCACCTACACCGGCACCAGCGGCCAGGTCTCCGCCCGCAACGTCTCGTACAACGGGACGCTGGCGGCCGGTGGCTCCACCGAGATCGGCTTCCAGGCCACCCACACCGGCAACACCGGCCGGCCCGCCTCCTTCACCCTCAACGGGGTCAGCTGCGTCGTCTCCTGACCCGACCGTCACACCGGCCGGTGTGACCGCCTCCCCTCGGAGCCGCGGTCACACCGGCCGTCCGTGTGTGCACGCGGGTCCCGTGGTCCATCCGCCCGCCCGCCTCCCGTCCGGCCCGGTCCTCCCGGCGGACGGCCCGACCGGAGGCCCGACCCGGGACGCCTCCGGTCGGCGACGGTTACCCGTTGCGCTCGGTCGACTACCCCACAAGGTGTATCCCGTCAGGTGAGAAGGTCATTGCAAGCCTACTAATCCTATCGGCAGGATAGGAAATGAACGGGCTGGCATTGTCGTGCTGGTCACCGGTCTGCCGGCGTCGAGAACGACGCGGCCCATGTACCGAAGGATGGGATGTCGATGACCGTCACGCACCCCGTCGGCGTCGAGGAGGTCGTGCTCGGCGGCGGGCGGTCACCCGCACCGCCGGACCGTCCACCCGTCACCGGCGTCGCCGCGCGCCTCACCCGGCCACTGCCCGCGCTGCTGCTCGTCGGCCTGCTCGCGGCCGGCTGGCAGCTCATGGCACAGACCGCCGACAGCGCCCTGATCCCCGGCCTCGGCGCGGTCGCCCGCAACCTGGCCGACATCACCACCAGCGGCGCGCTGGCGGAGAACGTCCGGGTCACCCTCACCCGCGTCGTGCTCGGCTTCGCGGCGGCCTTCGTCGTCTCCGTCGCCGCCGGCATCGCGATGGGCCGCAGCGAATGGCTGCGCCGCTTCCTGGAGCCCGCCGTGCTCATCGGACTGGCCACCCCCGGCCTGGTCAAAGCCCTGCTGTGCGTCATCTGGTTCGGGGTGAGCCTGCTCAACCCCGTCCTCACCGTCGCACTCGCGGCGGCCCCCGCACTGACCATCAACGTCGCGCAGGGCGTCCGGTCGGTCGACCCGGCGCTGGGCGAGATGGCCCACGTCTACCGGTTCGACGCGCTGACCCGACTGCGCTACGTGTGGCTGCCCGCCATCGTCCCCGACCTGTTCACCGGGGCGCGCCTGGGCATCGCGATGGCCTGGAAGGTCATCGTGCTGGTGGAGATCTTCGGCCTCGCCGACGGCGTCGGCTACCAGCTCAACCTGGAGTTCTCCCAGCACAACGTGGCCGGCGTGCTCGCCTGGACCGTCGCCTTCGCCCTGGTCATGGCCGCCATCGAGTACGGGCTGCTACAGACCCTGGAACGCCGCTCGGTGCGCTGGCGGCGGGTGGCGCTGCGATGAGCGTCCGGATCAGCGTCGACGGCGTCGACAAGGCGTTCACCAGCCGGCGCACCGGCGAACGGCAACAGATCTTCCGCGACTTCTCCCTCACCCTCGCCCCCGACGAACTGGTCGCCGTGGTCGGCGGCTCCGGCACCGGCAAGACCACCCTGATGCACCTGATCGCCGGCCTGGAACGCCCCGACGCGGGCACCGTCTCCACCGGCGGCGGACGGCCCCGCCTCGGCATGGTGTTCCAGCAGCCCCGGCTGCTCGACTGGACCTCCGTCGGGACCAACGTGCGGCTCGCCGCCACGGCGGCCGGGGTCGACCCCGCCGAGGTCGCCCCGATCCTCGACGCCGTCGGCCTGACCGAGTACGCCCGGTCGTACCCGTCGGTGCTCTCCGGTGGGCAACGTCAACGCGTCGCCGTGGCCCGCGCGTTCGTCGTCCGCCCCGAGGTGCTGCTGCTCGACGAGCCGTTCAGCGCGCTGGACGAGCTGACCGCCCGCCGCCTGCGGCTGCTGTTGCAACAGCTCTGGCTGCGCACCCCGCGCACCGGCCTGCTGGTCACCCACAACGCGCTGGAGGCCGCGTTCCTCGCCGACCGGGTGGTGGTGCTCGGCGGACGCCCCGCCGAGGTGGTCGGGGAGTACCGCATCGACCGCCCGCGCCCCCGCAGCCCCGAGGACCCCGACCTGTTCGACGTGCATCGCCGCATCGTCGCCGCCCTCACCTGAACCCGCCCCACCCCTCGGCGCGGCCACCGGCCCGCCACCCTCACCCCGCGAGCCGGGGCACCCCTGAACCACCTGGAAGGAACCCCCGTGTCCACGACACCCCTCACCCGACGATCCCTGCTGCGTGCCGCCGGGCTTGTCGCCGGCGGCGCCGGCGCGGCCACCCTGCTGAGCGCCTGCGGCACCGACGAGCCGGCCGCCGCCGGCACCCGCAGCGCCAAGGTACAGCCCCGCAGCCCCGGCACGGCGGGGGCGATCCGCGACTCCGTGGCCGAGCAGTTCGGCCTGGAGGCCAAACACGGGCTCCGCCTCGACCGCAAGGCCGGCGGCGGTCCGGGCGCGGGACAGGAACAGTTGCTCACCGGCGTGCTCGACATCTACGCCTTCGGCCCGCTGGGCGCGACCGAGGTCAACACCAGCGGCCACGACGTGGTCATCGTCGGACCGTCCCTGTGGAACCACGGCCGCTGGATCGTCCCCGCCGACAGTCCCTACCAGAGCATCGCCGACCTGAAGGGCAGGAAGGTCGGCGTACAGCCACCCAGCAGCGACACCTACCGGGCGGCGGCGCTCGCCGCAGCCGTCAACGGCATCCGCTTCGACCGGGAGTTCAAGCTGTTCACCGGGCAGCCCATCGCCAACCTCGCGCTGTACGAACGCGGCGACCTCGACGCGATCATCGCCATCGAACCCAACGCCACCCGCCTGGTCGGCTCCGGCAACCGGCAGCTCGCCTCCGTCGACGAGCTGTGGCGTAAGGGCACCGGCGAGCGCAGCCCGCTGTTCCTCAACGGCACCGCCGTCCGCCGCGACTGGCTGGCCGCCCACCGGGAGACCGCCAGGGCGTACGTCGACTTCACCCTGGAAGCCTGGCAACTGATCAAGCAGGACCCCACCCTGATCGGGAGGTACCACGCCGACTACGGCGTCCCCGCCACCGAGAAGAAGGCCATCGAACTACTGCCGGAACGGCTCGCCCCCGTCTACGCCGACGTGTGGGACGACACCGTCTTCGCCAACCTGGAGAAGCAGATCGACCTGGCCGTCGAGGTCGGCGTGCTGAAGAAGCGGGCCGCCAAGCCGGTGTACGAGAAGCTCTGAGCCGGCGATGTCCCTGCCCCGGCGCCGCCGCGCCGCCCTGCTGGTGTGCTGCGGGACGCTGTTCCTCGGCGTCCTCGACGGCGCGGCGTTGAACCTGGCCCTGCCGTCGGTGCACCGCGAACTGCGGCTGAGCACGACCGAGTTGCAGTGGGTGGCGACCAGCAACGCGCTGGTGCGGGCCAGCCTCACCCTGCTCTGCGGTGCGGTCGCCGACCGGTACGGGCGGCGGCGGACGTTCCGGGTCGGGCTGCTGGTGTTCGCTGTGGGGTCGGTGCTGTGCGGGGCGGCCCCGCACGCGCCCGCCCTGATCGCCGCCCGGGGCGTGCAGGGCGTCGGGGGAGCGTTGATGGCCCCGCCCGCCCTCGCCCTCATCGCCAACCTGTTCCCCGACGCGGTACACCGCGGCCGGGCGCTGGGCACCTGGAGCGCGACGGCCGGGGTGTCGGCCGCCTGCGGACCCCTGGTCGGCGGGGTGCTGGTGCAGGCCGCCGGCTGGCGCAGCCTGTTCGCCGTGAGCGTCGGCGGCGCGGCGCTGCTGTACCTGGGCACCCGGCTGCTGCCGCCGGGCGTCGTCGACGGCCCACCCCGCCGCCTCGACGCGTTGGGCAACACGCTGGCCGCCCTGGTGCTGGTCGGCTTCACGTTCGCGCTGATCGACGGCCCGAGCCGGGGCTGGCTGACCGGGCCCGTCCTGGTCGCCGTGGCCGTGGCGGTGGCCGCCGCCGTGGGCTACCTGCCGGCCGCCCGCCGCCGCCCCGACCCGGTGCTCGACCCACGCCACCTGGCGATCCCCGCGCTGCGTGGCGCGGTGCTCACGGCGGTCGTGGCCTACCTGACGCTGGGCGGCTTCACCTTCGTCAACACGTTCTACCTGCAACAGGTACGCGGGTTCAGCCCGCTGGCCACCGGCCTGCTCACCCTGCCCACCACCCTCGGCACGCTGGTGCTGGCCAACGTCTCCGGCCGGATCGTGGGCCGGTACGGCGGCCGGCGGCCCGCCACCGTCGGGCACCTGGCGTTCGTGGCGTCGATGACCCTGCTCGCCCTGACCGTCACCGCCGACGCGGGCCTGGCCCCGCTGCTCGTCGGCTATCTCCTGCTCGGGGCGGGCATGGGCCTGGTCAACCCGCCGGCCACCAACACGGCCGTGAACAGCCTGCCCCGGGAGCGGGCCGGGGTGGCCAGCGCCATCACCAGCGCCTCCCGGCAGATCGGCACCAACCTCGGCGTCGCCGTCCTCGGCGCGGTGGTGGTCTCGGTGCTGGCCCTGACCGGCCAGCCGACCGACGACATTGCCCGGGTCGCCGCCGAGGCCGGCGACGACTTCACCACCGCCCTGCGCGTCGCGTACGCGCTGGTGGCGGTGACCGCCGCGTACTGCGCGTACGCGACGTGGCGGCTGTTCCGGCCGCCACCGGACCGGCCGGTGGGAGAGGAGGTGGTGGGGATCGAGGACGCGCCGACGGCACCACCGACCGCGACAACCGCCAGCTAACGCACAACAACGAAGCAGAAGGGACCACCCCGGTGACACTCAAGAAGGTCAGGAGCGTCCGCAGCGGCGCCATCTTCACCCTGCCGTACCTCGTCGGCCTGGAGCACGGCTACTTCGCCGAGGAGGGCATCGACCTGGAACTGGTCGCCCCCGGCTCGTACGACGCGGTGCTCAAGCCGATCGAGGAGCACGAGCTGGTCAGCTCGTTCGGCGGCATCTCCACGCCGTTCGAGAGCGGCGACGTCTCCCTCTACCGGGCCTGCGAGTGGGGGCAGATCCGCCGCTCCCACGACAGCGGACGCGGCGGCCAGATCATCGCCAAGCGGGCCTCCGTGGCCAGCCAGGCGATCTTCGTCCGGCCCGACTCCGGCATCAAGCATCCGCAGGCCCTGGCCGGCAGGACCGTCGGCGTCAACTTCCACCACGGCTCGCACTACCTGGCCATCCAGTCCCTGGAGGGTTTCCTGGACCCCGACGAGATCAAGGTGGTGCACGCCGGCGGGCCGGCCGAACGGTTCCGCAAGCTGCGCGACGGCGAGATCGACGCGGTCGCGCTGATGGAGCCGTGGACCACCGCCGCCGAGAAGCTCGGTTACGTACTGATCACCGAGGCGTTCTACGTCGGCTCGGAGATCGCCAGCGCCGATGTCGACCCGGAAACCTTCGCCGCCGTCGACCGGGCCGTCCGCCGAGCCGTCGCGAAGATCAACGAGGACATCCGGCCGTACCTGCACCACTTCGTCGCCGAGGTGCCCGAGGACCTGGTGAAGCTGGAGCCGGCGGACTTCCGGCTGGGCCGGTTGCGCTACGTCGACCCGGAGCCGTACCCGGAGGCCGAGTTCGAGCGCACCTACCGGTGGATGGTGAAGTGGGGTCTCATCGCTCCCGAGTCGACGTTCACCTCGATCGTGGACAACCGGGTCGTCCCGGTCTGATCCGGGTGCTGGGCCGGCCCGGCCGACGGCGTCCGGGCCGGCCCAGCGCTGCCTGCTCGGCGCGGCCGGCCCGGCGATGGCCTGCCGGTCAGCTCGGCGGCAGGTCGACCAGGCGGTGCAGGAGGCGGCTGAGCCGGGCGCGTTCGGCCGGGGTGAGTCCGCTGAGCAGTTCGTCCTGGGCGGCGTCGACCAGGGCGTCCAGCTCCCGCATCCGGGCGGTCCCGGCGGCGGTGACGTGCACGACGTTGCGACGCCGGTCCGCCGGGTCCGGCTCGCGGCGCAGCAGTCCCTCGGCCTCCATCCCGTTGAGCGTGTCGACGGCGTCGCCCCGGTCGATGCCGAGCCGGCGGCACAGGTCCGCCTGGCTGGTGTCGCCGAACTCGTCGAGCGCGGCGAGGATGGCGTACCGCATCCGGTCGGCGGGACGGTCCAGGTGCCGGGTGACGACCCGGTTGGCGCGGGCCGCCGCATGGTGGAGCAGCCAGCTGGTCAGCCGTCGGAGCCGGGCCGGCGGTGCCCCCGGTGCGAGTTCGGTCCGCTCTGTCACCCGCCCAGTGTACCCAAACGTTGGAGCTCCAATGATTCTCTGATATCGTTGGAGGTCCAACAATATTGGGTCGGGGGTGGTGATGGCGGCAGCCGGCGGGAACGCGGACACGGCACCCGCGCCGGGGCGGGTGCCCGCTGCGGCGGCGCCTGTCCCGGTGTGGTGGATCGCGGCCGTCCTGGCCTCGGGCTCCGTACTGACCGGCCTCGACACCTCGCTGGTCAACGTGGGCATCGAGACCATCGGGCGCGACCTGGGCGCCTCGTTGACCGAGGCACAGTGGATCAGTAGCGGCTACCTGCTGGCACTCGCCGCGACACTGCCGGTCTGCGGCTGGCTCAGCCGGCGGATCGGGCCCGGTCGGCTCTGGCTCTGGTCGCTGGCCGGGTTCACGCTCACCTCCGCAGCGTGCGCGTTCGCCCGCAGTGCCGACATGCTCATCGTCACCCGGGTGCTCCAGGGGCTCACCGGCGGACTGCTCATCCCCGCCGGAATGGCCATCCTCGGCCAGGTCGCCGGCCGGGAGCGGATGGGTCGGGTCGTCGCCGTCGCCAGCGTCCCGTCGATCCTGGCCCCGGCTTTCGGGCCGATCATCGGTGCCCTGCTCGTCGACCACCTCTCCTGGCACTGGATGTTCCTGGTCAACGTGCCGATCGGGATCGTCGGACTGCTGCTGGCGCTCCGGCTGGTCCCGCGCGGCGAGGCCGGTCGGGCCGGCCGGCTCGACCTGCCGGCCCTGCTGCTGGTCGCGCTCGGGCTGCCGTTGCTCACCTACGCCGTCGCCGGGGCGATGGACCACGGCGGGCTGCTCGCGCCGCCGGTGCTGGTGCCGCTGGTGGCCGCACTGGTCGCGTTGGCACTCTTCGTCCACCGGTCGTTGCGCGCCGACGAGCCGCTGATGGACCTACGCCTGGCGCGGGACCCGGTCTACGCCGCCGCCGCGGGCACCATCGCCTTCTCCGGCGCCGCCCTGTTCGGTGGACTGATCGTGATGCCGCTCTACTTCCAGCTGGGGATGGGCCGGAGCATCGTCGACACCGGGCTGTTGCTGATGGCGTTCAGCATCGGCGCCGCAGCGACGTTTCCCCTCGCCGGCCGGTTGGCAGACGAGCACGGTGGCGGCGTCGTGGCCCTGGTCGGCCTGGCGGTCGTCGTGGTCGGCACGGTCCCGATGGCGCTGCTGCCGGCCGACCCCGACCCGGTGCTCGTCGAGGCGCTCCAGGTCGTTCGGGGCGTCGGTCTCGCGCTGGCCGGGTCACCCGCCGTCTCCACCGCGCTGGCCCGGGTGCGGCCCGACCAGATGTCGGACGCCAGTTCGCAGGTGAACATCCTGTCCCGGGTCGGCGGCGCGCTCGGCAGCGCGCTGTGCGCGGTGGTGCTCTCCGGCGCGCTGGCCGACGCGGACTCCGCCGCCGAGGTCGCCGCGGCCTTCCGGGTCACCTTCTGGTGGCTGACCGGGATGGCGCTGGTCGCCCTCGTCCTCGCCGCCCGGCTGACCCGCGCGCAGCGACGGGTGCGGGTCCGGTGACCGGGACACCGCCGGGCACCTTCACCTTCCATCGATCAGGAGGCCAGTTCATGCGTATCGCCGTCATCATCGGCAGCACCCGCCCGGGACGACGGGGCGCGGCGGTGGCCCGCTGGGTCCACCGGCTCGCCGCCGAGCGGGGCGACGCGGTCTACGAGGTCGTCGACCTGGCCGACCACGACCTGCCGCACCTCGACGAGTCGGTGCCGGCAGCCATGGGCCCCGAGCACTACACCGCCGCGCACACCCGCCGCTGGGCCGAGACCGTCGCTTCGTACGACGGGTACGTCTTCGTCACCCCGGAGTACAACCACTCCTATCCCGGCGTGCTGAAGAACGCGATCGACTATCTCTACGCCGAGTGGCACGACAAGTCGGCGGGATTCGTGGGGTACGGCCTCAACGGCGGCGTCCGGGCCGTCGAGCACCTGCGGCTGGTGCTGGCCGAAGTGCACGTCGCCGACGTCCGCGACCAGGTCGGCCTGCACTGCTTCACCGAGATCGACGCGGATGGCGAGGTGCGGCCCGCCGGGAACCAGGTGGAGGTCCTGCACCGGATGCTCGACCAGGTGGTGGCCTGGGGCGGCGCCCTGGCCACCCTGCGCCAGCGGTGACCGGCACCGGCCCGGCCATGTCCATTTCGTTGACGCTCGTCGATGTTTAGGTTAACTTTCCAGGGAACGTCGAGGTGACATCCTCGACGGTGTTCCGCCCCGGTCGGGCCGGCCGCAGCGGACGCCCCGACCGGCACGGCCTGCGAGCGGGCCGCCCGACGCCCGACCCAGGGAACCGTCATGACCACTACGCTCCGCGCCGTACCCCCGGCACCCGTCCGCCGCCTGGTGTTGATCGCCCTGTCGACGGTGCTGGTGGTCGCCGGCATCGCCACCGGATCACCGTCGGCCTCGACCGCCGCGCCCCGGGTGGCGGCCACCCCCACCACCCCACCCGCCGCCTACCCCGGACCGGGTCGGGTCACCGGGGACGTCGGGGTGCACGACCCGACGATCGTGATCCGCCCCGGCGGCGGCTACCTGGTCGCGCACACCGGCACCAACATCGCGCTCAAGACCTCCACCGACCGGACCGCGTTCCGCAACGCCGGCACGGTCTTCCCCAACGGCGCACCCTGGACCACCACGTACACCGGCGGCAGCAGCAACCTGTGGGCACCGGACCTGACCTACCGCGACGGCCGGTACTGGCTGTACTACTCCGCCTCCACGTTCGGCTCCAACCGGTCGGCGATCTTCCTGGCCACCAGCACCACCGGCACCTCGGGCAGCTGGACCAACCAGGGTCTGGTGATCGAGTCCCGCACGTCCGACACCTTCAACGCCATCGACCCGAACCTGGTCGTCGACGCCACCGGCAGGTGGTGGCTCAGCTTCGGGTCGTTCTGGTCCGGCATCAAGATGGTGGCGCTGAACCCGGCCACCGGCAAACGCTCCGACACGACCATCCTCAGCATCGCCGGGCGCAACGGCGGCGCCATCGAGGCCCCGGTGATCGTCAGGCACGGCAACCACTACTACCTGTGGGTGTCGTTCGACAGGTGCTGCCAGGGTGCGGCGAGCACCTACCGGGTCATGGTGGGCAGGTCGACCTCGGTCACCGGGCCGTACGTCGACCGCAACGGGGTGGCGATGACCGCCGGCGGTGGCACCCAGGTGCTCGCCGGGCACGGCAGCATCCACGGACCCGGGCACCAGGCGGTGTTCACCGACACCGACGCCGAGGTGCTCGTCTACCACTACTACGCCGACAACGGCACGTCGTTGCTCGGCATCAACCTGCTCGGCTACGACACCGCCGGCTGGCCGTTCGTCTACTGACCGGACGGGCGGCGATCCGGCGCGTCCTCCGGCGCGCGGGGGCCACGCCGCCGTCCGCCGGGCGACCCGACCCGGCGACGACACCCCAGGCCCCCGGAGGGCGGGGCCGCAGGTCGTCGCCGGGCCGGGGCTCAGTCCCGGTCGGCGGCCACCAACCGCAGGGTGTCCTCCAGGTACCGGCGGCCGGCAACGAGCCGTGGATGCGGATCACCGTCGCCGCAGTACTCCACGCAGATGTCGGTCACCGCCGGCATCTGCGCCAGCCGGGCCAGCCACCGGTAGTTGTCGACGACGCCGGCGGCGGCATCCACGGTGAAGTCGGTGACACCGTCGCGGATCAGGCAGTTCTTCAGATGGAAGAAGGCCACCCGGTCGGCCACCAGGTCGATGACCGCGGGATCCCGGTCGTCGGCACCGAGGGCGGCGGCGTTGGCGGGATCGAGGGTGACGACCAGGTTGTCGTGTCCGGCGAGGTCGAGGAGGTGTGCGGTGGCGGCCACCGTGTCGTGGACCGTGTTGGGGTGCACCTCCACCGCCACGCGTACGCCCCGCTCGGCGGCATGCGCGGCCACCCGGTGGTAGCAGTCGGCGACCCACCCGCGCTGCACGTCGGACGCCAACGCGCTGCCGTTGCCCGCCCAGTCACGGTCCCAGTCCGTCCCGTCGCGCACCAGCCACCCGCCGGCGCCGTTGACGAGCGTGATGCCGTTGTCCGCGCAGGCGTCGACGACCAGACACGCCTTCTCCACCCACATGGCGCGTTCCCGCTCGTCGGCGGCGGTGAAGACGGCCCAGTAGTCGGCGCAGAACACCTCCACGCCGTACCGGCGACCGATCCGTACGGCGGTGGCGATGCCGGTGCGGATGTTGTCGGCATCGAACTCCGGGTCGAAGTGCCACGAGGACAGTTCGATCGCCGGCCATCCGTCGGCGGCGGCGACCCGCAGCACATGCTCCAGCGGATAGTCGCGCAGTGCGTAGCTGTGCAGGACCGGACGCACGCCACTCACCTGACCTCGGCCAGCGGTACGCCACCGGACAGCCGGACATCGGCGGCACCCGCCCCGGCAGCGGCAGTGTCCGCGATCGCGTACAGGATCTCCAGGTCGCGTAGCCCACGTTCCAGGCACACGTCCCCGGGCACCGGCTCGCCGGCCGCGCACCGGGCGAGCAACTCGTACTGGCTGCGGTACGGATCGCTCGGCGTCAACCGGGCGGCCGGGTGCCAACCCGAGGCGTCGCACCTGTTCAACGCGCCGGTGCCGTCCATCTGCCAGGCCCCTGTGACCTGGATGATGCCGCCGTCACCGACGACCGTGTAGCTCGCCACCTCGGCGGAGGCGGGCTGCTCGTGGAACGTGGCAGCAGTCTCGAAATGCAGGTAACGGCGGTCGTCGAACCAGAGGGTGGCCTGCGCGTAGAGGTCCGTGCGGGTCGGGTCGCCCACCGGCCAGGCGGTGGCCTGGCAGCGCACCGGGTCGGCGCCGAAGATGTCGATCGCGGTGAGGACGGGGTAGATGCCGAGGTCGGCCAGGCAGCCCAGGCCGCTCTCGGCCGGTCTGCTGCGCCAGTCGTCCTTGCGCCAGCCGAGGCGGGCCGCGACCATCGTCTGCGGCGTGCCGATGGCACCCGCCCGCACCAGGCGGCGTGCCTCCTGGTTGTAGACGTTGTGTTTCGACATGTAGCCGACGATGGCGGGCAGCCCGGCGGCGGTGGCGGCGGCGACGATGTTCCGTCCGGACGCGACGGTGTGCGCCAACGGCTTGTCCACCACGACGGCGAGGCCGCGCCGCAGGGCCCCGACGGCGAAACGTTCGTGCAGTTGATTGGGGGTGGCCACGTGCACGGCGTCCATGGCGACGGCGAAGAACGCCTCCTCGTCGGTGGTGAACAGGGCGTCCGGGCAGTCCCGACGCGCCATCTCGAGGGCCTGTGGGTCCGGGTCGAGCACGGCGGCGAGGCAGCCACCGGGCATGTCGCGCAGGGCCGGGATCAGCGAATGTCGGGTGAGGAAGCCCGCTCCGACGATACCGACGCGGTAGCTCATGGCGTACTCCAATCGAGGGGTGGGGCGACCGCCGGCTGCCGGGCGCCATAGAGGAAGGACGGTCCGTGGTCGAGGCTGCCCGCGACGTTCCCGGCCAGGTGGCCGATCAGGGCGTCCAGGCCGTCACGCAGGCCAGCCCAGTCCCTGCCGGCCAACGGCGGAAGGTCGGGGCGTGGCCGCCGTCGTGCCGTGCCGGCACCCGCGTGCCAGCGCCGCAGCGCCCTGCCCAGGGCGTGGGTGCCGGCACGTACCCGGTCGGCGTCCGCGCCGAACATCGCCGTCGCCACCTCCGGCTCCGCGCCGATCGCGTGCAGCATGCGGTAGCCCAGGCGCAGCTCGGCCGGGTTGATGAGGAATCCGGCGTACGGGCCCCAGTCGGTGCTCCGCTGCTCCTCCCACCCGTCGTCCCGCCAGGAGAGCGCGTGGACCCCGGGGCGGATCGCACCGGCCTCGGTCAGGGCGTGAGCCAGCCAGGCGTGGTCGTACCCCCAGGCGAACTGCTGGCTACGGGTCGCACCGGGGGTCCGGCGCGCTTCGTCGACGACCTCGGCGGCCGGCACCGTCCACAGCTCACCGAGGCGGGACAGCACCGCCATCGCGAGCATGTCCTCGGTGCTGCCGTAGGGGGTGCCCTCGTAGAACAGCGGCCCCCGGTGGCGGACCCACCACAGCACCGGGTCCTGCCGCACGAGCAACCCGACCGTGCGGCCGGTGACCAGGCTGCCGTGGGAGGTGACCGACAGCAGGTCGTACCCGTCGCGGTTGAGCGCGCCGGGCAGCCGCCGCGCCGCGGTGGCGGGGGGCGACGCCGGCCGACGCCGACGCCAGTCGTCGAGGCTCGGTACCGGAACGACCCGGGGGCAGGCGGCCACGGCGCGCGGGCTCGCGTCCAGGACGGCCCGGAGCCGGTCCAGCGAGTCGGACGCCAGGGCGGTGTCGTCATCCAGGAAGAGCAGCATCCGGCGGCGTAGCACCGCCCCGTCCGGGTGCGCGAGCAGCGCCAGGCCCGCGTTGCGTGCCTGCGCCGCCGTGTAGCGCGTCCCCGGCGACCGGGGCGCGGCCACGATCCGGTGATCGCAGCCGGTCGCCCGTAGCAACTCGCCGACGATCCGGGCGTCCGATCCGGACAGGCCGTTGTCGACGACCAGCACGACGGCGTCCGGTGCGGCGGCGAGGACGGTGTGCAGACACAGCGACAGGCTCCCGGTACGCCCACCGCCCGGGGGGCTGTAGGTGGGGATGAGCACGGTCACGCCGCGAGTCGGTCCGTCGCCGTCGAACGACCGGGGCGCTGCGGGCTCCGCACCCGGGGCGAGCCGGGCGAGATATCCCGAGGAGGCCACCCGCGTCGTCGGCGCGACGTTCGGCGGCACTGTGGTCGTCGGCATCGCCGTCACCCACCCTCACTGGTAGCGGCTGACGAAGCCGCGCCGCTGGAACACCCACAGCGAGAACGTCGCGAACGCCAGCGCCGCCACCGCCAACGCCGTCGTGGCCAGGGCGGCCACGCCGATCTCGCCCCAGGGTGAGGGGTCACCGGTAGCCACCGCACGGGCCGCGCCGAAGGTGTACGTCGTCGGCAGCACCGCCGAGACCGGCCGGACCACCGCCGGCAACACCGACACCGGGTAGAACGCGCCGGACAGCGGCAGCACGATGAACAGCACCGTGAAGGCGAGTGTCTCGGTGCCCGAGCCGAGGATCATCACCACGCCCATCACGATCAACGCGATCGCCCAGCCGGTGAGCAACAGCAACGCCATCACCGGCACGATGGCGCCACCGGAGTCGCTGAGGTCGAAGCCGAACATGAGCGCCGCCGCCACGGACACCGCGGCGATGCCCACGCCGACCCGGATCAGTCCCTGCAGGGCCGCACCGGCCACCCACTCGACCGGACGCAGCGGCGTGGTGAGCAGGCTCGGCAGCTGCCGGGCGTAGATCTCCTCGAAGAAGCTGGCCGAGACGGCGATCTGGGACTGGTAGACGACGTGCCACATGACGATGCCGGCCACCACCGACAGGGCGGTACGGCCGGCCGCGTCACCGCCGGCACTGCGCACGTACATCGCGATCGAGCCGTACAGGAGCATGTCGAAGACCGGCCAGACGCCGATCTCCAGGAACCGGTGCGGGCTGCGTCGGGTCACGTACCAGTGCCGGACCACCACGGCGGCGATCCGGCGCAGCGCGCCACCCGTCGTCGCGGCCGTCGCCCCGGTGCTCACGAGGCCGCTCCGGCGTTGGTGGCCTTGCCGCCCGCGTTGGCCTCCTGGAGCCGCAGGTACACGTCCTCCAGGCTGGACTGCCCGAGTTGGGCGGCGATCGCCGCCAACGGCCCGTCGACCAGCACCCGACCGGCGGCCAGGAAGATCACCCGCTGGGCCATCCGCTCCACCTCGACCATGTTGTGGCTGGTTATCAGCAGTGCGGTGCCCTGTTCGCGGCACATGCCGAGCAGGCCGGTCCGCACCCGTAGCGCGACGTCGGGGTCGAGTGAGGCGGTGGGCTCGTCGAGCACCAGCAACGCGGGGGCGTGCATGGTCGCCTTGACCACACCGATCACGGTGCGTTGGCCGCTGGAGAGGTCGCTGCCCCACCGGTCGGCCAGACCGTCCATGTCGAACTGTCGCAGCCCGGCGCGGGCCTGCTCGCCCGGGTTCGCCGCGCCGTACAGGCGGGCGTACAGCGTCAGGAACTCCAGCACCCGCAGATGCGGGGGGAGCGGCAGATATCCGGAGGCGAACCCCACCCGGGCGAGCGCCGCCCGGCGGGCCCGGCGGGTGTGCTGACCCAGCAGCTCGATCGTTCCGGCGTCCGGCGCGACGGCACCGAGACAGCTCATCAGCGTGGTGGTCTTGCCCGCGCCGTTGGGCCCGACCAGCGCGACGCGCTCACCGGCGGCCACACTGAGGTCCACCCCGTCGACGGCGGTCACCTGCCGGAATCGTTTGCGCAGGCCGCGTACCCGCAGGGCCATCTCGTCAGTCATCCGTGACCTCCTCGTTCCGTGCCGTCCACAGCAGCTCACGCACCGCGGCGAGGGTCGGTGCGCACGCGTCGGCCCCGGCGAGCTGCGCCGGCGTGTGCGTGGTGCTGACCGCGAGGACCGTGCATCCGGCGTCCTTGGCCGCCCGTACGCCGTCGGGCGCGTCCTCGACCACGACGCAGCGTGCGGGGGCGACGCCCAGCCGACGGGCCGCGGTGAGATAGCCCTCGGGGGAGGGCTTGCCGTGCCGGACGTCCTCGTCGTAGACGGCGACTGCGGGCAGCGGTAGTCCGGTCGAGCGGAAGCACTCGCCGACGAACCATCGGCTGCCGGAGGTCACGATGGCCCAGGGCACCCGTCGGCAGTCCCGCAGCAGCGGCACGGCCCCCGGCACCGGACGTACCTCGGCCATCCGCTGCCTGGTGAGACCGTCCAACGACAGCCGTTCGACCCGGGGATCGAGGTGCGGGGCGAACTCGCCGAGCACGTCGACGGTGCGCCGCCCGGACGTGCGGGCCAGCACCTGCTCCGGATCCAGTCCGTGGCCGGTCGCCCAACGGCTCCACACCTGCCGGAACAGCTCGCCGGTGTCGAGCAGCACGCCGTCGACGTCGAAGAGCACCGCTGCGGGAAGGGGCATCTCAGTCACCTCCGGCGACCGCTGCGGGGTGACCGCTGCGCCCGTGCCCGGTCGTCACCAGCAGGCTGCGTCCCGGCAGCGACCCGTGGGTGGCTGCGGCGATCGTGTGCAACGTCCGGGCGGCGGCGCGGACCGGCGGTGAGGCGCCGGTGTCGGTGTCGGTGGTGGCGATCAGCACCGCGACGGTCGGATCGGCGTAAACGGCCTGGAAGGAGTGGTGGTTCCAGGCGCTACCCTCGTGCACCTCGCAGGGGCGTCCGGTGACTGCGGCGAACCGACCTGCGGACGGGAGGGTGCGCGCCGCGGCCGACCAGTATCCGACGACGTGCAGCCGGGTCAGCTCCGGACGTCGGGTCAGCCAGGTCGCGGCGAGGCCGGGCAGGTCGGCTGCGGCGACGGGCCGGTGGGACGGGCGGTCGGCACAGGCGTGCGCCAGGCGATCCTTGTAGGCGCGCACGTTCGGATGGTCGACGACGTCGAGGCCCGCGCGGATGCCGACACAGGCGACGAACACCCCGGCGGCGTAGAGCCCTTCGATCAGCGCGGGCAGGTCACGACGCAGCTCACCGAGGTCGAGCACGACGTCGGGCGGGACGGAGCCGACGTCGTCGGCTGTCACCTCGACCGTGGGCCGGAAGTCGTCGGTCTTTCCCCCGAGCACCTGCCGCCCGAGTTGCAGCAGCCAGTTCCGCAGCCCCGGCCCGCCCCAGGACGGCACGACGATCCGTATCCTCGGGGCGCCCTGCGTCGGCACCGCCACCGCCCTGCGGGCCGCGGCGAGGCCGATCCGGTGACAGCGGGCCACGAGACGCGGATACGCGGCGGCGAGCGCGGCGGCGTCCAGGACGGCGGCGGCGGTCAGGAAGGCGGTGGACAGCGGGGCACCGAGCATCGCCACCTGGTCGGGGACACCGCGTGGGGACAACGCGAACGCGTCCGGGGGCGTCCCCTCGTCCCGCAGCCAGACGAGTCGTCCGCCACCGCCCGGTGGTACCGCCCCGGCCAGCAGCCGGGTCTCCAGCGTCGTCCCGGAGCCGGACACCGCGAGGACCCCGCGCGGCGTCCCGGCGCGCGGGTCCAGGACGCGCCCGATCGCTGCCGGGTCGAGACTGTCCAGCGGGGTCAGGCCGGCGGATCCGCCGATCGTCTCGATCAGCGCCCGGGCGGCGAAACACCAGCCACCGGTGCCCAACAGCACCACCTCCGCCCCGTCCGGCACGCCGAGGGCGGCCCGGACGGCGGCGACGCCGCTGTCGACCACGGGCCACGGCGGCGGCGAGACCCAGCCCAGCCGCGCCGAACCCGCAACCGTGCAGCGGTCGGCCACGGCGCGTGCCGCGCCCGCCCGCGAGCCCGCCGCGGCGGCGCGCAGCGCGGACCAGAGTTCGTCGGCGTCGAGTCCGGCGAGGCCGACCCCGCTGCCGCGTACCGGCCCGGCCGGGCGCGGGTGGCCGGTCACGACGCCGCTTGCAGGTGGGGGAGCGCGGTGCCGTCGACCGCGCGTACCGACCGGCCGGGCAGCGTCAGGTCCACCACCACCCGCAGGGTCGGATCACCGTTCACCCGACCGGTCGCCGCGAGACCGTCGAGGACCGACGGTGCGGCGTCGAGCGACACCACGTGGCTGACCAACGGACCGAGGCGCAGCCCGTCCGGGCCGGCACACAGGTCCAGCGCTTCCCGGTACTCCTCGGCCGAGGCACCCCGCGAGCCGAGCAACGTGCTGGTGCGTCCACCCGGCAACCGGACCGTGCGCCGTTGTCCGGACCGGATCGGGTGGGTCGGCACCGCGTCGCCCCCGGGCAGGTGAACGGTGTCGCCGGGCAGGAAACCCCCGAACAGGTGGACGGTGGCATCGTCGGCCATCGCGGGCCAGAGGCCCGTCAACAGGTCGGGTCCGCCGCCGGAGACGCACACCACGACCGTGTCGACGCCGGCCCCGCCGGTGGCGTCCAGCACCGCCGTGGGCAGTCCGGCGGACAGGGGCAGGCAGTCCTCGTCGGGCAGCACACCACGGTCGACGGCCAGGCGCAGCCGGTCGCCGCCGCGATTGGCCAGCAGCACACGTTCCGCACCCCACCGGCGCGCCAGCAGCACGTGTAGCAGGCCGGAGATCCCGCCGCCGATCACCAGCACCCGCCCGCCGCGTCCCCGGTCGCGGGCCAACCGCAGGGAGCGCACCGCGCACGCGAGCGGCTCCAGCAGCACCCACTCGGCCCGCCCCTCATCCGGCAGCCGCACCGCCTGGCCCCGCTCGGCGAGGGCGCCGTCCCACACCGCGATCTCCCGCAGGACTCCGGGCTGGTTGTGGCCGATCTTGTCGTGGTCGTCGTGGGGATGGTTCGGGTTGACCCCGATGACCTGGCCCGGGGCGACGGCGTGCACGGCCGATCCGACCTCGACGACCTGGGCGACGCACTCGTGGCCGAGCACACCGGGCTCGCATCCGCGTTCGCCGCGCAGCATCTGCAGGTCGGTGCCACAGATGCCGGCATAGGCCACGCGGGCCAGGAACTGCTCACGGCCGCAGCGTGGCCGGGGCCGCGAGTGCACCCGGGTGGTCGGTTCACCGACCGGCTTACGCAGTTCGCGGTACTGGTCGCGGCGGGCGGCCAGGAACTCCGCCATGCCGAGGAGACTGTCGTCGTCGTCCTGCGACGGGCACACCAACGCGGCCACGTCCGCCGCGGACCATCCGGTGAACCAGCCGCCCTGTGGCAGCAGTTCGTCGAGGTTGGCGCGCAGCGCGGCGTACCAGGGTGTGCCCACCCCGTTGGCGAATCCGCCCATCACCACGAAGCGCCGCAACCCGAGCAGCGCCGACATGTGCAACAGCTGCGCGGCGAGCGGGCGGGTGGACACCCGGAGCACGGCGGCGGTGAACTCGTCGCCGCTGCCGGCGACGCGGGCGAGATCACGACTGGTCAGGTGTTCCGGGACGCCTCCGGCGCAGGCGGACAGCTTCGAGTCGCGCCACCGCTGCGGCCAGGCCCCGGCGAGCAGCGCCACGAGCCGCATGGTGGCCGGCCCCGAGACGTACGAACAGAGGTCGCTGGTGTTGCCGCACTCGCACCACGGCGTGCCCGCGCCGAGGAGCCCGGCCGGCGGGTCGACCCGGACGTGGCCGACCTCGCCGCCCAACCCGTCCGCGTCGAGGAGCAGTTTGCGGTCGACCGGCAGGGCATCGTCGAAGACCTTGACCGCGACTCCGGTGCTGACGGTGACCAGGCCGAACCGCCCCAGTGCCCGGTACCGCCAGGCGGCGGCGGCGATGTCGTTCGCCACCGTGA
The DNA here is from genome assembly GCF_016900955.1 of Micromonospora humidisoli. NCBI lineage: Bacteria > Bacillati > Actinomycetota > Actinomycetes > Micromonosporales > Micromonosporaceae > Micromonospora > Micromonospora humidisoli. The sequence goes on from NZ_JAFEUO010000010.1 coordinate 103,534, forward strand.
TGGTGGCCCACGGCAGCCGGGTGGCCAGGGCTCCGCAAAGGTCGAAGCCGTCGCTCGACTCGTGCCACAGCATGGACGCGTTGCGGATCCGGCCCGTGGCGTCGACGGTGGCCCCGACCGCGATTCCGACCTCGCGCAGCTGACCCGGCGTCGCGTCCCGCAGGCGGGTCACCGCCCCGGCGATCCGGTCCAGGTGCTCGTCGCGGATCGAGCCGCCCGGCGACGGCTTCGGGGTGGCGAACCGTACCACCTCGGTCAGCCGGCGTCCGCCGGCGAAGGCTCCGATCCGCGTCGTGGTGCCACCCATGTCGACACAGATCACGGGATCGGTCAGCGACATCACCGTTGTCCTCCTTCGCGCGGGTTCGTCACCGCGCCGGCTCCTGGGCCCTGACCGCGAGCGCCGTACAGGCCTCCGCGACCAGATCGGCACTGATCTCGTCAATCGAATCGATGAAGTCGCCGACGCCGATGCGGCGCGGCACCACGAGATGCAGCGCCCCGGCCTTGTGCGGCACCACCTCCCCGTGCAGTCGCCGCCAGAGCGCGGCCGGGTCGCACACCGGACTCCACAGCGCGAGGCCGCTGCGGCGTAGCAGCACCAACAGCCGGTCGAGGTCGTCGTGGTCCAGGTAGCCGATCAGGAACGCCAGGTACGACGAGAGCGCCATGCCGATCGCGACCGCCTCGCCGTGGCGCAGCCGGTAGCCGGACATGGACTCCAGGGCGTGGCCGAACTCGTGACCGAAGTCGGGCAGCCGGCGCAGGTCCTCCTCCCACGGATTGGCAGCGAGTTGGTGGAGCATCGCCCGGGTCGCGCGGTCGAGGATCTCCCTCACCTGCGGGGTGTCGCGGGCCGCCAGCACGTCGGCGTGGTGCCGCTCGACCAGGGCGAACAGGTCGGCGTCGCAGACGACCGCTATCTTGATCACCTCGGCGAGTCCGCAGCGCAGCTCCGCCGGGGCCAGGGTGCGCAGGAATGCCACGTCGCGCAGGCAGGCGAGCGGCGGATGGTACGCGCCGACCAGGTTCTTGTGCCCGTTGAGGTTGACGCCCACCTTCAGGCCGACACCGGCGTCGATCATGCCGACGAGAGTGGTGGGCACCCGGATGTACGGGGTGTCGCCACGGTAGAGGTAGGCGGCGTAGCCGACGCTGTCCATCAGGGTGCCGCCGCCGATCACCAGCAGCCGGTCGTCCGGGCCCAGCCCGAGCCCTTCGGCGACCCGCAGCACGGTGGCCACCTGGGTCAGGTTCTTGGTGTGCTCGGTCGCGACGACCGGCAGCACGGTGAACCGGGCGAGGTGCCCGCGGTCCCGGAACCCGGACAACAGCCGCTGCACCCGGTCGACCTGGTCCGGCGCGTACGGGTCGACGACCGCCAGCAGTTGACAGCGCTCGGGCAGCAGGTCGGTCAGGGCGTCGGTGTGGGGTGTCAGCACGTCGTCGGTGAAGCGCACCGGGAAGTTGGCGGACACGTCGACCCGCAGCCGGGTGCCCAGCACCGGCCGGACACCGCGGCGCGGCGTCTGCGCCACCGCCGTGCCGCCCGGGGTCGACACCTCGTCCGGGGTCGACCCCCCGTCCGGGGCACCCGGTGTCGACGGGCCTGGCGTACCGCAGTCGTCCACCCGGTCGCTGAGTAACCGGGCCAGGGTGTCCCGAGCCAGGGTCACCGACGCGCCACCGCCGTCCGTGCTGGGCAGCATCACCGCGACCGGGCCGTCGCCGGGTGCGGCGTTGGCAGCCCACCGCCGCGCCGTCGGGGCGTCCACCACGGTCGTGGCGCGGTGCAGACCCAGCCGCCGGGCCACCCCGTCGAGGGCGCTCACCACAGGTGCCGGCAGCCGCCCGAGTCGGCTGGCGACCCGGGCGGCGGTCAGCAACGACCAGGCGCGTCGTTCGGCTCCGGTCAGCGTGGTGGGGGCCAGCGGCAGCCATGCCTCGCCGATTCGCCACGCCGGGTGGCCCGTGTGGAACCGCCGGCACAGCCGGAGGACGGCGGCGAGCGCGTCGGCCTGGCAGCCCGTCACGTCGGCCCGCACCAACCGGTCGCGCAACCGCGCGTCGAGCAGCGCCAGCAGGAGCAGCGCGGCCGGTTCCGCCGGGCGCGCCAGCAACCCGTCCTCGTCGACGAGGACATGGGTACGGCGGGCCATCGCGGTGATCCCCTCCTCGTGCAGGGATGCGCTCAGGCCGTCCCGCAGGCAACTCAGCACGGCGGCCAGGTCCCCGTGGATGCGCATCGCCGCGGTGTGCCGCCGGAACGAGGCCGCCGCCACCGCCACCACCCGACCGGTGCGCTCGCCCCCGAACGCGACCACCGCGTCGCGGCGTCCGAGCTGTGCCTTCACGGCGGCCTCGACGACGTAGCCGCAGGCACCCACCCCGGCGGCCCTGGGCTCACCGGCGGCCGCGTCCGCGTCGATACAGTGGAAGTCGTCCAGGTCGCCCCGGCGTCGCGCGGCGCGCAGGTACTCGACCAGCAGTTCGCTGCGCTCACCGGCCACGTCGTCGCGGACCACGAGCAGCCGCCGGGCCGGCCCCCAGGCGTACGACAGCGTCGGGTTGTCCGGGGCGAAGAGGGCGGAGACGACGTCGAGCCGGAACCCGGCGGTCATGGTCGCCCGCAGTGCCGCCCCCGCCCCCACGGTCGGGGCGCCCGTTACCGCGTCAGGCATCGCCAGGCCTGCTTCCTCGTGTCCCGCGTCCCGGTCAGGCGGTGACGGCGGCGGACTGCGGACTGCGGGTCGCGATGTCACGCCGCAGCAGGTCGACCAGCGGCTGCCAGGGCTGGCAGTTCTCCAGTCGGAAGGACTGCATCATCTGGTCGATGTCGTCCTCGCCCATGCCGCGGAACAGCTCGCCGAACTGCGGAAGCAACGCCTCGGAGAAGAGGATCTGCAGGACCAGACGGCAGACCATGAACTCGCTCCCCCAGGGGTACGGGTTCCAGTCGGGACACTCCTGGGCCAGGGCCTGGTGGATGGGGCCGAGCACGTGGCCCATCTTCCGGCGGTCGCCACCCCAGAGGTCGACTGCCAGGCGTGCCTTCTTGTCCAGGATCGGCCGGATGCGCTCCAGGTACGGACCGTTCGCGGCGAGCCGTAGCGGGGCCGCGAATCCGACGTCCTTGTACGACCAGTACGTCCAGCTCGCGTTGTACTTGCGGAACACGTCGAGCTGGTCGCCGAGCAGCCGCAGGCGTTCCTCCTCCACGTCCGGCCACACCGCGTTGAACTCGCCGACGACGATGGGTGTGCCCGTCTCCCGCATGTAGGTGGTGCGGTGCAGGAAGCTGCGTTCGACCTCCGCCCGGTCCCAGTACGCCTCGTTCTCGGCCGCGGCGGCCAGCCCCCGGCCGGCGTCGAGCACGTGGATGGGTCGGTGCTTGCCCGGGTAGCGGCTGCCCGGGGTGTACCCCGGTGCCGGGTAGTCGTGCGGGCAGTAGACGGTGTTGGGCAACGGCTCGCCGAAGAAGTCGAAGTCGAGGGCGTACCGGTTGCCGTCGAGAAAGAGGATGTGGTCCTGGTCGATCTCCCGGATCGCCGCCACGAGGCGTTCGTAGAACGGGCCCACCTTCTCGGCGCTCGGGTCCGCCGGCTCGTTGATCGGATTGTAACCGGCCACCCACGGATTGTTCCTGTACCGCGCGGCGATCGCCTGCCACAGGTTGACGACCCGATCCTGGAACGTCCGGTGCACCCAGAACTGGGAGGTGTGCGTGGGGTTGTCGCAGTGCCAGTCCTGGTGCTGCCATCCGGGGACGGTGTGCAGGTCGAGCACCGTGCGGATGCCCTGGGCGCCGCAGAGGTCGATCACCCGGTCGAGGTAGCGGAAGCCGTTCTCGTTGATCTCGAAAGGTGCGTCGTCGCTTTCCAGGTACTTGTAGCTGAACGGCAGGCGCACCATGTTGATGCCGAGGGAGGCGAGATAGGCCGCGTCGTCGGCGGTGAAGAAGTGTTCGAGGAAACGGTCGAAGAAGAAGTCCCGCAGCCCTGGCCCGAGTACCTGCCCGACCGCCGCCCGCTGTCCCTCCTCGTACGCCGGAAAGCCGGTAATCCAGTTCTCCATGTTGAGCCAGCCGGCGACGCCGATGCCGAATAGTGTTACGGGCGTGCCGCTGGAATCGACGATATTGGAACCGCTCACCTGCAGGAAGGACGCATTGCTGATGGACACCCGAACACCTCCGCCATTCGTGCCCGTGCTGCGCGACTGGCAGAACAGTAGCGAACTGACGTAGACCGACGCCAATATACGAAAGTAGTAGCCGACCCTACGACCAAAGCTGTAGCCGGTGGATCTGATGATCGTCGGGCGTGGTTCGTCGGCACTGTCCCGCTGCGCCGACGCTCGACCCGAATATTGCCTAATGTCCGTCCTCGTGCATCGGCGATTCAGCCGTCGACGCCGATGACCGTTGGGTGTTTTTTGGGTACTTTGGCTGGGAGCGCTTCCAGCGCATCCGATAAGTCGTGCTCAGGGTCCCTCCAGGAGGCTACGGGTGCCGAAAACTGTCGATAAAGCTCTGGATGTCCCGAGAAGTCAACTGACCCGGGAGAGCGACGCTCCTCTGTGGAGCGCACAGGCCGGAGGAAATGGTGGACGCCGGGGGGCCGACGTACCCGGGATCACGTCCGGGCCCGCCCTGGCGTCGGCCGGCGGACGGCGGTGAGCCGCCCCGCCAGCGAGCAGGTCACGGTCGCCCTCGCCGACGACCAGACCCTGTTCCGCGACGGGGTCCGCGAGATGCTCGCCAACAACCCGGGTCTGCGGGTCGTCGGTGAGGCGGCGCACGGCGACGCGGCCATCGCGCTCTGCGTCGAGCGGCAGCCGGACGTGCTCCTGCTCGACGTGGAGATCCCCGGCCCCGGCATCGTCGCGGTGCTGCGGCAGCTCCGCCGGTTGTGCCCGCGCACCCGGGCCGTCGTGCTCGCCATGCACGACGACGCCGACGTGGTGTACGAGGCGCTCGAATGCGGGGCGGTCGCCTACCTGGTCAAGACCATCCACCGGGCCGAACTGATCGCGGTGGTGGTCGCCGCTGCCGACGAGCCGGCAACCATCAGGTTGTCGGTGTCCCGGCGGACCGTCGAACGCCTGGTCAAGCAGCGGCGCATCCCCTACGAGGGCGAGCTGACCGAGCGGGAGCTGGAGGTCCTGCGGCTGACCGCCCAGGCCCTGAGCAACGCCCAGATCGCCACCCGGCTACGGATCACCGAGGCGACGGTCAAACGTCACCTGACCAACATCTACGGCAAGCTGGACGCCGTCTCCCGGGTCGACGCGGTACGCAAGGCCGCAGCCGCCTACCTGATCGAAGGAAATCAGGGCAGGTCCGCCAAGTGACCCCCGGCGTCGCCCAGCCACCGGTAGTAGCTCCACAGGTCGCCGTGCGGCAGCTCGACGCGGTCGCCCCGTTCGAGTTCCCACCACATGCCCGCCCAGTGCACCAGGAAGACCGGCGGCGATCCGGGCGTCACCAGCCGGCCGTCGCGTACGGGGCCGATCGGGTCGCCGGCCCACCGTTCCTGCGGGATGTCGCCAGGTGGGGGTTCGCCCCCACCTTCCGCGCCGGCCAGCACCCGAAGGCTGGTGTACGGCCGACCCGACGTCACCATCAGATAGTTCAGCAGCGGCATCTCCAGCGTCACCAGCGCCATGTGCCCCGAAAGAGCCAGTGCGGCATCCATTCGGGGAAGCACCTCGGCGAACCGCAGGCACTCCTTGCGGGAGGCGATGAACTGGGTTCCGGCTGCATATTCTATCTGCTCGGCCGTCAGCACCCCGGTCCCGCGGACGGATTGCTGCCACACCCATTTCGTGTTGGCCGGGACGTTCGAGGTGGTCGTCACGAAACCGTACGTGTCGAGAAGGTCGTAGGCGAAGCTCAGGTCGCGTAGCAGGATCGTGTCCGTGTCCACGTAGACGAACTCGTCGTACCCGCCCTCCCAGGCGGCCAGCTTTCGATAGTGCCCCTTGACCTCACCGTGGAACGCCCGGCTGATGTCGTCGCAGGCGGCCAGGACGGCCGGGTCACCCGACCAGACCGAGAAGTCGAAGCGGGACTGCAGCTTCAGCACGTCGTCGATATCGTCCGCAAACGGGATCAGGCACAACGGCAACGACTCGTGGTGGGCGCGAAAGCTGTTCAGGAAGGCGATTGCCCGATCCAGTACGTAGTCATTGGCCAGGAAGTAAACGCCGCGCCGGACGGTCATTTCGGAAACACCCGCCTCTCCCTACTACGGCATCAAACTAGCAGAGCGGGCAGGGGCGTTTCAGGTAGCGGATCGGCGTAGCCCGAATACCCAGTAGGTCGTACGCCACGTACTACCGCGGCGACCGGCGGGACCGGGGCCCGTCCGAACGGGTGGCGCGGTCGGTGACCACCGGTCGGGGGGTGTCCGCCACGGCGGCGGTGAGGCGGGCGGCGAGCGCGGCCACCGCGGCCCGCAGTTCGGGCCCCTCCTCCACGGTGAACCCGAACGGGACGGCGGCCAGCCACTCCCCGGCGTACATCCGGGCGTTGGTGGTGCTGCCGGTGAGCACGCAGCGCTCGCCGGCCGGCTCCAGCCGGCCCATCGTCGGTCCGACCCAGGGGGCCACCCGTTCGTAGGGTTCGTGGAAGACCACCCGGGTCGGGTACTTCCACCCGGAACCCAGGTGCGCCTCCAGGGTGGCGACGGGGTCGAGGTCGGCGGGCGGGGTGAACGGCCGGGCCAGGTGCCGCACCGCCCCGATCCGGTCGATGCGGAACGTACGGACCGCGTCCGCCCGGTGCGAGTGGCACAGCAGGTACCAGCGGCCGTGACGCACCACCACCGCCCACGGGTCGACCTCGGCCTCCCACGACGTGCCCCGCTCGGTGGTGTAGCTGATGGCCACCCGGCGACGGTCGGCCACGGCGGTGACCAGCGCGCTGGTCGTGATCGGGTCGGCCTGCACCGCCCGCCGGTCGGCGGCGGCCGCCGCGTACGCGCGCAGCGCCGCCGCCTGCCGTCCGACGCTGTCGGGCAGCGCCCGGATGAGTTTGCTCAACGCGACGCCGACCAGCCCGTCGGCGTCGACCGCGGCCGGCTGCCCGTCGAGCACGGCCATCACCAGGCCGAGGACCTGCTCCTGGGTGAACACGACGGCCGGCAACCGCGCCGCCCGGCCGAGCCGGTAGCCCCCGTACGGCCCCCGGACGGACTCGACCGGGATGCCGGCCTCCCGCAGGACCTCGACGTAGCGGCGCGCGGCCCGCTCGGTCACGCCGAGGCCCGCGGCGAGCTGGGCGGCCGTCGTGCCGGGCCGGTCGCGCAGGATGTCGAGCGTCCGCAGGGCACGTGCGGTGGGGCTGACGTTCTCCACGCCCGGACGGTACCGGAAGGAAAACGTCCGGAACCCGTTCTAGGTTGACCGTATGACGGATGAACAGATCGTCCTCGTCGGTGGGCTCTGGCTCGACGCCCCGGTGTGGGACGGGGTGCTGGCCGAACTGGCCCGGCGTGGCCGGCACGCGGTGGCGGTACGCCTGCCCGGCCAGGGTGACGGGAAGACCACGGCGACGCTCGACGACCAGGTCGACGCGGTGCTGGCCGCCGTCGACGCGGCACCTGGCGGATCGCTGGTGGTGGGGCACTCGGCCGCCTGCTCCCTGGCCTGGCTGGCCGCCGACGCCCGTCCCTCGACGGTGCGCAGGGTGGTGCTGATCGGCGGGTTCCCCCCTGCCGACGGGGACTCCTACGCCGACTTCTTCCCGATCGAGGACGGCGTGATGCCCTTCCCCGGCTGGGCGCCCTTCGAGGGCCCGGACGCGGCCGACCTCGACGACCGGGCCCGGCGGGAGTTCGCCGACGCCGCCGTCCCGGTGCCCGAGGCCGTCGCCCGGGGGACCGTCCGGCTGACCGACACCCGGCGGTACGAGGTGCCGGTCGTGCTGGTCTGCCCCGAGTACTCCCCGGCCGATGCGCAGGCCCTGATCGACGCGGGTGACCTGCCCGAACTCGCCAAGGCCCGGCACGTCGACCTGGTCGACATCGACTCCGGGCACTGGCCGATGCTCAGCCGCCCGGTCGAACTGGCCGGCATCCTGGCCGACCTCTGACGGGTCCGACGCGCACCCGACGGACCCTGCCGGGCGCGACGGGTGACCCCGGCGGTACCGGGCGACGGTGAACGGGGGCGCACCGGTGCGGTCGGGTGACCCGGCCCGGGCGGGGTACGCGTGGGCGGCATCGGGACGGGACGCCGGCCCGGCGGTCCGGGTACCGTAGCCGGCGAGTCGAGAGGACACCGCGTGCAGGATCAACCCGAGCCGCTCACCGCGACCACGGTGGGGATCAGTCCGGCCACCCCGCCCAGCGGCCCCGGCTGCGTCGAGTGCGAGTCGTCCGGCGGGTGGTGGTTCCACCTGCGCCGCTGCGCGGCCTGCGGCCACGTCGGCTGCTGCGACTCGTCGCCGGGCCAGCACGCCACGGCGCACGCCACCAGCGAGGGGCATCCGGTGGTGCAGAGTTTCGAACCGGGCGAGGACTGGTTCTGGGACTACCCGGCCGACCAGTTCCACCCGCACGGCCCACAGCTGGCCCCGCCGCAGTCGCGTCCGTCCGACCAGCCCGCCCCCGGCCCCGAGGGTCGGGTGCCGCCGGACTGGAAGCGTCGACTGCACTGACGGGCACGCCTGGCGGGACGGCCCGTTTGACTCGGTGCCCTGCTGCGCCGGGGGTTGGCCCGCCGCCTGCCCGGCCCGGCCGCCGACGGCCGGTAGAGCCGGGTGCCCCGGTCGCGGGTCACCGGCCCACGGCAGGCCCGACGCCCGGCCGCCGCACCGGGGTCGGTGCGGCGACCGGACCGGTCGTCAGACGGCCGTACGGGACCACTGCTGGTTGGCGCCGCTGTTGCAGGTGTACTGCTTGAGCACCTGGCCGTCGGCGGTCGACGAGGCCGGCACGTCCACGCACTTGTTGCTGTGCCGGGCCCGGAGCTGGAAGTAGCTGCCGTTGGTGACCATCTGGAACTGCTGGTTGGTGCCGCTGCCGCAGGTGTACTGGATGAGTTCGGCACCGTCGGCGGTGGAGGCGCTGGTCACGTCGAGGCACTTCCCGCTGTGCCGGCTCACGACGCGCCAGTAGCCGCTGCCCGCGTCGACGAACTGCCACTGCTGCCAGGCGTTGCCGGCGTAGGTGTACTGGCCGACCCGCGCCCCGTTGTCGGTGTTCGGCTGCTGGACGTCCATCGTCTTGCCGCTGTGCCGCACGGTGACCCGGTAGTACGTTCCGCTGCTCGGGGGCGGCGTGGTGGGGCCGTCGCCGACGGTGTCGCCCCACCCGTAGCGGACCCGGTCGGCCCCGGAGGGGTTACGGATGCTCAGGTTGAGGTCGGTGCCGCTGCCGCTGAGCGCGTACATCGAGTACCAGTCGTAGCCGATGGTGCCGGGCTTGCCGCCGAGAGCGGGCCAGTAGGTGCCGCCCATCTGGTTGTCCCGCATCACCTGGGCCATCGCCCGGATGTGCCGGACGAAGTTGTCGGTGCTGTTCGGGTCGGCGTAGTTGCGGCCGTCGTTCATCGGCGCGCCCCACTCGGTGGCGACGGCGCGGGAGGCGCAGTTGCCCAGCCGGGTCTGGATGTGGCTGCGGAAGGCGTCGTAGCTCATCTCGCTGTAGAAGAACGCGTAGTGGTGGAAGGAGAGCAGCGTCGCGTTGAACCGGCTGTCGTTGCAGATGTCCCGCAGGTCCTGGCTGAAGCCGGTGCCGCCGATGAGGACCCGACCGGGCACCGCCGAGTAGTGGTAGCTGAGCCAGTTGGCGGCCACCGTGCGCCACTCCGCCGAGCTGTAGCCGTGCGGCTCGTTCATCGGTTCGAAGTAGACGTTGGGGTTGCTGCCGTACGTGTTGGTCACCGTGGACCACATCGCGTTCCAGGCGGCGAGGTTGGTGATCCGGCCACCGGAGGCGGCGCCGTCCTCCCAGTACGCCAGGATGACCTTGAACCCGCGTGCGGTGGCGGCGTCGATGGCCCCCCGGTACGCCTCCCACCACGCCGTACCGACCGTGTGCGTGTTGATCGGCAGCCGGACGGTGTTCACCCCCATGGTGGCGGCCATGTCGTCGTAGAGGGCGTTGGCCTTGGCCCGTACCGTCGCGTTGCTGTCGGAGGAGCTGAGGCCCTGCACGACGAGCGGACCGGTGCTGAAGTTGTCGCCCAGCACGGCCCAGTTCATGCCACGGAACCCACTGGTGGCGGCGGCGGCCGGGGACGACACGACGACCGCGCCGCCGACCATCGCGGTCGCCACGGCGGTCAGCGTGACCAGCAGCCGGCGGAGCGGACGGTGTCGCCGCGACGCCGCCGAGGGTGACGTGGTCCGGGGCGGGGAGTGGTCGGTCACGTGATCGGGCCTCTCTGGTCGGGACATCGCGCCGATGTCGTCCGAGCATGCCCACCGGGTGTGCCGGCGGCGGGCGACCACCGCTGTTAGCGTTAACATGAGCGGGTCGCGAAGGGTGTCCTGAATGTTGCCTGCGTGTTGCTGGCAAGTCTCACCGAACGCCCCCGGGGTGTCAAGCATCGACAAGTGTCGTTCGCGCTGCCGGGCGTGTGGTGCGATCAGGGTGGACCGACGCGCCCCGGCGGCCCCTCGTCGGCGGCCCGTGGCCGCGCCCCCGCTCCGCCCCGACCGGCCGTGCGGCGGCGGTGCCGCAACTCCACCGCCAGGCAGCCCACCGCCGTCGCGGCGGCGACGAGCAGCAGCACCACGACCAGGTTGCGGCCGTACGGCAGCGGCAGCACCGAAGGATCGTCAGACGGCCGGCCGAAGCCCAGCACCAGCGGCAGTGCCACGACGGTCAGCGCGGCGGCACCGACCGCCCCGGCCCGCACCACCGGCCGGTGCCGGCGCGGCACGAACCGGGCGAGCAGCGCCCCGACGGCCAGCAGCCCGGCCATCCAGACCACGTCGTGCCCGACCAGCACCCCGGCCAGGAACACCAGCACCCCCGCCGGGGCCAGCCCCGGGTCGGTCGACGCGCCCACCACGGCGTACCCGATGAGCAGGACGCCGGCCGCGACCAGCGCCACCCGGGTCCTCACTCCGCCTCCCGTACGACGAGCCGGCCGACCCACTTGGTCTGGAGCACACCCGGCCGGTTCGGGGCGATCAAGCGGGCCGGGTAGCCGTGGTCGGGATGCAGGGGCTCCCTGCCCAGCCGCAACGCGATCAGCGTCAACGGGTCACGTACGTGCGCCGGCCCGACCGTCGACGCCCGGTAACGGCCGGCCGCCTCCAACGACTCGACGCGGACGCTCGCCCGGTCCGGGTCCGCCCCGACCAGCGCGACCAGGTCCCGCAGCCGCACCCCGGTCCACCGCCCGGTCGCGCTCCACCCCTCCACACAGGCGACCGGCAGGTCGGCGGTGTGCTGCGGCAGGGCACGCAGCGCGGCGAGATCCAACCCGACCCGTCCACCCGGGCCCTCGACCACCAGCCGGTACGCCGGCTCCGCGACGTCCACCCCGGCCCGGCGGGCGGTCCGGTTCACCGGCAGCCCCTGCGGGCCCACGTCGGGCCGGCGCGGGGCGAGCACCGCCAGGCCGGACAGCGGCCGGACGGTCTGCCCGACCGTGGTCAGGGTGATCAGCCCGGCCGCGGCGGCCACCCCGGCGAGCAGCCCGCGCCGGCTGAGCCGCTCCTGCGGCGACCCACCGCCCGGGCGGGCCAGCGCGGCCCGGACCGCCGGCAACTGCACGCCGACGTGCACCAGCAGCGCACCCACCGCCAGCCAGGCCACCCGGTAGTGCCCGGCGGTGAAGAAGAACGGCATCGGCGCGTACCAGCGGGCGACGTTCAACACCCCGCCGACCACCTCGAACAGGGCTGCGGCGACCAGCACGCCGACGCTCACCCGTTCCAGCGCGTGGACGACCGAGCGCACCGGCGGCCAGCGGAACAGGTGGTGGTAGACCGACCACAGCTTGGCCCCGAGCAGCGGCACCGTGGCCAGCCCGGTCGCCACGTGCAGCCCCTGGGTGAACCGGTAGAGCCCCACCGGCCGTGCCGGCCACCGGAACCAGCCAGGCGGGTGCTGGATCAGGTGACTGAGCAGCCCGGTGAGGAAACAGACGGCGAACGCCACCCCGAGCGCGACACCGAGCTGGCTGGTCAGCCGGGTCGACCGCAGCGGGGACGGGAACCGGTCGGGGGTCACCGGCGGGGCGGGCCGCCGTGGCACCATCGGCCGGCCGCTCACCCGGGGCCGAGGGTGGCGAACCACCGGCCCCCCTCGGTCCAGGTGTCGCGCACCCGCAGCGCCGTCGCCCCGGCCAGCGCCGCAAGACCGTCCAGGGGTACGCAGGCCCAGGGCAACGGACCGTCCGCACCGTCAGGCGTCCGCACCGTGGCCGTACCGGACCAGGCCGGGGTGCCCGGCGGCGCGAACTCGACGTGCAACCGGCCGTCGGGGGCCACCAGCCGCCGGCACCGGCGCAGCAGCCGGTACGGGTCACCGCCGATGCCCACGTTGCCGTCGGCCAGCAGCAGGTGCCGCCACCGCCCGGCACCCGGCACCGGCCCGAACACGTCCCGGCGCAGGGCCACCGCGCCGCGCCCCCGGGCCAACCGGACGGCGGTGGCGCTGACGTCGATGCCGAGCGCGGGCTGCCCGGCGTCGATCAGCGCACCGGTGAGCCGGCCCGGTCCACACCCGACGTCGAGGGTCGGGCCGGTGCACCGGGCCAGCAGCGACGCGTCCCCGGCGACGGCGTCCCGACACCACACCGCCGGATCGAACCGCAGCACCCCACCACCGGGATACCGGGCGGTGAACGCGGCGGGCACACCCGCCGCGGCCCTGTCGAACACGGCGTCGAACAGCGCCACCGCGTTCACCAGGCCACCGCCGTGGGCGACGGGACGTCGACGGCGACCGCGCGGGCGAACCGGCTGTCCGGTGGGCACAGCGCCGCCACCGCGTGCGCGTCGACGGCGGTGTCCACGTCCCGCAGCCGGGGCAGCAGGTGCACCCGCAGACCCCGGTGGCGCAACGCCGCCAGGGTGCGCGCGCCGGTGCTCGCCACCGAGGTGGGCACCGTCCGCAGCGCCGTGGCGTGGCCGGGATCGCGCAGCCCCAGCGTCCACCAGCCGCCGTCGTCGGCCGGTCCGAGCACCGCGTCCGGCCCGTCCGCCCGGCCGAGCAGGTGCCGCGCGGTGTCCAGGTGCACGGCGGTGAGCTGCGGGGTGTCCATGCCGACCAGCAGGGTCGCCGCGCCCGCCACCCGGGTGTCGGCGAACGCGTGGGCGAGGCGGTCGGCGAGCGGGCCACCCCGCTGGGCGAGCCGCTCCCAGCCGGGCGGGGCCGGCAGGTCACCGTCGACGACCAGCACCCGGGCGTCGGCGGTGGCGGTGGCGACGGTGTCGAGGGTGTCGGCCAGGGCCGCCGCGGCGACCCGGGCGGCCTGCTCCGGGGTGCAGGGCGGGCAGAGCCGCGTCTTGACCCGGCCGGGCACCGGCGTCTTGGCCAGCACCAGCACCTGGAGGGCGGGCGGCCGGCGGTGGACGTTCACCGGGCCAGCACCGTGCCCATGTCCCGCACGGCGCGGGCGGTGCCGAGCACGGTGCCGGTCACCTTCGACCGGGTGCCGGCCGCCCGGGGGTGGTAGTCGACGTCGACCTCCAGCACCCGCCAGCCCGCCCGACCGGCCGCGATCAGCAACTCCAGCGGGTAACCGAAGCGGCGGTCCCGCAACCCCAGCGCCAGCAGGTCGTCGCGGCGCACGGCCCGGATCGGCCCGATGTCGTGCACGTCGAGGCCGGTGGTGCGGCGCAGCCGGTGGGCCAGCACGGCGTTGCCGACCCGGGCGTGCCACGGCCACACCCCGCGTCCCGTCGGCCGCCGCCGGCCGGTGCCCAGGTGCGCCGCGCCGGACCGGACCGGATCGGCCAGCCGGGGCAGCTGAGCCGGATCGAACGAGCCGTCGGCGTCCAGCACGCACACCACCCCGTCGACCGGGTCGGCGGCCAGCACCCCGGCGTGCACGGCCGCGCCGTACCCGGGCTCGGCCACGCTGATCACCTCGGCCCCGCAGGCCCGGGCCACCGCAGCCGACCCGTCGGTCGAGCCGTTGTCCACCACGATCGGCCGGTAGCCGGCCGGCATCCGGGCCAGCAGGTCGGGCAGGGCCGGGGCCTCGTCGCGGCAGGGAAGAACCACATCGGTCATGCAGCGGGACGCTAGGGCACCACCGGCCCGGAAATTCTTACCTGACGATGACGGATCCCCGCCCGCCGCCGCAGTTCTTACGAACCACTGACGGCTGGTCGCCGTCGCGGCGCGACGCCGGTCGCCGGCCCTACCGTCGGCGGGTGACCCACGTACTCGTCACCGGCGGCGCCGGTTTCATCGGCACCCATGTGGTGACCGCCCTGCACGCTGCCGGCCACCGGGTGACCGTGGTGGACTCCGGCCACCCCGGCGCGCACCGCCGGCCGCTGCCGGACACCGTGGCGGGCGCACCGCTCGTCCGGCTCGACGTCCGCGACCGGCCCGCCCTCGCCGCCGTCCTGGCCGACGGGGTCGACGCGGTGGTGCACCAGGCCGCCATGGTGGGCCTCGGCGTCGACCTGGACGACCTGCCCGAGTACGTCGGCTGCAACGACCTCGGCACCGCCGTGCTGCTCGCCGCGATGGCCCGGGCGGGCGTGCACCGGCTGGTGCTGGCCAGCTCGATGGTGGTCTACGGCGAGGGCGCGTACACCTGCGCCGGGCACGGTCCGGTGCGCCCCGCGCCGCGTACCGTCGCCGACCTGGCCGCCGGCCGGTACGACCCGACCTGCCCGCGCTGCGCCGCCACGCTCACCCCGGGGCTGGTCGACGAGGACGATCCGCTCGACCCGCGCAGCGGGTACGCCGCCAGCAAGGCCGCCCAGGAGCACCTGACCGCCGCGTGGGCCCGGCAGACCGGTGGCGCGGTGGTGGCGCTGCGGTACCACAACGTCTACGGGCCGGGGATGCCCCGCGACACCCCGTACAGCGGGGTCGCGGCGATCTTCCGGTCCGCGCTGGAGGCCGGCCGGGCACCCCGGGTCTTCGAGGACGGCGGCCAGCGGCGCGACTTCGTGCACGTCCGGGACGTGGCGGCGGCCAACCTCGCCGGGCTGGACGCGACCGGCACCGGCACCGGCTGGCGGGCGTACAACGTGGCCTCCGGCCGGCCGGTCACCATCGCCGACGTCGCCACGGAGCTGGCCCGCGCCGCCGACGGACCGCCGCCCGTGGTCACCGGCGAGTTCCGGCTCGGCGACGTGCGGCACGTGGTCGCCTCGCCCACCCGGGCGGAGACCGAACTCGGGTTCCGGGCCGCCGTGGGACTCGCCGAGGGGATCGCCGAGTTCGCCCACGCCCCGCTGCGCGGGTGAGCGCCACCCCCGGCAACCGTCCGGCTCCGCCCGAGGGCGCAGGAGGACTCCGAACGGAGCCGGACGGTGGTCCGCGCCGTCGCCCGCCGCGCGCCGACGTGATCGCCGCCGCTGCCGCCGTCGGCCTGTTCGCGGTGGCCGCCGTCACCGGCGGGGTGCTCTACCTGCTGGGCCGCCCGGTGCACGCCAGCGCGGCGCCGCTGTTCGCGCAGTGGCTGCCGCACGTCGGCCTCGGCACCCCGGCGGCCCTGCTGCTGGCCGCGCTGGTCTGCTGGCACGGGCCGGCGGTGGCCGCCCGGCTGCCCTGGCGACCGCTGCTCGCGCTCGGCTACGCCACCGCCGTGGCCTGGACGCTGTCGCTGGCCCTGGTCGACGGCTGGCAGCGCGGCGTCGCCGGCCGGCTGGCCACCCGCTACGAATACCTGCACGAGGTCCCCGGCGTCACCGACGTCCCCGCCATGCTCGCCGGTTTCGCCGGCCGCATCCTCGACGGGCAACCGGACTCGTGGACCACCCACGTCTCCGGCCACCCGCCGGGTGCGCTGCTCGTCTTCGTCGGGCTCGACCGGGTCGGGCTGCGCGGCGGCGGCTGGGCGGGAATGCTGTGCATCCTGGTGGCGGGGCTGGTCGCCGTCGCCGTGCCGCACACCGTCCGGCTGCTCGGCAGCGATCCGGCGGCCCGTGCGGTGCTGCCGTTCGTGGTGCTGTTCCCCGGGGCGGTGTGGGCCGGGGTGTCGGCCGACGGGCTGTTCGCCGGGGTGACCGCCACCGGTGTCGCCCTGCTGGCCCACGGCGTCACCCGGGGCCGCGCGGTGGCGGCCCTCGCCGGTGGGGCCCTGTTGGCGTCCGGTTGTTACCTGTCGTACGGGCTGGTGCTGATGGGCCCGCTCGCGCTGGCGGTCGTCGTGCTGGCCGACCGGCACCGCCGCACCGTGGGGTGGGCGTTCGTCGGGGCGCTGCCGGTCGTCGCCGGGTTCACCGCCGCCGGATTCTGGTGGCCGACCGGCTACCACCTGGTCGTCGAACGCTACTACCAGGGGGTCGCCGCCGACCGGGCGTACGGCTACTGGGTCTGGGCCGACCTGGCACTGGTCGTGGTGGCCGCCGGCCCGGTGGCGGCGGTGATCCTGCGGCGGACGGTGCGGGCCGGGTGGCGGGCCGTCGTGCTGCGGCTGCCGGACCCCGAACGCGCCGCCTGGCTGCTGCCGATGGCCGCCACGGCGGTGATCGTCGCGGCGGACCTGTCCGGTTACAGCAAGGCCGAGGTGGAACGCATCTGGCTGCCGTTCACCGTCTGGCTGACGGCAGGTGCTTCCCTGATCCCCGCGGCCGACCGGCGCGGGTGGCTCCTGGTGCAGGCGGCGGTGGCGCTCACGGTCAACCACCTGCTGCTGACCGGCTGGTAGTCCACCGCCTGCTCTCGACGGTGCCGGGCACGCGCGGCGGCCGGTGACCCCGTCACCCGGCCGCCGCGTCCGGTTGTGCCCGGTCGGGTCGGGACTTCTTACCGAACCATGACGCACCCGGCCGACGGTGACCGTTGCCCACCGCCGGGCCGTATCCCCGCACGACAGCACATCACCGCAGCCGGTTTCCGGCTTGGAGGAGATTTCCGATGAACCGCAGACCCGACGGGACCCCGCTGATCCACACCCGGCCGGCCCGGATCGCCCTGGCCGCACTGGTTCTGGCGGCCACCGGTGCGCTCACCGTCACCTTCGTCTCCGGCGGTGGCAGGGGCACCGCGGACGCCGCCACCAGCCTGGACCAGTTCGTGCCGATCGAGAAGGTGCCGCCGAACGTGCGCAACCCGCAACCGGCCCCCGGCGGGTCGACCGGCCGGTTCACCGTGGACTGCGGCACGAACGGCAACGGCAAGTTCAGCCCGGACAACCCGGTGGCCCAGCCCGGCATCCGCAACGGCGCCGAACACGTCCACGACTTCGTCGGCAACCTGGCGATCACCGCCAACTCCTCCAACGCCGACCTGGACGCCTCCGGCACCACCTGCCGCAACGGCGACAAGTCGTCCTACTTCTGGCCGGTGGTACGCATCGACAAGAGCGTCCGCAACGACGACCAGGTGCGGCAGGCCCTCGCCCAGACCCAGCCGATGGTCGTCTGCCCCCCGGTCGGCAAGCGGCTGCGCGCCGTCCCCACCGGGGCCCGGGGCACCGTCGACCGGTTGCTGGCCGACCTGGACCGCCAGCAGGCCGCCGCGAACCAGCGGATGAGCGCCAGCCGGGGCCGCATCGACGCCGCGTTCAACCGGGAGGTCACCGACGCGTTGCGGGCCCGCCGCGCCACGACGATCAGGCAGATCAGCAGCACGGTCACCGCCGCCGGCGGCAACCAGCCCGGCCTGGTCTCGCTGGTCGAGTGCGACGTCAGCTACGACGACATGCACGCCCGGATGCCCGCCGGTGCCCACCGCGCCAGCGTCACGGCGGCCCAGGCGGCCAACCCACGCATCCAGTGCCCCACGGTGCGGGACAAGCTGCCCGGTGTCCCGGCCGGGGCGCTCGCCGAGGTGAACCGCAACCTCGACGAACTCGACAGGCAGCTCTCCGAGGCCAACGAACGCCTCGTCACCAGCCGGGGTCAGGGCGGCCCGGCCTTCGTCGACAACGCCATCCTCGGCCCGCTACGCGCCAAGCGGATCGCCGTGCTCGACCGGATCGCCATCGCGATCAGCCGGCAGGCCACCCGCCCGCAGGGCCTCGACGCGTTCGCCACCTGCACCCTGGACCAGGCCCCCGCCCCGGCCGGCACGCCCACCACCGCAGCGCCCACCACCGCAGCCGCACTGCCCGACCCGCAGGGGCCCGACCTGGAACTGCCCGGCAACACCGGCGGCATCGTCCGCCCGGCGCAGGTGCTGATCGAATACCGCGGCAACCCGGTCAGCCGGGTGGTGCCGATGCCGAAGTTCCTCCGGGCGCTCACCGGTGACGCCAAACCCACCAGCCGTGGCCCGGCCAACGCCCGCGCCACCTGGACCTGCTCGGGCTTCGCCGACCGGCTCTCCGACAGGTACCCGATCTGCCCCGCCGGCAGCCAGGTGCAGCGGGTGCACGACTTCCCCGGCTGCTGGGACGGCAGGAACATCGACAGCGACAACCACCGCAACCACGTCGCGTTCGCCGACCGGGCCACCGGCGCCTGCCCGCAGGGCTTCCGGGCGATCCCGCAGTTGCGGATCACCGTCGGCTACGACATCCCCCGGGACGTGCAGCTCAAGGGCCAGTACGCACTCGACTCGTTCCCGGAGGAGAACCACAACCCGTTCTCCGACCACAACGACTTCGTCAACGTCAACTCCGCCCAGACCATGCAACGCATCGCGACCTGCATCAACAAGGGCAAGAACTGCTCCTGACCCCTGGGCGCCCGGCGCGGGAGGGCGCGACACCACCGCCACGCCGAGGGCGGTGGTGTCGCGCCGACCCGTGGCCGGCCCGGCCGGTCGGAACCGGTCGGATGGTCGGTTACGGGGTGACGGAGAGCAGGTGGGCCCGGTAGCCCTCGCCGTAGCTCTTGGTCGGGGTGCCGTTGTAGTCCTCGATGAGCACGTTGCCGCCGCTGCAACCCCACGGGTTCCAGGTCCACGCGGTGTAGCCCAGCCGCTTGCCGTCCAGCCAGGTCATCAACCGGTCGATGTAGTCGTGGGCGCAGGTGTCCTGGCCGATCTCCCCGGCGTGCACCGGCACCTGCGCGGCCACCGGCGCGATCTGGGTGTCCCAGCAACTCTCGGTGACGCAGGCGTTGAAGTTGTACGAGTGCCAGGAGGCGACGATGTTGTTGCGCGGGTCGGTCGGTTTGTAGGTCAGCCACTGGGTCAGGTCGTTGGTCCAGGTCAGACCGGGAACCAGCAGCACGTTGGTGGCCCCGGTGGCGCGGACGGCGTCGACCAGGCTCTGCATGCCGGCCACCTGGTACTCGATGCCGGTGCAGGTGCCGCCGTCCCGCAGGCAGCGCCACGCGGCCGTCATGTCCGACCAGTTGTTGGCGGCGTCCGGGTACGGCTCGTTGAACAGGTCGAACAGCACCGCGTCGTTGCCCTTGAACGCGGTGGCCACCCCGGTCCAGAACTGCGGCGTGTACTGCCGGCTCGGCATCGGCTTCTGGCAGGTGGCGTTGACGTCGGTGCAGGCCGAGATGTTGCCGGTGTACTGGCCGTGGGTCCAGTGCAGGTCGAGGATCGGGTTGATCCCGTTGGCGACGAGCAGGTTCACGTACGCCTTGACCGCCTGCTGGTAGGTGGCCCCGCTGGGCGACCCGGACAGGCCGAGCCAGCAGTCCTCGTTGAGCGGGATGCGTACCGCGCGGATGTTCCAGGCCTTCATCGCGTCGACGGAGGCCTGGTCGACCGGGCCGCTGTCCCACATGCCCTTGCCCTGGACGCAGGCGAACTCGCCGCTGGCCCGGTTGACGCCGAGCAGGCGGTAGGTCGCCCCGGCCGCGGTGACCAGCCGGTTGCCCGACACCCGCAGGCTCGGCGCGGCCCCGCCCGGCGGCGGGGTGGTGGTCGGCGGGGGAGTGGTGGGTGGCGGCGTGGTGGGCGGTGGGGTGGTCGGCGGTGGCGTGGTCGTGGGTGGGGGCGTGGGTGTCGTCGGGCTGACCACGCCGGTGCAGGTCGTCCCGTTGAGCGCGAACGAGGTGGGTACGGGGTTGGTCCCGCTCCACGCGCCGTTGAAGCCGATCGTGGTGGACGCGCCGGTGTTCAGCGCGCTGTTCCAGCTCATGCTGGTCGCCGACACCCGGGCACCGGACTGCGACCAGGTGGCGCTCCAGCCCTGGGTGACCCGCTGGTCGGTGTCCGGGAAGTCGAACGTCAACGTCCAGCCGGTCAGCGCCGAGCCGAGGTTGGTGATGGCGACGTTGCCGCTGAACCCGCCGTTCCACTGGCTCTGCACGGTGTAGGTGACGGCACAGCCCGCGGCGGCGGCCGAGGCCGGCAGGGTGGCCGCGGTCAGGCTGGCGGCCACCAGCGTGCCGGCGGCTGTCGCCGCCAGCAGGGCATGACGACGTGTCATGAAGCTCTCCTAGGCATAGAGGGGAGCGTCGATGGGAGCGCGCCTGCGAGCTTTCTTTATTCGCCTTATTAAGTCAAGCGTATCGATGCCGTTTCGACGGACCGCCAGGTGGAACCGCATTCCCGCCCTACCGGGGCGGGCCGGTCGTGCCCCGGGCGACCACCGTCTCGGTCGCGCACCAGCGCTGCGGCACCGACTCGCCGGTGACCAGCCGCAGCACCGACTCGCCGACCGACTCGCCGAACGAGTGCACGTCGAGGCTCATCGTGGTCAGCGCCGGCGAGGCCAGCCGGCACAGGCTGGAGTCGTCCCAGGCGATCAGGCTGACGTCCCGGGGGACCCGGTACCCCAACTCGGTCACCGCGTGCAGGCCCGCCACCGCCATCAGGTCGTTGTCGTAGATGACCGCGGTGGGGGGTGTGGGCCCGTCCAGCAGCCCGGTGGTCAGCCGCGCCCCCGACTCCGCCGAGTAGTCGCCCGCCACGACGACCGCGTCGACCCCCGACTCCGCCGCCGCCGCCAGCATCGCGGCCGTGCGGGTCCGGGTGTGCAGCAGCGCGTCGGGGCCGCTGATCCGTGCCACCCGCCGGTGCCCCAACGTCACCAGGTGCGCCAGGGCGGCCCGCATCGACCCGGCGTCGTCGCGGCGTACCGCCGGGTTGTCCCCGGTGGGCTCACCCGCCACCACCACGGGCAGCCGCAGTTCCCGCAGCACCGCCGGCCGGGCGTCGTCGACCGACGGGTTCACCAGCACGACCGCGTCGACCAGCCGCTGCCGCGCCCACCGGCGGTACGCGGCGATCTCGGCGTCGTGGTGCGCGACGACGTGCAGCAGCACCGACCGGCCGTGCGCGGCGAGCCGCTCCTCGATGCCCGCGATGAACTCCATGAAGAACGGTTCGGTGCCGAGCAGGCGGGGCGGCCGGGCCAGCACCAGCCCCACCGCGCTCGTGCGCCACGTGTCGTCCATCGCCTACCCCCGGATCCTCAGCCTGCCGATTCGGTGAGCCGGACCCGGTGACCGGCCACCTGCTCGGGTGGGCGTGGCCCGTGGCCCGGCGGGACCAGCTCCGATTCGAGGACCAGGGCCGCCGCGCCGATCGCCGAGGCCGTCGCGGCGGAACGGGAGAGCCGGACGTCGACGGTGTGCGTGCCCCGGGCGAAGCAGGCGCGCAGTTCCTGCCTGACGATCGGCAGGTACACCGACCCGGCGGTGGCCAGGCTCGGCCCGGTCAGCACCAGCACCTCCAGGTCCATCAGGTTCGCCAGCGTCCGGGCGGCCACCCCGACGTGCCGGGCCGACCGCTCCAGCAACGCCAACGCGTGCGGCTCGCCCCGACGGGCGGCCCGGCTGATCGCGGCGAAGTCGGCGACCACCGAGGGCCGGCGGACACCGGGCGTGAGCCCCACCGCCCGCGCCGTCGTCGGCTCCGACCGGGCGGCGGCGACCACCGCGGCCGGCCCGGCCACCGCCTCCACACAGCCCCGCGCCCCGCACCAGCACCGGGGCCCGTCGGCGGACACGCACACGTGCCCCAACTCGCCGACGTTGCCGCTCGGCCCCCGGTAGGTGCTGCCGTCGATGACCAGCCCGGCACCGATGCCGGTGCCCATGTAGAGGGCGGCGGCCGAGGTCGCCGTGCCGAACCCGCCGGTCCAGTGTTCGCCCAGCGCCGCCGCGGTCGCGTCGTTGTCCAGCGCCACCGGCAGGGTCGTCAGCCGCTCCAGCGCCGCGCCCAGCGGGAACCCGTTCCACTGTTGCATGGCCGGGGCGAGCCCCACGTCCGGCGGGCCGCCCATGCCCCGGGTGGCGTTGACCGGCCCGGGGAACACCAGGCCGACGCCGAGGATGCGGTCCCGTTCCACCCCGACCCCGTCGATCAGCGCGGCGATCTCGGTGGCGATCCGGGCGACCACCACCGCCGGCTCCTGCGCCCCGGCCCCCGGGCGGGAGATCCGGGCCACCACCGTGCCACCCAGGTTGGTCAGGGCGTACGTGATGACGCCGTGGTCCAGGTGCACGCCGACGGCGTACCGGGAGGCGTGGTTGAGCTGAAGCAGGACCCGACGTTTGCCGCCCGTCGACTTCGCGTGGCCGGTCTCGACCACCAGGTCCTCGTTGATCAGCTTGCGGACCAGGGTGGAGATGGTCGGCGCGGTGAAACCGGTGGCCCGGATCAGCCCGACCCGGCTGATCGTGCCGGCCGCGCGGATCGCGTCGAGAACGACCGACCTGCTGCTCACCTGGGGTTTGCTCGCTGCTGGTCCGCTCACTGCTTCTCTGCCAGGGGCTGTTAGGTCGGCGGACCAGAGTATACAAGTATCCCGATGGCACAGGATCGTGGCCGAGGCGCGGGTCGCCGGCTCGCTGACTCGCTCCGACGCCGTGACGGTCCGGGTCGGACCGATTCTCGCCGTCTTGCTGTTCAGTTTTTGCAAGAATCCGACGTAGTATTGCCGTCGTGACGAAGCGTCTGACGGAGGTGGCCCGCAAGGCGGGGGTCAGCGAGGCGACCGTGAGCCGGGTGCTCAACGGTCGCGGGGGAGTGTCCGAGGCGACCCGGGCGGCGGTGCTGACCGCCCTCGACGTGCTCGGCTACGAACGCCCGACGAAACTGCGCGGCGAGCGGGCCCGGCTGGTCGGCCTGGTGCTGCCGGAGTTGCAGAACCCGATCTTCCCGGCGCTGGCCGAGGTGGTCACCGGCTCCCTCGCCCAACGGGGGTTCACCCCGGCGCTGTGCGCCCGCACCATCGGCGGCGTGCCGGAATCCGGCTACGTGGAGATGCTGCTCGACCACCAGGTCAGCGGGGTCATCTTCGCGGGCGGCTCGTACGCGCTGGCCGATGCCTCACACGAGCACTACCGGCGGTTGACCGACCGGGGCCTGCCGGTGGTGCTGGTCAACGCGGGCGTCGAGGAGCTGGGCTTCCCCCGGGTGTCCACCGACGACGCGGTCGCCGTCGAGCAGGCGTACGGGCATCTGCGCTCGCTCGGTCACCAGGCGATCGGTATGGTGCTCGGTCCGGCCGACCACATCCCGTCGCGGCGCAAGCTGGACGCGATGGTCCGTACCGCCGGCTGGGACACCGACCGCCACCTGGTGGAGCGGTCCAGCTTCTCGATGGAGGGTGCCCGGGTCGCGGCGACCAGGCTGATCGAGCGGGGCGTGACCGGCGTGATCTGCGCCAGCGACGTACTGGCGCTGGGCACCGTCCGGGCCGCCCGCCGGCTCGGTCGCGCGGTGCCGGCCGACGTGTCGGTGGTGGGCTTCGACGACTCGGCGTTCATGACCTGCACCGATCCGCCGCTGACCACGGTGCGCCAACCCATCGAGACGATGGGGCAGGCCGCCGTCGACCTGCTGGTCACCCAGATCGAGGGGGCCGGTGTGCTGCACGACGAGCTGCTCTTCGAACCCGAGCTGGTGGTACGCGGCTCCACCGCCCCCGTCCCCCGCGACTGACCCGCCACGACCGAACCGCGACGCCCCCCACGGCCGTCGACCGCACCCGCGGTCGACGGCCGTGCTGCTGCCCGGGGTTGGCCTCGTTGCGATCAACCACTATCAAGTCGAATTCTTTCGTGATGCGGTCGAAACCTTGCTGTAAAGAGTCCGCGTCGCTACATTGACTCCACTCAACCCGACCCCCGGGCACCGAGTCCGGGGCAGGGCGCGGGCGGCTGCCACCCCACCACCCCCGTCACCGGCCGCCGCCCGGTCACCGCAGATCAGTGCAGGTCATGGATAACCGTTCCCGAAGGGATGGACAGATGTCCGTACCGCAGTACCGGAAGGTCGCGGCCCTGACGCTCGCGGCCGGCCTCGGGCTCAGCCTGGCGGCGTGCTCCACCAAGAGCGACGACAGCAGCGACGCCGGCGGCAAGGTCACCATCACGGTCGACTGCCAGCCGGTCGGCGCGCAGAAGGAACTGCTGAAGAACTGGAACGACGACGTCGCCGCGTTCCAGCAGCAGAACCCGGACATCGTCGTCAAGAGCGTCAGCGTCGGCGAGCAGTGCAACAACCCGCCGGACTTCACCGCCCGCCTCGCCGGCGGCACCGTCACCGACGTCTTCTACGGCTACATGACCGACCTGGCGCAGGTGCTGGACTCCGGCCAGGCGATGGACATCACCGACTACGCCACCAGGGACACCATCCCCACCTGGGACAGCGTCGACCCGGCGCTCAAGGAGGTCTTCACCGACGGCGGCAAGCTCTACGGCGTACCGGTGAAGAACTACTCGATGGGCCTGATCTACAACAAGGCGCTCTTCCAACGCGCCGGCCTCGACCCGGCCACCCCGCCGAAGACGTGGCCCGAGGTGCGTGCCGCGGCCAAGAAGATCTCCGCGCTCGGTGGCGGCGTCGCCGGCTACTCCGAGTACAGCGCCGGCAACACCGGTGGCTGGCACTTCACGTCGCTGCTCTACTCGCAGGGCGGCCAGGTGCTCAGCGCCGACGGCAAGAAGGCCGACGTCAACACCCCGGCGGGCAAGCAGGTCCTACAGAACCTCAGGGACATGCGCTACGGCGACGACAGCATGGGCAGCCGCCAGCTCCTGCAGTGGGGCGACCTGCTGACCAACGCCGGCGCCGGCAAGGTCGGCATGTTCATCGGCGCGCCCGACGCCACCCAGGCGATCGTCACGCAGTTCCAGGGCAGGTACCAGGACTGGGCGATGGGCCCGCTGCCCGGCCAGGACGGGAAGGCGTTGGCGACGCTCGGCGGCGGCGAGGGCTACTTCTTCAAGAAGGGCCTGTCGCCCGAGCAGGTCAAGGCCGGTCTGAAGTGGATCGCCTTCCAGAAGCTCACCCCGGGCAAGGGCCAGTTCGACTACGTCCGGGCCAAGCCGCAGAACTACCCGGTCGGCCTGCCCCAGCCGCTGCTGTTCGCCGCCGGCAGCGACGCGCAGAAGCAGGAACTGGACCTGCGCAAGGCCAACGCCAACGTGGACACCGCCAACTTCGCGGCCTTCGAGGCCAACCCGGTGCCGATCAAGGGCGAGCCGCGCAACGCCCAGGCCATCTACGCGGTGCTCGACGCCGCGATGTCCGGGGTGCTGACTAACCCGAACGCGAACATCGACGCCCTGCTCAGCACGGCCGAGAGCAAGATCAACCAACTGTTGGCCGCCGACAGCTGACCCGCCCGCGTGGGGGCCGGCCACCCGGCCCCCACGCCACCGGACCCACTACCGCAGGGAGTTGCCTTGGCGCTCACCACCGCCCCGGGAGCCACCCGCCGCCCCGGCCGCCGCACACCGTCGCCGCAGCCCACCGCCGCGCGCCGGGCCGGCCGCGGCCGGCGGGTACGGGACAACCTGACCGGGCACACGTTCCTCGTCGGCGCGCTCGTCTGCTTCGCCGTCTTCTCCTGGTACCCGATGGTGCGTGGCGTGGTGATGAGCTTCCAGCGCACCCGGCGCGGCGAGACCACCTGGGTCGGCTGGGACAACTACGCCCGGATCATCGCCGATCCGAGCTTCTGGACGGCCTGGAAGAACACCTTCGTCTTCACCGGCCTGGCCCTGGTGCTCGGCTACGCCGTCCCGTTCCTCGTGGCGATCCTGCTCAACGAGCTGCGCCACGCCACCGGCTACCTGCGGGTGCTGGTCTACCTGCCGGTGATGCTGCCCCCGGCGTCCGCGCTGTTCCTGTTCAAGTTCTACGCCTACGACCCGAGCGGGGCGGGACTGTTCAACGCGGTCCTCACCGCGCTCGGCCTGCCCACCTCCGAGTGGATGCAGTCGCCCACGATGACCATGCCGGCCATGGTGCTCGCGTCGACCTGGATGAACATGGGCGGCGCGGTGCTGATCTACCTGGCCGCGTTGCAGAACGTCCCCGGCGAGCTGTACGAGGCCGCCGAACTCGACGGCGCCGGACTGTGGCGGCGCATCGTCCACGTGACCGTCCCGCAGACCCGGCTGATCCTCGCCCTGCTGGCCATGCTCCAGATCGTCGCCACCATGCAGCTGTTCATCGAGCCGCTGATCCTCGCCAACGGCGCCGGCACCCAGGACTCGGCGACCTCGGTGGCGTACCTGATCTACCAGCACGGCTTCTTCCAGAACGACCTCAACGGCGCTGCCGCGCTCGGCGTGATCATGCTGGTGGTGCTGGCCGGGTTCTCCGCCATCTACCTGCGACTGACCGCGAGACAGGACTAGGACATGGCCGCCGCCCCCACCACCCGGACCCTCATCGCCCCGGCACAACTGCGACGCGGACGCGGCCGGGTCCTCTACTGGACCGTGCTGACCGTCGTCGTGGTCGTGTTCACGCTGGTCTTCCTCGGCCCGCTCTACTGGATGGTCACCGGCGCGCTCAAGAGCGGCCAGGAGATCGCCCAGACCCCGCCGTCGCTGTTCCCCCGCGACCCGCAACCGGGCAACTACGTCGACGCCTGGACCAGCCTGGATCTGGCCAAGCTGCTGTTCAACACCTTCTACTACGCCACCGGCGCGGTGCTGTTCCAACTCGTGTTCGACACCGCCGCCGCGTACGCGCTGTCGAAGCTGCGCCCGGTGCTGGGCGGGCTGATCCTCGCCATGATGCTGGCGACGCTGATGATCCCGGCGATGGTGCTCATCGTCCCGCAGTACGTGACCGTGATCGACCTTCCGGTCGTGCACCTCAACCTGCTCGACTCCCCGTTCGCGATCTGGCTGCCGCTGGTCGCCAACGCGTTCAACATCTTCCTGCTCAAACGGTTCTTCGACTCCATCCCGGACGACCTGATGGCCGCCGCCGTGGTCGACGGCGCGTCACCGCTGCGTACCCTCTGGTCGATCGTCCTGCCGATGTCCCGCCCGATCCTCGGCGTGGTGGCGATCTTCGCGGTGACGGCGGTCTGGAAGGACTTCCTCTGGCCCAAGCTGGTCATGCCGTCACCGGAGACCCGCACGGTCAGCGTCGGCATCTACGCCTTCGCCGGCGGCACCCCGATGAACGTGGTGATCGCCGCCTCGGTCATCGCCGCCATCCCCACCGTCGTGCTGTTCCTGATCTTCCAACGGAACATCATGTCCGGCCTGACCACCGGCGGCCTCAAAGGCTGACCGGGCATCCCGCCCGCCGCCCGCAGCCGCCGCAGCAGAACCGACCCGCAGAAAGCAGGTGACCGTGCCCATGCTCGACAGCAGCCCGTGGTGGCGCTCCGCGGTGATCTACCAGGTCTATCCGCGCAGCTTCGCCGACGGCGACGGCGACGGGATCGGCGACGTCGCCGGCATCCGCTCCCGCCTGGACCACCTCGCCGCCCTCGGCGTCGACGCGATCTGGTTCAGCCCCTGGTATCCGTCACCGATGGCCGACGCCGGCTACGACGTCGCCGACCACCGCGACATCGACCCGGTCTTCGGCACCCTCGCCGAGGTCGAGGCGCTGATCACCGAGGCGCACGCGCTCGGCGTCCGGACCATCGTCGACGTGGTGCCCAACCACTGCTCGGAGGCGCACCCCTGGTTCCGGGCCGCGCTCACCGGCGGCCCGGACGCCCCCGAACGGGAGCTGTTCTGGTTCCGTCCCGGCCGAGGACCCGACGGCGACCTGCCACCCACCGACTGGACGGGCGAGTTCGGCGGCCCCACCTGGACCCGCACCACCGACCCGGACGGCACCCCCGGCGACTGGTACCTGCACCTGTTCGCCCCGCAGCAACCCGACTTCAACTGGGACCACCCACAGGTCCGCGCCGAGTTCGAGGACATCCTGCGCTTCTGGTTCGACCGGGGCGTGGACGGCATCCGGATCGACTCCGCCGGCCTGCTGGTCAAGGACGGCACGCTGCCGGAGGTCCACCCGGACCGGCCGCACCCGTTCCACGACCGGGACGGCGTGCACGACATCTACCGCGCCTGGCGGCGCATCGCCGACTCCTACCCGGGCGGGCGGGCGCTGGTCGGCGAGGTATGGCTGCCCGACCGGCAGCGGTTCGCCAACTACCTGCGCCCGGACGAACTGCACACCGCGTTCAACTTCGACTTCCTCGGCTGCGCCTGGGACGCCGCCGCGCTGCGGGAGAGCATCGACGGTACCCTCGGCGCGCACGCCCCGGTCGACGCCCCGGCCACCTGGGTGCTGTCCAACCACGACGTCACCCGGCACGTCACCCGCTACGGCCGGGCCGACACCCGGTTCAGCTTCGCCGCCAAGCGTGAGGGCATCCCCACCGACCTGGAACTCGGCACCCGCCGGGCCCGGGCCGCCGCGCTGCTCAGCCTCGCCCTGCCCGGTGCCGCCTACGTCTACCAGGGCGAGGAGCTGGGACTGTGGGAGGTCGAGGACATCCCGCACGCGCTGCGGCAGGACCCGATGTGGGAACGCTCCGGGCGGGTCGACCCGGGTCGCGACGGCTGCCGGGTGCCGCTGCCCTGGCAGGGCGACGCCCCGCCGTTCGGGTTCAGCCCCGACGGGGCCGCCGCCGTGCCCTGGCTGCCGCAGCCGACCGACTGGAAGGACCGCACCGTCCGCGCCCAGACCGGCGACCCGCACTCGATGCTGGAGCTGTACCGGGCCGCGCTGGCGCTGCGCCGGGTCGAATCCGCCCTCGGCGACGGCACGTTGACCTGGCTGCCCGCGTCGCCACGGGTGCTCGCGTTCGCCCGGGAACCCGGGTTCGCCTGCCTGGTCAACCTCGGTGCCGAGGCGGTGGCGCTGCCCGCGTACGACCGGGTGCTGCTGGCCAGCGGGCCGTTGCACGACGACCGGCTGCCCCCGGACACCGCGGTCTGGCTGCGGACCCGGCCGACCTGAACCGCACCACCCGGCGGCCCGTCCCGGCCGCCGGAACACCTGGGGAGGAAGGGAAGGAGACAGCAGCACCGCCGCACGGGGGACCTGGCCACCGACGAAAGGGAGCACACCCCGCATGGCCGAGCACCCGCACCACCGACGCCCCACCGGGCTCGCGGCGCTGGCCGCCGCCGTACTCGCCGCCTCGACACTGACCGTCGTGGCGTTGACCTCCACCGCCACCCCGGCGCACGCCGCCGGCCTGTCCCCGTTCGACATCGCCGGCCGGGGCGCGACCGTGCCGTTCCGGGAGCAGGAGGCGGAACAGGCCGCCCACACCGGCACCCGGATCGGCCCCGACCGGCGCTACGGCACGCTGCCGTCCGAGGCGTCCGGCCGGGAGGCGGTCACCCTCGACGCCGTCGGCGAGTACGTCGAGTTCACCCTCACCGCCCCGGCGAACGCGGTCACCTTCCGCTACAGCCTGCCCGACAACGCCGCCGGCACCGGCCGGGACGCCAGCATCGACCTGCGCGCCAACGGCACCCTGGTCAAGGCCGTCCCGGTCACCTCCCGGTACGGCTGGTACTACGGCGGCTACCCGTTCAACAACAACCCGGGCGACACCAACCCGCACCACTTCTACGACGAGACCCGGACGATGTTCGGCACCACCTACCCGGCCGGCACGACGATCCGCCTCCAGGTCTCCTCGACCGCGCAGTCGCCCACCTTCACCATCGACCTGGCCGACTTCGAGCTGGTCGGGTCGCCGATCGCCAAGCCCTCGGGCGTGCTGGACGTGGTGGCCGACTTCGGCGCGGACCCGACCGGCGGCACCGACTCCACGGCGAAGTTCCAGGCCGCGGTGGACGCCGGCAGGGCGCAGGGGAAAGCGGTGTGGATACCGGCCGGCACGTTCACCCTCTGGGACCACGTGGTGGTCGACGGCGTCACGCTGCGCGGGGCCGGGCCGTGGTACTCGGTGCTCGGCGGCCGGCACCCCACCGACCGCAAGCGCGCCGCCGGCATCTACGGAAAGTACGTGCCCGGCGGCGGCTACTCCGGGGAGATCCGTTCGCACGAGGCCGGCGGACCCAGCCGCAACGTCACGCTGCGGGACTTCGCCATCATCGGCGACATCCGGGAGCGGGTCGACGAGGACCAGGTCAACGCCATCGGCGGCGCGATGACGAACTCGGTGGTGGACAACCTGTGGTTGCAGCACACCAAGGTCGGCGCGTGGATGGACGGCCCGATGGACAACTTCACCATCCGCAACAGCCGCATCCTCGACCAGACCGCCGACGGGGTGAACTTCCACTGGGGTGTCACCAACTCCACCGTGACCAACACGTTCGTCCGCAACACCGGCGACGACGCGTTGGCCATGTGGGCGCAGAGCGTGCCGAACGTCGGCAACTCGTTCACCCACAACACCATCGGCGTCACCGTCCTGGCCAACCACCTGGTCACCTACGGCGGGCGGGACATCACCATCGCCGACAACGTGACCGCCGACTCGGTCACCAACGGCGGCGGCATCCACGTGGCGAACCGCTACCCCGGGGTCACCGGTCCGACGGCGGTGGCCGGCACCATCACGGTGGCCCGTAACACGCTGATCCGCAACGGCAACTCCGACTACAACTGGAACTTCGGGGTGGGCGCGATCTGGTTCTCCGCGCTCAACGAGCCGATCCAGGGCGCGGCCGTCACCGTCACCGACACCGACATCCTGGACAGCTCCTACGCGGCGCTGCACTGGATCGAGGGGCAGACCAGCGGCATCGCGTTCAACAACGTCCGGATCGACGGCGCGGGCACGTACGCGCTCCAGGTGCAGGCCCCCAGCCAGGTCAGCTTCACAGGCGTGCGGGCCACCAACATCGCCCAGGCCAACCCGATGCACAACTGCGTCGGCAGCGGCTTCCAGATCACCCAGGGCACCGGCAACTCCGGCTGGTACACGTCCACCCCGTACTGCGGGCCGTGGCCACAGCCGCAGTGGGGCAACGGCCCGTCCAGTCCGCCGCCGACCACCGCGCCTCCGACCACCGCGCCCCCGACCACGGCCCCGCCGACCACCCCACCCCCGACGACCCCGCCGGCCGGCGGGAACCTGGCCCTGGGCCGACCGGCGACCGCCACCAGCGTCAACCAGTCCTACGCGGCCGGCAACGCGGTCGACGGCAACGCGGGCAGCTACTGGGAGAGCGCCAACAACGCGTTCCCGCAGTCGCTGACCGTCGACCTCGGGGCGTCGCGCACCGTCGACCGGGTGGTGCTCAAGCTCCCCGCCGGCTGGGAACGCCGCACCGAGACGCTCTCCGTGCTCGGTTCCACCGACGGCTCCTCGTTCAGCACGCTCGCCTCGTCGGCGGGTCGGGTGTTCGACCCGGGCTCCGGCAACAGCGTCGCGATCGCGGTGCCGTCCGGCACCCGCCGGTACGTCCGGGTCACCGTCACCGGCAACACCGGCTGGCCGGCGGCCCAGCTCGCCGAACTGGAGGTGTACGGCGACGGCAGCACCACGCCGCCGCCGACCACGACCCCGCCCTCCACCACTCCGCCCCCCACCACCGCGCCGCCGACGGGCAACCTGGCCGCCGGCCGCCCGGTCGCCGAGACCAGCCACGCCGACGTGTACGGCGCGGGCAACACCGTCGACGGCAACCCGAACACCTACTGGGAGAGCGCCAACAACGCCTTCCCCCAGTCGGTGACCGTCGACCTGGGCAGCGCCCGACCGGTCGGCCGGGTGGTACTCAAGCTGCCGCCGTCGACGGCCTGGCAGACCCGTACCCAGACGGTGGCGGTGCTCGGCTCCACCGACGGCGCGTCGTTCACCACCCTCAAGTCGGCGGCCGGCTACCCGTTCGACCCGGCGGCCGGCAACAGCGTGTCGATCACGCTGCCCGCCGGTGACCGCCGTTTCGTGCGGTTGACGTTCACCGGCAACACCGGCTGGCCGGCCGGTCAGCTCTCCGAGTTCGAGGTCTACGCCTCCTGACCCGACGCGGCGGGGACCCGCCCGGGTCCCCGCCGCACCACACCCCCCACCCCGTCAACGCCTCTCCACCTCCCCCGGGAAGAAGGTGTCCGTCCACCATGTCCAGACTCCGTACCAGAATCGTCGCGGTGTTCGCCGCGGTCGGCCTGGCCGTCACCGCAGCGCCCGCTCCACCCGCCCTGGCCGCCGGCGGCCCGAACCTCGCCGCCGGCCGCACCGCCACCGCCAGCAGCGTCAACGGGCCCTACGTCGCCGCCAACCTCACCGACGGCAACCAGGGCAGCTACTGGGAGAGCAGCGGCGCGCTGCCCCAGTGGGCCCAGGTCGACCTCGGCACCGGCCGCGCCGTCGACCAGGTGGTGCTCAAGCTCCCCGCTGCCTGGGAGGCCCGCACCCAGACGCTGTCCGTGCAGGCCAGCGCCGACGGCAGCGGCTTCACCACGGTCGTCGCGTCCGCCGCCCGCTCGTTCGGCCCGGCCGCCGGCAACACGGTGACGCTCGGCTTCAGCGCCACCAACGCCCGCTACCTGCGCGTCGTCGTCACCGCGAACACCGGCTGGGCCGCCGCCCAACTCGCCGAGCTGGAGGTCTACGGCACCGCCAACTCCTCGACCAACCTGGCGCTCGGCAAGACGATGACCGAGAGCGGCCACTCCGACGTGTACGCCGCCGGCAACGCCAACGACGGCAACGCGGGCACCTACTGGGAGAGCCCGAACACCGCGTTCCCGCAGTGGATCCAGGCCGACCTGGGTGCCACCACCAGCGTCAACCGGCTGGTGCTGCGGCTGCCCACCGGCTGGGGCGCGCGCACCCAGACGCTGACCGTGCAGGGCAGCACCACCGGCTCCACGTTCGGCACGCTCGTCGCGTCCGCGTCGTACGCGTTCGACCCGGCCGGCGGCAACACGGTCACCGTCACCGTGCCCACCGCGTCCACCCGCTACCTGCGGCTGCTGTTCACCGCGAACAG
Organism: Micromonospora humidisoli; assembly: GCF_016900955.1. Lineage (NCBI taxonomy): Bacteria > Bacillati > Actinomycetota > Actinomycetes > Micromonosporales > Micromonosporaceae > Micromonospora > Micromonospora humidisoli. The sequence continues at coordinate 136,697 of NZ_JAFEUO010000010.1, forward strand.
CGCCTGGCCCGCCGGACAGCTCGCCGAGCTGGAGATCTACGGCGCGGCGACCGGCGACACCCAGGCGCCCAGCGCGCCCGGCAACCTGGCGTTCACCGAGCCGGCCACCGACCACGTCCGGTTGACCTGGACCGCGTCCACCGACAACGTCGGCGTCACCGGCTACGACATCTACGCGGGCGGCGTGCTGCGCACCAGCGTCGGCGGCACCACGCTCACCTACACCGACACCCAGCCCGCCGGCAGCACCGTGTCGTACTACGTGCGGGCCCGCGACGCCGCCGGCAACGTGTCCGCGAACAGCAACACGGTCACCCGCACCGGCAACACCGGCGACACCACCGCGCCGACCGCGCCCGGCAACCTCGCCTACACCCAGCCGGCGAGCGGCCAGATCCGGTTGACCTGGACCGCGTCCACCGACAACGTCGGCGTCACCGGCTACGAGGTGTGGGCCAACGGCACGCTGCGCACCACCGTCGGCGGCTCCACGCTGACCTACACCGACGGCCAGCCGGACAGCGCCACCGTCTCCTACCAGGTGCGGGCCCGCGACGCCGCCGGCAACGTGTCCGCCAACAGCAACACGGTCACCCGCACCGGCAGCACCACCGGTGGCACCAACCTGGCCGTCGGCAAGCCGGCCACCGCGTCGTCGGTGGTGCACGTGTTCAACGCCGCCAACGCGGTCGACAACGACGTCACCACCTACTGGGAGGGCGCGCCGGGCGCGTACCCGGGCACGCTGACCGTGGCGCTGGGCGCGAACGCCAGCATCAGCGCGGTCGTGGTGAAGCTCAACCCGGACCCGGCGTGGGGTGCGCGCACCCAGACGTTCCAGGTGCTCGGGCGGGAGCAGTCCGCCTCCGGGTTCACCAGCCTGGTCGGCTCCGCGACGTACTCGTTCAACCCGAACACCGGCAACACCGTGACCGTCCCCGTCTCGGCGACCGCCGCGGACGTCCGGTTGCAGTTCACCGCGAACTCCGGCTCGTCCAACGGCCAGGTCGCGGAATTCCAGGTCATCGGCGTGCCGGCGGCCAACCCGGACCTCACCGTCACCGCCCTGACCGCCTCGCCCACCGCGCCGGTCGAGACCGACGCGATCACCCTGTCCGCCACCGTGCGCAACGCCGGCACCGCCGCGTCCGCCGCTACGAACGTCACCCTCTACCTGGGTACGACGAAGGTCGGCACCGCCGCCGTCGGCGCGCTCGCGGCCGGCGCGTCCACCACCGTCTCGGCGAGCATCGGCGCACGCGACGCCGGCAGCTACCCGCTCACCGCCAAGGTCGACGAGGCGAACACGGTGATCGAGCAGAACGAGGCGAACAACTCCTACACCAACCCGACCGCGTTGACGGTCAGCCCGGTGGCCAGCTCCGACCTGGTGGCCTCGGCCGTGACGTGGTCGCCGGGCACGCCGGCCGCCGGCGCCACGGTCAGCTTCGCGGTGACGCTGCGCAACCAGGGCACGATCGCGTCGGCGAGCGGCGCGCACGGCATCACGCTCACCGTGCTCAACGACGCAGGCTCCGTGGTCCGCACGCTGACCGGCGCGTACTCCGGCACGATCGCCGCCGGGGCCACCGCCGGCCCGGTGTCGCTCGGCACCTGGACCGCCGCCAACGGCCGCCACACCGTGCGGGTGGTGCTCGCCGACGACGCCAACGAGTTGCCGGTGAAGCGGCAGAACAACTCCAGCGACCGGCCGCTGTTCGTCGGCCGGGGCGCGAACCTGGGCTACGACGCGTACGAGGCCGAGGACGGCTCGGTCGGCGGCGGCGCGCAGGTGATCGGCCCGAACCGCACCATCGGTGACCTGGCCGGCGAGGCGTCCGGCCGGCGGGCGGTCACCCTCAACACCACCGGCGCGTACGTCGAGTGGACCACCAGGTCGGCCGCGAACGCCCTGGTCACCCGCTTCTCCATCCCGGACGCGCCGGGCGGCGGCGGGATCGACGCGACGCTCAACGTCTACGTCAACGGGGTGCTGCACAAGCCGGTCAGCCTCACCTCGAAGCACATCTGGCTCTACGGCGCGGAGGCCGCCCCCAGCGACTCGCCAGGCGCGGGCGCGCCCCGGCACCTCTACGACGAGGCGAACGTCCTGCTCGACTCCACCGTCGCGGCGGGCAGCCGGATCCGGCTCCAGAAGGACCCGGCGAACGCCACCACGTACGCGATCGACTTCGTCAACACCGAGCTGGTGTCGCCGCGCGCCAACCCGGACCCGACCCGCTACCAGGTGCCGACCGGCTTCAGCCACGCCGACGTGCAGAACGCGCTGGACGCGGTGCGGATGGACACCACCGGCACCCTGGTCGGCGTCTACCTGCCCGCCGGCACCTACGAGACCGCGCAGAAGCTCCAGGTGTACGGCAAGGCGGTGAAGGTCGTCGGCGCGGGCATGTGGTACACCCGCTTCCAGACGCCGACGAACCAGCAGAACACCGACGCCGGGTTCCGGGTCGAGTCCTCGGCCAGCGGGTCGACCTTCGCCCACCTGGCGTTCTTCGGCAACTACACCAACCGGATCGACGGTCCCGGCAAGGTGTGGGGCGAGCTGAAGGACGTCGACGACCTGACGCTGGACAGCGTCTGGGTGGAGCACACCGTCTGCGCGTACTGGGGGGTGAGCGTGGACGGGCTGACCATCCGGGACAGCCGGTTCCGCAACACCTTCGCCGACGGGGTGAACATGACCAACGGCAGCACCGACGCACTGGTCACCAACACGGAGGGCCGGTCCAACGGCGACGACGCGTTCGCCCTGTTCTCGGCCACCGACGCCGGTGCCTCCGGCGGCAACCACGGCAACGTGTTCGAGAACCTGACCGCCACGCTGACCTGGCGGGCCGCCGGCATCGCCGTGTACGGCGGTTACGACAACACCTTCCGCAACCTCTATATCGCCGACCAGTTGACGTACTCGGGCATCACCATCAGTTCGCTGGACTTCGGCTACCCGTTCGTCGGGTTCGGGGCGAGCCCACCCACCCGGTTCGAGAACGTCTCGCTGATCCGCTCCGGCGGGCACTTCTGGGGCGGTCAGACGTTCCCGGCGATGTGGTTGTTCTCCGCGTCCAAGGAGTTCCGGGGCATCCGGGTCAGCGCCGTGGACATCGTCGACCCGACGTACTCGGGGATCATGTTCCAGACCAAGTACACCGGCGGCCAGCCGGAGAACCCGATCACCGACACGGTGCTCACCGACGTGTCGATCTCCGGGGCGCGGCGCAGTGGTGACGCGTTCGACGCGAAGTCCGGCTTCGGCATCTGGGTCAACGAGATGCCCGAGGCGGGGCAGGGCCCGGCGGTGGGCTCGGCGACGTTCACCAACCTGCGGCTGAGCGACAACCACCAGGACGTCCGCAACACGACGAGCACCTTCACCATCGTCCGTAACTGAACCGGCGATCAGCCGGCGGCGGGTCGACCGGGCCGGGTGGCCTCCTCGGAGGTCCGCCCGGCCCGGGCGGTCCTCCGCGCCGCAGTGGCTCAGTCGCCGGCGGCCGGCCCCGTCCCGCGCCACCCGACCACCGTCGCGTCGTCGGTGGCCACCCCGTGCCGGGCCTCGGCCTCCCGGACCCGCCTGATGATCCCGTCCGGCCCGTCGGTGTCCAGCAGGCGCAGCAGGCCCGCCCAGTCGGTGCGCCCGAAGGTGTCCACGAGCCGGCTCGCCCCGTTGCTCAGCAGCGCCGCCACCGTCACCCCGCCCGCCGGGCAGTCGCCGGTGACCGCCTCCTCGACCACCAGCGGGTCGTCCTTGGCCACCCAGAAGCCGCCCGGGGCGTTGCGGTGCCCCCGCAGCTCGGCCAGCAACCGCCGGTGCTCCCCGCTGCCCTCGGCGACGCCGACCAGCCGCCGCTCGAAGGACCTGGCGATCACCACCTCGCGGGGGTCGTGGGCGACCAGCGGCCCGCCGGCCACCCGGCCGACGACCGCCACCGCGTCCCCGAGGACCAGGTGCTCGACCAGCCCGCCGGTGCACCGCAGCACCGCCACGGCCGCGTGCGGGCTGCTCGGGTGGGTGACGTCACAGGTGCCCCGGTGCGCGTCGGTGACCTGCTCGATCCCCTCGGCCAGCACCGCCCGCAGGCTCCCGCCCGTCCACAGGGCGCCCAGCAGCGCGCCACCGAGTCGCCTGGCGTACCAGGCCACGCCGTGCCGGCAGACCTCGCCGGCCCCGGGGACGCCGCCCGCGCCGTCGACCAGCACCAGGCCGGCCGGCACCGCCCCGGCGAAGTCCTCGTTGTCCCGCCCGGGGTGTCCCGCGTCGGTCGCCAGCACCACCCGCATCCGCCGATCATCACACGGCCGGGATTCACCACGTGACCCCGCAGTCGACGAGGATCTTCACCTCGCCGCCGGCGGCGAGCGCCCGGAACGCCTCGGCCACCTCGGGCAACGGCACGACCCGGGTGATCAGCCGCCCGGCGGGCACCAGCCCGGCGTGCACCAACCGGACGGCCTCGGTGTAGTCCTCCCGTTCGTACACCCGCACCCCGATCAGCTCCAGCTCCCGCCAGAAGACGCGGTGCAGGTCCACCTCCCGGGGGGTGGGGTGGATCGCCACCACGACCAGCCGGCCGCGTGCGGCGAGCAGGTCGGTCGCGGTGCGGACCCCGGCGGCGGACCCGGACACCTCGAACGCCACGGCCGCCCCGGCCCCGCCGGTCGTCTCGTGCACGTGCCGGGCGACGTCGACCGTCGCCGGGTCGACGGTACGCAGCCCGAGTTCGGTGGCCAGGGCCCGGCGACGCGGGTCGAGTTCGAGCACCGTCACCTCGGCCCCGGCGGCCCGGGCGACCGTCCCGATGAGCAGGCCGACCGGCCCGGCGCCGACGACCACCGCGTGCTCCCCGGCGGTCAACCGGGAGCGGCGTACGTCGTGCACGGCGACGGCGGTCGGCTCGATCAGTGCGGCGTGGGTCAGCGGCAAATCCGCCGGCAGCGGCACCACGATGCGTGCGGGCACCGTCCACGAGCGCTGCATCGCGCCGGGGGAGTCGATGCCGACGAAGGTGAGCCGGTGGCAGATGTGGCTGTTGCCGGCCCGGCAGGCGGGGCAGTCGCCGCACCAGTCCAGCGGCATCACGGTCACCGGGTCGCCCACCCGGTGCCCCGCCACCCCCGGGCCCACCTCGGCGATACGTCCGGACATCTCGTGCCCGATCACCGCCGGCACCCGGACCCGCTGGTCCATCGCGCCGTGCGCCACGTGCAGGTCGGTGCCGCAGATCCCGGTGTACGCGACGTCGATACGCACCTCGCCGGGCCCGGGCGGTACGACGGCGGTCCGCTCGACGACGAAGGTGTGGTCGCCGACGTAGTGCGCGCTGTGGTTCACGACTCCTCCTCGGACAGGTGCCAGACCTCCCGCATCGGTGCCCACCAGTGCCCCGAGCCGGGTTCGGCGACCGACTCCTGACACGGGTCGGTCAGCGTCCACCACTGCTGCGTCCGGGGGTCGGCGGCGATGCGCCGTTGGTCGGCGTCGTGGTCCTCGCCGACGTACTCGTAGTAGCCGAAGAGCAGGTCGCCGTGCAGAAAGATGCTGTAGTTGCGGATGTTCGCGGCGCGCAGCGTCCGTTCGACGTCGGGCCAGACGGCGGCGTGCAGCCGCAGATAGGTCTCGCGCTGCTCGGGTCGCAGCCGGATCACCCAGCCATAGCGCTGCACGTCACGCCCCTCCGGTGCGGGTGGTGGCCGCCGGTCGACGGCGGTGGGCGGCGGTGGGACGACCGCCGTCGGCGAAAACGTCGGATGTCTCTATATTGGTGGGGGTCGCCGCCGGCCGCCCCAGCCGCAGCGGCCGGGACGACGCGCGACCGGCCGGCCGGAGGGGGACGTGATGGCACTGACCGACGACGCGATCGCCAAGATCCGGAGCATGGTCCAGAGCGGCGAGCTGCCGCCGGGTGCCCGGCTGCCACCCGAGCCGCAACTCGCCGAGCAGATGGGCCTGTCGCGCAGCGGGGTCCGGGAGGCGGTGAAGGTCCTCGAATCGGCCCGGGTGCTCGACGTCCGCCGCGGCGACGGGACGTACGTCACCAGCCTCGCCCCCCGGCTGCTGCTGGAGGGGCTGGGGGTCGCGGTGGAGTTGCTGCGCGACGACACCCTGCTGGAGGTGATGGAGGTGCGCCGGCTGCTGGAACCGATGGCCACCGGGCTGGCGGCGCTGCGGATGACCGAGGCCCAGCTCGACGACCTCGGCGGCATTCTGGAGGAGATGCGGGCGGCGGCCGACGACGCCGAGAAGCTGATCCGGTTCGACACGGCGTTCCACCACACCGTCGTCGCCACCACCGGCAACGAGACCCTCACCTCGCTGCTGGACGGGTTGTCCAGCCGTACCCTGCGGGCCCGGGTGTGGCGCGGGCTGATCGAGGGCAACTCGGCGCACACCACCATCGAGGAGCACCACGCGATCTACCGCGCGCTGCGTTCGCGTGACCAACTGCTCGCCCAGGCGAGCGCGTTGATGCACGTCAACACGTCGGAGGCGTGGCTGCGTACGGTGCTGGCCGCCAACGCGGGGCCCGCCTGACCCGGCCGGCGTCACGCCGGCCCCGCCGGGTGGGTCGCGCCGACCCGGTCGGCCAGCCCGTAGGTGCGCACGGCGGTGCCGGCGAGGATCTCCCGGTGTTCCCGCTCCGACAGCGGCGGCAACGCGGCCGTCAACGCCCGCAGCACCCCGGCGTAGTCCGACCGGAGCAGGCAGACCGGCCAGTCCGAGCCGAACATCAGCCGCTGCGCGCCGAACTCGGCGACGGCCACCGCGACGAACGGCCGCAGGTCGTCAGGTGTCCACTCCGGGGCGGCCTCGGTGACCAGGCCGGACAGCTTCGCGGTGACGTTGGGGTTGGCGGCGAGCGCGGCCAGCGGGCCACGCCAGCTGCGTAGCCCCGCGTCGCCCGCCTCGATGCGGGGCTTGCCCAGGTGGTCCAGGACGAACCGCAACCCCGGCACCGCACGGGCCGCCCGCGCCGCCGCCGGGAGCTGGTCGGCGCGGATCACCAGGTCGAACGCGAGTCCGGCGTCGGCGAGCGCGGCGAGCCCGCGACGGACGTCAGGCCGGTCCAGGTAGTCCGGGTCCGGCTCGCCCTGCACCTGGGAGCGCACCCCGGCCAGGTACTCGCCGCCGCGTAGCCGGCGGTAGCGGGCCACGGTGGCGGGCACGTCGTCGGCGGCGACGTCGAGCCAGGCCACCACCGCCAGGATCGGCGCGGTGTCGGCGGCGTAGCCGAGGAACTCGGCGGCCTCGTCGCGATGGCAGCGCCCGCCCTCGACCAGCACGGTGCCGGTGACCCCGGCGGCGGCGAGCTCGGTGGTCAGGTCCGCCGGGGTGAACGGCCGCCGGATGGCCGCCAGTCCGGGCGCGTCCAGCCAGGTGTACCCGCGTTCGGGCCGCCACAGGTGGTGGTGCGCGTCGATGATCACGGCGTCACCGGGCCCGGGGTGGTGGCGGCGTCGGCCCACTGCGGGCCGTCCGGGAACCGGTACGCGGCCAGGGACTCCGGCCGGATCTGCCCGCTCATGCCCGGCGCGGTGGGGGCCAGGTAGCGTCCGCCGGTGACCCGGACCGGGTCGACGAAGTGGTCGTGCAGGTGGTCGACGTACTCGATGGCGCGGTCCTCGGTGCTGCCGCTGACCGCGACGAAGTCGAACATCGCCAGGTGCTGCACCAGTTCGCACAGCCCCACCCCACCGGCGTGCGGGCAGACCGGCACCCCGTACCGTGCGGCGAGCAGCAGGATCGCCAGGTTCTCGTTGACCCCGGCGACCCGGCAGGCGTCGATCTGCACCACGTCGACGGCGTCGGCCTGGAGCAGCTGTTTGAACACCACCGCGTTGTGCACGTGTTCGCCGGTGGCGACCCGGATCGGGCTGAGCGCCTTGCGGACGGCGGCGTGCCCGAGGACGTCGTCAGGCGACGTCGGCTCCTCGATCCAGTACGGGTCGAACGCGGCCAGCTCCCGCATCCACCCGATCGCCTCGGGCACCCCCCAGATCTGGTTGGCGTCGACCGCGAGGCGGACCTGCGGCCCGACGGCCTGCCGGGCGATGCCCATCCGGCGTACGTCGTCGGCCAGGTCGCCGCCGACCTTGAGTTTGATCAGCCGGTAGCCGTCGCGGACCGCCTCCGCGCAGAGCCGCGCCAGCTTCCCGTCGTCGTAGCCCAACCATCCCGGCGTGGTGGTGTACGCGGGGTAGCCCTCGGCGCGTAGCCGCCGTTCCCGTTCGGCCCGGCCGTCGGCGGCCCGCCGCAACAGGGTCAGCGCCTCGTCCTCGGTGAGGGCGTCGCGCAGGTAGCGGAAGTCGACCTGCGCGACTATCTGCTCCGGGCTGAGGTCGGCCAGCAGTTTCCACAGTGGCTTGCCGGCGCGGCGGGCGGCGAGGTCCCACACCGCGTTGACCAGGCCACCGGCGGCCATGTGCACGACCCCCTTGGCCGGACCGAGCCAGCGGATCTGGCTGTCCCCGACGAGCCGCCGGGCCAGCGCCCCGGGGTCGGCGGTCAACTCGTCGACCGGTTGGCCGATCACCATCGGGGCCAGCGACCGGACGGCGGCTACCTGGATCTCGGTGCCGCGTCCCACGGTGAAGACCAGCCCGTGTCCCTCGCCGCCCGCCGAGGTCCGCAGGACGACGTAGGCGGCCGAGTAGTCGGGGAACGGGTTCATCGCGTCCGACCCGTCGCGGTGCACGGAGGTGGGGAAGCGGACGTCGATGGTGTCCACCGCGGTGATGCGCTCAGTCAACGGAACTCCTGGTTGAGGGGGTCGGATGCGTCGGCGGCCCGCCTCGTGGGCGGGTCGCGCGGGGTCCGGCCGGTGGGCCGGTCAGGTCTGCGCCTTGCCACCGGTGATGCGGGAGACCACCAGGGCGACCAGGATGACCGCGCCGTTGAGGAAGTTCGTCCACTGTGCGGGCACCCCGGCCAGGGTCAACACGTTGATGATCAGGAAGAGCAGCAGGACGCCGGTGAACGCGCCGAAGACACTGCCCCGGCCGCCGTTGAGGCTGACCCCGCCGATCACCGCCGCCGCGAACACCTGGAAGATCGCGCCGTCGCCCTGGGCCGCCGGCACCGCCGCCAGCCGGCCGCTGATCAGCAGGCCGGCCAGGGCGGCGAGCACGCTGGCCACGACCAGCGCGACCCACAGCACCCGGTCGGTGCGGATGCCGGCGGCGCGGGCCGCGTCGGCGTTGCCGCCGATGGCGTACAGGGCGCGGCCGGCGCGGGTGTGGCCGAGCACGACGATGCCGGCGGCGAACAGCAGCAGCGACACCCAGATCGAGGCCGGCACCCCGAGCCAGCTCGTCGAGCCGAGGTACGTCATCGAGCCGGGCAGCGCGAAGAAGGTCTGCCCGCCGGAGATGCCGGTGAGCAGACCCCGCAGGATGATCAGCATGCCCAGCGTGACGATGAAGCCGTTGAGGCCGAACCGGACGATGAGCAGCCCGTTGAACGCCCCGACCAGCGCCCCGACCAGCAGTGTCACCGGCACCGCCCAGGCGTCCGGGAGCAGGCCGAGCCCCAGCCCCCGGGTCAGCTCCGGGTCGACGACCAGCCAGGCGGCGATGCCCGGGGCGAGCCCGAAGGTGGACTCCAGCGACAGGTCCATCTTGCCGGTGATCAGCACGATGGTCTGGGCCAGCACCAGGATCGCGATCTCCGACATGCTCTGCAGCACGTTGAGGATGTTGTCGGTGCTGAGGAAGACCGGGCTGATGATCCAGCCGACGATCGCCACCGCGACGATCGCCGGCACCAGCGCCAGGTCACGCAGCCGGGCGACGGCCAGGCGCCGCGACGACGGGCGGGTCGGCGGGGGTGCCGACGCCGGCACCGTGCCGGTGGACAGCGTGTCAGACATGGTGGAGGTCCACCCCTTCCATGGCGGCTACCAGATCGTTGTCGCTCCAGCCGCGGGCCATCTCGGCGACCACCCGGCCCTGGAACATCACCAGCACCCGGTCGCAGATGCGCAGGTCGTCCAGCTCGTCGGAGACCACCAGCACGGCGGTGCCCCGGCGGCGGACATCCTCGACGACACCGAGCAGGGTCTGCTTGGACCGCACGTCGACCCCGGCGGTGGGCGTGATCAGCACCAGCAGCCGGGGATCGTTGGCCAACGCCCGACCCATCACGACCTTCTGCTGGTTACCGCCGGACAGGTCGGCCACCGGCGTCTGCGGCCCGGCCGCCTTGATCGTCAGCGCGGCGATCGTCTCGCGGGCCAGGGCGTCCCGGCGGGCCCGGGAGACGAGTCCGTAGCGCCCGACCCGCTGCGGCACGGTCATCGTGACGTTCTCCGCGATCGACAGCGCCGGCACCAGGCCCTCCCGGTGCCGGTCCTGCGGCACCAGCCCCACGCCGGCGGCGAGGGCGTCGGGCACGCTGCCCGGCCGCAGCACCCGACCGGCCAGGGCGACCGACCCGGCCACCGGGCGGGTCAGACCGACGACCGCCTCGGCGACCTCGACCTTGCCGCTGCCGCCACCACCGGCGATGCCGACCACCTCGCCCGCCCGAGCCCGCACCGACAGCCGGGCCCCGGACGCGGTGACCAGGTCCCGCACCGCCAGCAGCACCGGCGCGTCGGACGCCGGCGGCCGGTGGTCGGCCGCCGGCATGCTCACGTCCTCCCCGGTCATCGCGGCGACCAGCGCCTGCCGGCTCAATCCGGCGACCGGGGCGGTGCGGATGTGCCGGGCGTCGCGGAAGACCGTCACCCGGTCGCACAGGTCGTAGATCTCCTGGAGGTGGTGGCTGATGAACAGGAACGTCACCCCCTGCGCGCGCAGGTCCCGGATGCGGGTGAACAGCCGGTCGATGCCGGCGGCGTCGAGCTGGGCTGTCGGTTCGTCCAGGACGATGAACCGGGCGCCGAAGGACAACGCGCGGGCGATCTCCACGAACTGCCGCTGCTCGACCGAGAGCGTCGCGGCCGGCTGGCGGACGTCGACGTCGACCGACCACTGCGCCAGCAGGTGCTGCGCCTCCCGCCGCAGGCTCGACCAGCGGATCAGGCCGGCCCGGGAGCGGGCGTGCCGGTTGAGGAACAGGTTCTCCGCCACGGTGAGGGTGGGGATGATCGTCGACTTCTGGTAGACGCAGGCGACGCGCTGCCGCCAGGCGTTCCGGTCGGCCAGCGGCGGCGCGGGACGGCCGCCGAAGGCGACCACCCCGTCGTCGGCGGCCAGCAACCCGGTCAGGATGCCGACCAGCGTCGACTTGCCCGCGCCGTTGCGGCCCACCAGCGCGTGCACCTCGCCGCGCCGGACCGTGATCCCCGCTGCGGACAGGGCGAGCGTGGAGCCGAAGCGCTTGGTGATGTCGACCGCCTCGACGACCGGTGGGTCGACGTCGGCCGGTGCGCCCTCGGGGTGGTACGGGGCGGTGGTCATCCCTGTCGGCCCCACAGCGAGGGGTCGTCGTACCGCACCGTGGGTTGACCGGCGACCGGTGCGCCGTCCAGGGTCACCAGGGGTGCCGGGAGCTGGTCCTCCAGCAGGCCGTCGCGTACCTGGATGATGGTGCTGCCGTGGTCGGTGGGGCCGGGTCGGAACGTCTTTCCCTCGATCGCCGCCTTGGCGTACTCCAGCCCGTAGCGGGCGTACAGGTCGGCGGGCTGGCTGACGGTGGCGTCGATCAGGCCGTCGCCGATGTTCTTCAGCTCCTCGGGGATGCCGTCGTTGGACACCACGAAGACGTGCTTCGGGTCGGTCGGTGGCACCTGCAGGCCGCGCTGCTTGAGGATCTGCAGGGTGCCCGACAGCGCGAACGACGACTGCATGTAGACACCCCGGACGTCCGGGTCGGACGCGAAGCGGGTCTGCAACTTCGACGCCGCGACGTCGGCCTTCCAGTCGGTCGCCTCCCCGAAGACCTTGATCCCGGGGAACTCCTTGGCCATGCACTCGCTGAACGCCTCGGTGCGGTCCCGGCCGTTGATGGAGTCCAGGCCGCCCTGGAGCATGACGACCTTGCCCCGGCCACCGAGCTTGCTGCCCAGGAACTGGCAGGCCTTCGTCCCGTACGCCCGGTTGTCGGCGCGGACCACCATGAACACCGTGCCGGTGTCGGGCCGGGTGTCGATGGTGACCACGGGGATCTTGCGGCTCTCCAGCTGGGCCAGGGTCGGCGCGATCGCGGCGGTGTCCTGCGGGGCCATCACCACCCCCTTGACGCCCTGGCTGATGAAGGTCTGGGTGTTCGAGATGAGGTTGGCGATGTCGTTCTGCGAGTTGGTGGTCTTGAGGTCGATCCCCAACTGCCCGGCGGACTGCGGCACGTACCTGATGTAGGAGTTCCAGAAGTCGGTGTCCGAGCGGGGGTAGTCGACCCCGATGAGCGGCTTGCCGCCGCCCGCGCCGGTCCCGGCCCCCCGGTCACCGCAGCCGGCGGTGAGGGCGGCCGTCGCGCCGAGCAGCACCGTCAGCCCCGCGCTCACCAGACGTCCGTGGTTCATCGTGTTCGCTCCGTTTCTGCGGGAGTGGCCCGGCGGGTCCGGCCGCCGCCGGATGCCGGGTGCGGGGACGGGACGGGACACGGAGACCCTCCGTGGGTGGGAGGTGGGGTGGTGCCGGCATGCACGGTCGAGACATCAGACGTTAGAGTTTCCATTGTGTAACGTCAATGCCTTGACATCGGCTTCCACGTGCGGCCGAGGGCGGCCTGTCGGGGTCTGGCACCCGCGCTGCGGCGGTAGACGTCGTACCAATGCCGCGTCCGCTCGGACGCCCTCGGCTCCGGTGTGCCACGGATGGTGGCGGAGGTGGCCGCGCCCCGATGAACGTTACCGCGAAATCAGTAGTTTTCCGGCGTGTCGTCCGCGCCTCTGCCGCCCGGTCGGCTGCCGCGCCACGGGTCTAAGAGATTTCCCATTTGCATTGGCCAGCATCGATTCCGATCGCCGCACAGGGCGGCCGGTAAGAACAGGAGCGGCCCATGTCCGTACGACAGTCCACCGACGACACCGCCATCCACCAGGTCGGCCTCCTGACCGCCGGGCCGGACGGCTGGCGGACGAGCCTGCTGGACCACCTCCCACCGCGCGACCGGCGGCTGTTCCACCGGTTCGGCCAGGGGCCCCGGGTGCCCGCCCCCGAGCTGCGCATCCACCAGGCGTTCGCCAGGTGGGCCGCCACCACGCCGGACGCCGTCGCCGCCGAGCACCTCGGGGTACGGATCGGCTACCGCGAACTGGACCGCCAGGCCAACCGGCTCGCCGCCCACCTCGTCGCCCTCGGCGTGCGCACCGGCGACACCGTGGGCGTGTTCACCAGCCGGTCGCTGCCGATGCTGGTCGGCATCCTGGCCACCCTCAAGGCCGGGGCGGCCTACGTACCGCAGGACGTCCGGATCGCCCCCGCCGCGCAGTTGCGCCAGGTCGCCTCGACCGCCCGCTGCCGGGTGCTGCTCACCACCGCGGCCACCCTGGACGCGGTGCCGGAGCTGCCCGGTGTGCCCCGGCTCGCGGTCGACGAGCTGATGGCCGAGCCGCTGCCACCCGGCGGGCACCTCACCGCCCCCGTCCCGGACCGTCCGGTACGCGCCGACGACGGCTGCTACGTGCTGTTCACCTCGGGTACCACGGGCACCCCCAACGGCGTCACCGTCACCCACGGCAACGTCGCCAACATCCTGCTCACCGCCCCGGGCGACCTGGGGATACGGCCCGGACAGACGGTCGCCCAACTGCTCAACATCGCCTTCGACATGGCCGCCTGGGAGATCCTCGGCTGCCTCGCCAACGGCGGCACCCTGCTCGTGCGCGACGGGGACCTCACCGCCACCGCCGCCCGGGCCGACGTGGTGGTCGCCACCCCCTCGGTGCTCGCCCGGATCGACCCGGACCGGTGCGCCGGGGTGCGGGTGGTCGCGGTGGCGGGGGAGCCCTGCCCGCGTCCGCTGGCCGACCGGTGGGCCGCCGGCCGGGTGTTCTACAACTGCTGCGGGCCGACCGAGACCACCATCGTCAACACCATGCACCGGCACCGGCCGGGTGCGCCGCTGACCATCGGCCGACCGACCCCGAACAACACCGTCTACGTCCTCGACGCCGACGGACGGCCCTGCCGCATCGGTGAGGTGGGCGAGATGTGGGCCGGTGGCGACTGCGTCTCCGCCGGCTACCTGGACAACGACGCGCTCAACGCCGAGCGGTACGCCCCGGACCCGTTCCTCGGCGGCGACCGGCTGATGTTCCGTACCCGTGACCGGGGCCGCTGGCGCGCGGACGGTGAGCTGGAGCATCTCGGCCGCACCGACGACCAGGTGAAGGTCAGGGGTTTCCGGGTGGAGCTGGACGCGGTCTCCACCGTGCTGGAGACGGTGCCGGGCTGCCGGCGTGCGGTCACCCTGCGGGTCACCGACCGGGACCTGGTCTCCTTCGTCGCCCCCGCCGAGCTGGACCCGCAGCGGTGCCGGGAGGCGGTGGCCGCGGCGCTGCCCTACTACTGCGTGCCGGCGGCCGTGCACCCGCTGCCGGAACTGCCGATGACCGGCCGGGGCAAGGTCGACCGGGACGCGTTGCACCGGCTCGCCCTCGACCTGCGGTGGCAGTGGGCCCACGTCGAGGAGGCGGCGGCGTGAGCACGACCGGTCTGCGACCCGCGTCGACGCCGCCGCGCACCGGCCCGGCGGGTGTCCCCGACGACACGCTTCCCCCGCCGGTGTCGACGCTGCGCCGGGTGCTGGCCCATCCCCGGTTCATGCACCACCACCGGCTCGTCGCGGCGGTGCTCGCCGGCAACACCGCGCTACTGGCGTACGGGCTGGCCGCCGGCTGGTGGCCCGGCCCCGGGGCCGCCGATGCGCTGGGAGCCGCCGCGCTGGGCAACGTCGCGCTGGCCGTGCTGATCCGCCAGCAGTACGTGATCAATCTGCTGTTCCGGCTGGCCACCCGGGCACCCACCAGCTGGCCGCTGCGGGTGCGGGCCACGTTGGGCAAGGTCTACCACTTCGGTGGGCTGCACGTCGGCGCGGCGCTGGCCGGCACCGCCTGGTTCCTCGCCCAGCTCGGCGCGTTGACCGTGCGCGGCGGCCCGGCGGGGGCACTGGTCACCGGGTACGCCGTGGCCGTCCTGCTGCTGGCCGTCGTCGGCACCGCGCTGCCACCGGTGCGCTCCCGCCGGCACGACCTGTTCGAGCGCACCCACCGCCTCGGCGGCTGGGCGGCCCTGCTGCTGCTCTGGGCGCAGGCCGGTTTCCTGGCCGGAGGGCCGGCCGCGCTGGCCACCTCCGTGCCGGGCGGGGTGCTCGCGGTGCTGACCGTCAGCATCGCCCTGCCCTGGCTGCGGCTGCGCCGGGTGCCGGTGCTGGTGCAGCGTCCGTCCTCGCACGTGGCGCTGGTCCACTTCGACCACGGGGTGACGCCGTTCCCCGGCTCGTCCACGGCGGTCAGCCGCAGCCCGCTGTGGGAGTGGCACTCCTTCGCCAACGTGCCGACACCGGGTCGTAGCGGGTTCCGGCTGACCGTCAGCCGGGCCGGTGACTGGACCGGCCGGTTCGTCGACGACCCGCCGCGCCGGGTCTGGGTGAAGGGGATCAGCACCGCCGGGGTGGCCAACATCGAGACGCTGTTCCGCCGGGTGGTGTACGTGGCGACCGGCAGCGGGATCGGCCCGGTGCTGCCGCACCTGCTGGCCGGGCAGGTGCCGGCGAAGCTGGTCTGGGTGGCCCGCCGGCACCGGGAGACCTTCGGCGACGACCTGGTCGACGAGATCCTCGCCCACCAGCCCGACGCGTTGCTGTGGGACACCGCCCGCGACGGCAAGCCCGACATGCTGCGGCTGGCCTGGCAGGCGTGCCGCCGGTACGACGCCGAGGCGGTCATCTGCATCTCGAATCGCCCACTGACCTGGCAGGTGGTGCGGGGCATGGAGGAACGCGGGGTGCCCGCGTACGGCGCGATCTGGGATTCCTGAGGAGAGGGAGGCGACGATGAGGGTCACCGTGGAGAAGGACGACCGGGTGGTCACGGTGCGGTTGTGCCGGCCCGAGGCGCGCAACGCGCTGGACACGGCGCTGCTGACCGAACTGGTCGAGACGCTGCGCCCGTTGGACCGCGACCCGGGGGTGGGCTGTTTCGTGCTCACCGGCTCGGACGAGGTCTTCGCGGCCGGGGCGGACATCCGGGAGATGGCCGGGAAGTCCTTCCTGGACGTGGCGTTGGACGACCACTTCGCCGGTTGGGACGCGTTCGCTGCGCTGCGTACCCCGAAGATCGCGGCGGTGGCCGGTTACGCCCTCGGCGGCGGGTGCGAGCTGGCGATGATGTGTGACCTGATCTTCGCGGCGGACAACGCCCGGTTCGGGCAGCCGGAGCTGCGGCTGGGGGTGATGCCCGGCATCGGCGGCACCCAGCGGCTGACCCGGCTGATCGGCCCGGCCAGGGCGATGGACCTGGTGCTCACCGGTCGGCAGCTCGACGCGGCGCAGGCGTACCGGTGGGGCCTGGTGTCCCGGGTGGTGCCGACGGACCGGCTGCTGGCCGAGGCGAAGGCCGCGGCGGCGGTGGTGGCCGGGTATCCGAAGCTCGCGACGATGCTGGCCCGGGAGGCGGTCCGCCAGGCCGAGGAAGTGGGGGTGCAGGCCGGGGTGCTGTTCGAGCGGCGGGCCTTCCACGCCCTGTTCGCCACCGAGGACCAGCGCGAGGGGTTGGCCGCCTTCCTGGAGAAACGCCAGGCCCGGTTCGTGGGCCGCTGAGCCACCGCGCCGCCCGGGGCCCGTCGGGTCCCGGGCGGCCGGCTCACAGCGCGCCGATCTGGTAGCCGAGGCCGTGCACGGTGCGCACCACCCGGTCGCCGAGCTTGCGCCGCAGGTAGTGCACGTACGTGTCGACCACCGCCTCGGTGCGGTCCGCGCCGAACACGTGTCCGCGCAGCTGGCTGCGGCTGTGCACCATCCGGGGTTGGCTGGCGAGCAGCCGGATCAGCTCGAACTCCCGGCCGCTGAGCGTCACCTCCCGCCCGTCGGGCAGCCGTACCCCGCGCTGGGCCAGGTCGAGCTGACCGGCCCCGATGGGAATCAGTTCGGCCCCGTCGAAGCGGCGGCGGGTCAACGCCCGGACCCGGGCCATCAGCTCGGTCACCTCGAACGGTTTGGGCAGGTAGTCGTCGGCGCCCGCGTCGAGGCCCCGGATGCGTTCGTCGAGGTCGCCGAGCGCGCTGAGCATCAGCACCCGGGCGGCGACGGAGCGTCGCCGCAGCCGGACGAGCAGGTCGACCCCGTCGATGGCGGGCAGCCGCCGGTCCAACATGATCACCTGGTAGGGGCCGCGCAGCGCCAGGTGCAGACCCCGCTGACCGTCGCGGGCCAGGTCGATCGGGTACCCCGCCCGACGGAACAGCTCGACCAGCATGTCGGCCAGTTCCGCGTCGTCCTCGACCAGGAGCAACGGGCCGTGCGCCGGGGGTGACGGGTCGGTCATCCGTTCATGGTCGCACCGAAACGGCAGAAGGTTGACCGGTGGAATTTCTCGCCAGTCAGAATCTGCTGGTCGCGCGTTCCCCGCCCGCCCGGTCCCGGCCCGCCCACCAGCGCAGGGGCCACCGGCCGCCGACCGGGTCGCCGTCCGTCGGTGGGCCACCGGCCCGCCCCGGGTCGGCCACCGGCAGCCGTACGGTGAAGGTGGCGCCCGCCCCGGGCCGGCCGGTGGCGCTGATCGTGCCGCCGTGCGCGGTGACCACCTCGCGGACCAGCGCCAGCCCGAGCCCGGCCCGGCGGTCCCCGGCGTCGGGCCCCCGGTGGAACCGGTCGAAGATCCGGCCGGCGTACCGGGGGTCGAATCCCCGGCCGGAGTCGCTGACCAGCAGCTCGATCCGGTCCGCGCCGGCCGGGCGTAACCGCACCTGCACCCGCCCGCCGGCCGGCGTGTGGTGCAGGGCGTTCGCCAGCAGTTCCGCCACCACCCGGTGCAGTGCGGGCCCGACACCGTGCACCGGCACCGGGTGGTCCGCGCCGGTCACCCCGAGCGTCACCCCGAGGGCGGCGGCGCGCGGCGCGTCGGCCCCGATCGCCTCGACGACCAGCGCGGCGAGGTCGACTGTGGCCGGCGGCCGGGTCATCGCCGCCGGGTCGGCCAGCCGGGCCGACAGGAGCAACTCGTCGACGATCTCCCCGAGCCGCCTGGTGGTGTGCAGCAGCCGGTCCAGATCCTGCCGGTCCGCGTCGTGCGCCGCGCCGGTCGTCCGCTGGGCCAGCAACTGGGCCGCCGTGTGCACCCGGGTGATCGGGGCGCGCAGCTCGTGGCTCGCGTCGGCGACGAAGCGGCGTTGCCGGTCGAGCGCCTCGGCCAGCGGCAGCACCGACCGGCGACGTAGCCGCAGGTCGGTCGCGGTCGCCGCGACCAGGACGGCCAGCGCGGCGGTCGACACCGCCCACAGCAGGTAACGCCGTTCGGCGAGTTGGAAGCGGGCGTCGAAGACCACCTGGACGACCTCGCCGTCGCGCCACTGGGTACGCAGGTGGTAGACGGTGCCGTTGCGGGCGACCTGCCCGACCTGGGGGCGGCCGGTGCGGGCCACGGTGTGGATCGCCCCGTGTTCCGGGAACCCGGCCGGCGGCGCGCCACCGTGACCGGTGTCGCTCGCGCCGCCGAAGATCCAGGTGCAGCCGGACGGGTCGGCCGGGCGGCCGTGCACCATGGCCCAGTCCAGTTCGTGGCGGATCCGGGCCTGCTGGACGTGCACCAGGGCGGCGTAGCCGACCCCGCCGGCCACCGCCAGCAGAGCGACGACCAGCAGGCCGACGGCCAGCCCGGTCCGTGGCCGGGCGTGGGTCGCCGGCCGTGTCCGGCCGGTCAGCGGCACCGGGCCGCCGCCCCGTGCCCGCGGCTGCGACCTCGTCCACCTGCCCGGCCATTGACCCGCATTCATCGAAGATGGCACATCGCGCACCGGATCGGAAGGGATCTCCGTCGCCTGCCGGGCGGCGGAGGAGTTCCGGCGTCTCCCGAACCGGGGTACCCGGAGAGTGAGCGTTAACATCGCGGCCGTGAAGGTCGCCCCGTGGGTGGCCCCTGCCGCGCGGTGCGGACCTGGATGGGTGCCCGGGCCAGCTCTTGAGCCATCGGAAACCCTTTGGTAACATCGCCGGATCTGAATGGAACCCCTGCCGGTCCGTTCGCCTCCACCAAACCGATCATGCATGTGCCCGACTCCGCGCCGGTCGATGTGAGCGTTCACAATTGCCGGTCGTCTCCGGTTCCGTCCACGGAGCGCGGGTCGGTCAGACCACCCAGGCCCTCGGCGACGACGTCACCGGGGGCCGCCGCGCAGGGGCCACCCGTCCTCATGAAGGAGCACCCCCATGCACCTCCCGGCTGACCATCCCAGCCCGGCTCCCCGCAGTCCCGGCCGTCGGCGCTGGCTGCTGTCGGCGGCCACCGCGCTCGTGACCGCCCTGAGCGGTGGCGTCGTCGTCGCGGCCACCGAGACGGAGGCCGCCGCCGCCACGATCGACACCGGCGCGTCGTACGTGCTGGTCAACCGCAACAGCGGCAAGGCCCTCGACGTCTACAACCTGGCCACCACCGACGGGGCCCGGATCGTCCAGTGGACCCGTAACGACGGCAGCCAGCAGCAGTGGCAGTTCGTCGACTCCGGCGGCGGCTACTACCGGTTGAAGTCGAAGCTGTCCGGCAAGGTGCTCGACGTCTCCGGCAAGTCGACCGCCGACGGCGGACCGATCGTGCAGTGGACCGACAACAACGGCACCAACCAGCAGTTCAGCATCCAGGACATCGACGGCTACATCCAACTGATCAACCGGAACAGCGGTAAGGCCGTCGAGGTGCAGGGCGCGTCCACCGCCGACGGCGGCAACATCGTGCAGTACGCCGACTGGAACGGCACCAACCAGCAGTGGCAACTCGTCAAGCTCGGTGGCACCACCACCCCGCCGCCCACGACCCCGCCGCCGAGCGGCAACTGCACGCTGCCGTCGTCGTACCGGTGGTCGTCGACGGGTCCGCTGGCCACCCCGAAGTCGGGCTGGGTGTCGCTGAAGGACTTCACCGTCGCCCCGTACAACGGCAAGCAGCTCGTCTACGCCACCACGCACGACTTCGGCAGCTCGTGGGGGTCGATGAACTTCGGCCTGGTCGACAACCTCAACCAGCTCGGCTCGGCGTCGCAGAACACCATGAGCCAGGGCACCGTCGCGCCGTCGCTGTTCTACTTCGCACCGAAGAACATCTGGGTGCTCGCCTACCAGTGGGGCGGCGCGGCGTTCTCCTACCGCACGTCGACCGACCCGACCAACCCGAACGGTTGGGGCCCCGCCCAGACGATGTTCACCGGCAGCATCTCCGGCTCCGGCACCGGCCCGATCGACCAGGCCCTGATCGCCGACAGTCAGAACATGTACCTGTTCTTCGCCGGTGACAACGGCAAGATCTACCGGGCCAGCATGCCGATCGGGAACTTCCCCGGCAACTTCGGCTCCAGCTACACGACCATCATGAGCGACACCTCGGAAAACCTGTTCGAGGCGCCGCAGGTCTACAAGGTCGCGGGCCAGAACCAGTACCTGATGATCGTCGAGGCCCGGACCAGCTCCTGGGAGCGCTACTTCCGCTCGTTCACGGCGACCAGCCTGAACGGCACCTGGACGCCGAACGCGGCGACCTACAACAACCCGTTCGCGGGCAAGGTCAACAGCGGTGCCACCTGGACCAACGACATCAGCCACGGCGAGCTGCTGCGCACCAGCGCCGACCAGACCATGACCATCGACCCGTGCAACCTGCAACTGCTCTACCAGGGCCGGTCGCCCAGCTCCGACGGCGTCGACTACGGCCTGCTGCCCTACCGGCCGGGCCTGCTCACCCGGCAGCGCTGAGCAGGCGCACCGGCGGACCTCAGGGGTTCCTGAGGTCCGCCGGTGGCCCGGGACAGACCGGGCCACCGGAACGACCTGCGCACCACCGATCGGCAGGGCCCGCACCCCGGGCCCTGCCGATCACCGTCTACCCGCCGAAACCCTGGTCACGGGGTACCGACCTGTCGGCCCGGACCGGGATGGCCCGCCTACCGCCCGGGGTGGGCGGGGCCCGACGCGAGCGCAGAGGGCCGGCTCCGACATCCGGAGCCGGCCCTCCCGGCCTACCGCCGCCGCGACGGCGATGGACCGTTCGTCACACCTGGGTGAACCGCCACTGCTGGTTGCTCGCCCCGTGACAGGTCCACTGCAACAGGCGGGCGCCGTCGGTGGTGGCGGCGCCGTTGACGTCCAGGCAGAGCCCGCTCTGCACGTTGCGCACCGTGTAGACCCCGGCGGTCGTGGTCGCCGTCGCGGTGAACTTCTGCTGGTTGCCGTTGGTGCAGGTGGCCTGCTGGAGGAACGCCCCCGCGGTGGTGGAACCGCCGATCACCTCGGCGCACTTGTTGCTGTGCACCGCCTTGAGGTAGACCGCCCCGTTACCGGCGTCCACGGCCTGCCACTTCTGGTTGTTGCCGCCGGTGGCCGCCCACTGGGTGAGCTGCGCGCCGTCGGCGGTGGAGACGCCGCTGACGTCCATCAGCTTGCCGCTGTGCAGCGCGGTGAGCGTCCAGGTCTTCCCCGCCACGCCGGTGCCGGTCCCGGTGCCGGGCTGGCCGACCCCGTTGCCGCCGAAGGTGTGCGAGTCGAGGTCGAACCAGTTGTTCGTGCTGCCCTTGAACACCAGGTACAGCGGGTGCGTCCCGGACAACGCGGCCACGCTCACCGGCGCGGTGGACTGGTAGTTGTCCCAGCCCCCGGTGCTCGGCACCGGTGTGGTGGCCAGCAGCGTGCCGGTCGGCGAGTCGGCCCGCAGTTCGATCGTGCCGCCACCGGACGGCGACGACAGCCGGTAGCTGACCGTCGAGATGCCCGACAGGCTCATCGGGGTGAACGCGATCCAGTCGTTGTTGGAGATGTCACCGACCCGCTTGGTGCTCTCCGCGGCGGCCTGGTCGACCACCCGGATGCCGGACTGGCTGCTGAAGTACTCGGCCTGCTTGTGCTTGGGTTGCAGGATCGCCTGCGCGGTGCCGGTGAGCGGGGACGCGCCGCCGGGGCCGCCGCTGTCGGTGTAGCGGGCGTTGAGCACGTAGAACAGGTTCGCGCCGTCGGGGTGCCCGCCGAGCAGGTCGGTGGAGATGGTGCCCGAGCAGCCCGGGTACTCGGTGGTCTCGTGGGCGTGGTCGTCGTGGCCCAGCGCCGGGTTGACGACCACCTTGGTGCAGTCGACCGTGCCGCCGTCCGGGTCGGTGACGCTGATCTGGTACGACACCTTGTCGCCGAAGGTGAGCATGCCGCCGTTGGCCGGGGTGGTGATGGTGATCACCGGTGCGGTGTTCCCGACGGTGATCTGGACGTTGGCGAAGCCTGTCTTGCCCGTGTTGTCGGTGACCTTCAACTGCGCCGTGTAGTTGCCGTTGGTGGTGTAGACGTGCGACGGGTTGGCCGCCGTCGAGGTGGTGCCGTCGCCGAACGTCCACTGGTAGCTCAGCGTGTTGCCCGGGTCCGGGTCGGCCGTGCCGGCGCTGCTGAACTGGACGTTCAGCGGGGCGAGGCCGCTGGTGGGCGTCCCGACGGCCTTGGCGATCGGCGACCGGCCGCCCTGGATGTAGTCGATCCGGTAGAGCCCGGAGTCGCTGTTGCCGCCGCCGAAGTTGGTGCCCCACTCCAGTACGTAGAGCGAGCCGTCCTTGCCGAACTCCAGGTCCATCGGCTTGTTGAACCGCCCGCCGGGCAGGAACGTGTTGGTACGGGTCACCACCGTCGCCGAGTCGAAGTGCACCTCCTTGAGGTAGCTGCGCGACCACTCGTAGAAGAAGTGCACCCCGTCGTAGTAGGGCGGGAACTTGGTGGCCGACGGGTTCGCCGGGTCGTAGCGGTAGACCGGGCCACCCATCGGGCCGGAGCCGCCGGAGCCCAGCTCCGGGAAGTTCGGCGAGGTGCCGTAGCCGTACCACATGTTGGGGGCGACGACTGGCTTCAGGCTGGTCAGGCCGGTGTTGTTGGGGGAGTTGTTGACCGGGGCGTTGCAGTTGAACTTCGCGCCGACCACCCCGGTGTCCGGATTGAACGGCGCGTAGGGCTGGTTGTCGCCGTGGCAGAACGGCCACCCGTAGTTGCCTGGCGACTTGATCACGTTGAGTTCGACCAGGCCCTCGGGGCCGCGGTTGGTGGTGGGCGGGTTGCGGTCCGGCCCGTAGTCGGCCAGGTAGACCCAGCCGTTGGCCGGGTCGATCGAGAACCGGAACGGGTTGCGGAAGCCCATCGCGTAGATCTCCGGCCGGGTCTGCGCCGTACCCTGGGGGTAGAGGTTGCCGGTCGGGACCGTGTAGCCGCCGCTGTCCGACGGGCGGATGCGCAACAGCTTGCCCCGCAGGTCGTTGGTGTTGCCGGCGCTGCGGGCGGCGTCGAGGTTGGACTTGCCGGCCCGCCAGTCCAGCGGCGCGTAGCCCTGCCAGTTGGGGTCGAGGTTCGGCGGGGTGTCGTCACCGGTGCCGATGTAGAGGTTCCCGTCCGGGCCGAAGTCGATGTAGCCGCCGGTGTGGCCGGGCTCGGGGAAGGTGCGGTCCCGGTACGCCGGGATGTCGATGATCCGGGCCTCGGTGGACAGGTTGAGGGTGTCACCGGACAGCGTGTAGCGGGAGACGCGGTTGACGTCGGTGCTGCTGCTCGCCGGCGAGTGGTAGAGGTACACGTAGCCGTTGGTGGCGAAGTTCGGGTCGATCGCCATGCCGGTGAGACCGTCCTCGCCGCCGGTGTAGACGCTCAGGGTGGCGGCGGTGACGGTGCTGTTGGTGGCCGGCTTGAAGATCTTGACCTGGCCGCCGCGTTGGACGTACATGACCCGGCCGTCGGGCAGCACGTTCAGCGCCATCGGGTCGACCGTGTTGTCGTCCAGGGTGCGCTTCTCGAAGTTGCCCCACACGGTGCCGCCGCAGTCGCCGGGCAGGTTGCCGGCGGCCCACTTCACCCCGCCGAGCACGTGGTTGCGGAAGTTCGTCTCGCTGTAGGAGTCGATCGCGTGGCCCATCGCGGTGGCCCACACCCGCCCGCCGGCGGCGGTGCGGCACCAGGAGATCGGGTGGTCCGGGCCCATCGCCCGGGACCCCGGGTTGTACGTCCGCTCGTCGGCGGTCACCAACACGTGCACGTTGCCGCGCGGGTTGGTGTCGAAGTTGTACCACTCCTCGCTGCGGTTCCACCGGTCCGGCAGGCCGGTGGTCGACGGGTGCTGCTTGTCGGCGACGATGGCGGTGCCGGGCAGTACGCCGGGGGAGTGCTCGGGCATGTGGGCGCCGCCGTTGAGGGTCTGGTCCCACCAGGGGTACTCGCCCTCGATGCCCATGTCCAGGGCGTTGTGGATGCCGACGATGCCCTTGCCGCTGGCCAGGTAGCCCTCCACGGCCTGCCGTTGGGCCGCCGAGGTCCAGACCATGCCGGAGGTCTGGAACATGATGATCACGTCGAAGGTGGCCAGGTTGGCCGCGGTGAAGACGCTGGAGTCCTCGGTCTGCACCAGCTCGAAGTTGTTCGCCGCCGCCTGCTGCTGGAACATGCTGATCCCGGCGGGGATCGAGTCGTGCCGGTAGCCCACCGTCTTGGTGAACAGCAGGGCGCGGAAGGCCGGGGCCGCCGACGCGGGTGGTGCGAGTCCGAGCGACAGTAACAGCCCGGCGATCATGCCGATGAGCAACGTGGTGCGACGCATGCCGTCTCCTAGGTGTCGGCGGGAATTTCCGGTGGCGACCACGGCCCGTCCGCGCGTCCGGTGGACGCCGGGACGCGTGGCGGGCGCGGGCGTGCTGCCGGGGTCGGCGGGCCGTCCGCCGCAACGGCCGTCCGCCCCGCATTTCGTCGCGCAGAGTGACGTCGGTGATGTGCCCGCCCGGTGGGCCGCGAGGTCAGGATGGGTCAGTCATCGATAGCTGTCAATGGATGGGGTAAGGTTCGATGTTTCGACGATCCGGCTGCGGGCGCGCGTCGACCCTCGACCCGGTGTCGACGCTGCTCGGGTGCCCGGACCGGCGGCGCGCGAAGATCGAGGATTGTGGAGAAGCATCGAAACATCTATCTTCATACGTGTGATGTTTCGTCGATGTCAAGGAAAGTTTGCTCCTTGGCGACGTAAGCGCTCACGAGGGACAGCGAAAGTTCACCGTCCGGCAGTCCGACCGTGTCGGACGCGGAACATCGACCACGCCGATGACTACTTTCAGTGAGGGTTTCCGGGATGCCCGATCCGCCGCCGCTGCTGACCCTCCGGGGTATCGGCAAGTCCTTCCTCGGGGTACGCGTGCTCGACGGGATCGACCTCGACGTCGCACCGGGCGAGGTGCACGCCGTCGTCGGTGAGAACGGGGCCGGCAAGTCCACCCTCATGAAGATCGTCTCGGGCGGGTACGCCCCGGACACGGGCAGCATCGAGGTGGCCGGTGCACGCCGGGTCCTCCGGGGCCCCCGTGACGCACAGCGGGCCGGGATCGGCATCATCCACCAGGAGTTCAACCTGCTGCCGGAGCGTACCGTCGCCGAAAATGTCCACCTCGGACACGAGCCGGTGCGGCACGGGCTGGTCGACCGGCGGGCGATGCGGGAGCACACCCGCAGCCTGCTCGCCGCGATCGGGGAGACCGACCTGGCCGCCGACACCCGGGTGGGGCGGCTCGGCGTCGCCCAGCAGCAGGTCGTCGAGATCGCCAAGGCGCTCGCCCTGGACGCCCGGCTGCTCATCATGGACGAACCCACCGCCGCGCTGGCCGACCACGAGGTCGAGCTGCTCTACGGGCTGGTCCGCCGGCTCCAGCAGCGGGGCATCGGCGTGCTGTACGTCTCGCACCGGCTCACCGAGGTCTTCGACCTGTCCGACCGGATCACGGTCCTCAAGGACGGCCGCCTGGTCACCACCGTGGACACCGCCGACACCTCCACCGACGACCTCGTCCGGCACATGGTCGGTCGGGAACTGTCCAGCTACTACCCCGACCGGGCCGCCCCTGACGACCTCGGCCCGGTACGCCTGACCGTCCGCG
Source organism: Micromonospora humidisoli (assembly GCF_016900955.1). Classification (NCBI taxonomy): domain Bacteria; kingdom Bacillati; phylum Actinomycetota; class Actinomycetes; order Micromonosporales; family Micromonosporaceae; genus Micromonospora; species Micromonospora humidisoli. The sequence continues at coordinate 162,731 of NZ_JAFEUO010000010.1, forward strand.
GCGCGGGCAACCGGAAGCTGCGCGCCGTCGACCTGGACCTGCGGGCCGGCGAGGTGCTCGGCATCGGCGGGTTGCAGGGTTCCGGACGCTCGGCGCTGGCCCGTGCGCTGTTCGGCGTCTCCCCGTTCACCACCGGCGACGTGACGCTGGACGGCCGGCCGGTGCGGCTGCGTTCACCCCGCGCCGCCGTGCGGGCCGGCATCGCCTACGTCACCGAGGACCGCAAGGGCGAGGGGATCGTGCCCCGGCAGTCGGTGCTCGACAACGCGCTGCTCGCCGGCCGGGCCGTCTTCCCGGCCCGGTCCGGTCACGCCGCCCGCACCCGCCGGGTCCGTGACCTGCTCGCCGCCGTCGAGGTCCGCGCCGCCGGCGACGACCAGGAGATCCGTTTCCTGTCCGGCGGCAACCAGCAGAAGGTGGTGCTGGCCCGCTGGCTGGCGCTCGACCCCCGGGTGCTGCTGTTCGACGAGCCGACCCGGGGCATCGACGTGGGGGCGAAGTCGGCCATCCACGACCTCGTCCGCCGGCTGGCCCGCGACGGCGCGGCGGTGCTGATGATCTCCTCGGACCTGCCCGAGCTGCTGGGGATGAGCGACCGGATCGTCGTCATGCGCGACGGCCGGATAGCCGGCGAACTCCCCGCCGACGCCACCGAGGAGGACGTGGTGGCCCTCGCCGTCGGCCACGCCCCGGAGGCCGACCGGTGAGCGCGAGGAGTGAGCCGGGTTTGCGAGCCCCGCAGTCGCGAACGGAGACCGACCGGTGAGCGCCCTGTCGTTGTTGCCGGTCCGACGTCGGGTGCCGGGCGTGTTCGTGGCGCTGGGGCTCACCCTGGCGGTCGGCTGGCTGGTCGTCCTGGTCGACGGCGGGCAGCTGTTCAACCAGGCTACGACGGTGAGCCTGCTGCACGTCGCGGCCGGTCTCGGGCTCGTCGCCGTCGGCCAGACGCTGGTCATCCTCGGTGGTTCGCTGGACCTCTCCGTGGCGTACGTGATCAGTCTGAGCACCCTGGTCGCGGCCGAGACGATGAACGGCAGCGACGGCGCGCTGCTGCCGGCGGTCGGTCTGGCGCTCGCGGTCAGCGCCGGGGTGGGGCTGCTCAACGGGCTGCTCGTGACCCGGTTCCGGGTCAACGCGTTCATCGCCACCCTCGGCGTCGGGCTGCTGCTCAAGGGGTACCTCGACAGCAACTACGACGGCCCGGCCGGGACCACCTCGCCCGCGCTGGTGCAGTCGCTGGGCTACCAGCGGGTCGGCCCGGTGCCGCTGTCGTTCCTGCTGCTGCTGGCGCTGACCGGGGTGGTCTGGTTCGCGCTGGCACGGACCCGCTTCGGGCACCACCTGGTCGCCGTGGGCGGCGATCCGGAGGTGGCCCGGCTCTCCGGGGTCCGCAACGACCGGGTCCTCGTCGCCGCGCACGTGCTGTGCTCGCTGTGTGCCGGGCTGGCCGGGATCTACCTGGCCAGCCGGCTCGGTTCGGGTGCGCCCCGGGTGGGCACCGAGGGCCTCTACGACCTGGAGTCGATCGCCGCGGTGGTGATCGGCGGGACCGCGCTCGCCGGTGGGCGGGGCGGGGTCGTCGGCACGGTCGGCGGGGTGCTGCTGCTCGCCAGCATCGACGCGATATTCAACCAGCTTGAGGTGGACGCGTTCTTCAAGCAGGTGATCCGCGGCGTGGTGATCATCGCCGCGGTCGCCGTCTACGCCCGTCGGGCCCTGCGGAAGGCGGCGTCCTAGCCATGCAGCTCGTCCAGCGTCGTCCGTCGTCACCGCGTCGCGTCCGGCTGCGCCCCGGCGGGGTGCTGCCGATCCTGGCCCTCCTCGCGGTGCTGCTGGTGCTCGTCGGCATCCGGCAGCCCGACTTCCTCGACCCGCCGTCGCTGATGTCCTTCCTCGGCCGGTCGGCGCCGGTCATCCTGCTCGCCGCCGGCCAGTACTTCGTGATCGTCTCCGGTGAGTTCGACCTGTCGGTGGGCTCACTGGTCACCGCGCAGGTGGTGGTGGCGGCCCGGCTGATCGACAGCGATCCGGCCCGGACCTGGCCGGTGGTGCTGCTCCTGCTCGTCTTCGGCGCGCTGGTCGGGCTGGTCAACGGCCTGGTCACGACGCGCCTGCGGGTGCCGTCGTTCATCACCACGCTGGGCATGTTCCTGATCCTGGTCGGCGCGGTCTACCTGTGGTCGGACGGCGCGCCGAAGGGTGGCCTCTCCGAGGAGTTCCGCCGGTTCGGCAGGCGGGCGATCGAGGACGTGCCGCTGCTCGGCCGGATGCCGTACGCGCTGCTGGTCCTGGTGGTCGTCGCGGCGCTCGCGGTGCTGCTGATGCGGTCGGACTTCGGCCGGACCCTGCTGGCCGTCGGCGACAACCCGCGCACCGCGCAGCTGAGCGGGGTGCGCGTCTGGCGTACCCGGACGGTCGCCTTCGTCCTCAGCGGGCTCGCGGCGGCCGTGGCGGCGATCCTGCTCGGCGGCTACAGCGGGGTGTCCTTCCAGGCCGGGGCGGGCCTGGAGTTCGGGGCGATCACCGCGGTGGTGCTCGGTGGCGTGGCGCTCGGCGGGGGCCGTGGCTCGGTCGTCGGCGCGATGCTCGGCGCGCTCAGCCTCGAACTGCTCTTCGCCCTGATGAACTTCTACGGCGTCTCCGGCGCCCTCAGGTCCACCGTCCAGGGCGCGATCATCCTGCTCGCCGTGGCGGTCTCGGCTACCCGTTCTTCGTCACGATAAGGGGAAACCATAGTGCGACGTTGCCTGGCGGCGCTGGCCGCCGTCACCCTGCTGTCCCTGACCGCCTGCGCCACCGACGAACCGGGCGGAGGGCCGGGCGGCGGTTCCACCTCGGCCGCCGGTTCGGGCACCGGGGAGCAGTCGAAGTTCTTCGTGCAGGCCGACTACGACGCCGAGTTGGCGCTGCTCGGCGCGACCCCGACCGGCCCGGCGGACAAGCCGTGGGAGCAGATGCTCAACCCGACCATGGTGGACACCACGACGTTCAGGAAGGCCGGCCCGCACAAGCTCTGCTTCTCGAACGCGGCGCTGAACAACCCGTGGCGGCAGGTCGGGTTCAAGACCATGCAGGCGGAGGTGGCCGCGCAGGGCAGCCGGATCAGTGAGTTCGTGCACGTCGACGCCGAGGGCAAGGACCAGAAGCAGATCGCCGACATCAACGACCTGCTCGGCAAGGGCTGCGACGCGCTGATCGTCTCGCCGAACACCACCGCCACGCTGACCCCGGCCGTCGAGGCGGCCTGCAAGGCCGGCCTGCCGGTGGTCGTGTTCGACCGTGGGGTCAGCACGAAGTGCCCGGTGACGTTCATCAACCCGATCGGCGGTTACGGTTTCGGCCACGTCGGGGCGGAGTTCGTCAGCCAGAAGATCAAGCCGGGCGGCAAGGTCCTCGCCCTGCGCATCCTGCCCGGCGTCGACGTGCTGGAGACCCGCTGGTCGGCGGCGAAGGTCGCGTTCGACAAGGCGAAGGTCGACGTGGTGGGGGTCGAGTTCACCGACGGCGACCCGGCCAAGACCAAGAAGATCGTCGACGACTACCTCCAGCGGTACGGCACCATCGACGGCGTGTGGATGGACGCCGGCGCGGTCGCCGTCGCGGCCGTCGAGGCGTTCCAGGACGCGGGCAAGCCGGTGCCGCCGATCAACGGGGAGGACCAGCTCGACTTCCTGAAGGTGTGGAAGGACAAGGGCCTGACCGCGATCGCGCCGACGTACCCGACGTACCAGTGGCGTACGCCGGTCATCGCGGCGTTGCGCATCCTCGACGGGCAGCAGGTGGCCAACCCGTGGAAGCTGCCCCAGCCGACCATCACCCAGGACAACCTGGACCGGTACCTGGACCCGGGCATGCCGCCGCTGCACTACGCGATGTGCGGCTGCACCGACCTGCCCGGTTACCCGCAGCGCTGGAAGTAGGCCCGGTGTACGCGTTCGGGGTGAACCCCTGGGTGTGGGCGTCGCCCGTCGACGACGAGGCCCTCGCCACGCTGGTGCCGCGGATCGCGTCGTTCGGCTTCGACGCGGTGGAACTGCCGATCGAGCAGCCCGGCGACTGGGACCCGGCCCGGACCCGGGACCTGCTGGCCGCGCACGGTCTGGTCGCGGCGGCGGTCTGCGCGGTCACCCCGCCGGGGCGGGAACTGGTCGACGCCGCCCCGGCGGTGGTGGAGTCGACGGTGGCGTACCTGCGGGGGTGCGTGGCGGCTGCGGCGGCGGTCGGTGCGCCCTGCGTGGGCGGCCCGGTGTACGCCTCGGTCGGGCGTACCTGGCGGATGTCGCAGGCGGCGCGGGCGGCCTGCCATGCGGACTTCCGGCGGGCGCTGGCGCCGGTGGCCGAGCAGGCCGGCGAGTGCGGCGTGAGCATCGGGGTGGAGGCGCTGAACCGGTACGAGACGAGCGTGGTCAACACCGTCGGGCAGACGATCGAGCTGATCGACGGGTTGCCGTCGAGCGTCGGCATCATGATCGACACTTACCACATGAACATCGAGGAGTCCGATCCGTACGCGGCGCTCGCCGCCGCCGGCCCGTACGTCAAGCACGTCCAGGTCAGCGGCACCCACCGGGGTGCCCCGGGGTCGGACCACTTCGACTGGCCGCGGTTCTTCGCCGTGCTGGGGGAGACCGGCTACCGGGGTGCGGTCTGCATCGAGTCGTTCACGGCGGAGAACGACACCATCGCCACCGCGGCGGCGATCTGGCGTCCGTTGGCCCCCTCGCAGGACCGGCTGGCCACCGACGGCCTGCGACACCTGCGGGCGGTGACGGCGCGCGTCCCGGCCGGGGGATAGGGCGTTCGGGGCGGCCCGTCGGGACGTCTCGTCGGGGTGGCCGGACCATCGGCCGGCCACCCCGACGTCCTGCCGGCGGCAGGACTCCCGTCCTTGTCTTGACAAGGCGAGCGGGACCGCAGGACAGTCGTCGTACTTATTGATGCCCAACGATTTATGGCGGGGTGTGCCATGCGAAAATCGCTGACGGCGGTGGTCGCCGTCGTTGTTGCCCTGGTCGCGACGATGGCGGCGGTCTCGCACGCCGGTACGGCGAACGCCGCCGCCGGCTGCCGGGTGGACTACGTCGTCACCAGCCAGTGGACCGACGGCTTCCAGGCCGACCTCGTGGTCACCAACCTCGGTGCGCCGGTCAACGGCTGGACGTTACGGTTCGCGTTCCCCGCCGTCGACCAGCGGATCGCACAGAGCTGGAGCGCCACCTGGACCCAGACCGGCCAGCAGGTCAGCGCGACCAACCTCAACTGGAACGCGGCCCTCGGCACCAACGGCTCGGCGAACATCGGTTTCGTCGGTGCCTGGTTCCTCAGCAACCCCAAACCGGCGGCGTTCACCCTCAACGGCGTCGCCTGCACCGGCGGGGTGCTGCCCAGCATGACACCGACCGGGCCGACCACCTCGCCACCGGTCGCCGACTACCCGGCGATCGTCACCTGGCTCAGCCCGGCCGTCGGGGCGGTGTACACCGCACCCGGTCCCGTCCCGCTCGCGGCGACCGCGACCGTGGGCGGCGGCCACCACATCACCGGGGTGTCGTTCCGGGTGGACGGCGTCACGGTGGCCCAGGGCGTGCGGTCCGCCGGCGACCGGTACGACGCGTCGTGGACCCCGCCGGTCGGGGCCCCCGGGACCAGCACCAGCTACCTGCTGTACGTCTCCGCCGGCACCGACCAGTCGCTGTCCGGCGGTGCCCCGCCCCGGCTGATCACGGTGGTCACGCCCCCGACCAGCGGCACCAACCAGCCACCGAGGGTGGCGCTGAGCACCCCCGGCGGGCAGACCTACTTCCCCGGACCGACCACCGTCACGCTGACCGCCGACGTCACCGAGGTCGACGCCGGCGACGCGGTCGACCGGGTGGAGCTGTACCTCGGCGCGACCCGGTCGACCGCGACGCCGACCCGCAACGGACAGCGCTTCCAGTTCCAGGTCGACCTGGCGGCGGTCGGTTCGTCGACCTTCACCGTCCGGGCGTACGACACCCGCGGTGGCATCGGCATCTCCCACCCGCTGACCCTGATCGTCTTCTAGCTGGTCGCCTCCGGTCACCGGGCCCGCCGGGTACGCACCCGGCGGGCCCGGTGACCGGGCGCGGACGGTGCCGCCGGCCCGGCACCGTCCGACGGGTCACGACCCGTCGGACGGTGCGGCGGGCAGGTACCCGCGGGCGACGAAGAACTCGACGTGCCGGCGGAACAGCGCCCGGGTCGCCGGTGGGCAGACGATGCCGCTGCCCGCGAGCGCCTCGACGGTCTCCCGGTCGTCCACCGGCGGGTAGAACCGCTCCGGGGCCTGCGCCATCACCTCGAAGGCGTCCAGCAGCGGCAGCAGCGCGTTCTCCGGGTCACCGGTGATCGCGGCCCGCCAGTCCTGCGGGTCGCGGTCGGTCAGCCGGTAGCCGGCCGCCCGCAGCTCGTCCACCATCTCCCCGAACGTCACGGCGCTCTGGTTGGCCACGTGGAACGTGCCCCCGGCGGCCTGCGCCCGCCGGGAGATGTGCACGATCGCGGCGCTGCTGTAGCTGACCGGCATCAGCCGGAACCGCACCGGGATGCGCCCCGGCACGGCGGCGGCCTGGAGCATGCCCTTCACCGCCAGCCAGACGAAGTCCCGGCTCTGGCACGCCCCGGTACGGTCGTCCCCGGCGATCAGGTCGATCCGGTAGACGGAGATCGGCAGCCCACGGGAGCGGCCGATCTCGATCATCTGCTCGGCCACCCACTTGCTCTGGGTGTACCCGGTGGGCAGGGTGCTGCCGGGACCGGTCGGGTCGCTGGCCCGGATGGGCACCCCGGCGGTGTCCCTGCCGACGAAGACGCCGAGCGTGGAGACGTGGTGCACCGGCACGGTGCGGTACCGCGCCGCCAGTCGCAGGATCTCCTCCGTGCCCAGCACGTTCGCCCCCTTCACCGTGGCGTACGGCTGCACCCAGTTGACGGCCGCGCCGGCGTGGTAGACCGCGTCGACCGTACGGGCGAGGACGTCGTACCGGTCGCCGTCCAGGCCCAGTCCGGGCGCGGCGAGGTCGCCGACCTCCACCACCACCCGCTCCGCGTCGATCTCGTTCCCGATGCCGTACCACTCCAGGTTGGCGCGCAGCCGCTGCCACGCCGCCTCCCCGTCCGCCGCCCGGACCAGGCAGTGCACCCGGGCGTCGGTGTCGCGCAGCAGGTCCCGCAGCAGGAACGCGCCGAGGAAACCGGTCGCGCCGGTCAGCAGCACCGCACGCGGATCCTCCACGACGCGGACGAGGTCGGCGGCGGGCCGGATGTCCTCGGCGAGCCCTACCTCGGCAGCGAAGTCGATCTCCACCGGGGCGGCGGGCGCGACGTCACCACCGAGCTGCCCGTCGAGGAACGTGGCCACGGCGTCGACGTTCGGGTGGTCGAAGACGAACGTGGTGGGCAGCCGCAGCTCGGTCAGCGCGCCGAGCCGGTTGCGGAACTCCACCCCGGTCAGGGAATCGAAGCCGAGCTCCGTGAACGGCTGCCCGACCGGTATCCCGGCGGGGTCGGCGTGACCCAGCACCGCCCCGGCCTCGGCCCGCACCACCTGGACGAGCAGCTCGCGGCGTTCCTCGACGGGTAGGCCGGCCAGGGCCTCGGTGAGCGACGGGCCCGACGTCGCGTCGTTGCGGACACGTCCCCGGCGCGGCTGACGGAGCAACCCGTCGAACAACGCCGGCACCGCCGACGGCTGCCCGCGCAGGGCGGCGAGGTCGAGCGGTGCGGCCACCGAGGTCGCCCACTGCAACGCGAGCGCCGCGTCGAGCATCGGCGGCCCCTGCTCGGTGGCGATCGGTGGGTAACCGGCCCGGGTGATCCGCTCGACGTCGGCGCTGCTCAACTCCCCGTCCGCGCCGCTGACCGCCCACAGCCCCCAGGCGACCGAGGTGGCCGCGAGCCCGAGCGCCCGCCGGTGCTCGGCGAGCGCGTCCAGGAAGGTGTTCGCGCCGGCGTAGCTGGACTGTCCGGCACCGCCGATGACACCGGCCAGCGAGGAGAACAGCACGAACGCCGACAGGTCGAGGTGCCGGGTCAGCTCGTGCAGGTGCCAGGCCGCGTCCACCTTGGGCCGCAGCACCGCCGCCAGCCGTGCCGGGGTCACCGCCGTGACGAGGCCGTCGTCGATGGTGCCCGCCGCGTGCACCACCCCGGTCAACGGACGGTCGGCCGGCAGGGCCGCCAGGGTCGCGGCGAGCGCCTCCCGGTCGGCGGTGTCGCAGGCGGCCACCGTGACCCGGGCGCCCAGCGCGGTCAACTCCTCGACGAGGAGGTCGACGCCGGGGGCCTGCCGGCCGCGCCGGCTGGTCAGCAGCAGGTCGGTGACGCCGTGCCGGGTGACCAGGTGCCGGGCGAAGAGCCGGCCGAGGGTACCCGTACCGCCGGTGATCAGCACCGTGCCGCCCGGCCGCCAGACCGGCGGCGTCGCCGGTGGCTCGGGTGCCCGGCGCAGCCGGGGGAGCAGCACCCGGCCGGCCCGGACGGCGCACTGGGACAGGCCGGCCCGGACGACTGCCGACAGCAGCCCGGTGGACCCGACGTCGTCGGACCCGCCGTCGACCAGCACGAAGCGCCCCGGGTTCTCGGACTGGGCCGACCGCAGCTGACCCCAGACCGTGGCCGCCGCCGGGTCGGTCACCGGCGCACCGACGGCACCCCGGGTGGTCACCACGAGCGGCACGTCGTCGAGCGTCGGATCGGCGAGCCACGCCTGCACCAGCAGCAGTACGCGCCGGGCGTGCCGGTGGGCCTCGGCGGCGCTGTCCGCCCCGCCCGCGGCGGCCGACCGGCAGTCGTAGCGCACGGCGTCCGCCCCGGCGACCCCGGCCAGCGCCCGGACCAACGTCTCCGGCCGGTCCGGGGCCTCGGGCGCGAGGACGGCCCAGGTCGTCGGCGTCGCCGGGGCGGGCAGCTCGATCGCCTCCCAGCCCAGGTGCAGCAGGGCATCGTGGGCGCGGTCACCGGCCCGGGAGAGCGCCACCGGATCGAGTTCGGCGAACCGGAGCGCGTCGAGGGTGGCCACCACCCGGCCGGCGAGGTCGGTGAGGACGGCCCGGAACGCGCCGTCGGGCGTGGGCGTCACCCGGGCCCGCACCGTCGTCGCACCGACGGCGTGCACCTGCCAGCCGCGCCAGCCGGCGACCACCCGGGCCCCACCCGGCGTCGCGAGCCGCGCCGCCTGCGCGACCGCCTCGACGAGTACGGGGTGGGTGGCGTAGGGGGACACCTCGTCGACCAGCCCGGCGGGCAGGGTGAGTTCGGCGTGGACGGTCGACGAACCGGGGACCGTCCAGGCCGCGGTCACCGCGTGCAGCTGCGGCTCGTACCGGACGTCGGCGCAGGAGCACCGCTCGTGGACCTCGTCGGACGGGATCTCGACGGCGTCGTCAGGCGGCCACTGCCTGTCGGGGGTGACGTCGAGGGCCGCGCGGACCCCGAGTTCGCCCTCGGCGTGCAGCCGCCAGCTCACCTCGCCGTCCTCCGGCCGGGCGTGCACGGTGACCTGCCGGGCCTGCCGCTCGTCCGGGGGACCGACCCGGACCTGGAGGTGCAGCCCACCCCGCGCGGGCAGCACCAGCGGTGCGACGACCCGCAACTCACCCACCACGTTCGCACCCACCTCGTCGCCCGCGCGTACCGCCAGCTCCAGCAGGGCCGCCGACGGCACCACCGGTTGGCCGGCCACGGTGTGCCCGGTCAGCCAGGGCACGGCCGCCCGGGACAACCGGCTGCTGAACAGCGTCTCCGCGCTACCCGCCACCGGGACCGCCACCCCGAGCAACGGGTGGTCGGTGGCCCGCAGACCCAGCCCGCCGGCCTCCCGGGACCGCCCGCCGGCCATGTGCCAGTAACGCTCCTGCTGGAACGGGTACGTCGGCAGCCGGACCGGCCGCGCCCCCGACCCCGCGAACGGGTACGCCCGGTCGACCGCGACGCCCTGCACGTGCAGCTCGGCGAAGGACCGGTGGAACTGTGCCGGGCCGCCCGCGTCGCGGCGCAGCGTGCCGGCGACCACGGCCGCCTCCCCCAGGTTGTCGCGCAGCGGGCCGATCAGCACCGGGTGCGCGCTCACCTCGACGAACACCCCGTGCCCGGCGTCGGCGAGGGCGCGGACGGCCGAGGAGAACTCCACCGGCCGACGCATGTTGTCGTACCAGTAGCCGGCGTCCATGGTGGACGTGTCGAGCCAGTCCCCGGTCACTGTCGAGAGCAGCGGAACCGTGCCGGGGCGCGGGCTGATCCCGGCGAGTGCGGTGAGCATCTCGTCGCGGATCGCGGCCACCTGCGGGGAGTGCGACGGGAAGTCGGCCGGGAAGCGTTTCGTCCGGGCGCCCTCGGCGGCGCACCGGGCGAGGAACTCGCCGAGGGCGTCCCGGTCACCGGCGACGAGCACCGACGTCGGACCGTTCTCCACCGCGACCGTGAGGCGACCGTCCCAGTCGGCCAGCCGACGCTCCACGACCGCGCGGGGCAGGGCGACGGCCCCCATCCCACCCCGACCCTCCAACGCGAGGGCGAGCCGGCTGCGGACCGCGATCACCCGCGCGCCGTCCTGGAGGCTCAGCGCCCCGGCGACGACCGCGGCGGCGATCTCGCCCTGGGAGTGGCCGACGACGGCGGCCGGCCGAAGCCCCGCCGCCTGCCAGACGGCGGCCAGCGAGACGTGCACGGCGAACAGGGCCGGCTGCACCACGTCGAGCCGGTCGAGGCCCGGGGCGTCGGGGGCGCCCCGCAACACGTCGTCGAGCGACCAGTCCAGGTACGGCTCGAACGCCTTCACGCACTCGGCGATCCGGTCGGCGAACTCGTCGGAGGTGCGGCGCAACTCGGCGGCCATGGCCGGCCACTGGCTGCCCTGGCCGGGAAAGACGAAGACCGTCCGGCCACGGTCGGCGGCCGTGCCGGTGACCACGTGTTCGGCCGTCCCGCCCGCCGCCAGGGCGTCGAGGCCGGCCAGCACCTCGGGCAGTTCCCGGCCGACCACGGCGGCCCGCTGCTCCAGTACGGCACGGGTGGTGGCCAGCGAGAACGCCACGTCCCGCAGCGTCGCGGGCTCGGCGGCCTCCGGCAGGTCCCGCAGGTGTCCGCCGAGGCGGGCGGCCTGTGCCCGCAGCGCCTGCGGGGTCCGGGCCGACAACAACCAGGGCAGGGCGGTGGCCTTCGCGTCGTCCGGCTCCGCGGGCGGGTCGTCCGGGGCGGGGGCCTGTTCGAGGATCAGGTGCGCGTTGGTGCCGCTCGCGCCGAACGCCGACACCGCGCCCCGCCGGGGTGCCCCGGTCACCGGCCACGGCCGCGTCTCGGCGAGCAGTTCCAGGTCGCCGACGGACCAGTCGACCAGCGGGGTCGGTTCGTCCAGGTGCAGGAGCCGGGGCAGCACGCCGTGCCGCAGGGCCTGGATCATCTTGATGATGCCGCCGATGCCGGAGGCGGCCTGGGCGTGCCCGATGTTGGACTTCAGCGACCCGACGAGCAGCGGTCGTCCGGGTGCCCTCGCCGCACCGTAGGTGTTGAGCAGCGCCCGGGCCTCGATCGGGTCGCCCAGCCGGGTGCCCGTGCCGTGTGCCTCCACGGCGTCGACGTCGGCGGGGGTCAGGCCGGCGCTCGCCAGCGCCTGCCTGATCACCCGCTCCTGGGCCGGGCCGTGCGGCGCGGTCAGCCCGTTGGACGCGCCGTCGGAGTTGACGGCGCTGCCGCGGATCAGCGCGAGGACCCGGTGACCGTGGCGTCGGGCGTCGGAGAGACGTTCGAGGACGACCAGTCCGGCCCCCTCCGACCAGCCGATACCGTCCGCCGCGGCGGCGAACGGCTTGCAGCGGCCGTCGGCGGCGAGGCCCCGTTGCCGGGCCCCGTCGAGATACCCGCCGGGGTGCGCGGCGACGTACGACGCACCGGCCAGGGCCAGTGTGGACTCGCCCGCGCGCAACGACTGCGCGGCCAGGTGCACCGCGACGAGTGCCGACGAGCACGCCGTGTCGATCGACACCGCCGGCCCCTCCAACCCGAGGGTGTACGCGATCCGACCCGACGCCATGCTGCTGAGCTTGCTGGTCATCTGGTAGCCCTCGAACTCGGCAGGCGCGTCGAGGTCGAGATAGCTCTGCTCCACCAGCCCCGCGAAGACCCCCGTGCGGCTCTCCCGCAGCCCGGTCGGGTCGATGCCGGCGTCCTCCAGCGCCTCCCAGGCGGCCTCCAGCAGAATCCGCTGCTGCGGATCCATCGCCAGCGCCTCCCGGGGAGAGATCCCGAAGAACGCGGCGTCGAACCGGCCGGCCGAGTCGACGAACCCGGCCTCCCGGATGTAGGTCGTGCCCGGGTGGGCCGGGTCGGGGTGGTAGAGCGCCTCGACGTCCCAGCCCCGGTCGGTCGGGAAGGCGCTGATCTCGTCGCGCTCACCGACCGCGACCTGCCACAGTTCGTCGGCGTTGGCGGCACCGGGAAACCGGCACGACATGCCGACGACCACCACCGGGTCCCGGTCGCCGGCCTCCAGTTCGGCGATCCGTCCGCGTGCCTTCTGGAGGTCGGCCGTGACCCACTTGAGGTAGTCGACGAGCTTCTCTTCGTTGGACATCGGGTCCGTCTCCTTCGTCAGTCGGCGCGGCGGCCCAGTTCGGTGTCGATGAGGTGGAAGATCTCGTCGGCCGAGGCGGTCGCGAGCCGGGCCGTCGGGTCGACGTCCGGTGCCGCGCGTTCGTCGGTGAGCCGGGTCAGCACCGCCTGTAGGCGCGCGACGAGCTGGGGCGTCTCGGGGTCGGCGTCGTCCCGGGCGGCCACCGTCGCCTCCAACCGGTCGAGCAGCGCCGACAGCGACGGGGCCGGACCGGTGCCGGCCGACCCGGCGGTGAGCTGCGCGAGCAGGTAGCGGGCCAGGACCGCCGGGGTGGGCTGCTCGAACACGAGTGTCGGGGCGAGCACCAGCCCGGTGGCGGCCTGTAGCCGGTCGCGCAACTGCACGGCGGTCATCGAGTCCATGCCCGCGTTCTGGAACGGCAGGTCCGGGCCGATGGCCGTGCTGTCGACGTGCCCCAGCGCCCGCGCCGCCTGGTCGAGCACCAGGCCACGGACCAGCCGCTCCTGGGCGTCGGGGTCCAGGCCGGTGAGGCGGTCGACGAGCCGCACGCCGTCGTCGCGGGTGGCCGGTGCCGTCGGCCGGGGGACCAGGTCACGCAGGACCGGCGGCACGTCGGTGCCGGCCGGCACCGCCGCCAGGTCCAGGGCGGAGGCCGGCAACAGCGGCTCGACGCCGATCGGTCCGGCGGCGAACGCGGCGTCCAGCAGGGTGGCCGCCCGGGTCGTGGTCAGCGGCCGGTGGACGGCGTCCCCGGCCGGCGGCCCCCACGCCACGACGACAGCCGGCAGTCCGCGGTGCGCACGCCGCCGCGCCACCGCCTCCGCCAGGGCGCGGTTGTCCAGCGTGCTGACCAGCACGAACGCGGCGGGCCCCGGACCGGGGAGAAGCTCGTCCAGGTGTACGGGCAGATCCTCGCCGGGATCGTCGTCCCCGGCGTGGATGACGGCGGTCAACGGCTCTCCGGGCGGGACATCGGCGAGGATCTTGGCCAGTGCCTCCCGGCCGAGCCGTGCGTCGCCCACCGTCAACAGCCGTCCGACGTCGCGTCGGCGGGCCAACTGGGCGGCCAGGATCCGACCCGGCGTCGTCTCCGCCCCGGTCAACAGGACGGTGCCCGTCGGGTCCAGGACGCACCCCGGGCCGGCCGGTCGGGTGGCCTGCCGCAGCCGGGGCACGTAGAGCCGGGTGCGGCGCACCGCGACGTCGGGTTCGTCGAGGCCCAGGACCGCATCGACCAGGTCGGGAGCGACCCCGTCGGCGTCGGCGTCGACGAGGACGAACCGGCCCACGGCGGAGCGTTGCCGAACCCGCAGCAGCTCCCGGACGGCGCCGGTGGTGGCGTCGGGCATGTCGTCGTCGTCGACCCGCACCGCGCCGCGGGTGACGACCACGAGCGGCCGGCCGTCCGGCACGGTGTCGAGCAGGTCGGAGAGCCAACCGGCGGCGGCGTGCACGGCGTCGGCGACGGGGGCGTCGAAGCGCGGGAGCTCGGCCACCGTGGCCCCACCCGGCCGGTGCGTCGACATCTCGGCCGGCTGCCAGCCCAGGGCCAGCAGGGCCGGGGCGGCCGGGGACAGCTGCTGCGGCGCGACTGCCGTGTAGGTCAGTTCGTCGACCGTGCCCACGAGGTCGCCGTCCCCGTCGGTGAGCCGGACCCGGACCCTCCGCTCGTCGAGCACGGTGACGTCGGCGTGGACCGCCACCGGGCCCCGGTGCCGCAGGTGCACCCCGCGCCACCCGGTCGGCACCAGGACCGTCCCCGCCTCGACCGGGAGCAGGTCGCTGTGGACGGCCGCGTCGAACAGGACGGGGTGCAGCCGGTAGCGGCCCGCCTCGTCGTGGAGGTGCTCGGGCAGGGCGACCAGCGGGCCGCCGGTCGGCGCAGCGGTCGGCGGCTCGGGGGGCTCCGGGGCCAGCACACCGGTGCCGTGCACCTGCCACGGGCCGTCGTCACCGGGCCGCACGTACACGCTCACCGGGCGTCGCCCCTGCGCGTCCGGGGTGGCCACCCGTACCTGGAGCGCCAGGGTGTCCTCCGCGGGCAGCACCAGGGGGCCGCTGAGCGTGAGCTGTTCCAGCAGGGACGTGCCGCCCCGCCCGCCGGCCTCGACCACCAGTTCGGTGAGGGCGGCGGCCGGCAGGACCTCCTCCAGCCACGGCAGGTCCCGTCGGGAGATCCGGCTGTCGAAGGTGAGATCGTCACCCGCGAGGGCGACTGCCGCGCCGAGCAGCGGGTGACCGGTCGCCGTACGGCCGGGGCCGGTGTCGGCCCGCGTCTGCGCGACGGCCCAGTAGCTGCGGGTCTGGAAGGCGTAGCGGGGCAGCTCGACCCGGGTCGCGCCGGTCCCGGCGAACCAGGCGGCCCAGTCGACGGGCACCCCCCGCGCCCAGGCCGTCGCGACGGCGGACACCAGTGACCGCGTCTCGGACGTCCGCCGGTGACCCGTCGCAACGGCCCCGTCGACCAGCGCGGCCAGCGTCGTGTCGGGGCCGATCTCCAGGAACGTGGTCACTCCCAGCTCGCCCAGGGTCGCCACCGCGTCGGCGAACCGGACGGTGGAGCGGATCTGGTTCGTCCAGTAACCGCCGTCGCTCCACTCGTCCCGGACGGGCCGGCCGGTCACCGTCGACACGGCGGGAATCCGTGGCGTCGCGTACCGCACCGCGTCAGCCGTCTCGGCGAACGCCTCAAGCATCGGCGTCATCAGCGAGGAGTGGAACGCGTGCGACACCGCCAGCCGGCGTACCCGCCGACCCCGCCGCGACCACGACGCCTCCGCCTCGGTGACGACGGCCTCGGGGCCGGCCAGCACCAGCGACCGGGGGCCGTTCACCGCCGCGACGTCGAGCCGGGGCTGCCCCTCGGCGACCTCCGCCTCGGTCGCCTCGACCGCCAGCATCGCCCCACCGGCGGGGAGGTCCTGCATCAGGCGGGCCCGTGCGCCGACCAGCGTGGCGGCGTCGGCCAGGGACAGCACGCCGGCCACGTGTGCGGCCGCCAGTTCACCGATGGAGTGTCCGGCCACGAAGTCCGGGGTGACGCCCCACGAGGACAGCAGCCGGAACAGGGCGACCTCGAAGGCGAACAGGGCCGGCTGGGTGTAGCCGGTGTCGTCGAGGCCGTCGCCGGAGTCGACGACGTCCCGCAGTGGACGGGGCAGCAGCGGGTCCAGGGCCGCGCACACCTCGTCGAAGGCGGCGCGGAACGCCGGGAAGGTCTCCCGCAGTTCGCGACCCATCCCCACCCGCTGCGCGCCCTGGCCGGTGAACAGGAACGCCGTGCGCACCTGCGGCGGGACGACAGTGCCCGACACCGAGCCCAGGCCGGCCAGGATCTCCTCCCGGTCCGCGCCCACGACCACGGCCCGGACCGGCAGCGCCGCGCGCCGGGTCAACGAATACGCCACGTCGGTGGGGTTGAGGTGGGGGTGGTTGGTGAGGTGGTGGTGGAGTCGGGTGGCTTGTTGGGTGAGGGTGTGGTGGTTGTGGGCGGAGATGATGAGGGGTTGGTGGGGTGGGGGGTTGGTGGTGGGTGGTGGTGGGGTGGGTGGGGTGGGTGGTTGTTCGAGGATGACGTGGGCGTTGGTGCCGCTGATGCCGAAGCTGCTGACGGCGGCGCGGCGGGGTTGGCCGGTGTCCGGCCAGGGCTGGGGTCGGGTGAGCAGGGCGAGACCGGAGGTGGTCCAGTCGATGTGGGGGGTGGGTTCGTCGGCGTGGAGGGTGGGCGGCATGTGGGTGTGGTTGAGGGCGTGGGTGAGTTTGATGACGCCGGCGACGCCGGCGGCGGCCTGGGTGTGCCCGATGTTGGACTTGAGGGCGCCAACCCAGGCGGGTCGTTGCGGGGTGTGGTGTTGCCCGTAGGTGTGCTGCAGGGCTTGGGCTTCGATGGGGTCGCCGAGTCGGGTGCCGGTGCCGTGGGCTTCGATGAGGGTGATGTCGTGGGGTTGGAGTCCGGCGTTGTGGAGGGCTTGGTGGATGACGCGTTGTTGGGCG
>NZ_JAFEUO010000011.1:0-143726 GCF_016900955.1 Micromonospora humidisoli
CACGCCGCCAGCGTTCGTCCTGAGCCAGGATCAAACTCTCCAACAAAAACTGTGTTGAACAGCAATCCCGACAACAAACAAATGTTGCCAAAGGAATCCCCACCAAACAAACCCGAAAGCCTGCCCAGTGCGGGGTATAAATCATAATTGGCACTGGCTTTACAAGCACCCTGTTGAGTTCTCAAAGAACAACCACACACCAACCAGACAGCCGCATCAGCAGCCACCCGACCGGGGCATTTTGTTCACTGCGCCCCGCGCTTTCGCGCTGGGCACTTTTACTACGTTACCTCACCGTCTTCCCCGTGTCAACCGGTGTGTCCCGGTGTGTCCCGGTGTGTCACGCTTCGTACGGCCTTGCTCCGCTGAGCGCACGCAGCGGCCAGCGCTACGATTGATCATCGGATTTGGCAGAACCGGCCGCTGCGGTCTCCCGCATGCTCGCCCGGTGCTCTGCCGGTCGACAACCTTACCCGGTCGGTTCCGCCCGGCCAAATCCACCCTGCGGCGTTCGGCGAGCCCCACCCGGACCGCGTCGTCCCGGAGACAGTGCCCCCGGCGACCCGGTGCCACACATCGAATCTGGCCCCGGGGCTTTCACCCCGTTTGCCCGTTCCGCGCTGGCAGAGAGAAAGTTACGCGGCCTCGGGTTTGATCGTCAAATCCGCTGGTCATCGGCTTCCGCGCCGCCCGCCTGACGCCTGCGGGACAGGCGGGGTGCCGCCCGCCACCCCCGGACGCCCAGCACACCGGCCGTGGAGCCGATGGCCAACGAGGCGGCGATGAGTACCGCGTGGATCCAGAGGAATCCGGTCGGAGCACCCACGCCGACCGCGTCCCCCGTCCAGGCCCGTGTGTCGTTCCAGATGGCGAGCCCGAACCTCGGCCAGATCACCCAGGTCCACACCCCGACGCCGACCAGGAACAACGACCAACCTCGCGACAACACCATGGTCGACGAGTATCCCAGCGCCCCACCGCCTCACCCCACTCCCGTCCCCGACGCACACTCCCCGCCACCGAACCGCGTTGATCAAGAGGTTTGCGTCATCCTCGGGAACATCCGTGACGCAAACCTCTTGATCAACGCGGCCAAGCAGCGGCGGGCGGCGGGCGGACGGCGGCCAAACGACGGGCGGGCGGCGGGCGGGCGATGGGCGGGCGGATCTGGCGGGCGGGGTTTCCGCTGGTGGGGGTCGGGGCACCTGGCAGGGGTCGACGACGACGTGGAGGTGACCCGGATGCAGCCGTTCGACCCGTGGGCATGGCGTGACCCGGCGGCGCTGGCCGGCGGATACGACCACACCGAGCCGGGTGAGCGGCCCGACCGGGAGTCGCACGACGGGCCGGACGCGCCCGGCCCGGGAACACCGCTCGACCTGACCGGCTACCGGGTGGAGGCGACCGACGGGCGGATCGGCGCGATCGACGAGGCGAGTGAGGAGGCGGGCGCCCGCTGGCTGGTGGTGGACACCGGGCCGTGGATCTTCGGGCGGAAGGTCCTGCTGCCGGTCGGCACGGTCGCCCGGGTGGACCACGGGGACCGGGTGGTGCACGTCGACCGGAGCCGGGAGCAGGTCAAGGACTCACCGGCCTTCGATCCCGAGGACGGTGCCCGGCCGGACTACCGCGACCAGGTCGGTGACTACTACGCGCAGAGCTACCGCCGGGGCTGACCGCCGGGGAGCCCGGTCCGCCCGGCGGGCACTCACGGCGGACCGACCAGGCCGCGACCGGACGCGCCCAGCAGGGCCGACCGGGCCGGGGCGGGAGGTGTCGGCAGGGCGACTGACCAGGTCGCGAAACCAGGCACGGCCAGCAGAGCCGACCAGGCCCGCAGGGCGGACCAGCCACGCCGGGGACCGGACCCGGCCGGCAGGGCGGATCGGCCACACGGCCGGTCCGGTAGGCTGCCGGCATGACCAGCGCGACCGCTCAGCACACCCGGACGTCGTACGACGTCGTGGTCGGTGCGGAGCGACGCCGGCGATCCGTCGCCCGCCCGCGCTGACCCATTCCCTGCGACCGGCGGATCGAGCCGCCGGTCCTTTCCGCTGTCCTCGGTCCGTCCGCAGGCTCCCCCGTCCGGGGATCCGCCTGGCTGACGGATCCGAGCAGATTGGCGTACCGATGGATCTTGAAAGGTTGCTCACCGACCGGCTGACGCCCGCGTTCGCCGCCGTGGCCGGCGAACCGGTCGCGCCCGCCGTGCGGCGCTCGCCGCGGGCGGACTTCCAGTCCGACGCGGCGCTGGCGCTGGCCCGGCGGCTCTGCCGGCCGCCGCGCGAGATCGCCCGGGCGGTGCTGGACCGCGCGGACCTCGACGACGTCTGCGCGGTGGCGGAGATCTCCGGCCCCGGCTTCGTCAACCTGACCCTCGCCGACGGGGCGCTGGCCGGGATGGTCGCCGCGCTCGCCGGCGACGAACGGCTCGGGGTGCCGGTGACCGGCGACCCGGAGACCGTGGTGGTCGACTACTCGGGGCCGAACGTGGCGAAGGAGATGCACGTCGGACACCTGCGCTCGACGGTCATCGGCGACGCGGCCGTCCGGGTGCTGGACTGGCTCGGGCACCGGGTCGTCCGGGTCAACCACCTGGGCGACTGGGGCACCCCGTTCGGGATGCTGATCGCACACCTTGCGGACCTGGGTGAGGCGGAGGCGGCGCAGGAGCTGTCCATCGGCGACCTGGACGGGTTCTACCGGGCGGCCCGGTCGAAGTTCGACGCCGACCCGGCGTTTCGGGAACGCGCCCGGCAACGGGTGGTCGCGTTGCAGGCCGGCGACCCGGAGACCCGCCGGCTGTGGCGGTTGCTGGTCGGGCAGTCCCAGCGGTACTTCCTGACCGTGTACGAGCTGCTCGACGTCACCCTGACCGGGGCGGACTTCCGGGGCGAGAGCGCGTACAACGACCGGCTCGGCGCGGTGGTGACCGACCTCGACCGGCTCGGGTTGCTGACCGACAGCGCCCGGGCCGCCTGCGTCTTCCCGCCCGGATTCGTCGGACGCGACGGCGTCGGGCTGCCGTTGATCGTGCGTAAGGGCGACGGTGGGTACGGGTATCCGGCGACGGACCTGGCGGCGCTGCGGTCGCGCGTCGACGAGCTGGGCGCGACCCGGCTGCTCTACGTGGTGGGCCTGCCGCAGCGGCAGCACTTCGCGATGGTGTTCGCGGTGGCCGGACAGGCGGGTTGGCTGCGTCCACCGGTCCGCGCCGAGCACCTGGGCTTCGGCTCCGTCCTCGGCCCGGACGGGCGGATGCTGCGCAGCCGGGCCGGCGGCTCGGTGAAGCTGGTCGACCTGCTGACGGAGGCGGTCACCCGGGCCACCGCGCTGGCCCGCACCCGCAACCCGGACCTGGACGAGGCGGCGGCGGCCGAGATCGGCCGGGCCGTCGGCATCGGCGCGGTCAAGTACGCCGACCTGGCCACCGACCGGACCCGTGACTACGTGCTCGACTGGGAGCGGATGCTCGCCCTGGACGGCAACACCGCCCCCTACCTCCAGTACGCGTACACCCGGACCCGGTCGGTGCTGCGGCGGGCCGGCGCGGTGCCGGGGCCGGCGACCGGGGTGGTGCTCGGCACCCCGGCCGAGCGGGCGTTGGCGTTCGAGCTGCTCGGGTTCGCCGGCGTCGTGCACGAGGTGGCCCGGACGGCGCAGTTCCACCACCTCGCCGGCTACCTGCACCGGCTGGCCACCCGGTTCAGCACGTTCTACGAGCGGTGTCCGGTGCTGCGGGCGGACGGCGAGCTGCGGGCGAGCCGGCTGCTGCTGACCGACCTGACGGGACGGACCCTGCGGCAGGGACTGGCCCTGCTCGGCATCCGCACGCTTGACCGGATGTGAGCACGGCGGGGCCGCGCCGGGCGACCGGACGCGGCCCCGACGGGCTCAGCCGGTCGGACCGCGTAGCCCCTCGTAGTACGGCTTCATCGCCGGGTAGTAGTCGTCGAACCCGGCCTTCGGGGCGTCCGTCCCGGCGGCCACCAGCAGGTCGAGGTAGTACTCCCAGCCGGGGCCGATCTCGCCGACGTGCTCCTCGCTGTCGAGGTGGTGGGTGAACCGCAGCTCGGTGCGGCCGGCCGTCTCGGTGAGCAGCAGCTCGATCCGCCAGCCGCCCGACCCGTCGGCCGCCGACACGGCCAGGTGCCGGGGCGGCTCGCAGGTGTCGATCCGCAGCTCGGTCCAGGGGGCTTCGTCCTCGAACACCATCTGCAACCGGATCGTCCGGCCGGGGCCGGCGTCGCCCTCCCAGGGGCCGAACCAGCGGGCGGTGCGCTCGGGTTCGGTGACGCTCGCCCAGACGTCCGCGACGGGGGCGCGGAAGGTGCGTACCAGCACCAGGTCGGTGCCGGTGGCGGTACGCGCCAGCCGGCCGGTGGGGGTACCGGTCACGCGGTTTCTCCTCTGGCTCGGTCCGCCGTGTCGCGCGTGCGACGCTCCCGGCGGGTGCGGTGGACCTCCGTTTCGAGCGCGTCGAGGTGCTGGGCCCAGCCGCGTGGGCGGCGGAACCGGGCGAGCCACTCGGCGAGCTCGGTGAACCGGTCGGCGTCGAGCCGGTAGCGCCGTTGCCGGCCGACCAGCTCGCTGCGGACCAGGCCGCTCTCCCGCAGCACCCGCAGGTGGCGGCTGACCGCCGGCCTGCTGATCGGGAACCGGTCGGCGATCTCCCCGGCGGGGAGGTCGCCGTCGCGCAGCAGCTCGAGGATGTGCCGACGGACCGGATCGGATATCGCCGCCGCCACCTCGTCCACCGGGGAAGCGTAACCTATGGGTTACGCTTTCACCCGGGCGGCCCCGTTCAGCGCAGCGGGGTGGGGGTCAGGCGCACCCCGGTGATCTCTTCGGAGCGGGCCCACAGGTCGGCGGCGAGCCGCCGGTCGGTGGCGACGCCGCGCAACGGCGCGAAGGTGGGCTCGGCGCGGCGGAAGCGCCGGCCGGGACCGATGTGC
Source organism: Micromonospora humidisoli (assembly GCF_016900955.1). Lineage (NCBI taxonomy): Bacteria > Bacillati > Actinomycetota > Actinomycetes > Micromonosporales > Micromonosporaceae > Micromonospora > Micromonospora humidisoli. Next base: position 4,956 of record NZ_JAFEUO010000011.1, read on the forward strand.
CGGCCGGTGGGCGCGCTCGGGTCGGTGGCGGCGAAGAGCATGGGCGCGGCGGCCTCGTCGAGAGGACGGCGCAGCGGGCGCGCGAGCACGGTCTCGATCCGGCGGACGAGCGGTGGCAGGTCCCGGGAGAGGTCGGTCCTGGTCATCCCGGGGTGGGTGAGCAGGCTGCGTACCGGCGAGGCGATGGCCCGTAGCCGGCGGTCGAGTTCCAGCCCGAACAACACGTTGGCGAGCTTCGAGGTGGCGTAGGCGCCGGCGGCGGAGTAGCGGCGTTCGGCGGCCAGGTCGCTCAGGTCGAGCCGGCCGAGCCGGTAGAGGCCGGAGGAGACGGTGACCACGACCGGCTGCCGACCGGCGGTCAGCGTGGGCAACAGCCGGACGGTGAGGGCGAAGTGCCCGAGGTGGTTGGTGGCGAACTGGCTCTCCACCCCCTGCGGGCTCAACCGCCGGGGGACGGTGCCGATGCCGGCGTTGTTGACCAGGGCGTCCACCGTGTCGACGTCGCGGTCGAGACCGTCGACGAAGGCGTGGACGGAATCGAGGTCGAGCAGGTCCAGGCGGCGGACGACGAGATCGGCCCGGGGGTGGGCGTCGAGAAGTTCGGCCCGGACCCGGGCGCCCTTGGCGGTGTCCCGGACGGCCATCACCACCCGACCGCCCCGGGCGGCCAGGTGGCGGGTGATCGCCGCGCCGAGGCCGCTGCTGGCGCCGGTGACCACGAAGGTCCGGCCGGACTGGTCGGTGAGATCGGCGGCGGTCCAACCGGGTGCGCGGTCCATGGCATGCCTTCCGACGGAGAAGTGGATTACCCATCCGATTCAAGCCGGGATTAAACGGATTGTCAATCCGATCGGATGGGTGATCCGCTGCGTTAGGCTGGTGTGGTGACCACGACCCTGCGCGCGGACGCCGCGCGCAACCGCGACCGGGTGCTGGCCACCGCCCGTGCGCTGGTGACGGAGGGCGACCTGTCGTTGCAGCTCAACGACATCGCCCGGCGGGCCGGCGTCGGAGTCGGCACCGTCTACCGGCACTTCCCTACCCGGCGCGCCCTGCTGGAGGCGCTCGCCGCCGACGCCTTCGCCACCCTGCTCGACCAGGCCCGGACGGCGAGCCGCGAGGACGAACCGTGGGCGGGACTGCGACGGCTCACCCGCAGCCTCCTAGTCGGCCAGCTCACCGAGCCGACCCTCGCCGAGGTGCTCTCGACCAGCCCGGACGAGGACGCCACCGCGCCGACCACGACCCGCCGGGCGGAGTTGGCCGCGCTGGCCGCGACCGTGCGGGAGCGGGCGGTCCGGGCCGGTCAGCTACGCCCCGACCTGACCCTGGACGACCTGCAACACCTGGTCTGCGGAACCGCGTTCGCCGCCCGGATCGCCGACGCGCCGGCGGACCGGGTCGAGCTGTACCTGGCCGTGCTGCTCGCCGGCGTCCGCGTACCCGACCAGGGGTGACCCCGCCCGCCTAGCCCGGCCGCACGCACGGGTCGGCCACCGTGGACGACGGGCTCTGCGCGGTCCGGCCGTCGACGGCGGTCACCCGTACCGTCCAGGTCACGGCGGACGCCCGGAGCTGACCCACGGTCACCCGGGCGGACGATCCGTCCACCGTCATCGCCCGGCTCGTCGGGGCGCCCCCGGCGGGGGTGTACCGCACCTGTGCGTCGACCAGCGCACCGCTGCCGGTGGCCCGGACGACCAGGGTGTAGGTGTCCGGGCCGCAGCGGACGTGCGCGTTCGCCGACACCGTGAAGGGCGCGGCGAGCTGCGCACCCGTCGTCGGGCGGGGAGCGGCCGGCGGCCGGGAGGGTGCCGGCGTCGGGCCCGGGACGGCACCTGTCGTGGTGCCGGTCGGTGCACCGCCGGGCGCGGACGGGTCACCGGCACCGCTCGTGTCGGGCCCCGGGGTCGTCCGGGCCGAGGGCGCCGCGGTGGCGACGACGGACGGCGTGACCGCCGCCGCACCGGTGGGGACGCCTGACGTCACCGACACCTGCTCGGCGTCCCGCCCGGCCGCCGACACCGCCCAGGTGCCGGCCACCACCAGGAGCAGCAACAGCCCGGCGGTCACGGCCATCCGCCGCCGACGCCGCCGGTCGCGGTCCCGGGTCGCGGTGGACGTCGCCGTCGCGCCGGCCGGGGCCGCCGCGATGCCGGCCGGGGCCGACCCGGCCCGCCCGGCGGCATCCGACCGACCGGCGACGACGGACGACCCGGCCGTCGAAGCCGGATCGGCCGTCGGCATCGGATCGGCCGGGCGCGTCGGACCATCGGGCGACGACGGACCATCGGGCGACAAGGGATCAGCCGGTGAGGACGGATCGGTGGGGGACGACGGATCGGCGGGACCGGGACCGGTCGGAGAGTCCGGCCCGGCAGGGCGGTGGGCTGCGGTGGCGTCGCTGCCGGCGGTGGGCCCGGGCGGGTCGGTGGCGGCCGGACCGGTGCCGGCCGGCAGCCCGGCGGTGGCCTGCACGGCGGTGGAACCCGCCTCGGCCAGCCGCGACCACACCGTCTCGGCCACCACCAGGAACCCCGGCGCGGTGTACGCGGTCAGCAGCGCCGCCGGATTGCACTGTTCACGCCGGAGGAGCCCGCACCGTGCGCAGTCGTCGATGTGCCGGGCGAGCCGCTTGCGTAGGACCGGGGTGAGCCGGCCCTGCCAGTCGCCGAGCAGCTCGGCCAGGACCGGGCAGTCCCGCGCCCCACTGCGGGCGACGAGCAACGTGCCGAGCGCCCGTTCGAGCTGTGAGCGGGCCCGGGACAGCCGGGCGTGCGCGTGGTTCGCGGGCACCCCCAGCGCCGTACCGATGTCGGCCGAGGAAAGGTCGTGGCGGATCGCCAGGTGCACCACCTCGCGGTCGCCGGGGTTGAGCGCGTCGACCGCCAGGTGCACCAGGGCGCGTACCTGGTCGGCGTTGACGGCGGCGGCCGGGTCACCGGTGTCGGCCGCCGGCTCGGCCGCCTCGGAAAGCGGCGCGGACCGGGACCGTTCCCGCAACTGCCGCAGGCATTCGCTGCGCACGATCGCGTACAGCCAGGAACGCAGCCGGTCCGGGTCACGCAGCTGGTCGATGCGCTGGCCGGCGGTGAGGAACGCGTCGTGCACGGCGTCCGCGGCGGCCTCCGGCTCGTGCAGCATCGTCCGGGCGTAGGTGTAGAGCCGGTCGGCGTAGCGCCGGTAGATGCCCTCCAGGCCGATCCGGTCACCGCGCCGGAGCGCTTCGACGAGCGCCCGGTCGTCCTGCGCCATCACGTTCATCAGTGCTCCCACCGCTCGTCGACCGGTCCAGTACAGCGAAGAAAAAATTCCCCGGGAACTTTCTGTTGGCATGCCGACCCCGGCGCGCTCCTACCGGTGTCATCGCAGCGCCGACACCGGGAGACACCCATGACAACGACACGCTCCACAACCCACCGGACCCACGTCCGCCGGTACCTGACCACCGTAGTGGTGGCGGCGCTCGCCGCCGGGTTCGTCGCCACCACCGACGCCGACGCCGCCGCCACACCGGACGGCCCGGCCGGGCGGTCCGCCGCCGACGCCGGGCCACTGGCCTTCCGGGTCGACCCGGGCCTGACCCCGCCCCGGGTGCAGCTCGACCCGGTCGGTCGGACCGGCACCGACCGGGAGGTCGGCGTGGTGGCCGGACCGGACGGCTCGCCCGCCGGCCTGGTCCTCGACGAGGTGATGGTGCGGACCGCCGACCAGGCCGAACTGGACGCCTTCCTGGCCCGCTGGGGTGGCCAGGTGCTCGACTCGTTCGCCCCCGACGAGCAGGGGCAGGACCACCTGGTCCGGGTGGACGTCGACAAGGCCGACCCGGCCGGGCTGGTCACCGACCTGCTCGCCGCCGAGCCGCGTCAGGCCGGCGGCTACCGGGTCGGCGACGAGCGGGCGCTGCGGCTGCTCGCGCTGGCCGCCGCCGAGTGGCGTACGGGCACCGAGCTGGTCCTCGACTGGCTGGTGGAACCGTCAGGCATCGCCGACGGGCAGGTCTTCGAGGCGCCGGACATCGGCAAGAACGTCTTCGACTGGTCGTTCATGCGGGCCGGTGGCGCGCTGGACGTCGGGGTCGCGCCGGCCTGGCAGCTGCTGGACAGCAAGGGCCGGCTGACCAAGCAGGTGAAGTACCTGGTGCAGGACGGCGGGTTCCAGTTCAACTCCGATTTCCCGAGCAAGGTGTCTCTCCACAAGGCGGAGTGGGGCGAGACCAACACCAACGACTGCACCGGCGGAACGCCCTGCCCGTGGCACGCCACCAGCGTGGTGCTCGCCGGGATGGGCCGGGTCGACAACGACTACGGCACCGCCGGTCCGGCCGGGCCGGTGGTGCAGGAGCTGGTCGCCGTCCGCAACGGCATCGACTACTGGACGGTCCTGCGGCGGCTGGAGAAGGCCGCCGAGTCGACCCACCCGGACGTGGTCAACCTCAGCTTCACCCGGGACGTCGACCTCGGTGTCAGCCACGCCCGCACCTGGACCGACAGGCGGATGAAGCACGTCCGGGACACCGGGGCGCTGATCGTCGCCGCCGCCGGCAACAACGGCACCAACGTCGACGGCGACACCCTCTGGGTGCCCTGCGAGAGCACCCACGTGATGTGCGTGGGTGGAATGAACCAGGACGCGACCGTGGCCGGCGGGTCGAACTGGGGCACCAAGGACCTCACCACGTCGGTGGAGATCTACGGTCCGATGTGTGTGCCGGGCCTGACCGACCCGGGCACGCCGGCCGTCAACACCACGAAGACCACCTGCGGCACCAGTTTCGCCTCACCGTTCGTGGGCGGGGTGGCCGCCCTGGTGATGGCCGCCGACCCGACGCTCACCTCCGAGCAGGTCCGGCAGATCCTCAACGACACCGCGCACGTCGGTGGGCTGGGTGCCAAGGTGACAGGCAGCCAGCGCCGGGTCGACGCGCTGTCCGCCGTCGCCGAGGCGTTGGGCGTGACGGTCGGCAAGCCGGCGGTGAGCATCAGCACCCCGAAGACCAAGCAGAAGTTCGCGGTGGGCCAGTCGGTCGACCTGTGGGGCACCGCGACCGACTTCCTGGGCAAGGAGATCCCGCTCAGCTGGACCAGCAGCATCGACGGTGAGCTGGCGACCGGGTCGCAGACGTTCGTGCCGTCGCTGTCCGCCGGCACCCACGTGGTCACCGCCAGCGCCACCGACAGTCTGGGGCGTACGGGTTCGGCATCGGTGACCGTCACGGTGGTGGACAGCCCGACGAAGGTGGCCATCGTCTCGCCGCCGGCGGGGCTGACCCTCGTCGCGGGGCAGCCGGTCGGGCTGCTCGGCACCTCGAACGACCCGGACGAGTTCGGGCCGGTCCCCGACGCCCAGGTGACCTGGACGGTGCGCCGGGGCGACACGGTGGTCCTGGAGAAGACCGGCCACCAGGCGGTGCTGCCGGCGAACGCGGTCACGCCCGGGGCGTACACGGTGACGTTCGCGACGGCCGGGTCCAGCGTGCAGCGCGCCTTCTCGGTCACCGCGGCCCCGGCCGGGCAGTCCCGGCCGACGGCCACGATCACCAAGCCGGCCACCGCGCTGGACCTGACCACGGTCGAGGCCGGGCCGAAGTCCGTCGCGTTCGCCGGGACCGGCACCGACGCCGAGGACGGCACGGTCGCGGGGACCCGCTTCCGGTGGACCGCGTACGGCGACGGCGGCGTCAAGCAGGTGCTGTGCCAGGGCGGCGGGGTGCCCACCGGCGAGCCGGTCGACGACAAGGGCTCGCCGAAGGACTGTGCCTCGTTCACCGGGGCGCTGGCCCAGCTGACCAGCGGGACCGACACCACCACCTGGTCGGTGTGGCTGGAGGTGTTCGACGCGACGGGACTGGTCGGCACGGATTCCGTGCCGGTCCGCATCCGGCACCTCGTCGGCTGACCGATCCGTACCGGCGGGGGCGGGCACCACCCGGCTCCCGCCCCCGATCCGACCCTGACCGGGGACCTGCCGGTTCCCGGACCGTACGCACTCAAGGAGAGCACATCATGCGTGGACAAACGTGGACGCGTCGGACGGTCGCCCTGGGCGGCGCGCTGCTGAGCACGGTCGTGCTCGGTCAGGTCGCGCTCAGCGGGCCGGTGGCGGCGGTGCCCGGCCTGTCGATCCGGACCACTGTCGGGCCGAACAACAGCGTCGCCAAGTCGCAGAACGCGGTCTGCCCGACCGGCACCACCGTCATCGGTGGTGGCGGGGCGATCAGCGGGTCGGGTCTCGGCCAGGTGGGCATGGACATCGTGCAGCCGCTGGCCGACGCCGGGCTCTACTCGGTGACCGGCCGGGAGGACCCGAACGGTGTCGCCGGGAACTGGTCGCTCACCGCGAGCGCGATCTGCGCCCCGACGCCGTCGGGCCTGGAGGTGGTGACCGGCCACTCGGCGGTCAATTCGGTCAACCCGAAGTTCCTGGAGTTGTTCTGCCCGGTGGGCAAGCGGGCGATCGGCGGCGGTGGCGCAGCCGTCGGCTCGGGAGCGAGTGACGTGCTCCTGGAGGACCTGCGGATCGGTCAGAGCAGCGTGACGGTGGCGGGGGTCGAGGCCGGCAACGCCTTCGCGGGCAACTGGTCGGTGGACGTCTCGGTGATCTGTGTCGACCCGCTCCCCGGCGAGCAGCGGGTGATCGTGGACAGTGCCGACAACTCCACGGCCAGCCGCGCGGTCACTGCCACCTGCCCGGCCGGGAAGAGCCTGCACGGGGTCGGCGGTGAGATCGTCGGTGGCGAGGGCCAGGTGAGGCTGACCGAGATGCGGCCCACCTCGTTGACCACGGCGACCGTCCGCGCCGCCGAGGACGAGAACGGCTTCAGCGGCAACTGGAAGGTACGCGCGTACGCGGTCTGCGCGAACTGACCGGTCGGGCCGTCGGACGACGGCCACCCGCGGCCCGCGCCGATCCGTCGGTGCGGGCCGCCTGGCCGTTCACCCGGGGTGGGCTTCGGGGTTGTGTCGACCTCCGTCGATCGGTAACGTCACGAATCGATACGACTACTCACAGTCATGGCAGGAGTGTCCGCATGACACAGATCACGGAAACCGAACTGCCCCACTGGCCGCCGGTCAACCCGGCCCGCAGCCCGTTCGCCCTGATCGACGACGCCGAACGGCAGCCCCTCGCCGACCGGGCGGTGACCCGGGTGCAGCTGCCCACCGGCGCCACCGCCTGGCTGGTCACCCGGCACACCGAGGTACGGCAGCTGCTGCGCCACCAGGCGTTCAGCTCCGATCTGCTCCGCCCAGGCTTCCCCCTGCTCCGCCCGCTGCCGCCCGAGGTCACGGCGGACGCCCAGGGGGCGTTCATCCGGTTGGACGGTGAGGCGCACCTGCGGCTGCGCCGGATGCTCACCGCCGAGTTCATGATCAAAAATGTCCGCCGGATCGAGCCGCTGATCCACCAGACCGTCGCCGAGGCCCTGGCCGACCTGGCCGCCGCCGGTTCCCCGGCCGACCTGGTGTCGACGTTCGCCCTGCCCCTGCCGTCCAAGGTGATCTGTCACCTGCTCGGCGTCCCCTACGCCGACCACGACTTCTTCCAGTCCCGCAGCCGGCTGCTGCTCGACCGGCAGGCACCCATCGAGCAGATCCAGCACGCCGCCCAGGAACTGCGGGACTACCTCCGGTCACTGATCGACGCCAAGCAGGCCCACCCCGACGAGGCGGACGACCTGCTCAGCCGGCTGATCCGGGAACGCGTCGAGCCGGGTGAACTCGGCGTCGACGAACTCGGCGGGATGGCCCTGCTGCTGCTCATCGCCGGTCACGAGACCACCGCCAACATGCTCGGGCTGAGCGTCCTGCTGCTGACCCGCCACCGGGAACAGTGGGCGATCCTGCGCGACCGGCCCGACGTCGTCCCGGGGCTGGTCGACGAGTTGCTGCGCTACCTCAGCATCGTCCGTACCGGGCTGTTCCGGGTGGCCACCGAGGACGTCGAGATCGGCGGCCGGCTGATCCGCGCCGGTGAGGGCGCCATCGCCCTGCTCTCCCTGGCCAACCGGGATCCCGGGGTCTTCGACGACCCCGAGGGGTTCGACCCGTACCGGGAGGCCCACCAGCACCTGGCCTTCGGGTTCGGGATGCACCAGTGCATCGGGCAGCCCCTAGCCCGCGCCGAACTGCGCATCGCGCTGGTGGAACTGGGCCGCCGCTTCCCCGACCTGCGGGTGGCCGTCGACCCGCAGGAGCTGAGCACCCGGGACAACTCGGTCGTGTTCGGCCTCGACGCCCTCCCGGTGACCTGGTGACGCCGGGCGGACGGCAGGCGGTCGGGGGGACCACGTCCCGGGTGGCCGTCGACCGGGACCGCTGCTGCGGGGCCGGCAACTGCGTGCTGACCGCCCCCGAGGTCTTCGACCAGGACGACACCGACGGGCTGGTGCTGCTGCGCGACCCTACGCCGGGGGCCGCGCTGCTCGACCGCGTCCGTCGGGCCGTCGAACTCTGCCCGGCCGGCGCGATCCGGATCGACTGACCCCGGTGGGCGTCGGACGGGGTGCACCCCGTCCGACGCCCACCGGGCTGCGGCGCTCAGGGCAGTAGTTCGACGTACCCGTCGGTGCCGTGCACCCGGATCCGCTGCCCGTCCGGGATCAGCCGGGTGGCGTCCACCACCCCGACGACGGCCGGCAGGCCGTACTCCCGGGCGACCACCGCGCCGTGCGTCATCAGGCCACCGACCTCGGTCACCAGCCCGGCGACGGTGACGAACAGCGGCGTCCAACTGGGATCGGTGTACGTGGTGACGAGGATGTCCCCCGGTTCGAGATCGGCCCGTGCCACGTCCCGGACGACGCGCGCCCGACCCTCGACGGTCCCGGCGGAGACCGCCAGCCCGACCAGCGCGCCGACCGGCACGTCGTCACGGCGGTACGTCCCGGCGACTATCTCGCCCTCCGAGGTGAGCACCCGGGGCGGGGTGAGCGCCCGGTACGACAGATGCTCCGCCATCCGTCGGCGGATGAGCCCGTCGTCGACCCGGCGGGTGCGGACGACCTCGTCGAGTTCGGGGAACGTGAGGTACCAGATATCCTCCCGGTCCCGCAGCACACCGTCGGCCACCAGGCGGTCGGCCTCGGCCAGCAGCGCCTGCTTGTACGCGAAGGTGCGGGTGACCATGCCGAACTTCGGGTACTCCCGGTAGCCGACGAACGTCCGGGCCCGGTCGATCATCCGTTTGGTCCGGTCCGCCTTGTCCGCGCCGCCGTCGGGCAGGGCCCGCAGCCGCTCCAGCACCTCCCGCTCCTTGTCCCACGCCGTCCGCAGGCCCTGCTCGAAGTGCCGCCCGCCGGCTCCCGGCGCGAAGTTCCTGACGTTGCCCAGGATCAGCGGCACCAGCATGGCGGGGCGTTCCCGCCAGCGGGGCCGGGTGATGTCGATCTCACCGACCCCCCGCATGCCGTATCGGTCGAGCCAGGACCCGATGGCCACCCGGGCCTCCCGGCCACCGGCGAGCTGGTCCAGCCCGGCCAACAGGTCGTCCGGCCCACCGGGGCCGTCGTGCTCCCGGCCGGGCCCGCCGTCGTCGGCCACCCGGCTGCCGTCGTCGGCCACCCGGCTCAGGAAGGCCACGACCTTCGGGTACGGCCGGATCGCGTCCGCGACGTCCAGCAGGGCCAGCCCCATCTCCGAGGTGACGTTGTGCGGGACGGACTGGGTGAGCGGGTCGGCGGCGTTGCGCTCACCGAGCCACTCCTGCAGGTGCTCGTTGAGCCACCAGACCGCCTCCATCCCGGCCAGGATGACCGGGATGCTCCTCGGGTCGATCATCATCCGGGTCAGCCGGGGGAAGTCGGTCCGGATGAAATCCAGCAGCGCCGGCCCGGACTTCGTCCGGATCTCGCGGCGCAGGGCGGCGTTGGCGTCGTCGATCCGGGTGATCAGCTCGGTGACCAGCGCGGGATCGGTCTCGACGGACGGTGCCGCCGGCGCGGCCGGCGGGGCGGCGGGCTTCTCGTCCGGCACCTCCCGGACGAAGTCGCCGCGCTCGACGACGGTCCGCAACGCGTCCCCGATCAGCGGGTCGGATCTGCCCAGGGCGGCCAGCAGGCCGACCCGGCCGGTCGGCGACGCCAGCTCGGGCGTCACGTCGGCGAACAACCGGCCGGCGGCCTCGTACATGGGCCGGGCCGCGATCAGCTGGTACATCGAGTACCCGAGGGGCTTCATCGGGTCGGTCATCATCTGCTGGTGGCCCACGGAGACGTAGACGTGGTTGTCGGTGTCGTCGGCCACCGGGACGGGGAACAGCGTGGTGACCGGTCGGGTCTGGACGATCTGGAAGTCGTCGTCGACCAGGCACCACTCCACGTCCTGCGGCTGACCGAAGTGCGCCTCGATCCGCCGACCCAGCCGTGCCAGCCGGACGACCTGCGGGTCGGTCAGCGCCGGCTGGTCCTGCCGCTGCGGGTCGATCGCCACCACCCGCGTCCCGCCGGTCGTCGTGGTCCGCAGGGCGTGACGTTTGGCAGCGATCGTCCGGGCGACGACCCGGTCGCCGCGGACCCGGAACACGTCCGCGTCGACCAGCCCGGAGACCAGGGCCTCGCCGAGGCCGAACCCGGCCTCCACGAAGGAGACCCGCCGGTTGCCGGTGACGGGATCGGCGGTGAACAGGACGCCCGCCGCCCCGGCGGGGACCATCCGCTGGACGACCACCGCCATCGCGACCCGCCGGTGGTCGATGCCGTTGCGCTGGCGGTAGGTGACGGCCCGCGCGGTGAACAGCGAGCCCCAGCACCGGCTGATCTGCCGCAGGACCGCGGCCGGGCCGACCACGTTGAGGTAGCTGTCCTGCTGTCCTGCGAACGAGGCGGTCGGCAGGTCCTCCGCCGTCGCGCTGGACCGCACGGCGTACCCGCCGGGCTCGCCGAGCGCTTCGAGGGCACGGGTGACCTCCGTCGCGACGTCGTCGGGCACGGTGACGCCCTCGATGGTCCGGCGGAGCTGCGCGCTGAGGACGCCGATCGCCGCCCGGTCGGTGGGCGCCAGCCGGGCCAGTCGGTCGAGTTGCCCGTCGAGTCCCGGTGCCAGCGCGGTGACCCGCCGGAAGGCGTCCGTCGTCACGCAGAAGCCCGCCGGCACCCGGACCCCGTCGAGCCGGGTCAGCCCACCGAGGTTGGCGCCCTTGCCGCCGACCAGTTTCCGCTGCGTCGGGTCGACCTCGCGCAGCCCCCGCACGTACCGCCCGCTCATCGGACGGACCCCGGGACGGTCGGGCCCGGCCGCGGGACGGCGGTCGGGCGATTCAGCGGCCCCGAATACGTCGTCGGGTACGTGGACATCATTTCGCCTTCCGCTGGTGATGAGGTCGCCGGCGCACCGTGGTGATGCATTTCCGCTGGTGGCGACCACGGCTGACGATTCTGCGGGGTGACCCGGGTCTTGCGGCAAGTCCCCCCGTGCGCTATATGTTGGGAGAGCAGGAAATGGTGGGCGCGCGAGAATGGTGAACGCGCCAGGCGAAAACGTTTCCACCAGGTCGCCTGTCGATATCGGGGCCGGGGCGTGATGCGACGCGACACGCCGGTGACCGGCCCGCGCCGACCTCAGCGGATCAGTGCGTCGACGTCCAGCCCTGCGCGCGCAGCCGTTCGATGCCATCCAGCAGCAGGTCCAGCGCGAACTCGAACTCGAACTGGTCGTCGCAGCCCGCCCCGACGACGGTGCCGGTGTCGTGCGCGGCGGCGGTGGCGATCTCCGCGACGTGCGGGAACCGGGCCGCGACCTCCGGCGGCAGGGGCGCGGGGGGTGTCGGGACGGTCGGGCCGGTCCGGCCGGCCTGCCGGGAGGCGTCGAACAACTCCTGGCTGAAGCCGAGGATGCGGCTGCCCATGGCGTGCATGACGTGGTGGGTGAGGTCGGCGGAGAGCCCGCCGGCCCGCAGCGCCCCGATCATCGAGTCGAGGTAACCGAGGACGGCCGGCGTCGCCGTGCTCCGCGACTCGATGGCCAGCGAGGCCCAGGGGTGCCGGCGCAGCACCTGCCGGGCCGAGAGGACCCGCCGACGGATCGCGGGCTGCCAGCCGACGCCCGGGGTGAGCGGCTCGATCTCGCCGACCACCACGTCGATCATGCCGTCGAGCAGTTCGTCCTTGTTGGCCACGTGCTTGTAGAGGGCCATCGGCACGACGCCCAACTCCTGAGCGAGGTTGCGCATGCTGAGCGACTCGATCCCGGCCCCGTCGGCCAGCGTGACGGCGGCGCGCAGGATGCGGTCCCTGTTCAGCGGCGTCCGGCGCAGCGTCTCAGCCTGCTCGGCCATCTCGGTTCCCGTCCTCGGTCGGCGAGGGAAACCATAACCGCATTGACAGGTGTACGGCGTACACCTACCGTGGAGACACAGTAGGTGTACGCCGTACACATTTGAGGAGGAGCCATGCGGGCGATCGTGCAGGACCGGTACGGGCCGCCGGAGACGTTGACCCTCGCCGAGGTCGACGTGCCGGTGCCCGCCGCCGACGAGGTGCTCGTCCGGGTCGAGGCCGCCGCGCTCAACGCGTACGACTGGCACGTGATGCGGGGCGACCCCCGGATGGCGCGACTGACCCTGGGCCCGACCCGGCCCCGGGCCCGGATCCGGGGACGGGACGTCGCCGGCCGGGTCGAGGCGGTCGGCGTCGACGTGCGGGACCTCCGCCCGGGCGACGCCGTCTTCGCCGACCTCGGCGACACCGACGGCGCGTTCGCCGAGTACGTGTGCGCGCCCGCCACCCTGGTCGCGCCGAGGCCGGCGAACCTGACCGCGCCGCAGGCGGCAGCCCTGCCGCTGGCCGGGGTCACCGCGCTACAGGGGCTACGCGACGCGGCCCGGGTCGGGCCCGGCCAGCGGGTGCTGGTCAACGGCGCCTCCGGCGGGGTCGGCACCCTGGCCATCCAGCTCGCCAGGGTGCTCGGCGCGACGGTGACCGGGGTGTGCAGCACCCGCAACGTCGAGCTGGTGCGCTCCCTCGGCTGCACCCACGTGATCGACTACACCCGCGCGGACTTCACCCGGGGCGGCCGGTACGACGTGGTGTTCGACCTGGTCGGCAACCGTTCGCTCGGCGCGCTGCGGCGGGCCCTGACCCCGACCGGGACGCTGGTGCTCTCCGGCGGCGGCGTATACCGGGGCGGCAGCCTGCTCGGGCCGGTCCGGCTCCTGGCCCGGGGGCGGCTACTGGCCCCCTTCGTCCGGCAGCGCATCGTCGTCCTCACGGCGACCCCCGGCCGGGAACACCTCGACGCGCTGCGCGCGTACGCCGAGGCCGGCCAGCTCACGCCGCTGATCGACCGGACCTATCCGTTGGCTGAGGTGCCCCGCGCCATCGCCTACCTCGAAGGTGAACACGCCCGCGCGAAGGTGGTCGTCACCCTCTGACCGCCGCCGCGGTCGATCCGGCCCGGTCCCCGATTCCCCGGTCAAGTGCGCCCGGCTCAGAGTTTCGTCAATGTCACCTGTCAATCAGCTGACAATCGTGAAAGCGCTTCGATTTCCCGCTCCAGCCCTGTCGACACGCGGCGTACTTCATTTAGCATCGTCAATGCCAAGCCTCGTTCATCCGCCGTTCACCTTGCCGACGGCCGGCCGTCGAGGCGTCCGCACCGCGCCCGGGCCCAGCGCACCCCTCCGCCCACACCGAGGAACAGGACCCCCCATGACAGCCACCGCACGCCGTACCGCCGTCCTGGCCGGCCTCACCGCCACCCTGCTGGCCGGCCCGCTCGCCGTCGCCGCCGTCGCCGCCGCGACCGCCACGATCACCCTCAACGGCTCCAGCGCGAGCGTCACCGGCAGCAACGTCACCGTGGCCGGCAGCGCCGTCACCATCACCGCGCCCGGCTCCTACGAGATCAGGGGCACCCTGAACAACGGCTACGTCAAGGTCGACACCGCCGTCACCGGCACCGTGGAACTCATCCTCGCCGGCGCCTCGATCACCAACTCCACCTCCTCGCCGCTGTACGTGACGAACGCCAGCGCGGTCACCCTCACGCTGGCCGCCGGCACCAGCAACAACCTCACCGACGCGACGACGTACACCAACACCGGCGAGCCGGACGCCGCCCTGTTCAGCGCCGCCGACCTGACCATCGGCGGCACCGGCGCGCTGACCGTACGCGCCAACCACGCCGACGGCATCGTCAGCAAGGACGACCTGGTCATCCAGTCCGGCACCATCACCGTCAACGCGGTCGACGACGCGATCCGGGGCAAGGACTCGCTCACCGTCAACGGCGGCACGATCGCCGTGACCTCGTCCGGCGGCGACGGGCTCAAGTCCAACGACACCGAGGCCGGCAAGGGCGTGCTCACCATCACCAACGGCACGATCACGGCCTCGGTCGCCGACGACGCCATCAAGGGTGAGAACGACCTGAACATCTCCGGCGGCACCATCAACGTCACCCGGTCCTACGAGGCGCTGGAAGGGCTCCGGACCACCATCAGTGGCGGCAACATCACCGTCGTGGCCAGCGACGACGCGGTCAACGCCGCCGAGGAGGGCCTCGGCCACATGGAGCCGTCCGCGATCGCGTTCATCAAGGTCACCGGCGGCACGGTGGTGGCCACCGGTGGCACGGACGGCTTCGACTCCAACGGGTCGCTCACCTTCGCCGGGGGCACCGTGGTGGCCCGGGGCTCCAGCACCCGGGGCGGCGGCGAGGGCGCGATCGACGCCGACGGCCCGATCTCCTTCACCGGCGGCACGGTGGTGGGCGCCGCGCTGACCTCGCTGGCCGTGTTCCGGGCGGTGCCGAACACCGGCCAGGGCTGGGTGGCCCCCCGGTTCAACGCCAACCTGGCCGCCAACACCATCGTGCACGTGGTGTCCGGCAGCACGGTGTTGGGCTCGTACCGGACCTCGGCCACCGTGCGGGAGATCGTCCTGTCGTCCAACCGGATCACCAACGGCCAGCGGTACGACATCTACACCGGCGGCAGCGTGACCGGCACCAACATCGGCGGTCTCTACACCGGCGGCAGCATCACCGGGGCCACCCGGGTGCTGACCGGTGTCACCGCCGGCCAGTACGGGCGGTTCTGAGCCCCCGGGCCCCGCGGTTCGGGCCTGACCGGGCCCGAACCGCAACCCGGCGGGGCCGACGGCGTCCGCCGTCGGCCCCGCCGGTGCACCACTGCCAGATCCGATGCCCCACCGCCGGACGCCGTATGTGGGAAACGGCCGGCGGACACCCCAAGGAGCAAACATGTCCCGCTTGGTCCTGGCCGGAATGGACCTGGTCGCCGTGGTCCTGCTGGTCTTCGCGCTGTACTTCCCGCGCCACCGACGGCGGGACCTGGTGGTGGCCTACCTCGGCGTCAACGTCGGCGTCTTCGCCGTGGCCAGCTCACTGAGCAGCAGCACCGTCGGCGCCGGCCTCGGGCTGGGGTTGTTCGGAGTGCTGTCGATCATTCGGCTGCGCTCCACGGAACTCGACCAGCACGAGGTGGCGTACTACTTCTCGGCGCTCGCGCTGGGCATCCTCGGCCCGCTCTCCGGCACCTCGGTCTGGATGGTCGGCGCGCTGACGGCACTGATCCTCGCCGTGATGTTCGTCGGGGACCATCCCCGGCTGCTGCGCCGGTACCGGCGGCACATCATCGTGCTGGACAGCGCGGTCACCGACTCGGTCGCCCTCACCGCGCACCTGGAGCAGCTGCTCGGCGCGCGGGTGCACAACGTCAACGTCGAGCGGGTCGACCTGGTCAACGACACCACCGTGGTGGACGTCCGCTACTCGCGGCCCAGGGTCACCGCCACCGGCGGGCGACGGCCGGTCGACGCGGGTGCCGTACGGTGACCGCCGTCGACCCGGCCACCGGGGCGCTGGCCCGGCTCACGCCGATCGGGCTCACGGACCTGACCGAGCGCGCCGCGCTACAGACCCGGTTCGACCGCAAGTACCTCCTGCCGCTCGCCGAGCTGCCGCACCTGCTCGCCCGGCTCGACCACACCGACCAGGTGCTGGAGATCGACGGCAGGCGCGCCTTCCGCTACGAGTCGATCTATTTCGACACCGCCGACCTGGTCAGCTTCCGGCTCACCGCGCGTCGACGCCGCCGCCGCTTCAAGATCAGGACCCGGACCTACCTCGACTCCGGTCTGTGCTGGCTGGAGGTGAAGACGGAGGGCACCCGGGGTGGCACGGTCAAGCAGCGGCTGCCCTACCGCCCCGACGACAGCGGCACCCTCGCCCCCGGCCGGTCGTTCGTCGACGAGGTGCTCACGGCGCTGCGCACCGACCCCGCCCTGCATTTCGCGCCGACCCTCACCACCAGCTACCTGCGCAGCACGCTCTACCTGCCGGCGACCGCCAGCCGGGCGACCATCGACGTCGGGCTGCGCTGGGAGGACCGGCGCGGCCGTCGGCTGGCGCTGCCCGACCTGGCCATCATCGAAACCAAGACCGGCTCCACCGCCTCCCACGTCGACCGGCTGCTCTGGCGGCAGGGGCACCGCCCGGTGGCCATCTCCAAGTACGCGACCGGGCTGGCCGCGCTCGACCCCGACCTGCCCGCCGGGCGCTGGCGGCGCACCCTGCGCCGGCACTTCCACGCCGGGTCCCCCGTCGGGGCGGCACGGGGGACGCCTCAACCGGTAGGCGTCGGAGGGGACCGCACCGATGACCCCGGTGGCAGCCGTAACGCGTACCCGACGCCCCGGACGGTGTGAATCAGCGGCGGACCCCAGCGGTCGATCTTCCTGCGCAGGCAGTGGACGTACGACTCGACGATCCGGCCGTCGCCGCCGAAGCGGTAGTGCCACACCCCGTCGAGGATCTGCGCCTTGCTGACCACCCGGTCCGCGTTGACCAGCAGGAACCGCAGCAGGTTGAACTCGGTGGGCGACAGCGGCACCGGGTGCCCACCCCAGCGCACCTCGTGGGCCTCCTCGTCCAGCTCCAGGTCGGCGAAGCGCAGCAGCCCGCCGTCGCGCACCTCCCGGTCGGCCCGGCACCGCCGCAGGACCGCCCGCACCCGCAGCACCAGTTCCTCCAGGCTGAACGGCTTGGTGACGTAGTCGTCGGCCCCGGCGGCCAGCCCGGCGATACGGTCGGCCACCTCGTCGCGGGCGGAGAGGAACAGCACCGGCACCCCCGGACCGGGACCGGCGCGCAGGCTCCGGGCCACCTGGATGCCGTCCACGTCCGGCAGCACCACGTCGAGCACCACCAGATGCGGGTCGAAGTCAGACGCCACGACCAGCGCCTCCCAGCCACCGGCGGCCACCCGCACCTCGAAGTCGTGCATCCCGAACGTCGCCGAGAGCAGGACCCGGAGCGCGGGATCGTCGTCCACGACGAGCACCCGGGGCATCGGGGAGATCACGTACCGTTCGGCGGGGACATGATGACGGTGACCTCGCAGTCGGCTGTGGATCGGCGGCGGACACCCGACCGCCGACGAGCACGGCCCGCGGGGCGCGGGGCCACCACGGGCCGTCGCGGATCGTCGGCGGGGGCCGGCGACCGCCGGGCCGCCCACCCGACGTGGCGTCGGGTGGGCGGCGGTGGCGGTCAGGGGCTGGTGCAGGTCGGTGACGGGCTGGTCGGCGTGCCGGTGCCGAGGAAGCCGAAGGTCGTCGAGGTGCCCGGGGCGAGCGTGCTGTTGTAGGCGGCGTTGCGCACGGTCACGGTCGTGCCGCTGGTGCTCAGCGTGCCGTTCCAGACCTGGCTGATGCTCTGTCCGCCGCCCAGCTGCCAGCGGGTGGTCCAGCCGTCGACGGCGGTGCTGCCGGCGGTCACCGTGACCTCACCCTGGAAGCCACCGGACCACGAGCCGATCGTGCGGTAGGTGGCGGTGCAGGCGGTGCCGGGCGGCGGGGTCGTCGGCGGCGGCGTGGTGGGCGGGGGCGTGGTGGGCGGCGGAGTCGTCGGGGGCGGGGTGGTGGGGGGCGGGGTGGTGGGGGGCGGGGTCGTCGGCGGCGGGGTGGTCGGGCCGCCCGGGGGCACCAGGGGGCAGGTGGAGCTGTAGCGGGAGACGCCGGTGCTGTCCGCCAGCGGGCAGAGGAACTGCGTGTAGCGGGTGTCGTTGTCCAGGAAGATCTTGAGCCAGGGGATCAGCAGCCGCATCTCGGTCGGGTTCGACCTGGTGAACGACAGGTGGTCGTTGCCGGCCAGCTCCGCCCAGGCGTGCTCCACCCCGGCCGGCAGCGTGTTGTAGATGCCCTGCACGTAGGACGGGGTGACGGTGCCGTCGTTCTGACCCGACAGGAGCAGGGTCGGGACCTGGGTGGTGGACATGTTCAGGTTGTTGCCCGGCGTACCGGGGGCGAGACCGACCGCGGTCTTCAGCGACGGCCGCCGCAGCGCGGCCAGCAACGTGCCGGCCCCACCCGCGGAGTGGCCCATCACGCTGAGCCGGTTGGGATCCACCCGGGTGCGCACCGGGCTGGTCCGGGTGAGGTAGTCCAGCGCCGCGAGCAGCTGGGTGGCCCGGGCGTCGGCACCGTCGGTGCGGCTGTTGGTCTCGATGCCGAGCACCACGAACCCGAAGGACGCCAGCCAGGGGCCCATCCAGGCCTCCTCGTTGGCGAACAGGGCGGAGTAGCCGGGCACGATCGCCACCGCGCCCCAGGTGCCCAGGCTGGTGTCGGTCGGGTAGTAGACGAACCCGCCGTTGAAGCCGTTGCCCGCCGGCACGGTCGCCTGTGTGGTGGCGAACGGCCCCCGGGTGGCGGCCACACTGGCCGGGGTCGGGTCCGGGCCACGTTGGTAGGGGTTGTCCGCCGCCGCCACCGCGGCGTGCGGCGCGGTGGCGGTCACCACGAGGCCGAGGAGGACCGCGAGGCCGGCCGAGAGCCAGCTCACGGACCGGGGTACGGGGCGGCGGCGTCCGGTCGGGGGCGGGGTGGGAGGTCGATCCGTCGGTAGCGTCACTTCAGGCATCTCCTTCGTTGGACGGGGCTGCGGGCTACCGCCGGCTCCACTGCTGGTTGGCCTGGCCGTTGCAGGTCCACAGGACGAGCTTCGTGCCGTTGGCGGTGGCCCCGCCGTTGGCGTCGAGGCAGAGCCCGGACTGCACGCCGGTGATGGTGCCGTTGGCGTTGAGGTTCCACTGCTGGTTGGTGCCGCCGTGGCAGTCGTACGTGGTGACCAGGGTGCCCGGGGTGGTGCCGTAGCCGGCGGCGTCCAGGCATTTGGTGCCGAGCACCGTCAACGCCCGGCCGGAGGTGTACGTCCACTGCTGGTTGGTGCCGCCGTGGCAGTCCCAGAGCTGCATCTGGAGCCCGTTGATGGTGGCGGAACCGGGCACGTCGACGCACCGGCCCGACGCGGTGCCCACGATGGCGCCGGTCTGTCCGCCGCTGTTGCCCGGGTTGCCGATGCTGCCGGGTACCGACTGCAACGCGCTGTACCAGCGGGCGGCCATCTTGTCGTAGCCGCCGGAGGTGGGGTGGATGCCGTCGATCAGGTCGGCGGTGGACAGGGCGCTGTGCATGTCGACCAGGTGCACCCGCTTGCCGGCGTTCACCTTGCTCGACACGATGCCGGGGATCGCCGCGTTGAAGGTCCGTACGGCGTTCTCCTGGTTGCTGTTGGACAGGGGGATGAGCTGCGCGACGAACACCTCGGCGGTGGGCACGGTGGTGGTGATCTTGTCGATCAGGGTGGAGAGCCGGTTCGGCGCGCTACCCACGTTGTAGTTCTGCAGGATGTCGTTGGTGCCGATGTGCAGCAGCACGCTCTGCGGCCGTTGGTTGTTCAGCCAGCCGACGATGTTGGCGTCGATCTGGTCGATGCGCCAGCCGGGGTGCCCCTCGTGGTCGTGGTCACCGAGACTGCCCGGCCCGTTGAACTGCGATCCGGTGAAGTCGATCGTGTACCGGCCGGCGGCCAGGCGCTGCCAGAGCCCGATCCGGTAGCCGCCCGGCACCTGCGTGCCCTCGGTGATGGAGTCGCCGAGCGGCATCACCCGTACCCCGCCGTTGGATTCGGCGTGGGCGGGGCCGGTCGGTGTCACCACCCCGGCCGTCATGAGGCCGAGTACGGCGAGTGCCGCGAGCCATCGTGCCCTCGTTCGCATGGACTTCTCCCCTGGATCGGTGGAGCTGGCCGGGGAGTGTGGCCGGTCGGCCGCCATGGTGGTCTGGCGGCACGTCCGAGCGGGCCGGCCGACGGGTACGGCGGCCTGCGGCCACCCGGACCCACCGGTCGTGCCGGCCGTCTCGTCGGCACCCCCACACCCTCGGCACTGGGACGGGTTTGTGAGCGTTAACAACGACCATTGTAAATTCTTGTCGCCGCCCTGGTCCATATCCGGCACCCGCCCCGCCCCCGTCGGACCGGGGGCGGGGCCGGGGGGCCGGGCTACCGGCCCAGCGTCACCTTGAGGATCCGCTCGTTGCTGTTGTTGGGGATGCTGTCCTTGTCACCGCCGGTGCTCGTGGTCAGCCACAGGTTCCCGTCGAGGGTCGGCTCGACGGTGCGCAGCCGGCTGTACGTGCCGACGAAGTACTGCTGCACGTCGGTGAGGGTGTTCCCGCTGATCACCGCCCGGTACATCCGGTTGCCCCGCAGGCAGCCGAGGTAGAGCACGTCCCGGACGATGGCCAGGCCGCTGCACGACGCCTCGGCCACCGGGTAGGTGCGGATGGGGGCGATGAAGTTCGGGTTGGCGCAGCTGCCCGTGGTGCCCTCGCAGGCCGGCCACCCGTAGTTGCCGCCCCGGACGATGATGTTGGTCTCGTCCATGACGTTGTTACCGAACTCCTGCTCGAAGAGCCGGCCCCGGGAGTCGAACGCCAGCCCCTGCGGGTTGCGGTGCCCGTAGCTCCAGACCGCGTTGCCGAACGGGTTGTCCGACGGCACGGTGCTGTCGGGGCGGATCCGCAGCACCTTGCCGCCCAGGTCGTTGACGTCCTGGGCACGGTCCGGGCTCTGCCCGTCGCCGGTGGCGGCGTAGAGCATCCCGTCCGGGCCGAACCGCAGCCGCCCGCCGTTGTGGTACTTGTTGCGCGGGATGCCGGTCAGCAGCACCTGCACCGTGCCGGTCTGCAACGTACCGTCGTAGCGGATGCGGACGATCCGGTTGTCGGTCGTGGTGGTGTGGTAGATGTACAGCCACCGGTCGGTGGTGAAGCTCGACGACACGGCCAGCCCGAGCACCCCGCCCTCACCGTTGGTGCCGGCCACGTTGGGCACCGTGCCGATGCTGCGCTTGTTGCTCCCGTCCGGGTTCATCGCGACCACGTCGAACAGGTCACGCCGTCCGTAGAGCACCGTGCCGTCGGGCAGTTGCACCAGCCCCCACGGCAGGTCCCGCTCGGTGGTGACCACCGTCGTGCCGCAGACCGCGCTGGTGCAGGTCGACCCGGTGCGCACGGTCACCGCGCTGCTCGCCGTGGAGGTGTTGCCCTGCGCGTCCCGGGCGACGACCGTGTAGCGGTACTCGGTGTCGGCGGCCAGCCCGGTGTCGGTGAACGAGGTCGCCGGCGGGTTGCCGGCCGTGCCGGTGACCGAGCCGACCGTCACCCCGCCGCGCAGGATGTCGTACCTGGTGACCGCCACGTTGTCGGTGGCGGCCGTCCAGGTCAGGATCACGTCGGTGCCGTTGGCGGTGGCGGCGAGGTTGGTCGGGGTGGTGGGCGGCTGGGTGTCGGACTGGCAGAACGGCGGCGTGACGGAGAGCGTGGCGCTGGCCTGCGACACGTTGCCGGCGGCGTCCCGGGCGTTGACGTACCAGCCCCAGGTGACGCCCTGCGCGACGGTCAGGGTGGCGGTCAGCGTCCTGCCGGCGACCGAGGTGACCAGTTGGCCGTCGTGGTAGACGTCGTAGTACGCGACGCCGACGTCGTCCCGGGCGGCGGACCAGGCGAGCGTGACGGACTGGCAGGTCAGCCGGGTGCTGCGCAGGTTCGTCGGCGGGGTGGGCGGCCGGGTGTCGGCGGCGGCCCGGGCGGACGTCGCCCCGGCCGGCGCGGCCGGTGGGCCGGCGGTGACGGGCGCGCCGGCCAGGACGGCACAGACGCTGGTCAGCAGCGCGAGGCCGGCGAGGCGACGGGGTTGGCGAAGACTGGATCGCACTCGATACGTCCCTTCCTGGAAACCGGGTGGGTCAGTACGGGTAGCCGGGCACGTTGAGCCGCACGCTGTACAGGCCGGAGTCGTTCGTCCGGCCCGAGGTGACGAAGAGGGTGCGCCGGTCGGACCCGCCGAACGCCACGTTGGTGGTGCCGCTCACGCCGGACCGGATCGTGCCGAGCTGACTGCCGGTGGGCGAGTAGACGTGCACCAGCCCGTCACCGCCCGAGGTCCAGTACACGTTTCCGGCGCAGTCGATCGTGCCGCCGTCCGGGCCACCGACGTAGTTGACGAACACGCTGCGGGTGCCGGTGCTGCCGTCGGGCTGGACGGCGTACTTGTAGATCTTGTTCTCGCCGTAGGCGCCGACGTACAGGGTGGCGCCGTCGGGGGAGAGCGCGATGCCGTTGGGTTGGCGCAGCGCGTCGTCGACCAGCGACACCTGGCCGTTGGACACGCGGAAGACGCTGGTCCGTCCGCTCATCTGGTCGGGGCGGTTGCCGCGCTGGAAGTTGGGGTCGGTGAAGTAGACGACGCCGTCGGAGCGGACCGCCACGTCGTTGGGCGAGTTGAACGCCCGCCCCTGGTAGTTGCCGGCGACGACGCCCCGGGCCAGGGTGTCGAGCCGGTACGTCGAGACGCTGCGCTGGTCGTGCGTGGCGGCGACGAGCTGCTGCCCGTCGGGGGTGAGCGCGAGCCCGTTGCTGCCCGCATTGCCGAGGAACGTGTCGAAGGTGGCCGGCGGGGTGAACCGCCGGATCGTCGACGGCTGGACGTACTCGGACCCGGTCGGTGCGGCCATGTCGGAGAAGAGCAGGTAGCCCCGGTCGGCGATCCAGACGGGCCCCTCCAGGAACGCGAAGCCGCCACGGATCTTCGTGGCCGTGACCGAGGTCGACGGCAACGGCGGGCCGTAGCCGGTGCCGGTCGGGCAGACGCCGGGTGGCGCACCGGGCGGGCCGGCCAGGGCGGCGGACTGCCCCGCCGCCGACGCGGCCCGCAGGGACGGTGCGGGCGCGGCGTCGGAGCCCGCCGGGACGGCGACGGGCAGGGCGAGCAGGAGACTGGCCAGCGCGGTGGCGGCCGGTTGCAGGACCATCGGGAACTCCGATCGGCGAACGGACCCGCCGTCGTCGGCGGTCGCGGGGTGGTGGAACTGATCTACCGGTATCGATGCATCATGGGGCAGCATAAATTAGGAACCACCACACCGCATGGGTGACGATCCGCCGATCCCGGCCCTGATCCGGATTTCTCACTAAGATGCTGGTCGATATGGTGGGATTACCGACCACCACCTGGACGCCGACCGCCGACCGAGTCCACATGCTGATCGGGGTCGGTCGATGGATGCCCCGGGGCCCGTCCGGCCGTCGCGGCATGACCCGTCGCCGCCGGCGGTACGACGTTCCGCCGGAGACCATCGTGGACGGGTCGACTGTGGAGTCCGACCGGCCCCCGGAGAACGCCGACGGTCCCGATTCGCACCCGCCTGCCGCGTTACCGACAGAGGCGGAATCGACGTTGGGAGCGCGCTCATCTACCCTCAGGGCAGATCCGGCCCACGTCGTGGCCGGCACCGGTTCGGCAGCCATGGGTGTCGTGGTCTCCCCGCCAGTATTCACCGACCATGGCCCTGTTCGGAGGGATCGAAGCGTTGACGAGCGACAAGGCGGCGCCGCCGGGCGTCGACACCACCCGGCCCAGCATCGCCCGGGTGTACGACTACTACCTCGGCGGCAAGGACAACTTCGCGGTCGACCGGCACGCCGCCCAGATGGCGATGCAGGTCACCCCGGACGGGCCGGAGGCCGGGCGGGCCTGCCGGGCCTTCCTGCGCCGGTCGGTCCACTACCTGGCCGCCGAGGCCGGCATCCGTCAGTTCCTCGACCTCGGCTCCGGCCTGCCCACCCGGGGCAACGTGCACGAGATCGCCCACCGGGTCGACCCGGACGCCCGGGTGGTCTACGTGGACAACGACCCGATGGCCCTCGCCCACGGGCGGGCCCTGCTGGCGGACGCCCGGACCACCACCGTCGTCGGTGCCGACGTCAGGCAGCCCGACGAGTTGCTGACGGAGCTGCGCGACCGCAGGCTGATCGACTTCGACCAGCCGGTCGGGCTGCTGCTCCTGGCGATCCTGCACCACCTGCACGACGACGACGATCCCGCCGGGGTGGCCCGCCGGCTGATCGACGCCCTCCCCTCCGGCAGCTACCTGGCCATCTCGCACTTCTACGACCCGGGTCCGGCCCAGCCGGAGGTCTCGGCGAGGGCGCGGGCGGTGGAGAAGGTGTTCAACGAGACGCTGGGCACCGGCCGGTGGCGCACCCGGGACGAGATCCTCGGCTTCTTCGGCGACCTGGAACTGGTTCCGCCCGGGCTGGTTCCGCTGGCCGAGTGGCACCCGGACGGCGAGGACGACTCCCGGCAGACCACCACCTACCACACCGTCGTCGGTGGGGTGGCCCGCAAGGTCTGAACACGGGCACTGCCGTCGGCGACGTGACCGGTCCCCACCCGGGAGCCGGCCCGGCCGGCGGCAGGCCCCTCGGGCGCGCCACCGGCCGGGCCGGCGTCAGTAGCAGGTGTTCATCGCCGCCCGGACCTCGGCGAGGGTGGCGTCGGCGACCGCCCGCGCCCGCTCGTTGCCCTCGCTCAGGACGGCCCGCAGGTGGGCCCGGTCCCGCCCGTACTCGGCCCGGCGGACCCGGACCGGGGCCAGGTACTCGTTGACCGACTCGGTGACGACCTTCTTGAGCACGGCGGCCCCCGCCGACCCGATCTCGGCGGCCACCTGCTCCGGGCTGCGCCCCTGACACAGGGCGGCCAGCAGCAGCAGCGACGACACCTCCGGGCGGGTCACCGGGTCGTAGCTGATGTGCCGCTCCGAATCCGTCTTCGCCCCCTTGACCAGCCGGGCGGTCTCGTCGGCGGTGGCGGCGAGCGTGATGGCGTTGTTCCGGCTCTTGCTCATCTTGGTGCCGTCCGTGCCGAGCAGCAGCGGGGCGCTCGACAACAACGCGTCGGGCTGGGGGAACACCGTCGAACCGGCGCCGTACCTGTCGTTGAACCGGCGGGCGATCGTCCGGGTGAGTTCGAGGTGCGGAAGCTGGTCCTGGCCGACCGGCACCAGATTCGCCTTGCAGAACAGGATGTCGGCGGCCTGGTGGACGGGATAGGTGAACATCAACCCACTGACAGCGGACTGCCGCGAGTGCGCGATCTCGTCCTTGACCGTGGGATTGCGGTTGAGTTCCGACACCGAGACGAGGCTGAGAAACGGCAGCATCAACTGGTTGAGCGCCGGGACCGCCCCGTGCGTGA
This sequence comes from Micromonospora humidisoli, assembly GCF_016900955.1. Taxonomy (NCBI): domain Bacteria; kingdom Bacillati; phylum Actinomycetota; class Actinomycetes; order Micromonosporales; family Micromonosporaceae; genus Micromonospora; species Micromonospora humidisoli. The sequence goes on from NZ_JAFEUO010000011.1 coordinate 30,299, forward strand.
AAATCGTGCTGCGGGCCGGGTCCACCCCGATGGCCAGGTAGTCCAGGACCAGTTCCTCGACGTGCTGGAGCAGATTGTCCGCCACGTCGCGGTCGGTGAGGACCTGGTAGTCCGCGATGATCACGAACAGTTCCACGCCGAGTTCCTGGAGCCGGACCCGGTTGTGCAGCGTGCCGAAGTAGTGACCGAGGTGCAGGCGGCCCGTGGGACGGTCACCGGTGAGCACCCGGAACCGCCCCGGGTCCTTGCGGATCAGTTCCTCCAGCACGGCGCTACGGGCCTGCGCGGCGGACGTCCCGAGCGCATCGGCCGGTCTGGCGCGGGCGATGTCACCGGCGTCTTCGGTCCGGGGTACGGCGGTGTTCACACGATCTCCTGAAGGGTCGGTCTCGACGCCATGATTGCACGGACCCCACTTCGGACAGCGCAATGACGATGACGACCGCGGGCACCGGAATCGCACCCGTCGTCCGGGAGATGCGACTCCGGGCGCGCACTCCCCCACCCTTCAGCGGCGGGCCAGCCAGACCGTCCGCCCGGTCCGGACACTGAGATCGGTACGGGTCGCCAGACCCGCCACGATCTGGTCCAGGGCGGCGAGATCCCGGGCAGGGAGCCGTCCCTGCAGTCCGTGGCGCATCCGGCTCAGCGAAGCCTGCGCGTAGCGGGTGGCGGCGGCCGGCAATGGCGGACGCAGGTCGATGTCGAAGTGCCGCTCGGTGACCGAGGTGAAGCCGGCCTGCCTCATCCGCTCGCCCCAGTTCTCGTGCATGTGCAGGCCCGCCTCGTGCCGCCGCTTCGCCGCCTCGGCGTGACCGCGCTGCTCCACCTCCTCGTCCGGGGTGCCGGTGAGGAAGTGGGGGAACGATTCCAGCTCGGCGATCACCAGCAGCCCGCCCGGCCGCAACATGCCGTACGCGGACGCGAGCGCGGTCACCGGATCGGCCATGTGGTGCATCGACGCGGCGGCCCAGATCAGCTCGACCGGCCCGAGGTCGGGCCAGGACGTGTCGAGGTCGGCTTCGACGGTGCGGATCCGGTCGCCCAGCCCGGCGGCGTCGGCCCGGCCGCGCAGGTGGGCGAGCATCTCCGGGGAGAGGTCGACCGCGGTGACGGTGGAGCCGGGCAGCTCCCGCGCCAGGGCGAGGGAGCCGGTGCCGGTGCCGGCACCGAGGTCGACGACGTGGGGTCGCGTGGCGGCCTCGCGGCCGACCCAGCCGATCACGTCGCGGAAGTACTCGTGGAGCACCTCGGCGTCCAGGTCGAGCAGCTCGATGAGGTGGTCGTGTGCCATGCGGGAACGGTAGCCCGCCCGTGCCGCACGGGCATAGCATCTTGCTTATGAGGCAAGACAAGGATCTGGAGACCCTGGTCCGGCAGCGCATCCGCAGCCTGCGGGTGGCCCGTGGCTGGTCGTTGGACGAGTTGGCCCACCGCTGCCTGATCAGCCCGTCCACGCTCAGCCGGATCGAGACCGGACACCGGCGGGTCGCCCTGGACCAGATCGCCACGATCGCCCGGGTGCTCGGCATCACGCTCGACCGGCTGGTCGAGTCCGACGCCGACGACGACGTCGTGATCCGTCCGCACTGCGACGAGGACCGGGGCGTCACCACCTGGCTGCTCTCCCGGGACAGCAACCAGACGGTCGCCAAGCTGCGGATCACCCGGGACGTCCCGACCGACCTGCGGGTACACCCGGGCCGGGACTGGTTCACCGTGCTCTCCGGCACCATCGAGCTGCGCCTCGGTGACCGGACGATCCTCGTCGGCACGAACGAGGCCGCCGAGTTCTCCACCCTGGTCCCGCACGCGTTCGGCGCGCACGACGGCCCGGCGGAGATCCTCTGCATCCTCGACCACGAGGGCGAACGCAGCCACCTCGGCCCGCACCACCCGCGTCCCGGCCGACCGGCGGCTAGCCCGTGATCACCGGCCAGGCGTAGGCAAGCAACGCGCACGCCGCCCCGAGCAGGGCCAGCGAGAACCCCCGGCTGGGGATGGGCAGGGCGGCGAGCACGAGCAGGATGACCGCGATGACATAGAGAAACGCCTGTACCGACATGACTGTCCCCTCGGGAGGCTGATGAACGGGCGGTGCGCTCTCTACCCCGGACGGCCCGGTCGGGAAACCCCACCCCCGGCGACCGTCCCGGGTCCACCTCTCCCGACCCGCGCTCCCGTCCGGGCGGGACGACGCACTGCCGTCCCGCCCGCACGGCGACGGACCGCCGTCCCGCCCGGACGGCGGGGCCGGCAGGTGTCAGCAGCCGAGCCGCTTGGTGGACAGCGCGATGTCGTCGATCCAGAGGTCGAACTCACCAGGCGTCGTGCCGCCCTGGTAGAGCTGCCAGCCGATCTTCACGGTGTCGACCGCCGGCAGGACGAACGGGACGTCGTTGCCGCCGTGGTCGGTGGTGGAGGCGGTCAGCTCCGGCTTCGCCATCCCGTCGATCCACACCGCGACCCGGTTGTCAGTCGGGTCGAGCTGCCACTCGAAGCACTGCCAGGTGTCCTCGGTGACCGGGGCGGACTCCCGCCAGTTGGTCCAGTCGCCGGTCGGGCCGCCGTCCGCGCCCACCCCCCAGAAGGTGCCGGGGACGGTCGGCGCGTACTGGCCGCCGATCGGGCGGACGACCTCGGAACTGCCGCTGCCGGTCGCCTCGACCAGCGTGAAGTGCGCCCAGTCCGGGGCGGTGGGGAAGGCGTCGACCCGCAGCCGCATCCGCCCGTAGAAGCGGTTGCCCGGCGCGGCGAAGTCGTCGACCCGCAGGAAGGCACGTCCGTTGTCGACCGTGTGCAGATGCAGCACCTGGTTGCCGTGCCTGGCGTGCTCGACGGTGAGCGTGCCGTGGCGGGTGTCGACGCCCCAGTTCAGCGTGCTGGGACCCCCGAGGGGCAGCCGTTCGAAGTCCTCACAGAACAGCGTGCCCCGGGGGCACGAACGCTGGGTGGCCGCCGACGGGCCGGCCGGGACGCTGCCGGCGGCGGTGCCGAGGATCAGGGCGGCGGTGAACACCGCGAGGAAACTGCGCATGGTCATTCCTCCAGGACGGCTGACCCCCACCATGCGGGCAGGGCTCAGCGGGAATCCCGGCCGACGAGCACCGCCGACCTCGCCCCCGGGCGCGTCGGACGCCTACGACGGTCGGAGGTGGGGCGGTCTCGGCGGGCGCGGGAGGGCGTGGCAGGGACACCGACGACGGGACACCCGCCCGTCGCCGTGGTGCTGGCCCGGCGAGGTGGCACCCGCGGCTGCCGAACTGGCGCGGTGCCGGCACCGCGCTGCTCCCGTGCTCACCGTCGCCAGCCCGGTTGCCCCCGTGCTGCGGCGAACTGAGCCATTCCAGCACGATCGGATCCGATCAGGCAACATCGACAGGCATCAGCACGCCCGACCCGGCCGGCCCGACCCGCCGAGCCCGTCCTGCCCCGGCTCACCGCCCGGCCGGGTCGCGGCGCGCAGCCTCCCGGTCAGCCGACCGCACCCCGGTCGACCAGGCTGAACGTGGTGCCTACCGGGGCGTCGCCGAGGACCTCCACATAGATCTTCCGCTGGCTCGGGCTCCACTGCACCACGCCGTACTGCTCGCTGACGATGGCGTAGGAGAGCCGCCCCTTGTCGTCCTTGCCCTCCCGGGAGATCCCGAAGAGGGTCGCCGCGGTCGGCTCGCAGTCGGTGCCCACCAGGGAGGCGTACCCCTCCGCGTCGATCTTGACGCCGAGGCAGGGCCGGTGGGAGATCTCCGGGTTCAGCGATTTGATCATGAAGTCGACGCCGACCGGGTCGAGCACGAAGCGGGCGTCCGGCTTGGTCCCGTCGCCGACCCCCACCACACCGTCGAACGGCAGCGACAGGTCGCGGTCGATCTCCACCACGTGCAGCAGGATCTGTCGCTGCCCGGCCAGGATGGCCCGGGTACGGTCCACCGGGGCGGACGGCGACGCGGCGGACGGCGACGGGGTCGGCGTACCCGATCCGGACGGGGTGCCAACCGGGCCACCCGCCGTCGGCCCCCCGGCTGCCGCGCCGGTCGGGTCCGGGGACGACCGGTCGCCGACCAGTCGGGGGCCGAACACCACGACCGACACCAGCGCCGCGACCACCGCGACGGCCGCGCCCACCCCGACGAACAGCCGACGCCGGGACGGGACCCGTCGACCGGACCCGTCCACCGCCGACGACGGACCGCCGATGCCACCTGACGCCGACGACGGACCCGCGGACGGCGTGACCGGTGCCGACGATTCGGCAGGAGGCCGGTCGGCACCGGCGGAGGCCGGCACGGCCTGATCGCCCGCCGGGGCGGTGACCGTCAACAGCCCGTCGAGCAGCTCCCGGGCGGTGGGCCGCACGTCGGGATCCTTCTCCAGGGCCCGGGAGACCAGCTCCCGCAACGGCCCCCGCAGACCGGTCAGGTCGGGCGGTTGGGTGAGGATCCGCATCGCGGTCGCGGTCGCGGAGTCGCCCCCGAACGGGTTGCGGCCGGTCGCGGCGTAGGCGACCACGGCACCCCAGGCGAAGACGTCCGCGGCCGGGCCCACCGCCCGGCCGGACCCGGTGTCGAACCGCTCCGGTGCCATGTACGAGACGGTCCCGACCATCTGGTGGGTCCGGGTGTGCTGGCTGGTCGCCTCGAACGCCCGCGCGATCCCGAAGTCGATGACCTTGATCCCGCCGGGTGCCACCAGCACGTTCGCCGGCTTCAGGTCCCGGTGGATCACCCCGGCGCCGTGGATGGCGGTGAGCGCGGTGGCCACCCCGACCGCGATGCCGTGCAGTTGCGCCGCACCCAGCGGCCCGCCGTCGCGGATCACCTGGGCCAGGCTGGGGCCCTCGACGTACTCCACCACGAGATAGGGCGGGTCGTGGTCCGGGTCGGCGTCCAACACCTCGGCGGTGCAGAACGGCGGGACCTGACGGGCCCGGTTCACCTCGCTGCGGAACCGGCCCCGGAACTCGTCGTCGTGGGACAGCTCCGCACGGACGACCTTCACCGCCACCCGGCGTCCCTGCGGCGACCGGGCCAGGAAGACACTGCCCATGCCCCCCTCACCGAGGCGGTCGAGCAGCTCGTACCCCCCGAGCCGGGCCGGGTCGCCGGGACGCAGCCCGTCGTTCACGTCGGCTGCCCGCAGACCACGACCAGCCCGCGAACCGTTGCGCCAATCACGCGTACCCCTCAGCTCACTCGGACACCGTCGGCAGCCTATCGCCCGCCCACCCGGGACCGCCGGTGCCGTCGGCGGCCTGGTCGGTGCGGACGGACGCGACGGGGCCCCGCCGGGATGACCGGCGGGGCCCGTCCTGACGGTCACCCGGATCGTGGCGGATGACCAGGCTGCTGCGCCACGCCCCGGGAGGTGCCCAGGGGCGGCCGGAGGGGGGTCAGTTGCAGGTGGTGCCGTTGAGCGTGAAGGGTGCCGGCGTGGTGGGCGAGCCGCTGGCGGTGAAGCCGAAGCTGACCGCGCCGTTGGTCGGGATGCTGGCGTTGTGGCTCTCGTTGCCCACCGTGACCGCCGCGCCGGTCTGCTGGAAGACGCCGTTCCAGTGGCCCTGGACCAGCTGGCTGCCGGGGAAGGTCCAGCCGAGCGACCAGCCGTTGACGGCCGGGCCGTCGTTGTAGACGGTGACGCTGACGTTGAAGCCGGTGTTCCAGGAGTTGGTCACCACGTACGACACCCGGCAGGTGCTCGCGAGGGTGGTCGCCGGTCGGATGTCGCCGTAGTCGTCCCGGGCGGTGGCGAAGTCCTGGAAGCCGAAGCCGGGACCGGCCGACCGGGTGGTGGTGCCGGCGGCGAGGACGGTGCCGTTGGCGTTGACCGAGTAGACCGGTCCGCCGCTGTCGCCGCCCCGGGCCGACTCGTCGCCGTCGAGCTGGGTGGCCTCGACCAGGTCCTCGATGTCGTCGTAGTGGAAGTCGACCCGCAGGTTGCAGACCGGTCCGCCGATCTCACCGGCCGAGGTGTACCCCGACTGGCAGAGCAGCTGACCGGGGAAGACCTCGGTCCAGCCGGTCACCTGGGCGCGTACCTCGTCGTTCTGCCCACCGACATAGATGTGGCTGCCCGGCGACGAGGTCGAGACCAGCATGGTGTCGTGGTCGTCGTTGCTGGCGACCCCGTAGCCGATCAGCGTGCCGCTGTTGGTGTTCGTGTTCCAGCCGACGTGCCAGGGCTGACCGATCGGGCCGCAGTGTTCCGCGGTGAGCAGGTAGCCCACGTTGGTCGTCTGGTTGCGGACGCCGAAGCCGGCGGTGCAGCCGTACGTGGTCAGCCCGATGCCGATCCCACCGTCGTACGGCGCGGAGTCGTTGTAGCGGGACCGCTCGACCATCCGCTCGCGCACCACGGTCCGGGTGCTGACCCCGGTCGCCGGCAGCTTCGGCTGCTTCGCGCCGGCCTTCGGGTCGACGGCGACCTCGATCCCGGAACCGTCGGTACGCAGCCGGACGGCGTGGGTGGCGTCGTTCGGGTCGGCGGCCACCACGGGGGCGAGCTTCGCCGCCGCCTTCTTCAACTCGGTACGGGAGTAGGTGGCACCGGCGACCTCCACCGGGGCGGTACGGCGTGCGGTCGCCACCGCCGCCGCGACGTCACCGGGCAGGGTGCCCTTCCACCAGAGGGTGACGTGGTCGTCCACCAGGCCGATGCCGGCGTAGCCACGCGGCGCGCCGGCCTCGATGGCGGTGCGCACGACGTTGGCCGCGTCGACCAGCGGGGCCTGGGCGAGCATCCGGTCCCGGGTCTGCGCCGGGATCACGTCGAGGATGGAGCGGTCGTTCTCGGCCGTCGGCGACGTCGCCGACGCACCGAACGGCTGGCTGGGGGCGGCGTTGGAGGGTGCCGTCAGCGGACCGACCACCACCGTGGCGCCGAGGAGCACGCCGGCGACCACCGAGCGGCGGGTCGCGTTCCAGGTTTGCGTCATGACCATGAGTCAAGTGATTGCGCCGCCCCGGGAACAGGCAGAAGCATCGGCAAGAATCGGCCACGAGGGTGGCGACGCCCACACCCGCGTCGACCACGACGCCTCCGGTCACCGGGACGCCGGCCGGGCCCGGAGCTGGTGGCTCCGGCCCGGCCGGCGGGGGTGGGGTGCGCCCGCCGTCAGGCGGTGGTGCAGGAGATGTTGCCGGGCGCGGTGCTGCTGCTGCCGTTGACCAGGAACCCGAAGGTGGTCGAGGCGTTCGGGCCGACGGAGCCGTTGTAGGAGGCGTTGCGGATGCTGACCGTGCCGCTGGTGCCGGTGTTGCTGCCGTTCCAGACGTTGGCGATGGTCTGCCCGCTGGCCAGCGTCAGCTGCACCGTCCAGCCGGTGATGGCGGTGGAGCCGGTGTTGGCCACGACCACCTCACCCTGGAAGCCGCCGGTCCAGCTGCTGACCGTGCGGTACGTCGCGGTGCAGCCGCCCGGCTGCCCGGTCGGCGGCGGCGTGGTCGGCGGAGCGCTGGTCGGTGGGGTGGTCGGCGGCGTGGTGGGCGGGGTGGTCGGTGGCGTCGTCGGCGGGGTGGTGGGCGGCGGGGTCGAGGTGCCCGGGACCGTGGTGGAGGCCGAGTTGAGCGCGTTGAGGACGGCGGTGTACGCCGGCTTCGGGTTGCTGTTGCGGTCGAACAGCAGCGGGTTCTCGTTGCCCCGCCAGGAGTCGCTGTCCCGGATGCCCCAGGTGGTGATGCCGACGCAACGCGGGACGTTCATGCACGCCTGGGTCAGGCCCTGGTACTGGCTGGTCGAGGCGTTGGTGACGTCGGCCTCGGTCAGCGCCACGTCCACCCCGAGGGCGGCGAAGCTGGACAGCGTCTGCTGGAAGTTGCCCGGCAGCGAACTGCCCCCGGTGAAGTGGGTCTGCAGACCGACGCAGTCGATCGGCACGCCGCGCGCCTTGAAGTCCTTGATCATGTTGTAGACGCCCTGCGTCTTGGCGTACGTCCAGTTCTCGATGTTGTAGTCGTTGTAGCAGAGCTGGACCGACGGGTCGGCGGCCCGCGCGGTGCGGAACGCCACCTCGATCCAGTCGTTGCCGGTGGACTGGAGGTTGGAGGAGCGGCGGGTGCCGTTCTCGGCGTACGCCTCGTTCACCACGTCCCAGGCGTAGAGCTTGCCCTTGTAGTGGGCCATCACGCCGTTGATGTGGCTGATCATCGCCTGCCGCAGCGCGCTGCCGCTCAGGCTGCCCCAGAACCTCGGCTGCTGGGCGTGCCAGGCCAGGGTGTGGCCCCGGAACCGCATGCCGCGCTGGGTGGCCCAGTTGTAGATCGCGTCACCCCTGCTGAAGTCGAACTGCCCGGGGTTGGGCTCGGTCGCGTCCGGCTTCATCTCGTTGACGGCCGTCATCATGTCGAACTCGCGGCTGGCGATGTTCAGGAAGCCGGAGTCGCTGAGCCGGTCCGCCCCCATCGCGGCCCCGAAGTACCGGCCGCTGCGTTCGGCGGCGGCCTTCAGCGTGGTCCCGGGCGGTCCGCTGAGGTCGGCGTGGGCCAGGGTCGCCACGGCCATCGACGACACGGTGATCGCCAGGGCGCAGGCGCCGCCCAGCAGCAGCCGGCTGGCCCTCCTGGTACGGCGTTGCGGTCGAGCGGGTACGTCGTTCATCTGTGCGTTTCCTCCTCGGTGTTCCGTCCGGTCACCGCCGGACGGGCACGCGACCGGTCGACCGCTCGTGGGATCGACGACCGGGACACCGCGCCTGCGGCGGGACCAGCACGTCACAGTGGGGCGTCGAGCCGGTGTCGACCCGGCCGCGCCCTCGTCGGTGACCACCGGTCGGCTGCCCGGTCCGCCCGGTGGATGGCGAACACTCCGCGTCCTACGCCCGTGCGGGGTGACGCTGCCCTGCCGTGATGCTATATCGAATGGATTCGATCTGCGACAGGTGTCCGACCCGGTCCGGCGGGTGTCGACCCTGCGCGACGGCCCGACCACGGACCGGTGGCACGCTCAGCGGGTACGCGCCCGCCGGGCCGCCAACTCCGTACGGTTACGGACGCCGAGCTTGCGGAAGATGTTGCCCAGATGGAACTCGATCGTCTTCACCGAGACGAAGAGCCGCTGCGCCGCCTCCCGGTTGCTGAGCCCGTTGGCGATCGCGGTGGCGACCCGGGCCTCGGCCTCGGTCAGCGTCGGCTCCCCTGCCGGCACCGGGAACGGCGGGTCGGCGACCAGCGGGACACCGGCACCCGCCGCGGACGTGCCGAGGGAGCGCAGGTCCCGCATCACCAGCGTGAGCATCCCGGCGGCACCGGTCCGGGCGTACCCCGCGCACGCCTGCTCCAGCAGCCGGGCCGCCTCGCCCCGCCGGCCGGCCCGCCCGTGGTGCACGCCCAGCAGCCAGGCCACCCGGGCGGCGAGCAACTGCTCGACCGGGCGGGTCAGCAGGTCCACCGCCGCCGTCAGGGTCGCCGTGGTGGCCGGGCCCGGCTGGAGGATCCAGTCCCGCCACGCCGGCAGCACCGGTCCGCCCGGCCAGGAGGCGGGCGGGTCGTCGATCCCGGCGAGCAGGTCGCCGGCCAGCCGGGACCGGCCGGCGAGGGCGTGGTGGGTGGCCAACTCCCAGCGGTGCTCGTACTGGAGGCCGGCGGTCACCCCGACGTCCCGGGCCACCACGAGTTCCAGCAGCCCGGCCCAGGTCTCCCGGTCGCCCCGGGCGAACGCCAGCGCGGCCGTGCACTCGGGCAGGTGGCGGGCCACCCAGGCCGAACCGACCTGGGCCGCCAACTCGCGGGCCTGGTCCAGGTGGACGGCGGCATCGTCCAGGTCACCGCGCAGCGCGTCGCACTTGGCCAGCCAGGAGGTCGCCTCGGCCTGCACGTCGGGGGTGCCGCACCGCGCGGCCAGCCGGGCCGCCTCCCGCAACTCGGCCTGCCCCCGGACCAGGTTCCCCGCCCAGCAGTCACCGACCCCGACCAGGGCGAGCAGCCGGGCCCGGTCGGCCGGCGGCAGGTCCAGGTCGGCGAGCAGCGGGGCGAACCGGCGCGCCTCGTGCGGACGCATCAGCGTCATCACGGCGGTCAACGCGCACTCCACCAGCACCGGGTCGTCGCCGAAGGCGTGCTCGTCGAAGATCCGTACGGCGGCGTCGAGGTGCTCCGGGCCCTCGGCGAGGCCGGCCCGGGTGGCCGCCGTCCCCGCCAGGGTGCGGTAGATCAGTGCGGTACGCGCCGAGCCGCTCGCCTCGTGGGCCTGCCGGACCCGGGTCAGCAGGGGGAGCAACCGGTCGCTGTCGGTGGTCCGGGACAGCGTGAGGAAGGCCCGGAACAGCAGGCGCGCGGCCTCGTCCGGGTCGGCACGGTCGGCCGCCGACAGCAGGCGCTCGGCCGTGATCTCGGTGGACACCGGCTGAGCGTAGAACCCGGGGCCAACCCTGGGGATTTCCCTGGTGCCCAGGTCACCCCGGGCCACCCAGACTGCATGCACCTGCCGGTCCAGCCGGCCGGTGGGCGTTCGCGAACGGATAGAGGTAGCACCATGAAGCGCAGGACCGTGGAGATCGACACCATTCCCGCCGACGGGGTGGAGCTGGCCGACGACCAGCTCGCCCGGATGCTCGGTGGGCTGCCCCGCAACGGGGCGGGCTCGTCGAAGACCATCGACGACATCCCCGGCGGGGGTCGACCGGACACCGACACCGACTTCGACTGATCCGTCACCGTCGGCGATCCGGCCCACCGAGGGGCCGGACGTCGGCGGTCCCCCGCCCGGAGCACCCATGATCCTCATCCTGACCGCCCCCGACGACGTACACGCCGACGCGGCCGAGGTGGAGCTGGGCCGACGTGGCGTCAGCTGGGTCCGCTTCGACCCGGCCGACGTACCGTCCCGCGCCTCACTGTCGGTGACCATCCGGGACGGTCGGCTGACCCGTACCCTGGTCCGGCACGCCGGCCCGGGCGGGACCGTCGACCTCGACGCGGTGACCGCCGTCTGGTTCCGCCGGCCCGGCGTCCCGGTCGCCCCGCCCCACCTGGGGGAACCCCACGCCGGCTTCGTGGTTCAGGAGAGCCGGCAGTTCGTCGGCGACGTCTGGGAGACCCTCGACGTGCCGGCGCTGCCCGCCGCCCGGCCGGTGGTGCTGCGGGCCCAGCAGAAGCTCCGCCAGCTCCAGCTCGCCCTGCGCCTCGGCTTCGACGTGCCGGCGACCGCCGTCGGCAACGATCCCCGCGACGTGCTCGACCTGTTCTCGCACACCGGCGGCCGGATGATCACCAAGCAGGTCGGGCTGACCAGCCTCCGCGACGAGCTGATGCGCTTCACCGAACCGGTCACCCACCACGACGTCGGCCACGTCGACGGGGTACGCCACTGCCCCCTCATCGCGCAGGAACGGGTGCCCAAGCGGGTCGAGCTGCGGGTCACCGTCGTCGGCGACCGGGTGTTCACCGCCGCCATCGACTCCCAGCGGTCCAACCACGCCCGGCACGACTGGCGTCGCCAGGACGACCGGAACACCCCGCTGAGCCGCTACGACCTGCCCGCCGACGTCGCCGCCAGGTGCAAGGCGCTGACCCGCGCGCTCGGCCTGCGCTACAGCGCCCTCGACCTGATCGTCACCCCCGACGGCCGGTACGTCTACATCGAGATCAACCCCACCGGCCAGTACCTGTGGGTGGAGGAGGAGACCGGGCTGCCCATCACCGCCGCCGTGGTCGACCTGCTCACCACGCCCGCCCCCACCAACGGAGCCACCACGTGACCACCCTGGACCCGGCCCTGCTCGACGCCGCCGTCACCCTGGTACGGGAGCTGACCGTCGACCGCGCCGGCCTGCGCGAGGCCCGCCGACGCCTCACCCCGCTGCGGGAACGCTGGCCGGGGGCCGATCCGGCGGTCGTGCGCGACGAGGAGGTGGCCGACGGGTCGGTCGCCTTCGACGTGCTGCTGCGCGAACCGGCCGGCACGGTCTCCGTGGCGTACAGTCCGACGCCGGCCCTGCCGTGGCCGCTGCGCGGGGCGGTCCGGCACTCCGACCACCACCTCGCCCGGATCGGCACCCGCACGCTGCGGGTGGGCGAGGCGCTCACCGCCCTCGACTTCCTCTGGTACGACCACGAGGTGCTCGCCCGGCTGGTCGACACCGGCCTGGTCGCCGAGGAGCTGGAGCAGCACCCGGTCGCGGTCGACGACGACGCGCTCCAGGCGGCGGCCGACGCGTACCGCCGGGCCAAGGGGCTGCTCGACGCCGAGTCGACCGCGCGGTGGCTCGCCGACCGGGGGCTCACCACCGAGGACTTCGCCGACCTGATCGCGCACACCGTGGCGGTCGCCCGGCTCCGGGCCCGGGTGGTGGGTGACCGGCTGCCGGAGTGGTTCGCCGCGCACCGGTCCACGTTCGACCGGCTCCTGATCGCCTGGACCGCCGAGGGGACGCCCCCCGCCGACCGCGCGACGGCGCTCGCGGCGGTGGCCGCCGCCGTCCGTGCCGGCCGGGCCGCCGGCACCCTGCGGGCGGTGGCGGTCGCGGCCCCGCCGGAGCTGCGCGACGCCACCGGGCCGGTGCCGACCACCATCGCCGGTACGGCGGTGACGGCGGTGGTGGTCGACCGCGAGCCGGCCGTCCTCGACGACGACACCCGGGCGCTGGTCGAGCGGGCCATGTTCGACGAGTGGCTGGCGCAGCGGCGGGCCGGCACCGACGTCGAGTGGTTCTGGCTGCCCCGGGACCGGACGACCCGGGTCCGGTGACCGGCCGGCGACGGGTGCCGGTGGTGCTCCAGGTCGCCGCCACCGACTGTGGGCCCAGCGCGCTGGCCATGCTGCTCGCCGCCCACGGCCGGGCGGTCCCGGCGTCGTACCTGCGGGCCCGGCTCGACGTCGGCCGGGACGGCCTGAGCCTGCGCGACCTGCGTGACGAGGCGCAGCAGCACGGGCTGCGTTGCCGGGCGATCGCCCTGCCGGCGCTGCGCGTGGACGCCACCCGGCTGCGGGAGCTGCCGATGCCGCTGCTGGCCCACTGGAACGGCGACCACTACCTGGTGGTCGAGCGGATCGGCCGCCGGGGCGTCGACGTGGTCGACCCGGCCGTGGGTCGCCGACGGCTCTCCCCCGCCCAGTTCTGCGCCGGCACCACCGGGGTGGTGCTGCTGGCCACGGCCGACGGTCCCGCCCCACCGGCACCGGCGGCACCGTCGCCGGTGCGCGACCTGCTGGTACCGGTGCTACGCCGGCACACCGGGTTGCTCGCGCTGTTGGCGGCGACCTCGGTGCTGCTCACCGCGACCGGCCTGGCCGTGCCGTGGGCGACCGCCGCGCTCATCGACGCCGTCGCGCCCCCGGCGGCGACCTGGCTCGCCGCCGTCGCCGCGCTGGCCCTGCTCACCGGGGCGTTGTCCCTGGCCCGTGGCCTGACCGTGACCAGCCTGCAACGGCGCATCGGCAGCCGGCTCGGCACCGAGACGGTGCACCGGCTGTTCGACGTGGTCTACCGGTACTTCCACCGCCGGTCGGCCGGCGACCTGGTCGACCGGGTCCGGGCGGTGGCCGGCGTCCGGGACCTGCTGGCGTCGGCGCTGGTCGCCACCGCGCTGGACGGGCTGCTGGTGGTCGGCTACCTGGCCGTGGTGACCGTGCTGTCACCGGTGCTGGGGCTGGCGGCCACCGCCGTGATCGCCGTCCAGGCGGGCACCGCGCTGTGGGTGGGCCGCCGCTCCGGCGCGCTGCAACGGGAGGAACTGCTCGCCTCCGGTGAGGAGGCGGCCCGGCTTTCCGAGGCGGTGCAGGGCATGGCGGCGATCCGGGTCGCCGGCGCCCAGCAGCGGGTACGGCAGCGCTGGCAGGAGTCGTTCGACCGGGGTGTGTCGGCGGCGCACCGGCTGGCCCGGCTGTCGGCGGTCGCGGACGCGCTGCTCGCCGCCGGATCGATGGCGAGCCCGGTGCTCATGCTGCTGGTGGCGGTCCGGCAGGCCGACTCGCCGGGTCGGGCGGCCGGGCTGTCCGCGCTCGCGGTCGCCGCGATCACCCCGGCGGTCGCGCTGGCCCAGCGGCTACCGTCGTTCACCCTGCTCGCCCCCACCATGGACCGGCTGGCCGACATCGTGGACGCCCCGGTCGAGCAGCCCACCCCGGGTCTGCCCGCGCCCCGGCTGACCGGGCTGGTCACCCTGACCGGGGTGGGTTTCCGGTACGACAGGCGGTCGCCCTGGGCGCTGCGCGACGTCACCGCCGTGATCCGGCCCGGCAGCAAGGTGGCGGTGGTGGGCGGCTCGGGCAGCGGCAAGAGCACCCTGGTCGGCCTGCTGACCGGCCTGTACGCCCCGACCGGGGGCCGCATCCACGTCGACGGCCACGACCTCGCCACGCTGGACCTGTCCTCGGTGCGCCGGCAGATCGGGGTGGTCCTGCAGGAGACGTACCTCGGCGCGGGCACCCTGCGCGAGGCGTTGACGCTGTCCCGCCCGGACGCCTCCGACGCGGCCGTCGACCGGGCGGTCCGGCTGGCCGTGCTGCACGACGACGTGGCGGCCCTGCCGATGGGGCTGCACACCCACCTCGGCGACGGCGGCGTCGGCCTGTCCGGCGGGCAACGGCAGCGGGTCGCGCTCGCCCGCGCGCTGCTGGCCGACCCGGCCCTGCTCATCCTGGACGAGGCGACCAGCGCGCTGGACACGGTGACCGAGGCGACGGTCGAGGCGAACCTGCGGACGCTGCCGGTGACCCGGTTGGTGATCGCGCACCGGCTCTCGACGGTCGCGGACGCCGACCTGGTCCTGGTGCTCGACCGGGGGCGGCTGGTGGAGAGCGGGCCGCCGGGGGTGCTGTTGGCCGCCGGAGGGCCGTTCGCCCGGCTGGCCGGGGTGCCCGCCGCCGGGCGGTCGTGGCCCGACCCGGTCCGCTGAGCCGGTCACGGCGCGTGCGGGACGGCGGCGAACTCGACGAGGTCGAGGCGGCCGTGGGTGGCCACGTAGCGGGTGAGTGAGGTGTTGGCGACCGGGGTGGTGGCGAGGATCGCGTCGAGGTCGGCGAACGACAGCCCCTCCAGGACGTGCCGGGCGGCGACGACCACGGCGTCGTGGGCCACCAGCCACACCCGGCGGCCGGCGTGCCGGCGGTGCAGATCGGCCAGGGTGGCGCGGACGCGGGCGGCGACGTCGTCGAACGTCTCGCCGCCGGGTGGCCGGTAGGCGTAGGGGCCGTCGGTGGCGAGCCGGGCCGCCTCGGCGGGGAACCGCTCGGCGATCATGAGCGGGGTCAGGAGTTCCAGCTCGCCCATGAGCCGGTCGACCAGCCGCCCGTCGAGGTCGACCGGGGTGACGCCGAGGGTGGCCGTGGTGTCCGCCACCCGGGCCCAGGTCTGCCGGGCCCGCCGGTACGGGGAGCAGACCACGTGGTCGGGATGCCGGTCGGCGGGCTGTGCGGCGAGCCAGCGGCCGAGCCTGGTGGCCTGTCGCCGGCCCGACGGCGACAGCGGGATGTCGGCGTCGCGCCCGGTGAGCCCGTGGGTGGCGACGCCCCGCGCGTGGGCCTCGGCGAACGCGACGTTGGCGACGCTCTGCCCGTGCCGGACGATGGTCAACTCCGCGACGGTGTCCATGGTTCCACTGTGCGGCAGCGGCCGGCGCGGGGCGACGCCCGGCGACGCGGGCCGGGACGCGGGGTGACGCGGCGCTGTCGGGCCGGGGGCGGGGGGCGGCACACGGCGGCTCGCCAGCCCCGACGCCCCGACCGGACACGTTTCCGAAAGTTTTCCGAAAGTCGTTGACGCGTTCGAAATGCCGCTGCAATACTCCGATTCACAGCGACATCCACGCATCTCGATTGATTCCCGCGCCCCAGGTATCACCGCCCTCAGGAGGACCTGCGCATGATCCCCAGTACCGGTGGCCCCGGCCGCCCGTCCCGTTCCCGAGCCGCCCGCCTGACCGTCCGGTTGGCGGTGCTCGCCACCACCGTGGCGCTGGGTGCCGTCGGCGTCGCGGTCTCCGCCACCCCGTCCAGCGCCGCCGCCTGCAACGGCTACGTCGGCCTCACCTTCGACGACGGGCCGACCGGCAGCACCAACGCGCTGCTGAACGTGCTGCGCGCCAACAACGTCCGGGCGACCATGTTCAACGTCGGGCAGAACGTGCAGGGCAACCCGTCCGCCGCCCGGGCCCAGGTCGACGCCGGCATGTGGATCGGCAACCACAGCTGGAACCACGCGCACATGACCTCGATGGGTCAGAGCCAGATGCAGTCCGACCTCTCCCAGACCAACTCGGCGATCCAGTCGGCGACCGGCGTACGGCCGCAGTTGTTCCGCCCGCCCTACGGCGAGACCAACTCGACCCTCCAGTCGGTCGCCTCGTCGCTCGGCATGCGCCAGGTGATCTGGGACGTCGACTCCCAGGACTGGAACGGCGCGAGCGTCAGCCAGATCGTCTCCAACGCCGGCCGGCTCCAGAACGGCCAGGTGATCCTGATGCACGACGGCATCCAGAACACCCGCGACGCGATTGGGCAGATCATGGCCAACCTGAACAGCCGTGGCCTGTGCCCGGGCATGATCTCGCCGAGCACCGGCCGGGCGGTGGCCCCGGACGGCACCCCGCCGACCAATCCCCCGACCACCCCGCCCACCGGCACGCCGACCACCCCGCCGGCCGGTGGGACGTGCACCGCGACGGCGACGTACCCGAACGTGTGGGGCGACCGGTACAACACCTCGGTGACGGTCCAGGGCGGCAGCAACTGGACGGTGGTGGTGGCGCTGACCGCACCGCAGAAGGTCAACACCACCTGGAACGGCACGCCCAGCTGGGACAGCTCCGGTTACGTGATGACGATGCGCTCCAACGGCAGCGGCAACACCTTCGGCTTCACCACGATGATGAACGGCAACAGCAGCGCCAGGCCGCAGATCCGGTCCTGCACCGCGAGCTGATCACTGCTGGCCGCCACGGCCGGCCGGGCCACCGCAGGTCCGTCCTCCCGGACCGGGCCCTCCCCGATGCGTCCCCGCATCCGGGGAGGGCTCCCCGCGTGGCCGGCCCCGGACCCGCGCATCACGGACACCTCGACGACCGGGCGTCGGGACCGATCGGACATCGAACCCACCTGATCGTCCGCAAAGGAGTAAATGGCCTCGTCAGGGTCAGCCGCCCATGCGATCCTTCCTCTGCGGACGCCTGTCAGGTCGACCGTCGTCGTCACGGGGAGGACCGGCATGCGTGCCCTCGCACGCGCCACTCGGCGCTTGTTGTCAACAGCCACGGCCCTCGCGGTCGGTTGCGGGTCGGTGCTCGGCGCGAGCGCCGCCCCGGCCGCCGCGGATGTCGGCGGGCCGACCGCACTGATCACCGCCGGCCAGGCGTGCGCCCCGCAGGCACCGGGGCCCTACCTGAGCCCGGAGCGCCTCAACGACGCCCACGCCGTCACGCTCCAGGGCTCCTGGACCGGTGCGCCCCAGAGCGCCGATCCGCAGGCCGACTTCCAGGTGTGGGACGTCACCAGGCCCGAGGAGCCGCAGCAGTGGCGCGACGGGGTCGACAGGCGCAACAACCGGGTCTACATCCAGCTTGAGGACCCTGCCCGCCAACTCGACGGCGTCACGTACGCGTGGCGGGTCCGCGTCCTCGACGGCGCGACCACGTCACCGTGGAGCGACACCTGCCACTTCACGATCGACCGCAGCGGCGGTCCGGCGGCGGTGGTCGCCTCGACCAGGTACCCGTCCGGAGACTGGGAGGACGCCAGCGGCGCGGTCGGTACGGCCGGGGAGTTCACCTTCACCTCGGCCTCCACCGACACCGTGGACTACCGCTACCTGTTCTACTCCGGGGAGACCGGTGGCGACGACGACTACTCGACGGTGCCGGCGACGGGCCTCGGCGGCCCGGCGACGGTCTCCTGGACGCCGAAGGGCGCCGGCCACCACTCGGTGACCGTGTACGCCGTCGACCGCGCCGGCAACTGGTCCGACCGGACGGTGTACGAGTTCTGGGTACGGGAGACCCGGCCGTCCGTCTTCTCCAGCGCGTATCCGGACTGGGGCACCAACCTGGACTACGGTGTCGGCGTACCCGGAGCATTCGAGTTCACCGCCAACGTCCAGGGCACGGCGTCGTTCGCCTGGCGTATCGACGCCGGCGGCCCCTCCGGCACGGTCGCGGCCGACGCCGCAGGCAGGGCCGTCGCGATGGTCGCCCCGACCCGGGCCGGCCGCCAGACGCTGTACGTGCGCAGCGTCACCGGCGACGGCACGACGCACCCGGAGCGGGCCTACACGTTCGTCGTCGACAACGCGCCCAGGGTGACCGGTGACGTCGACCGGAGCGTCGTCGTCGGATCGTCACTCCGGTTCCACCTGGCCCCGCGGATGCCCGACGTCGGGTCCTACCTCTACTGGCGTCGCGACCACAGCGGCAACGAGCCCGACCAGAAGACCGTCCTGCCGGCGGGTGCGGACGGCACCGCTGACCTGACCTGGACCGCCACCAACGAGAACATGGACACCCAGGCGCTGCTGGTACAGAGCCGCAGCGCCGACGGCACCCTGTCGGAGCCCCGGTACGTCTCCGTCTCCGTCCAGGACGGCCATCCGTACGTGACCCGCAGCGGCGGCGATGTGCTGGGTTCGACGGCCAGCTTCACGGCACGCACCGAGATGGCGAACGCCACGGAGTACGAGGTTCTCCTCAACGGCGACCCCGCCACCCGTCAGGTGCTCCCGGCCGAAGCCGACGGCACTGTCGCATTCCGGTACACGCTCACCAGGCGCGGCTACACCTACGTCACCGTGGTCGCCCGGAACGCTGCCGGTGTGCGGACGGGCGAGGGTGGCACCTCCTGGTCGGTCACCGACTCGCCGGTGGTCGTCTCCACCGACTTCCCCTCGTCGGGCTCCGGCAGGATCGCGCCGGGCACCTTCACCTTCACGCCCCGACAGCCCGGCGCGGTGAAGTACGTGTACCAGGTCGGCGGCACCGAGAACACCGTCACGGCGGCGGCGGACGGCACGGCGACGATCACCTGGACGCCGCCGGACTCCGGTTACCACACACTCTACGTGCGGAGCCGGACCGCGGACGGTGTCGACTCGTTGCAGTCCCTCTACTCCTTCTACGTGGCACCCGACCCACTCACCGTGACGTCGGTGTCGCCGTCCTCGGTCGCCACCGGCGGCGTGCGGACGATCACCCTCACCGGCACCGGCTTCCAGCAGGAGGACCGGGTCACGGTCACCCCGACGGGCGGCGCGGCGCTGACCGCGTCGGTGCGGAGCGTGTCCCCCGACCACCGGACCCTCACCGCCGAGGTGGACCTGACGTCCGCCGTCGCGGGCAGGGCGTCCGTCTCGGTGCGGCCCAACGACTGGAGTGACGCGGTGTCGCTCGCCGACGCGTTCACGATCACCGGTGCACCGGCCATCCGGCCGGTGACCGCGCCGGCCGTCATCGGCCTGGTGGCGGTGGGGGCGACGGTCCGCGCCTCGACCGGGCAGTGGAGTCCGGCCGCCACGGCGTACACCTATCAGTGGGCGGCCGACGGCACCCCGATCGGCGGGGCGACCGGGGCCACCTATCGGGTCCCGGCGTCCCGGCTGGGCGAGCGGCTGACCGTGACGGTCACCGCGACCAGGCCCGGCTACTCGCCGACGCCGGCGACGTCGAAGGCCACCGGGCCGGTCACCGAGGGTGCGGTGCGCGGGCCGCGGTAGAGCCGACCACCACCGACGCGGTGGCCGAAACTATCGGTTCACACAATCGAAACTACCGGTTGAACAACCCGGAGTTGTGTGTCAGCCTAATAGGCATCGATCAATGTGAACGTTAACGGGATCTCGCCTGTCCCGACGACCCCCGCCCGGTAACCGCGTCGTCGCCACCGTCCGCCGCCGATCAGGCAGCCCGAGCCGACCCACCTCCGGTCGGACGACACCGGGCGGGCGGACCCGGCACAGGACCAGGCCCGCCGTCATCCACCACCACCCACCACCAGGAGGTACCGACAGTGCGAGGACACGCACCGCACTCCCCGCCCCCGGCGCAGCCCCGACCCGCCCGGGTCTCCCCCCGCCGGCGGGGAAGGCTCGTCACGCTCGCCGCCGCCGGGATCGCCGCCGCCGTTGTCGGGTTGTTCACCATGACGGTGACGACCGGGACCGCATCGGCCGCCGACAACCCGTACCAGCGGGGCCCCGACCCCACCCGGAGCAGCGTCGCGTCGGTGAACGGCCCGTTCGCCAACACCTCGGTCGCCGTCCCGACCGGGTACGGCTTCAACGGCGGCCGGATCTACTACCCGACCGACACCAGCCAGGGCACCTTCGGCGCGATCGCCATCTCGCCCGGCTACACCGCGCTGTTCTCCGTCGAGCTGGCCTGGATGGGGCCGTGGCTGGCCTCGCACGGCTTCGTGGTGATCGGCATCGAGACCAACAGCCGTAACGACTTCGACACCGCCCGGGGCACCCAGTTGCTCGCCGCGCTGGACTACCTGGTGCAGCAGAGCCCGGTCCGGGACCGGATCGACCCCAACCGGCTGGCCGTCTCCGGTCACTCGATGGGTGGCGGCGGGGCGCTCAGCGCGGCCATCCGTCGTCCGGCGTTGAAGGCGGCGGTCGGCATCGCGCCGTACTCGCCGTCGTCGAACCTGGCCAACGACCGGGTGCCCACGATGGTCTTCGCCGGCCAGGCCGACACGGTGGTCACCCCGTCCTACGCCACCGGCCTCTACAACAGCCTGCCGGCCACCACCGAGAGCGCCTACCTGGAGGTCGCGGGAGCCGACCACGGGTTCATGGTCGGCCGCTCCAACCCGGTGCTGATCCGGACCATGCTGCCGTTCCTCAAGATGTTCGTCGACAACGACGCCCGGTACAGTCAGTTCCTCTGCCCGCTGGCGGACAACAACGGCGTGGTCAGCTACCGCAGCACCTGCCCGCTGCTGCCGACGACGCCGACCACCCCGCCGCCGACGCCGTCGGACACCCCACCCCCGACCCCGTCCCAGACGCCGACCAGCAACCCGCCCGGTGCGGCCAGCCTGATCGTCGGCGCACAGTCCAACAGGTGCCTCGACGTGCCCAACGCCTCCCACGCCAACGGCACCCGGGTGCAGTTGTGGGACTGCAACCGGCAGGCCAACCAGGCGTGGACGTACACCTCTGGCAGACAACTGCGGGTGTACGGCGACATGTGCCTGGACGCGGCCGGCTCCGGCAACGGCGCGGCGGTCCAGATCTACGGCTGCCACAGCCAGACCAACCAGCAGTGGAACGTGAATGCCAACGGCACCATCAGCAGCGTGCAGTCCGGGCGGTGCCTGGACGTCTGGAGCACCGCCAACGGGGCGCAGGTCCAGCTGTACGACTGTCACGGTCAGACCAACCAGCGGTTCACCCTGACGCCCCTGACCTGACGCTGCGCCCGACCGGCACGCGGGCCGGGCCGGTGTCTCCCGTACGCCGGGAGGCACCGGCCCGGGCCCGGTGACGTACGCCGGGCAGGTGACTTCTGTTCGGATCGGCCGTTCGCTGCGCTAATCGACGTTGGCGGGACAAGCCGTGTCCGGTTTGCGAGGCTTATCGGGTGCGGAGGGATGATCCCGCGCCACACCCGACAGCCGGGGGTCGGCGTCTGGTGGCCCGTGATCCCGGGGCCATCGGCGATGTGAGCTGGGTCGAGCTCTTCGTCGATCTGCTCTTCGTGTTCGCGTTCCTGGCCGTCACCACGCTGATGGCCGAGCATTTCAGCCCGCTCGGGTTGGTCCAGGGCGTGCTCGTGATGCTCCTTCTCTGGCACTGCTGGACCCCGTGTGTCTGGCTCGGCAACGTGGTGCACCTCGACCGGGGGATCATGCCCCCGATCATGCTCGGCATCGCCGCCGCCCTGCTGGCGATCGGGGTCGCGATACCCGAGGGGTTCACCGACCGGGCCGGCGGGCTGCCCGGCCCCATGGTGCTGATCTGCGGATATCTGCTGATCCGGGCGACCGCCATGGTCGTCCTCACGTTCGTCAGCCGCCGGGGTGAGGGCGGACGGCCGTCGGTGGTCGCCGCCTGGTTGATCTTCATCGCCGGTGGGCTGGTGCTGCTCGCCTCCTACCTGGTGCCGCCGCTGCTGCCGGCGATCGTCGACGCCGCCCTGGTGCAGGCTGTGCTGTTCGCGGGCGCTCTCGTGACCGACTCGCTCATCCTCGTGGTGGCCAGCAAGGGTGGCTGGCGGGTCGTCTCGCCGTGGCACTTCGCCGAACGGCACGCCCTGATCGTGCTCATCGCGCTCGGCGAGACGATCATCTCGATCGGTGCCAGCGAGGGGCTCGGGGTGGACCGCCCGGTGACCGCCCAACTCGCCATCGGGGCGGTGCTGGGCATCAGCGTGGTCTTCGGACTGTGGTGGAGCTACTTCGACCTGGCCAAGTTGATCATTGAACGGGCCCTGCGGGCCAGCTCCGGGCGGGAGCGCGCCCGGGTCGGCCGGGACGTCTACAGCGGGTTTCACCTGCCCATGATCGGCGGGTTGATCTTCTTCGCGCTGGGCCTGAAGTACCTCAACACGCACGCCACCCCGAAGAGCACCAGGCCGTGGCCGTCGGCCGGCGTCGCCACCCTGTACGGCGGTGTGCTGCTCTATCTGGGCGCGCTCGTCGCGGTGGAGTGGCGGGCGGTCCGGCTGCTGGGTCGGGGTCCGCTGGTGGGGGTGGCGCTGCTGACGGCGCTACTGACGGTGGTCGGACGGCTGACCGCGGTGCAGGCGCTGGTGGTGCTCGTCGCCGCCGTCTGCACGATGCTGGTGCTGGACAACACCCTCTTCCGGCGCAAGCACCGGCAACTCCACGAGTCGGTCGAGGCGGAGAGCCTCCACGTCGGGACGGTCGACCCCCGGGAACTCTTCGTCGACCTCGTGTTCGTGTACGCCTTCATCGAGGTCACCGCCGTGATGAACCGGTTTCCCACCCTGCTCGGCCTGGCCCAGGGCATGATCCTGCTGGCGCTGCTGTGGTGGGCCTGGACGTCGTACACCTGGCTCGCCAACGCCGTGCGGCACGACAGCACGTTGGTGCGGCTGTGCACGGCGGGCATCATGACGGCGGTGCTGCTGATCGGGCTGGCGATCCCGCAGGCCTTCGTCCCCCTGCCCGGCAGCCTCCCCGGCCCGCTGCTGGTCGTCGGATGCTACATCGGCATCCAGCTCATGCAGGGGTTGATCTTCCGGCAGCTCGTCCGGGAGAACGCCGACCTGCGGGGCACCCGGACCCGGTTCGTCGCCATGACCGCCACCATCGCCATCCTGCTGGTGATCGCCGTCATCGAGGTGATCGCCCCCGACGCGGTCGCCCGGCACCCCGCCATCACGCTGCTCTGGGTGGCAGCGCTGCTCGTGCAGTACGGCGCCGGGTACTGGGCCGGTGGGCGGTTGTGGCGGATCAGGCTGGTCCGGCACTGGGCCGACCGGCACGCCCTGGTCATCCTGATCGCCGTCGGCGAGGCGGTCCTCTCCGTCGGCATCTCCATCAACAACGTGCCGATCTCCGCTCCCACGCTCGTCGTCGTCGTCGCGTCGGTGGTGGCCCTCGGCACGATCTGGTGGAGCTACTTCACCGGGATCGACGCGGCCCGGATCGCCCTCGGGGCCTACGAGGGGGACCGTCGGGTCCGCGCCGCGCGCGACGCGTACACCTACCTGCACCTGCCGATGATGGCCGGGATCGTCCTGGTCGCCTACGGCCTGCACCAGACCCTGGCCGCGTCCCAGGAACGGCACAGCGCCCTGCTGGGCCACTACATGCTGTTCTTCGGGGTGGCGCTGTACCTGTTCGGCAACCAGATGTTCTGGCTGCGGATCTTCCGGACGGTCAGCCCCCACCGGCTCATCGGCGCGGGGGTGGTCACCGTCCTCGCGCCGGTGACCGTCGCGCTGCCGGCCGTCGTCTCACTGGTGCTGCTGACCGTCCTCGGCGTCGTCTTCGCCGTCGTCGAGGCGGTGCAGGAGGGCGACCCACGGACCCGGCGGCCCGCCCGGACGTGATCCGGGCGGGCCGCCGGTGCCGGGCTCAGCCGGCGGTGCAGGGACCGCCGTTGAGCATGAAGCTGGTCGGCGGCGCGTTGCTGGCGTTCCAGCTGCCCTGGATGCCGAAGCTGACCGAGCCGTTCGCCGGGACGACGCGGTTCCAGTCGACGTTGCGGGCCGTCACCGTGGCCCCGCTCTGGCTGGTCGTCGCGTTCCACGCGGAGGTGATCCGCTGGTCGCCCCGGAAGCCGAAGGTGAGCGTCCAGCCGTCCACCGGCGTGGTCGCGGTGTTCTGGACCGTCACGACGGTGACGAACCCGCCCTGCCACTCGGACTGGTTCTGGTAGGTCACCCGGCAGGTGGGTGGTGGCGGCATCGGCGTCGTCGGCGGGGTGGGCGTGGTCGGCGCGTAGACCGTGTTGGAGGCGATCGAGACGTTGCCGGCCGCGTCCCGGGCCCGCACGTAGAACTGGTACCGCAGCGGCGTCGACGGCGGTGGGGGCGGCGGGAGCGCGATCGTGTGCGTCGTCGTCGGCACCGTGGCGACCAGGAACGAGGTGAACCAGCCGTCGAAGCGGTAGACGTTGTAGCCGCTCACCCCGACGTCGTCGGTCGACGGCGACCAGGAGAGCGTGGCGGTCGAGTCGGTCACGTCCCCGATGGTCAGGTTCTGCGGCGCGCTCGGCGGGGTGATGTCCGGCCCGGTGTCGGTGACCGGGGTGACCACGGTGACCGGCTCCGACGCCAGCGAGCGGTGCCCGACGACGTCCCGGGCCGAGACCCGGAACGAGTACTGCCGGCCCGGGCTGATGTAGCTGGTGATCGTGGTGGTGGTGACGGTGCCGACGCTCGCCGACATGACGACGTCGTCGAACGGGCTGTAGTACGTGATGTCGTAGCCGGCGATGGCGCAGCAGCCGGGCGTCGCGGCCGTCCAGGTGAGGGTGACCGAATTCGTGCGGACCTGGCTGGCGGCGACGTTCGTGGGCACGCCCGGTGGGAAGGGCGAGGTGTTCGGCGTGCCCGGCGGCGTGGTGGGCGGCGCGCTCGGCGGCGGCGTGGCCGCTCCCGTCAGGGGCACCACGGCACCGGCCGGCGCGGGCGCGACCGCGGGGAGTGCACCGGCGGCCGGTGCGGGCAGCGCCGTGGTGCCGGCGATGGCGGCGGGCACGGCGATCGCCCCCGTGCCGAGCACGGCGATCGACGAGACGACGGTGGCGAGCAGGCCGGGCCGCACCCGGCGGCGCAACGCGGACGAACGGACCCCTGACATGCGTCCACCGTGCGGCAATAAATCGATGCTTGTCAACGGCTTGCATCATCCGGTGTGCGGTTACCGCCCACCGCGACCCGACCGTTCCGACCCCGGGCCGCGCGACCGGCCGTCCCGTGCCGACGGCTGGCGTCACCCGCCGACCCGGTGGCGTAGCGCACCGCCACGGACGCGTAGACGCACGGTGTTACCTTGAGGCCGTCCACTGACGACGGTTGGGGGTTGGCATGGCGGAGACCGCCGGGCGGGTGCTGCCGGTCTACCTGGTGGCGGACGAGTCCGTCTCCATGACGCCGGTGGTGGGTGAGCTGAACGCCGGGCTCCAGTCGCTGCACGACGCCCTGCTGCGCGAGCCCCTCGCGGCGGCCAAGGTCAGGTTCTCGATCATCGGCTTCTCCGAGGACGTGATCGTCCACTCGGCCCTGTCCGACCTGCGCAACGAAACGTCACTCCCGCAGCTGTCGGTGCGGGCCGGGACCGCCTACGGCGTCGCGTTCAGCCTGCTGATCGACCGGATCCCGGCCGACGTGCGGGCGCTCAAGCGGGAGGGCTTCGCGGTGCACCGGCCGGCGGTGTTCTTCCTCAGCGACGGGCAGCCCACCGACCCCGGCCAGTGGGAGCCGGTCTACGCCGAGTTGACCGACCGGGAGCGCACCCCGACCGCGCCGAACATCATCGCGTGTGGCATCGGCGAGGCCCGCGCCGAGACGATCCTGCACGTGGCGACCAGGCCGGAGTTCGCGTTCGTGGCCACGCCCGGGGTCGAGGTGGGGTTCGCGATCGCCGAGTTCTGCACCGCCCTGACCCGCAGCGTCATCAGGTCCGGGCAGGCCGTCGGGGGTGACACCGCAGAGCTGGTCGTGGAGCGGCCGGACAGCTTCCGGATGGCCGTGGACGTGGTGTGAGCTTCGACTGGACGCCGCCGCTGATCGGGGTGCCGGGGCCGGAGTCGCCGGCCCTCGCCCCGCAGACACAGCCGTACCGGCCGGACACCGTGGCCGACGGCTGGGCGGCTGCCGGTTTCGCGGTACGGGCGGCCTCCGTACGCGGGCCCGGCCACCGGGCGTCCGGGGTGCCCCGCCAGGATGACTTCGCGCTGGCCACGGCGGCCGGTTCGGTGATCGCGGTGGTGGCCGACGGGGTCTCCAACGCCCCGCTGTCCCACCTGGGCGCGACCATGGTGTGCCGGACGGTCGTCGACTACCTGCTGCGCGCCGACGACCCCGTCGACTGGCACGACCTGCTGCGCTGCGCCGGCTGGGCACTTGTCGAATACGCCGGGCGGCAACTGGGCGAGACCGATCCGCAGCGGGCCGAGACGCTGCTGGCCAGCACCGTGGTGGTCGCCCTGGTCCGGCCGGACGGCCCCGGACGGGCGCTCGCCCACCTGGTCCGGGTCGGCGACTCGGCCGCCTGGCGGCTGCGCGACGGCTGTTGGGAGCTGCTGTTCACCGACCCGGCCGACCCGCAGGACGAACTGCTCCCGGACGGCGTCGCCGCCCTGCCCCGGGTGCCCGCCGAGGTCGACCCGGTGACGGTGACGCTCACCGCGGACGACGTGCTGGTGCTGGCCACCGACGGCTTCGCCGAGCCGCTCGGGCACGGCACCGGGGAGCTGGGGCGGCTGTTCGGCGACGCGCTGACCACGCCGCCCGCGATGACCCGACTCGCCTGGATGCTCGACTTCACCGGCGGATCGTGGGACGACGACCGCACCGTGCTGGCCGTCTGGCCGGTGCCGCCCGAGCCGTCGTGACCGGCCCGCTGCCGCCCGAGGTGAGCCTGTCCGCCCTCGGCCCGCGTACCCGGATCGGCACCGGCGGCCAGGGCACCGTCTACGCCCTCACCGAGGACCCCCGGTGGGTCTACAAGGAGTACGCGACCCGGTTCGTCGACGACGTCGACGTCACCACGCTCAACCGCTTCGTCAGGCTCGCCGCCGCGGCCGGACCGGATGCGGAGACACTGCTCGGTCTCGCCGCCTGGCCCACCGCGATCGTCCGCAAGGAGGGCGTGGTCCGGGGGTTCCTGATGCCCCGGGTACCCGACCGGTTCCGGGTCCGCATCCAACTGCCGCGCGGGCCGGACACCGTCCTGGCCCAGGTGCAGTACCTGTTGAACAGCGACGACTACCTGCTCGACCGTGGGCTGCACATCGACGACCGGACGCGCCTGGAACTGCTGCGCGACACCGGCGAGGCGTTGACCCTGCTGCACCGGCTCGGCATCTGCGTCGGCGACCTGTCACCGAACAACCTGCTGTTCAGCCTCGACTCCCGGCCCCGGTGCTACTTCATCGACTGCGACGCGATGCGGCTGGACGGCGACTCGGTGCTGGCGCAGGCCGAGACCCCCGAGTGGCACGTGCCGGACGCGGACGCCGAGGAACTGGCCACCCCCGCCACCGACGCGTACAAGTTCGGGCTCCTCGCGGTGCGCCTGTTCGCCGGTGACCAGCAGACCCGGGACCCGCAGGCGGCCCGGACCCGGCTCGACCGGCAACTGGTCACCCTCGCCGCCCGGAGCCTGGACCCCGCCCCGCACCTGCGGCCCGCACCGCAGCAGTGGTCGGACGCCCTGGAGCGGAGCATCCGCCGCACCCCGCCGACGGCACCGCCGCAACGGGCCGCTGCTGCCCCGACCGGTCCGGAGCCGACCCGCCCGGACGCCGTCCGCGCCGACCCGGTACGCCGCGTCGTCCCCGCCCCTGCGGTGGTCGGCCCCCGGCAGGCCGGCCGGGGTTGGGCTCTGCTCGGCGCGGCGCTGGCCGCAGTCGCGGTGGTGGCCGGCCTGCTCAGCGCCAACGACGACACCTCGAACCCGCCCTACCGGGCCGGGTCGGGCCTGCCGACGGGACTGGTGCGGCAGCCGTCCTACCCCCCGCTGCCGACGGGGATCCCGGGTCTGACCCGGCCCACCGGCGGCCCGGCGGGGGTGACCGGATATCCCGGCCTGCCCATGCCGACCCGGTTCGACCTGGAAAGGATCCTTCCGCTGACCCGGCCCTGCATCCTCAGCGAGGTCAAGGTGGGACCCGGTCTGAACCGGACGTCCGCCAGGATGAAGTCCTCGGTCGCCGCCGTCCGTGGCTTCCTGTGCGGGATCAACATCGACTCACCAGGCCTGGAGGACCGGAGCCGGACCCAGTTCACCCGGGCCGCCACCCTGACGAAGAACGGCCCGTTCCCCGTGGCGACGATCATCGGCATCCGCACCGCGACCGACGGCAACCCTCAGGTCAACGTGGTGTTCGACCCGGAGGGTGTCGGCTCGTCGTCCGGCTGCTGGCGCTCCCGGCTGTCGCTCGTCACCGACGACGACGGGTACGGTGTCGGCTCGCTCTCCGCGCCCGTCCGGTCGTACTGCCCGTGACCGCTGGCACCCTTGTGCAGCAGGTCGTTGACGGCGGCAGCGGTCGACGGTGACAGCGGACGCCCCTGCTCGACCGGGAAACCCAGCTCGGCGACCAGGCCGCGGTGCCGCAGGTCGACTGTCGCCTCCACGATGTCGGCGAACAGGCCCGCCGCCGACCGGGCCCGCCACCAGGAGACGACACCGAGGACCACGCCGATCGCCGCCGCCGGCCACCACCACGGGGTCAGCGCGAGGTAGAGCACCGCCCAGCCGGCCGAGGCGACGGCCCGGTCGAGCCGGTCGCGCGCCTGCGTCACGTCGGTGCGCCCCTCGGGGGTGAGCAGCAGCCACAGTCGCGGCCAGATCAGGCCCAGACGGAGCCCGTACTGTGCGGCCACCCGGTCGTCGGCGAGCCGGATCCGGTCGCCGATCCAGGTGGGTCGGTCGGGCAGGTACACCGCCGGAACCACCCGTCCCCGGGCGGTCCACCGGCGCACGGCGGCGGCACGGCGGCGGGCGGTCAGCCCGGTCGCGAGCCGGCCGGCCGGCCCGGCCCAGGCACCCAGCCAGACGTGGCGGACGACCCTGCCGGCCGCCTGGGCGCAGCCGGCCGCCGCTACGGCGGCCACGACGACGAGCACCCCCACCACCAGCGCCAGGCCGACCCGCTCCCGCAGGTGGTCGACCGCGTCGGCTGCGGCGAGCGCCGCCCCGGGTACGTCGAAGACGGCATGACGCCCCGGCAGCACGGCGAAGGCGGCCACCGCGAGCCACAGCAGGGCCGGCCCGAGCGCCCGGGTCAGCCAACGGTCGTTGATCCGCCGCCCGACCTCGCCCAGCAGCACCTCGATCATGGCTCGGGCCGGTATGTCATCGCCGTGTCGGCCAGCGCGCAGTGCGGCACCCGGCCCCGGTCGTCCCGGTGGGCCCGGCGCGAGCAGCGGTGCAGCGGGCAGCGGTAGTCGCCGTCGAGCACCACCGGCGCGAGACCCTCCAGCCGGGCGCCCTCGGCGTGGTCCGACGGGCCGACGCTGCGCTCGGGCTCGGTCTCGGTCTCGGCCATCCAACCGAGCTGCCGGCAGACCTCCACCACCGGCCTGCCGGCGGCCAGTTCGTCGAGCAGGTCGTCGAGCAGGTCGCTCCACGCCCCCGCCTCCGCCCGCTCGCGCAGGGTCGGCACGGCGGCGCACAACGAGGCCAGCAGGCGGCGTTGCTCCATGTACGACACTCCCGTCGGTTGACGCCCGAGCCGCCGTCGAATCTACTGAATCCGTGCCATCGTCCGGGCGGTCCATCGATGCGGTGGACCCGCTCGTCGTCGCGTACAACGACAGTGGCGACGAGTCGCTGCTGGTCCGGGCCGAGGACCTGGCGCGGGACCTGCTCGCCGCGGACCCGTCCCGGGTGGACGTGCTCGCCGCGCTCTCCACCGTGCTGATGCTGCGGGGCCGCACCTCGGACCCGAAGCAGCTCGACGCCGCCGTGGCCGCCGCCGGGAAGGCGACGGCGCTGACCCCGCCCGACGATCCGTGGTGGCCGTACGTCAACGCCCAGCTCGCCATGGTGGTCGGGTTCCGTTTCGAACAGCGGCGTGAGGTGTCGGACCTGTCCACGGCGAAACGGCACGCGGACGTCGCGGTGGCCGCCGTCGACGAGGACGACCCGATCCGGATCGACGTGCTGATCCGCTGCGTGAACGTGTACCGGCTCAGTTTCGAGCGGTTCGGCCAGCTGGCGGACATCGACACGGCCGTACGCCTCAGCCGGGAGGTCCACCGCTCGACCGACCCGGACCACGTACTCACCGCCCACCAGTTGCTGGCGCTCTGCCTGGTCATGCGGTTCGCCCGGACCGGCAGCCCGGATGACATCGACGAGGCGATCGCGCACTGCCGCCGCGGTCTGGCCGGCATGCCCACGCGGCACATCGACCGGGCCGCCCTCAACGGCGTGCTGGTGATCGCGCTGGTGCAACGCTGGGTGAGCCTGGACGGCGACGACGACACCGACCTGCACGAGGCGGTCCGGGTCAGCCGGCAGGTCGTCGCCGACCTGCCGAGCATCGGCACGATCCGCGCGCAACTGCTGGCCACCCACGGCGCGCTGCTGGTCATGCACGGCCTGAGCAGCAACTCGTCGGCGCACCTGGACGAGGCGATCCGCAGCGCCCGGGAGGCCGTCGACGCGCCGACGGCCGGCACCCAACGGGCCGGACACCTGGTCAGCCTGGCCCACTCGCTGCTGATCCGGGCCCGGATGAGCAGCGACCCGGCCGGGGTCAGCGACGCCGTCGACACCGGCATGGCCGCCCTGGCCGGATTCTCGCCAGGCCACCCGGACCGGGCACGGGCCCTCAACGTACTCGGCACGGCTCTGCGGATCCGCTACCTGATCGATCACGACCCGGCCGACCTCGACGCCGCCGTCGGGATGTGGCGGTCGTCGTCGGCCTCCCGGGCGGGTGCCGTCGAGATCCGGATGACCGCGGCCCGCACCTGGGCGCAGACCGCCGCCGAAGCCGGTGACGCGGAGCTGGCCCTGGAGGCGTACGGGACCGCCGTGGGGCTGCTTCCGCTGCTCGCCTGGCGGGGCCTGGACCGTACCGTGCAGGAGAAACGACTGGCCGCGGCATCCGGCCTGGCCGGCGATGCGGCGGCCTGGGCGCTCGCCGCCGGGCAGCCGCACCGCGCGGTGGAACTGCTGGAGCAGGGCCGGCAGGTGCTGTGGTCGCAGGCCCTGCAGACCCGCAGCGACCTGTCCGCGCTGGCCGCGGTCGCACCCGCGCTCGCCGACGAACTCGACCGGACGCGCCGGGAACTGGACGGCACCGGGGCGTCCCCGGTCGTCGAGCTGCCGACCCGTCCCGGCTGGGAGCTGGGCCGCGACCTGCTGACCAGCGCGCTGGGTGGCCCGCACCGGGCCGGGACCGAGGACGCCGGTCACCGCCGCCGGCTGGCGGAACGGTGGGAGCAGCTCGCGGCCGAGGCCCGCCGGCAGCCGGGCTTCGCGAACTTCCTGCACCCGCCGTCGTTCGCCGCCCTCCAACCGGCCACCGCCGGCGGGGCGGCGGTGCTGGTCAACACCTCGCGCTGGCGCAGCGACGCGATCATCGTCAGCACCGACGGGGTACGCGCCGTACCGCTGCCGTGGCTGTCCCACGACACCGCCCAGCGTCGGGCTGCGGCGTTCCTGGAGGTGCAGCGGGCGGTGGAGGCGGGCGGTGGGCCGGCCGAACGGGCCGCGCTGCACCAGACGCTGGTGTCCCTGCAACGGTGGCTCTGGGACACCGTCGGGGAGTCCGTCTGCGCGGCCCTCGACGACATCCTCGGCGGCGGGCCGGACCGGCGGCACCGGGTGTGGTGGTGCCCGACCGGGCCGCTGACGATGCTGCCGTTGCACGCCGCCGGCCGGTTCGGCGCGAGCGCCCCGCTCGCCGCGCGACGCCGGATCTCGGTGGCCGCCCGCTGCGTGTCGTCCTACACCCCGAGCCTGTCCGCGCTGCTGCGCGCCCGCACCACCCCGGCCCCGGACGGGGCACCGCAGGCGTTCGCGGTGGGGTTGGGCACCCTGCCCGGCCAGGCGCCGCTGCCGGCGGTCAGCGACGAACTGCGCGCGGTCAGCTCGCACGTGCCCGGCCTGCGGGTGCTCTCCGGCCGCAGCGCCACCGTCGAGGGCGTGCTGACCGCGCTCGAACAGCACAGTTGGGCGCACTTCGCCTGCCACGGGGACCAGGACTTCAAGCGGCCCAGCGCCGCCGCCCTGCGCCTGGTCGACGGCAGGCTCAGCGTCCTGGACCTGGCCGGCCGTCTCGCCACCCGCAGCCAGTCGGCCGGCGGGTGCGACCTCGCCTACCTGTCCGCCTGCCGCACCGCGGCCGGTGGCCGGGACCTACCCGACGAGGGCATCCACCTCACCGCGGCGTTGCAGATGGCCGGCTTCCGGCACGTCATCGGCAGCCAGTGGGCGGTCGCCGACCGGGTGGCGGCCCAGGTCGCCGACGACGTCTACGCCGGCCTGCGGGCGGGCGACCGCCTGGACGCCGACGGTGCGGCCGTCGCACTGGACCGGGCCATCGACCGGGTACGACGCGCGCACCCGGACCGGCCTGAGGTGTGGGCGGCGCTGATCCACACCGGCCCGTAGCACCTCGGACCGGCCGTTGCGCTCCACGAGCCGCCGCAACCCGTACGCACCCGCACCGGGCAGCGCACCTACAGCGCTGCCGACGTGGCCGGGTGAAGATCATCCATGAGTTGCTGACACTCGGGCCGGCCGTCGACGACATCGCCACGCTCAGCGACCACCTTCACCTGCTCGACGGTGACACTGCGCCGGGCAGTTCGTCCGGCCGGGGCTCCCAGTCGCGGTGCGGTAGCGACGCCACCCGCCAGGCGACGATCGCGAAGACGTACAGGCCCGGCCCGACCAGCCACAGCAGGGCGTCCCGCCGACGGTAGGAGACACGCGGCGCGAGCCACGCCGTGGCCGCCGCCGGGACCGGCACGAACCCGAGATCAGCCAACAGCCCCGGCCCTGCCCACCGCTCGATCAGCTCGCGCAACACGAAAGCTGGCACGGTAACCCCCGCGACCAGTGACGCCGCGATCAGCACCCGCGGCAACCTGCCTCGCGCCGGGCCGGAGAGGGGTTGACGGACGACCACGGCCCGACGATACGACACGGCACCCACAACGCCCGGTGGACTGAAACGGGCCGCCGCGACGGTCTACTCCGGTGGGGCGTACGGGGGTGCACTGCTCCGCCTGCGGCCGGCTGACGCCGACGCCGGCCAGGGACATCCGAGGTGGGGCGTTGCTCCGGGTCACCAGTGGATTGCTACCGGCTGTCACGATGGGACTCCCCGATTCGAGGAGTAGTGGATGCAGCCGGATGTCCCCACCCACGACCTGACCATTCCCGAGGCCGTGCACAGCCTGCGTCAGCAGATCCTGCAGGCGGTGGAGTGGGCGGACGACGAGGACCTGACCTTCTCGGTCAATTCGATCGAGGTCGAGCTCCAGCTGACGGTGACCCGGACGCTGAAGGGGAAGGCCGAGGCGGGCCTCTGGAAGGTCGTGACCGTTGGCGGCGGGGTCGACCACGCCCGCGCGGCCACCCACCGGGTGCTCCTCAACCTGAAGCCGCAGTACCGCGACGGGAGGCGGGTGGCCATCAACGACCAGGACGACTGACGGGCCACGGTCGGATCGGCCAGCGCGCCGCCCCAGCGGCCGGCCTGCGGACAGGCCGACCGGCCGACCGGTTCAGGCTGAGGAACGCCGACCGAAGGTGATGAGCCGACGGAAGGCCGGATCCTCCTCGATCGGCTCTCCCACCACCTCCCGCAGGTCCGGGTCGTGGCTGGATGACCGCAGTTCGATCATGTCAGAGGCCAGGTGTTCATAGACGCAGAACGCCGTACCCGGTGGAAGCCGCCGGACCGACTGACGCCGTACGCCACCGGTCATCGGCTCGTCGAGAAGGACGTCCCGGACCAGTTGCGCGGTCCGGGCGTCCCGGTTGCCCGGCAGGATCAGCAACGCCGAGTGGTTGTTGGCGATGCTCTGCGCCCGGTGACCGCCGTAGAGGGCCTCCATCTGGGCCAGATCGTGGAAGACCGTGACCAACTGGATGTCGGTCCCGGCGGCGGTCGTGGCGATGGTGTCCAGATCCTCGATCCGGGCGATGTTGCCCGCCTCGTCCAGCAGGAGCAGCAGCGGCAGGAGCCGCTCCCCGAGTGCCTGCCGTCGGTACGCCTCGGCGATCACCCGCCGGATCAGCGCGGTGAAGACCGGTGCGAGCAGTTCCTGCTCCTCGGGAGGCGCGCAGAGGTAGAGGGTGTTCGCCTCACCGTTGAAGAAGTCCGACACGTCGAAGCCGGAGCGGGAGTTCTCCTGCACCCGCGGTGAGTCGTACGCCGCCAACAGCGAGGTCGCGGTGGCGTAGACCCCGGAGAGGGTGATGTCGGCCAGGGCCCGGATACCGGCGAAGGCCGCGGCGGCCTGCCCACCGTCGGGGTCCCGCTGCTGGAGTACCCGCAGCCGCGCCCGCACCTCGGCGTTCTCGCTGGACTTGAGCCACCGGCTTACCGCCGCCATCGACTGGCCGGTCCCCCCGGCGGCGTAGAGCAGCGCCTGCAGCAACTGCGTGGCGGAGGTGTACCAGAACTGGCTGTCCCGCAGGCCGCTGTCGCCGCCGAGCCGGGCCGACTCGGTCAACGACTTGGCCGTGACGATCGCCCCCTCCCAGGTACGGCAGTCGTCCAGCGGGTTCCACGAGGTGACCGCCGAGCCGTGGACGAGCCGACCGCCGGGCTCGAAGACCGACACGGTGCCCCGCTGCTGGCGCTGCCGGAACGTCGCGCTGAGCACGTCGGTCCGGACCGAGGTGACCAGGGCCGGCCCGTCCCACTCCAGCAGGGTGGGGATCACGATGCCGGTGGTCTTCCGGCTCCGCTGCGGCCCCATGGCCAGCACCGGCCGGAACCGGACGGCGCGGATCGGTTGGCCTCGCCAGCGGCCGAGCACCACCCGGTGCCGGGTGGGCTCCGGCTCCTCCGGGGAGGGTTCGGGAGTGAGCAGCTCGGCCAGGGTGGCGGTGGAGAAGGCACCGGTGGGGTGGGCGTCGGCCGGCGGGGCGGCGTACCCGGGATAGGCCGGCCCCGGCAGCGGCCGGGAGGTCGGGGGCGAGGAACGTTCGTCCACGCTGATCCGCTCCAGGCACTCCTGGAGCCGCTCCCGCATGTAGTCGATGTCCTCCAGGTCTCCCGGGATCGGCGTGACCACCTCGTACTGGGCTAGCGCCTCCCGTAGCAGAGCCGCCGCCGGCCGCATCTCGTTCGACTCCCAGTGCAGGGCGGCCCGGATCACCAGGGCGCTGGCGAGCACCCGCCGGGCACGGTCACCCGGGGCCGTGCGCAGGTACCGGCGGGCGATCTCGATCGCCTTTCCCCCCGCCGTCGCGGCCTCCGACTGCCGTCCCACCGCGGCGGCGGAGACCATCTCGATGATCCGGGCACCGAGGGCCAGCGGAAACAGGTTCACCTCTTCGTCGAGGAGCTGCTCGTAGAGGAGCGCCGCCTCCCGGGCGGTCTCCCGGCTCTCCTCGTCGGCGTCGATCCCGGATTCGATCAGCGACTTCAGCACCAGTAGTTGCGCCGTCATGGGTTGGGCGCCGGGCAGGTCGACCCGCCGGGCCTGTTCGATCACCGACGTGAGCATCTCGATCGCCCGGGGCGCGCGGTCGGCCGCCGCCAGGGCCCGGGCCTGGGCCTGGGCGGCCATGACCCGCAGGCTGAAATACAACCGGGGCCGCCTGGTGTACATCTCGTCGACCTGGTCGGCGACGAGGAGTGCCTCCTTGACCGCCCGGTCCCTGGCGGCCGGATCGGACTCACCGATCTCCAGCAGGACCTCCACCTGAATGATCCGGCTGAGCGCCAGATGGAACTCGTAGACCGCCGGAGCCTCGGCGTGCAGCTGGCTGAGCCTGGTGCGGGCCTCGCGGGCGTACTCCAGCGCGGCGGGCCGATCCACCGGGAGCAGTACGGAGACCGCACCGAGCCGGACCAGCGCCTGGGCCTGCCGGGTGGTGTCCGCCGTCGCCGGGGTGATCGCGTCGGCCTGGGTGACCGCATCGCCGACCAGGTGCAGCGCCTCGGAGGTCTCCCCGGTCGCCGCCCGGAGTATGGCCAGGAAGATCATCGTGTTGGCCAGCTCCGCCTCCGTCGGTTCGTCCGCCTCCTTCAGCAGGTTGACCGCGCGCACCGTCGCGCCGATCGCCGACTCCAGCTCACCGCTGGCCATCAACACCAGGGCCTGCGTGATCAGCACCCGACCCCCGTCGACAGGCGGCAGCTCCGCGACGTCGCGCACCGCATCCTCGGCTGTGCTGAGCGCCTTCACCCGGTCGAAGGCGCTCAGATGGGCGAACGCGAGGTTCCGTCGCGCCTCGGCGAGGGGCCGCCGGTAGCGGTCGGGGTCGTCCTCGGCGGCGCGGCGGGCGACCTCCACCGCCTCCCGGGCGGCCTGTACGGCGGCGGCGGCGTTGCCCGCCCCCAGCCGGATCAGCGAGTTGGAGCTGAGGATGGTGCTCAGTTGGGGGTGGCCGGTCATCGTCGGAAACTTGGCGAAGTATCCCAACGCCTGGTTCGACGGCCCTATCGCCACGTCCGGCAAACCCATGGCCAGGTACGCCACGCTGCTCTCCTGCCAGAGCTGGGCGGCCCGCTCCAGGTCGCCCCGGTCGCGCCAATGCCCGGCGGCCTGCTCGTAGACGGCCGCCGCCAGCGGCTGGAGCCGGGTCTGCGTCGGGAACGTGACCTCGGCCGCCTCCGCCGCGGCGCCCGGGACCTCGATCAGGGCCAGCGCGGCGGCGAGCCGGGCGGGGAGCAGGTAGGCGTCGGAGGCGACCGGGTCGTCGCCCGCGGTGACCGCGCCGGTGGCCTGGCCGACCAGCTCCGGCAGGTGGTGCTGGAGGATCCCGGTGAGGGTCTCGGTGGCCGCCGCGCGGACCCGCCCGTACGTCGAACCGCACATCCGCAGCAGGGACTCCAGCATCCGGGACCGGGCCCCCGCCCCCGCCACCTCGGCGAAGAGCCGCTGCGCGCCCGAGGGGAGGAGCCGGGCCGCGATCAGGTGTTCGCCGAGCAGGTCCGGTTCGACGGCCGGCAGGTACCGTCGGCCCGGGTAGAGGTCGTGCAGGGTGTCGGCCACCCGGGCGGCGGCGCTCTGGTCCAGGTCGATCCCGGTCAACACGGTCCGGGCCTCGTCCCGGGTCTCCGCACCGGCGAAGGTGGCCACGGCGAACAGGTCCCGGCGCTGGTCGTGACCAAGATCGTGCCGACGCAACGCGGGGGCCCAGAATCCGCTGTCCTCGCGGTTGATCAGCCGGTCCAGCAGTTCCCCGGCCGTCCGCTCGACGCCGGGCGGCCCGGCCGGGGACCGGTCGTCGGGGCCGGGTTCGGGGTCCGGGCCGAGGGTGTCCAGCAGCGCCCTGGCGTGCACCAGCAGCGGAGTGGGAAAGGCGGCCAGCTCTCCCGCCAGTTCCTCCCCGGTCGGGACCGGCGGTTCGGCCACCGGAGCCGGGTGTTCCTCCCGCCGCAGCTCGTGGAAGGCCCGGTGCGCGGCGAGATAGTGGGCGTACCGGTCCGCCGCGGTGAAGTCCTCCCGGCGCAGGCGGATGTCCTCGGCGGGGGTACCGCCGGTCATGCCGAAGGCGGCGTCCAGCCGGCTGCGGAACACCTCGGCGGAGCGGGCCAGGACGAGGATCCGTACCGGGGCGGCGACCTCGGTGGTCATACAGCGTTCCACCACATCGGCAACCAGGTCGGCCTGGTGGTCGACGTAGTCGAGCACCAGCAGGACCGGCCGGGCCAGTTCGGACAGCCGGTTGGCGGGGACCGTCTGGTGCACGGTGGCCAACCCGGCGACCCAGCCTTCCGCCATCGCCTCGGCACAGAGCTGGCTGGCCAGCCGGCTCTTGCCGATGCCGCCTGGTCCGGAGAGGACGGCGAAGCTGATCAGTGGGTTCTCCGCCCGTCGCCAGCGGCGCAACGTCTCCAGTTCCGTCTCGCGGCCGAGGAAGGGGACGACGGCGTACCGGGTCTGCAGCGGGGCGGCGATCGAGCCGCGCAGGTTCTCCCGGATGCGTGGGCCGAACCACTGGGAAGGTGGCCGGAGCCGGACCGCGAGGTCGGGGCCGAGCGCGAAGTCGACCAGGTTGCTCAGCCGGCGGCAACCACTGCCGAACCAGGAGTCCGGCAGAGCCGGGCCGAGGTCGCGGTCCTGAAGTAGCCAGGTGACCGGAACCGCCTCCAGCCGGCGGCTGCCGTAGTCCGGCCGGTCGTGGGTGACCACGCCGAGGAGCAGGTTGTCCAGGGTGAGCACGGCCGCCCCGGACTGTCCCGACCAGTTCGAGCGCCCCTGCTCCGGCAGCGGTACGGCGGTGGTGAGATTGAGCGGCAGCCGGTCGGCGCGGCCGGAGACCCAGTCGGTGTAGCCGCGGGCCACCTCGATCCCGCGCACCTCGCCCTCGCGTTGCGACCGGGGAAAGCCGGGGGCCCGGAACGGCAGGGGATGGTCGACGTCGAGTTCACCGATCGGCAGTTCCCCGTCGGCCGGGTCGGCGTCGACGAGCCGGAGCAGCGCCACCTCCAGCTCCGGCCGGGCCGGGAGGATCACCTCCGCGGTGGCGATCTCCTCGCCGTCGCCTGGCGTCGCCGCCTCCTGGCCGACTGCCTCCGTCCCGGCTGCCGGTGCCTGGCCGCCGGTCCGCCCGGCCCGGCGGACGGTGATCCGCTCCGGCCGGTCCCGCCAGTCGCGGACGACGTGCGCGGAGGTGAGGACCAGCCCCGGCGCGACCAGATAGCCGGAGCCCCGGCTGGGAGGTTGCCCGGCGCAGTTGACTTCCACGGTCCGACGGTCGTCAGTCACTGTCCTTGTCCTCCGTCGGCTCGACGAGCAGTGGGGTGTAGCCGGCCGCGCTCCGGGTCCAGCGCAGACCCCGAAGGTCGGAGAAGGTGAGGGTGAGCTCCGACAGGAGCGGTCCCGGCCCGGTCGGGGAGATCTCGAAGGTCCACTCCTGGCGGATCTGCGGCGCGAGCTGTATACCTCGGGACGACTGCGCCTCGCCCTCCGCCGGGGCGTATCGGACCTCCACGTTGTAGATGTAGTCGACGCTCAAGTTCTCGGCCCGGACCACGACCGCGCCCGGCTGGCCGGTGTCGGCGTTGCCCTCGAAGAGACCGGTGAGTTCGAAGCCGATCCGCCGGGCCTGGCCGAGCAGTCGGTCCTCCTGCATCCCCCGCTGGTACTCCTCCACCGCGCGGGCCGTCTCGGTGAGGGCCTGCGCCGTCTCCCGCAGGAGGCCGAGTGTCGCGCGGACGGAACGGACCACCCTTCGGCTGACTCCCCAGATCCAGCTGAGCACGAGCAGAACCAGGACCAGGGCCCAGGCGCGCAGCACCAATTCCCAGAACCGTGCCATCACCGCACCATCCATATCGGAATCGGACCGCGTCCTCCGTTGACGGGGAACCGGTCCGTTCACCGCATCCTTTCGGTGATCGGCGCAGGCTTCAAGGTCGCATGGCGCCGTAGTCGGAAAGGGGACATCCGCGCGGTGAATCAGATATTCTCGATGGCTTGTGGTGTCGGAAGTCCCGGAGGGGCGGACCCGTGAGCACGCTCGAACCGGCGGCCGGTCGGCCCCGCTCGGCTCAGGGCCGCAGCTTCGTGCGGCAACGTGCGGGCGTCGCGGCGGCCATCCTCATCGCGGCGATTCCCACACTGACCGGCTGTCCGGCGCAGTCTGACGACCGGCCGTCGGAGCGCGGCCCGTCGTCGGCGCCCACCGGTCCGTCGTCACAGGAGATCCGCGCGATCGACTTTGCGGGCCGGGAGTGGTTCGACGCGGTGACGAACTCGACCGTGCAGCTCCGCGACGGCAAAGCCGAGCGGAGAGGCGACGAAGGCATGGACGCGTACCGCTGGAAAATGGCCGGTCCACCCCGTTATGCCGACGCTGATGGCGACGGGGACACCGATGCCGCAGTCGGGTTGGCCGTCGAGGGTGGCCAGACCTCCTCAGTCTCGTGGTACATCTGGCTGTGGCACGAGGGCGACGCTCAGCAGCTCCGGCGGCCGATTGCCGAGGCCTCGCGGTGCGACGGGCTGATCGAGGCGGTCGATCCTGTTCCGACGGGCTTCTCCGTGGAAGGCTTCGTGTGGGGTCCCGAGGACGATTGCGCTGGCGGTGGCTCGGTGCCGATCGCCTACGTCGCGGCGGTCCGGCAGGGATGGCCCGTTCGGATCAGCCCTCGCCTCGGCCCGATCACCACCTGCTCACCGGGGGAACTCGCAGAACACCTCGTCCCGACCAGCGAGGTCCTCCTGCACACCTGGCCGGACGGTCGCTCCCCGGTGGTGGAACCAGCAGCCCGCTATGACGCGCTCATCACCGACTACTCAGAATTGACGGGCAGGTGGACCCTCGTCGTGGCGCTACGGGGCGAAGACCGAATCTGTGGCTGGGCGGAATCAACGCTGATCCGGAGGGGTTAGCGGAACGAAAGCGGAGCTGACCCTACGCCGGCTGGTACGTGTTCCAGAGCTTGACCAGGTCGGTTCCCGGACTATCGGTGACGATCACCCCGATTAGTCCCGACTCCGCGTCGGTCCAGACGAGGGCTCGTTCGGTGGCGCTCCAGGCAAAGACATGCAGGCCTGGTGGAGGCTCAATCTCGCCTCTTACCGGTTGTTCTGGCGGTGGCGCAGTCAGGTACACGCGCGACACGTCGTTGTAGGTGCCTGGTCTGTACTCGGCGAACATCGCATTGAGGCTGGCCCCGTTAGTGCAGTGCACACTCTGGGTTGGTAGACCCACCTCGCTCGGACGAGCCGGGAAGCTGCCGGTAAGGGCAAAGCTACCGGTGCCCGTGACGCACCGGCTCCAACTGGGATAGGAATCCCAGCCGTCGACGAACTCCGCCAGATCGAACCTGGCGAGTTCACTGGGTCGGTCGGGAAGGCCGCCGACGACGCTGTCCCCGGCATCGGAGTTGCCTGCTCCGCCTTTGGACCCCTGGCCGTTCAGCACGACTCCCACGATCACCCCGGCGCTGGCAAGCGTCGACAGCGCGGCCACCGTCAGGATCCAACGCGTCCGTCGGCGGGAACCCGGCTTGTTCGACGCCTCCGGCACCGGCGGACCGGCCAGACGGTCCGGGCCGGTGCCACCGGCCAGACGGTCCGGGCCGGTGCCACCGGCCCGCATGTGAGAGCTCACGGCCATCTTGACCCGCCGGTCCAGCGCGGGGACGTCCGCCAGCGCGGTCAGCCATGGAACTGGTCGAGCCCGACGAAGCACCCCCGCGACAGCACCAGCCGCGTCACCGGACCTACCACTCAGCCATCCGACGATCCGGCGGTCGTCGTCCGGGTCCAACCGGCCACTCGCGGCGAGGTGCAGGATGCCGTCGGAGGTGGTCTCGAACAGCTCCCACAGGTCCAGGTCCTCTGCATGCTCAGCGACGGAGAGCAACCACCTGACCGCTGGCCCGGGGTCGCCCGCTTCCGGTCGTGCCGCCGTACTGGCGGGATACCGCTGGTGGATGCTGTGCACCAGCTCGCCTACCTCGTTGGGACAGCCAGAAACCGCGATCCTCGTCCGTTCCCCGTCGAGAGCGACGAGGATGTCCCGGAGCAGATCGTCGTCGAGGTCAGACCGCGCCGCCAGACGGACAAGAT
The DNA here is from genome assembly GCF_016900955.1 of Micromonospora humidisoli. NCBI lineage: Bacteria > Bacillati > Actinomycetota > Actinomycetes > Micromonosporales > Micromonosporaceae > Micromonospora > Micromonospora humidisoli. The sequence goes on from NZ_JAFEUO010000011.1 coordinate 72,094, forward strand.
CAACGAGAGCCGCCCGTTCCCCGGTGCGTACGGCGGCGACGAGTCGCCGTCCTCGGGCTGATGTCTCGGTGGGCGTGTCGAACTCTGCTGCGATCATCGCCAGGAGGTCGTCGATGGTCGGGAGGCGCCGGTCCGGATCCGCCTGCGTTGCTGCCCGGACAATGGAACGCCATGGCCCGGACGGCGGCACGAGCGGCACGTTCTGTCGAGGGACGGATCCGGTTACCGCCCAGCCGATGATCTGCCCGATGCTGTAGACATCGGCTGCCGGTAGGACCATATGGGCGTCGACACCAAGTTCGGGTGCCGCGTATCCCTCGGTTCCCAAGGACCGGCCCGCCCGCGTACGGCCTGGGTTGGTGGTCTCACCTCGGGGTCGCCTGCCGAGGCCCCAGTCCGCCACCACCCACCGCCCGTCGTACCAGAGAATGTTCTCCGGCTTCAGGTCACGATGGATCCAGCCAAGCCGGTGAGGCTCCCGCAGTCCGCTGCACACCGATTCGATCAGGGCCCGCAGGGCGACGGAATCGCGCAACTCACCGGCGCGGTCGTGGGCCGTCGCGTCCGCCAACGGCATGACGAACCAGTCGTGTGTAGGGCTCCAGTCGAGCACCGGCAACACGTTGGGGTTCTCACTGAAGCGGTCGGCAGCCTCGATCTCCCGTTTCATCCGGGCGACATCGTCAGCGGAACGCCCCCTGAGTTTCTTGAACGCCACCGGTAGGCTGGTGGGCTTGTGACGGGCGCGGAAGACCTGCGCCTGGCCGCCGACGGCGATCGGTCGGGGATCGAGGGCGAAGTCGCGCCGCTGCTGACGGGCCGACCTCCGGATCGCCTGGAGCGCCGTGAGCCGATCCGGCCCTGTTGCCCGGTCTGACCCGGGGCGCGGCATCGACCCGTCGTCGTCACGCGTCGGCATCAGTCACCAACGTCGGGACAGGCACACCAACAGCTGATCCGTCCAAGACGGGCTTCCCTCCGGTCCTACTGGCGAGCCGACGGACGGGCACAGTGGCGCAGTCTATTTGGAACACGGGCCGGTTCCTCAACAGCGGCCCGATCAACCGATCATGCTGCTCGCCGGCCGATCGAGGTGCCGGCAGTCGGCCCTGACGTAGGTCGTGTCCACAATTCCACGGTCACCAGGGGAGTGACGAACGGACCGGGTCGCGGCCACCAGGAGCGGGGTGGGCCGTTGCTGCAGCTACCGGTAGACGGCGTGTTCCACCTCGACACCGTGCTCGACGGGCAGCTCTCCACATTCGAACTCAAGCCGGGCGGTAAAGGTGTTCTACAGCAGATCACGGATGAGGTGAGCGTGGTTGTCCCACTCGCCGCACAACTGTCACCGCATGGCAGCTGACGTCACAGATCTTGTTCGTAGCAAACGAGGACTACACGCGGGTTTCCCCTGATGCTAAATTCGCCGACCCATGCCGGGTTGGCGGGATGACATGCGATCTCACCTTCGCTCACCAGTTTAGCGAGCACTGCCATGCCGAAGCTCAGGGTGATGCTCTCGGGCACCACGTCGTAGGACATGACCCGCGGAAGTACCCCACTGGCATTGACGCCCAGTTTAACCTCGACGAAACTCACCACGACCCGCAAGTCTTCCGGTGACAGCTCGTCATCCGGATGCAGGACAACTATCTTCTCAACTGTTCGGCGGGCCCGGCGTTGTATTTCGCGGTCCACAAACACCTGGTAGGGCGGGGCCGCTGCGATTCTGTCGCGGTCCATCACCATGAGCACAGTCGTGGCGCTCTGCGCCGCTCTGGTCTTCACCTCGACCGAAGCGAGCGCCCCGAAGCGGAATACGAGCTGAATGTCACATCCTGCCGGCGTATCGGAGTAGAGCCAGCAAGCGCCCATCGACAGGTATTTTTCGCCAAGCAACCTGACGACGGCGGCTGTGTCCATACCTAGTTCGAGCTGGAAAACAGGGTGGCCGATGTCCAAGGCGTTCACGAGGGTGGAGCCTCCCGGGCTCGAACAGCGACTGGATCCGTCTACAGCAGGCCCACACCTGCTACCGCGATCCAGGCAGCCTGGCTGAGATCGACACATCGACGTGTCCGACCGTAGCAGACCCGTAGGAAGCCAGTAGGCAACCTGAGACATGCCACGCGGCCCGAAGTAGACCACCTGTTTCACCTGACCGAGCGGGCGCCCCAACCGGTTCGTCGCAGAGCAGGCGGCTTTGCCACCATGAACGCCAACCGATAACCGGACGAGGAGAAATAGGTGTGGCGGCAACGGCCGAGTGGTCTGGACTGCCCCCGGCGCCCTCGTCACGCCGGCCGCGCGGGGACTGGCGACCCGGCCGCGCCGAATCGCCAGCCGTCCCCGACAGCAGGATCGACTGGCTCGCCGAACACGAGGAGGGATCAGCATGAGCTTGACGCTGCCGTCGTCCGCTCAAGTCGTGATCATCGGCGGCGGCATCATCGGCGTCAGTACCGCGTACCACCTCGCCGCAGCGGGCGTACGGAGCGTGGTGCTGCTCGATATGGGCCCACTGGGTGGTGGTTCCACCGGCCGCGCCGCCGGCGGTATCCGTACCCAGTTCTCTGACCGGCTCAACATCGACTTGGCCATGCGCAGCATGGAGATCCTCAAGTCCTTTCCGCAGCGCTTCAACCAGGAGATCGACCTCCAGCAGGTGGGCTATCTCTTCCTGCTGGACTCCGCCGACACGGTCGCCGACTTCGAACGGCACCTTCGCCTACAGAACGACCTCGGCCTACCCAACCGGATGGTGTCACCGGCTGAGGCCCAGCAACTGTCGCCGTACATAGTCACGGACGGCCTCCTCGCCGCCTCCTACTCCCCGCACGACGGTTACTGCACACCGGAGTCCGTGGTGCTCGGATTCGCCACTGCCGCGCGGCGTCACGGTGCCCAGCTCATTCCACACTGCGCGGTCACCGGCATCGAGACCGACGGCACCACGATCAGCGCTGTGCGTACCGAGGCCGGCACCATCCGCACCGATACCGTCATCTGCGCCGCCGGTGCCTGGTCTGGAAGTGTCGGCGACTGGGTCGGTGTGTCGTTGCCGGTGACGCCGCTGCGCCGCGGGGTCGTTTACACCGAGCCCCTGCCGGGATGTCGGCCGGGCCTCCCGTTCACCATCGACTTCGGCACGGCGTTCTACTACCGCAACGAGGGCCGGGGGCTGTTGTTGGGATACCCGGACCCGGACGAACAGTCGGGGTTCGACCAGTCCCCTACTGATCGATGGCTGCCGGCGCTGGGCCGCGCCCTGCATCGGCGTGCTCCCCGGCTTGTCGACGTGGGAATCGCCGGCGGCTGGGCCGGCCTGTACGAGGTGACCCCGGATCACAATGGCCTGGTCGGGGAGGCAGCCGAGACGTCCCGTTTCCTGTACGCCGCCGGATTCTCCGGCCACGGCTTCATGATGGGCCCTGCCGTGGGCGAGGTCGTTCGCGACCTCTACCTAGATGTCGAGCCCTTCACCGACGTCACGGGATTCCGGGCGGGCCGGTTCGCCAGTGCCGACGTCAGACCCGAACGCAACGTGGTCTGAGTCGACATCCCGCCACAACACCAATGGAGCGGATCATGGCGTTTGACGATGAGGACGGCCGAGACTACACGGTCGTCATCAACGACGAAGAGCAGTATTCGATCTGGATGGCGGATCGCGAGATTCCGGCCGGCTGGCGCGCTGTCGGCAAAGTGGGCCCGAAGGTCGAGTGCCTGGCCTACATCGATGAACACTGGACTGACATGCGCCCGCTGAGCCTGCGGCGCGCCATGGCAGAACAGGACTGAGCCAGGCACCCCAGCACGTCGCCGGTTCGAAAGCCGTACCCGGAGCGAGTGCGGTCGCTGCGGGAACATCGGTGACTCACTCGGCGATCACGGTGTACGACCGGCGGTGGGCCAGTTCCGCACACCGTAGCGGTGCACGGGACAGAGACGAGATCACCGATGATCACCGCTCCCTTCCCGCCGCCCGGACATGCATTCCGTAGGCGACCCGTACCTCATCCGGCATATGGCGCGGCTATCAGCAGTTACCGGTGCCGGGATGTGGGGATCGATGGCCACCGAGCGTCCATGCCATAAGCAAGTGCGCGTCCCATGATGAGTAGGCAGCAAAGCCCGCGGAAGGGGCCGTGATGCGTCACTTCCGCCCGAGCGGACATTCCATCGGTGCCACGAGCCGGCGCGAGTCGACCGTCGTGTGACCAGCAACGAGGAGCTTGGAATGACTGACAGCACCAGCCGCGCGCCGCGGCGAATTTCTATCTTCGATACGAGTCTGCGGGACGGCGAGCAGGCTCCGCGCAACGCGATGAGTCCACGCACGAAACTCGATCTCGCCCTGCGGATCGAGGCACTCGGCGTCGACGCCGTCGAGGCGGGATTCCCCGCCTCCTCGGCGAAGGACGTCGAGGCCACCCGACTGATCTCCGAGGCACTGACCACCGCCCGGGTGGCGACCCTGTGCCGGGCGGTCCGCAGCGATGTCGAGACCGCGGTCGAGGCGGCGGGTACGCGGAACCACCAGCTACAGGTCATCGCCACCGCCAGCGAAATCCACCTCGAACACAAGCGAGGTATCACCCGGCGTGCCGCGCTGCGCGAGCTGAGCGAAGCCATCTCGCTGGCTTCCTCACTCGGTGTCCCGTTCATCACCCTGGCGATGGAGGATTCCAGCCGCGGTTCACTCGACCTGCTGCGTGCCACGGTCGAGACCGCACTCGAGGCAGGTGCGACCCAGGTCGGTGTCGGGGACACGATGGGCTGTTCGACACCGGGCGAGTTCGGCGCGCTGGTCGCGACGGTCCGGGGGTGGGCACCGGCATCGGCGAGCCTCACCGTGCACTGCCACAACGACTTCGGACTCGCACTGGCCAACACGATGGCAGCCATCGAGGCCGGCGCGGACGAGGTCCAGGTGACACTGGGCGGCATCGGCGAGCGGGCGGGCAACACCGCCCTCGAGGAGGTCGTCGGTCTGCTGGCCTACAAGAGCGAGGTGTACGGAGCCACGACCGACGTCAAGACCGAGGGGATGTACGAGGTGTACACGGCGATCCGCGCGGCGATCGCACTCGAGGAGCCCCGCAACAAGGCGCTGTTCGGCACGTACGCGTTCGCCACCGCGGCGGGCATGCACCAGCAGGGCATGCTGCAGAACCCGCTGACCTACGAGTACGTCGAGCCGAGCCGCTTCGGCCGGGAGACGCAACTGCTGGTGGCGCGCCACTCCGGTCGCGCGGTGCTGCGGCACGTGGCCGTCCAGTCCGGGCTCGACCTCGACGATGCCACGGTGGACCTGCTCTACGACAAGTACGTCCTCGGTCGTGCCGACGGCGAGTGCGTCCAACTGGGTGTGTTGCGTGAGGAGATCCTCAGCGAGATGGCGGGCACCACGGGGCTCGCCCGATGACCGGTAGGACGCTGGCCGAGAAGCTGTGGCAGCGCCACGTGGTCCGCGAGCTGGACGACCGGACCGATCTGCTCTACATCGACCTGCACCTGATCCACGAGGTGTCGTCGCCCCAGGCGTTCGAGGGCCTCGGGTTGTCCGGTCGCCGGGTCCGTCGTCCGGAACTGACGCTCGCGGTCGAAGACCACAACGTGCCGACGCATTCGCTGACCATCTCCGACGCCGCGAGCAGGGCACAGATCGATGCGTTGCGCAACAGCTGTGCTGAGCACGGCATCGAGCTGTACTCCATGGGTGACGCCAGCCAGGGCATCGTGCACGTTGTCGGACCCGAGCTCGGCCTGGTGCAACCCGGCATGCTGGTGGTGTGCGGCGACAGCCACACGTCGACCCACGGCGCTCTCGGCGCGCTTGCCTTCGGTGTGGGAACCAGCGACGTGGAGCACGTGCTCGCCACCCAGACGCTGGCAGTCGCCCGCCCCGGCACCATGGCGGTCGAGTTCACCGGGCTGCCGCCGGCGGGAACCGAGGCCAAGGACATCATCCTCGCGCTCATCAGCGCCATCGGCACCAACGGTGCCCAGGGCTTCCTCATCGAGTACCGCGGTGAAGCGGTACGAGCCCTGTCGATGGAAGGCCGGATGACCATGTGCAACATGAGCATCGAGGCCGGCGCGCGAGCCGGAATGATCGCACCTGACGACACCACGCTCGCCTATCTGCGGGGTCGGCCCTGCGCGCCGTCCGGCGCGGACTGGCAGCAGGCGGTGGCGGACTGGGAGACGCTGGTGACCGACGATCCGGACGCCTTCGACCGGGTCGTCCGGATCGATCTCGCCGAGCTCAGCCCGCACGTCACCTGGGGCACCAATCCGGGGCACGCGGTTGCGCTCGACGCAGCCGTGCCGTCGCCCGAATCGTTCACCGACCCCGTCGAACGGGCAAGCGCCGAGCGCGCTCTCGCATACATGGACCTACGACCCGGCACCCGGATGCGTGACATACCGATCGACACGGTGTTCCTCGGCTCGTGCACGAACGGGCGGATCGAGGATCTACGGGCGGCGAGCGAGGTCCTGCGTGGCCGTCAGGTCAAGCCCGGGGTCAAGATGCTCGTGGTCCCTGGCTCCGGCCGGGTGCGGGCCCAAGCCGAGCAGGAGGGCCTACACGAGGTCTTCCGTGCCGCGGGGGCCGAATGGCGGCTGCCCGGCTGCTCGATGTGCCTCGGCATGAATCCGGACCGAATCTCCGGCAGGGACCGGGTGGCGTCCACGTCCAACCGGAACTTCGAGGGCCGCCAGGGTGGTCAGGCCCGTACCCATCTCGTCTCGCCCGCCGTGGCGGCGGCGACCGCAGTGGCCGGCAGGCTCGCCGCCCCACGAGACCTGGTCTGAGAGTAGGCAATGGAACCCTTCTCCACACACACGGGCCGGGCAATGGTGCTCCGGCGAAGCAACGTCGACACCGATCAGATCATTCCGGCCGAGTTCGGCAAGCGGATCTCCAGACACGGTCTCTCGGATGCTCTCTTCGCACGGTGGCGCAAGGATCCCGCCTTCGTCCTCAACTCGGCCGAGCGTCGAGGTGCGACCGTGCTCATCGCCGACCCGAACTTCGGCACCGGAAGCTCGCGTGAGCAGGCGGTCTGGGCGCTGCGTGACTGGGGATTCGTGGTCGTCCTCTCGACCCGCTTCGGCGACATCTTCCACCGCAACGCCCTACGCAACGGCCTGTTGGCGATCACCCTGCCGGACGATGCCGTCGCCTCGCTGATGGACCGGGCCGAAGCCGACCCGGCGTTCGAGATCAGTGTCGACCTGACGAGCTGCGAGTTGACCGCTGGCGCGGATCGTTGGTCGTTCAGCATCGACGAGCGCGCCCGTTGGCTGCTGCTGAACGGCCTCGACACCATCGAGGTGACGCTGCGCGATGCGGCGGACATCGCGGACTACGAGCGGGGTCGGCCTTCGTGGCTGCCCACAACTCGGCGCAGCGGTGGGCCAACGCAGGCCGCGGCGGGCAACCGGTGACGGACGCGGCGCTCCCCGGCGCGCGTCGTCTGGCACAGATTCCCGCCGACGGTCTCAGCGAGCTGGTCGAGGCGGGACGCCTGATGGGCGCGGTGGACCTCGCCCTGGGCAGCCCGGGATGGCCCCGGCCGCCGAAAGCGATGATCGATCAGGCGTGCGCCGCCCTCCGGGACGGGAACAACCAGTACGGCGACATGCGCGGTAACGGGGAACTCCGGGCGGCACTGGGCCAGTCGTTCCGTACACCGGCCGATCCGGACGCCGAGGTGACCATCACGGTAGGGACGGCCGGAGCGCTGGCCGTCGCCCTGCTCGGCCTGGTCGACCCGGGTGACGAGATCGTGGTGGTCGAGCCGTTCTTCGAGCCCTATCTCGCCTCGATCGCGGCGGCGTCGGCCGTGCCGAGGTTCGTCCGGGCCGGGCCACCGGGGTGGCGGTGGGACGTTACGGCACTCGCCGCCGCGATCGGCCCCCGTACCAGGGCGATCCTGGTGAACACGCCCCACAATCCCACCGGTCAGGTGCTGACGGAACACGAGTGGGCGGTCATCGCGGAGCTTTGTGAGCGGCACGACCTGATGGTCATCTCCGATGAGGTGTATGCGGCGTACGTCTACGACGACGGAACGCACATCTCAGCGGCAGACGTGCCCGCACTGCGGGACCGTGCGGTCGTGGTCGGGAGTTTTTCGAAGAGCCACGCCATCAGCGGCTGGCGCATCGGCTACCTGCGCGCCGCTCCCGCACTGACCCGCGCGTTGCGCGGCATTCAGACCGGCTTGACGGGAGGGGCTCCGGTGCCCCTGCAACAGGCCGTCGCCCGTTCGGGGTTGGTCGCCGGGCAGGACTGGGATCCACGGCCGGAGCTTCAGCAACTGCGCGACAGGGCGCTACACGTCTTTCGCAGTGTGGGACTCCGTTGCACGGTGCCCCGCGGCGGTTGTTACATCGTCGCCGAGCTCGGGCCGTACGGCCGGGAGGATTGTCAGTCCTTCGTCCGTAGGCTCGCGGCAGATCTGGGTGTTCTCCTCGCCCCGGGCCGGCTCTTCATGTCCGACCGATCAGCAGATTCGGGCTTCGTTCGTATCGCGTTCAACAAACCGCCGGCTTATCTCGACACCGCGCAGGGACGACTGGCGACCCTGGAACCCCTACGCTGACCGCTACGCATCCGAGGAGCCCATAGTGACGGTAATAGCTGTTGTTCCTGGTGACGGCATCGGCCCGGAGGTGACAGACGAGGCCGTCAAGGTCCTCGACGAGTTGCAACTCGGGCTCGACTTCGACCACCTCGACGCGGTCAACGCCACCACGTTCCAGACAACCGGGACGGGCCTGTCTCCCAGCGATTTCGAACGGATCCGCTCCGCACGGTCGGTACTGTTCGGCGCCATCGGGGCTCCCGGCATCAACAACTCCGAGTACGGCCGGGGCGTGCTGATCAAGATGCGTTTCGCGCTGGACCTCTACGTGAACCATCGACCGGCGTTTCTGTGGGACGCTCGGCTGAGCCCGCTGCGGGACGACCGTCGCCGGAACGTCGACTGCGTGATCGTACGGGAGAACTCCGAAGGACTGTACGTGGGGGTCGGCGGCAGGGTCCGTGCCGACACCCCGGACGAAATCGCGATCGACGAGGAGATCAACACCTACCACGGTGTCTCCCGCGTGCTCGACTACGCATTCTCGATAGCGCGAAGGTCGGTATGCCTCGTCGACAAGTCGAACGCCGTTCCCAACGGCGGAAGGCTGTGGCAGCGCTGTTGGCGTGACGCGGTCGAGGGTCGGCCCGACATCGACTGTTCCCACCTGTACGTGGACGCGGCAGCGATGAAGTTGATCGCCGACCCGTCGGCCTTCGACGTCATCGTGACCAACAACTCCTACGGTGACATTCTGAGCGACCTCACCGCCCAGTTGGCCGGTGGCCTCGGCATGGCGGCGTCGGCGAACCTCAATCCGAAGACCGGCTTCGGCGTCTACGAACCGGTCCACGGCAGCGCACCGGATATCGCTGGACAGGGAAGGGCGAATCCCGTCGGTGCGATCCTCAGCGCGGCGTTGCTCTGCGAGGGCATCGGCCTCGGCAAGGCTGCGGCGGCGATCCGTGCAGCGGTGTCGTCGGCGCTGGCGGCCGGACGCTGCACCCCCGACATCGGTGGCTCGTTGAGCACTCGGGAGGCTGGCGCCGCTATCCGCGCCGAACTGCGATAACCCGGGGCAGGGCTCGGGCCGGCCTGGTCATGGTCGCGATCGCCGCAGTCCCTGGTCGCCCGGAGCGACTCCGTAGTCGAGACCGTAGCGGCGGCTCAGGCAGTACCGGCAGGACCCCGGATCAGCCACGCGGCAGCCGGTTGCCGCGAAACCGATGTGTCATCCCGTAACAAGGGTGCCTGTCGATAGTGAGAGGCACACCGAAGCCACGGTCGATCGATCAGCAGGCGACGTGGAGGTTTGATGAGCGTTGATGACGCCGCGCAACTCTGTAGCTGCCACACGGTGGCCACCAACGACATGACCGAGAACGTTGAGCGCCGCGCAGACCTGGCGTCCTGTCTCTGGGAGTTGGCACTCCCCCGGATTCGGCAGATCCGCGCCCTGTGCGGTTACACCTGGGACCCGGCCGCAGACGAACTCATCGACCTGGTCGACGGTGACCTCCTGGCGCTCACGACACGTGACCCTGCCACCCATGGCTCGTGGCGGGAGGCGCTGGGCTCCTACCGCTCGTTCCACGCCGTACTGGCGTACCGGCTGGCTCACCATGTGCTCACCACGGCCCGGCACCGCGGCGCCTGCAACCAGCACGCGTACCTGCTGGCCCGACGCATCTCCGAACAGGCGAAGGTCGAGACCGGGGTGGAGTTGCACCCGGCGGCGCGGATAGGGCCGCGGTTCGTGGTCGACCACGGGTCCGGGACCGTCGTCGGTGAGGGCGTCGTGATCGGTAGCGACTGCTACCTCCTCCAGTGCGTGGTGCTGGGTTCGCTGAAGATCGCCGACAATCTGCCGCACCGGCGTCACCCGACCCTGGGCGACCGGGTGGAGGTCGGCGCGTACGCGAGGATCCTCGGTCCGTTGACCATCGGCGACGACACGATCATCGGCAGTCACGCCCTGGTCCGCGATGACGTCCCTCCCCAGTCCCGGGTCAGTGTGCTGAACGCCTACCAGGTCACGGCCGGCCGCACCGATCTGGCGATCACCGGCGTGGAGGCGGTGAGCCAGGACCGGTTCCGGGTGTACGGCGAAGGTCTGCACGATCCGGCATTGCGAGTGGAGCCGGAGTTCGCGGCAGGTGACGGGGAACTGCCCGTGGCCATCGTCGGGCGCGGCGGCGACCACCTGCTGCTGCAGGTGCCCGGGATGGCGGTGAACCGGCGGGCCCCGGTGCGGTTGAACGGCCGCGACGGCGGCAGCGTGGGCCTGGTGCTACCGAACGTGTGGCCCACCGAGCCGGGACCGGCATCCGCCCCACGTACCGGGACGGACCAGTGAGCGGGCGGGTGCCCACGGCACCGGCCCCGTTCGTCCGGTCGAGCCGGGAGCAACCGACGCAGGTGTACGCCGCTGCGGTGCGTTCCTTGGCGCAGAACAATCTCGGCGTGCCGGGTGAGCGGAGTTGAGGTGCCGGTGATGTGGTCCGCTGACGAGTCCGCCAGCAGGAGACAGCGACTGCTCAAGCTGCTGCTGACGCAGCAGGGGCACCGGGTCCCTGACGGGGGACGTATCCCTCAAGCCGACCGCACCGCGGACGTACCCCTGTCCTTTGCCCAGCAACGCATCTGGGTGCTGGACCGTCTGCTGCGACAGCGGTGCCTCTACAACGCCCCGTTGGCGTACCGGCTGCGCGGCCCACTGGACGTGGAGGCGTTGGAGGACGGGTTCACCCGGCTCGTCGCCCGGCACGAGGCGCTGCGTACCACCTTCGCCGAACGCAACGGCGGCCCGGTCCAGGTCATCGGCGCGCCGTACGCGGTCCACGCCGATGTCGTCCCGATGCGGTCCACGACGCACGGCGAGCTGGACCGGTTGGTACGTCAGGAGGCGACCAGACCATTCGATCTCGCACGAGGGCCGCTGCTGCGGCTGACCATCGTTGCGCTCGCGCCGGAGGAGCACGTTCTGCTGATCACGATGCATCACATCGTGACTGACACGTGGTCGGTCGGGGTGATGTTCCGTGAGCTGACGGTTCTCTACGAGGCGGCGCGTGACCGGCAGGCACCTCGGGGCCTTCCCGAGCTTCCTGTGCAGTACGCCGATTTCGCGGTGTGGCAGCGCCAGGTGCTCTCTGGTGATCGTCTGGGCCGCGAGCTGGACTACTGGACCGACCGGTTACGCGGGGCACCCGGAGTCCTGACCGTCCCGACGGACAGACCGCGACCGACAGAGCCCTCGTTCAGCGGCGCGGAGCTCTCGTTCACGGTGCCGTCACCCCTGGCCGGACGGCTCCGCGCGTTGGCCACCGAGCTTGGCGCCACCATGTTCATGGTGCTGCTGGCTGGCTTCACGGCACAGTTGGCCCGCTACGCCGGCACCACCGACGTCGTGATCGGCTCCCCGGTGGCCGGCCGTCACCGGGTCGAGGTGGAACCACTCATCGGGTTCTTCGTGAACAACCTGGTGCTCCGGACGGACCTTGCCGGCGACCCGTCGTTCACCGAGTTGGTGCAGCGGGTCCGGCGGGTGGCGCTGGACGCCTACGAGCACCAGGACCTGCCGTTTGAGCGTCTCGTCGACGAATTGCAGCCGGAGCGCCAGCTGAGCGTGCACCCGCTGGCACAGGTGAACTTCCAGGTCTACGAACCGCAGAACCTCGGTAGCGTCGGCCTCAGCACCGCAGTGGCGGCAGTGCCCGACGACCACCTCACCCTGCCCGGGCTCGCCGTCGAGCCGCTGCCCACCAGCACCGCGACCAGCAAGTTCGACCTCTCCGTGATCATCACCGAGGAGGGCGGCGCGCTGACCGGGTCAATCGAGTACGCCACCGAGCTCTACGACGAGGAGACGATCGCCCGGTTCACCGAAAACTACGTAGCCCTGTTGGAGGGTGCCGCGGCCGCCCCGGGCAGTCGCCTCTCCGATCTGCCGGCGATGGCCACGAAGCAGCTCCGGCAGGTGGTCGACGGCTGGAGCGGCGAGATTCGGAGGGTGCCGGACGGCCCCTGCCTGCACGACATGGTCCGCGCCCAGTGCGCCCGGACGCCAGACGCCCTGGCAGTGATCGGCGACGGGACTGAGCACCTCACCTACCGGCAGTTGATGCACCGCGCCGATGTGCTGGCGTTCGAGCTGCGCGGCCATGGCGTCGGTCCGGATGCCATCGTCGGCATCTGCGCCGAACGCTCCGTCGCCACGGTGGTGGCGCAGCTCGCCGTGCTCGTCGCTGGTGGCGCGTTCCTCCCGATCGATCCGGACCAGCCGATCCAGCGGGTGGCCGAGCTGCTCACCGAGGCGCGCGCGGTGCTACTGCTGGCCGGCCGGTCGGTACTGCACACGCTGCCAGCGAGCCTGGGCACACCGGTGCGGGAGCTGCCGGTGGGCGGTACGCCGGCCGGCGTACCGCCCACCGGCCCGCCACCGCCAGTCGCAGGGCCCAGCCATCTGGCGTACGCGATCTTCACGTCCGGCTCCACCGGCCGCCCGAAATGCGTCGTCACGCCGCACGAGGGTGTGGTCAACCTGATGGCGTGGGCACGGCACGAGTACGAACTGACGCCCGCGGACCGCATGCTGCACAAGGCGCCGTTCAGCTTCGACGTGTCGGTATGGGAGGTCTTCTGGCCGTTGACCGCCGGCGCGGCCGTCGTGCTCGTACGCCCCGACGGGCACCGCGATCTGCGGTACCTGGCCGAGCTGATCCAGCGGCACAACGTGACGACAGCGCACTTCGTGCCCACCGTCCTGCGCGCCTTCATGACCAAGCCGGCCGCCCGACGGTGCACGAGCCTGCGTCGGGTGATCTGCGGTGGGGAGGCGTTGACCACCGACCTCGTGGAGGGGTTCTACACCGCCTTCGCTGGCATGGACGTCGTCCTGCACAACCAGTACGGGCCAGCCGAGGCTTCCGTGCAGGTGACCGCCTGGCCACTGCGGGCGGGTAGCGCCCGGGTCGCGCTGGGCAGGGCCGTGTGGAACACCCGGATGTACGTACTGGACGACGCGTTGCGGCCGGTGCCGTGCGGAGTCCCCGGCGAGCTGTACCTCGCCGGGGTGCACCTCGCCCGGGCGTACCTGCATCAGCCGGGGCTGACCGCTGACCGGTTCGTTCCGGATCCGTTCGGCTCCGCCGGCACCCGCATGTACCGGACCGGGGACCTGGTTCGCTGGCTGGCGGACGGCACGCTGGAGTACCTGGGCCGGACCGACCACCAGCTCAAGATCCGAGGGTTCCGGGTCGAACCCTCGGAGATCAAGGCTCGGCTGATGGAGCACCCCACGCTGCGCGAGGCCGTGGTGGTGGCCTGGCCCCCTGGCGGCGTCGACAAGCAACTGGTCGCGTACGTGGTCCCGCACGGTGTCAGCGGCGACGCCGACCTCACGACCGACCTGCGTCAGCATCTCGCCCAGCGCCTACCTCGCTACATGGTGCCCACCTGGATCGTGGTCCTGGACTCGCTGCCGCTCAACCAGAACGGCAAGGTCGACGTCGCCGCACTTCCCGACCCCGCCCCCACCGGCCGCCCCACGTTCGAGGCCCCCCGCACCCCGGCGGAGCAGGCCCTCGGCGAGGTGTGGTGCGCAGTACTGCGGCTCGACGCGGTGGGCATCCAGGACAACTTCTTCGCCCTCGGTGGCGACTCCATCCGGGCCATCGAGGTGTCGTCGCGGGCGGCGGGCGTGGGGCTGCGGGTCAGCCCCAACCAGATGTTCCAGCACCAGACGCTCGTCGAACTGGCTGCGGTCGCCAGCGAGGAGGACGATGCCGACCCGCGCGCCGGCACCGCGACAGTGGGCGAGGAGGACACCACCGGCCCGGTCCCGCTCACCCCGATCCAGCGCTCGTTCTTCGACACCGGTGACCCCGAGCGGGACCACCTCGCGCAGTACGTCACGCTGACGGTGGACCGAGCGTTGGATCCGGAGGTCATCGACCGCGGGTTGGACAGTCTGGTCCGCCACCACGAGGCACTGCGCTACCGCTACCAGCCAACGTACGGATGGCGGCCGATCATCGAGCCGCACCGTCCGGGGCGTCGGCTCAGGCGCGTCGTCGCACCGACCGACGGCGTCCAGCCACTGCTCGACGCCGAATTGCCGGGGCTGCTCGACAGCCTCGACCCGGCACGCGGTGAGCTGCTCACGGCCGTGCTGTTCGACCGGCCTACCGCCAGCCCGTTGCTGCTGCTCGTCATCCACCACCTCTGCGTGGACGCCGTGTCGTGGCGGATCCTGCGCGAGGACCTGGAGTCGGCGTGCCGGCAGCTGGCCGACGGGGTGCCCGAACCACAACTCGCCGCCGGCACCACGTCGTTCTCCCGGTGGGCCCGACGCCTGGACGCTCTGGCGGGCTCGGACGAGCTGGCCCTCGACGCACAACGCTGGCGGCAGCTTCTGCCCAGGACCGTGCAGCCGCTGCCACGCGATGGCGTCGAACCGGAGGTCAACGACCGCTACGGTGATGTCGTCCACGTCGACACGATGCTGTCCCGCAAGGACACCGAAGCCCTGCACGGGCAGGTGCCCGTCGCCTACCGGATGCAGGCCCACGAGGTGGTCCTCGCCGCCCTCGTGTTGGCCTGCCACCGCTGGACCGGCAACCCCGGGCTGCTCATCGACCTGGAGGGGCACGGGCGCGAGCAGATCTTCGCCGACCTCGACGTCACCCGGACTGTCGGCTGGTTCACCTCCGTGTTCCCGGTTCACGTCGCTCTGTCTGATCTGGACGACGTCGAAGCGTGCCTGCTCACCGTGAAGGAGACCATCCGTGCGTTGCCCGGCCGCGGGCTGAGCTTCGGTCTGCTGCGCGACGCCGACGAACCCTCGCGGAATCTCGGCGACCTACCCACTGCGGACATACAATTCAACTACCTGGGACGGCTGGACGCGGAGGGCGAACGAGCCTCCCTGTTCACCCCGGAAGGCGAGCCACTGGGGCTGGCCGTGGCCCCCGGACGCCCGCGCCGGTATCCGATCGAGGTCTATGCCTACGTCGACGGTGGGAAGCTGCTACTGCGCTGGGCGGTCAACCCGAGCGTCCACGATCCGAGCACGCTCGTCGAGCTCGGCAAGCAGCTGGTCGCCGCCGTCCGAGAGATCGTGGAGCTGGCCCACCGTTCCGATGCCGGGGCGGTGAGCCCCTCGGACTTCCCGTTGGCCGGGCTGTCCGCCGCGGACCTGCGTCGCCACTTCGGGGCGGCCCGCGACGTGGAGGACATCTACCCGCTCTCCTCCGTGCAGGAAGGGCTTCTCTTCCAGACCCTTGCCGGGCGGGAACCGGGGATGTACCTGACCCAGGCCAGCTGGGACGTCGGTCAGGTCGACGCGCCGGTGCTGGCGCAGGCGTGGCAGGAGGTGGTCCGGCGCAACCCGATCCTGCGCACCCGTTTGACGTGGAAGAGGGTGCGCCAGCCGCTCCAGGTGCTGCAACGCGAGGCGATCATCCCGGTAACGTTCGTGGACTGGTCGGCGCTGCCCGCCGACGAACAGGAGCACGCCCTGGACCGCCTGTTGCGTGAGGGTGTACGCGCCGGCATGAACCTGGAACAGGCCCCACTGCTCCGGATCACCCTGGCCCGGACCAGTTCGACCGCCTGGCGCATCGTGCTGGAGTGCCACCACATCCTGCTCGACGGCTGGAGCGTCGTGATGCTGCTCGCCGACGTGCGAGCGGTCTACGACGCCATCCTGGCCGGCTCAGGGCTACGGTTGCCGGTGCGCCGGCCGTTCCGCGACTACATCGCTTGGCACGGCGGTCGGGACGCCGCCGCCGACCGCTCGTACTGGACCGCACAGCTGGCAGGTTTCCGATCGCCGACCCCGCTGCCGTTGGGCGGTCCGGATCCGGCCGCCGAGGGACAGGGCGCACACACCCTGAGCCTTCCATCGAGCTTCGCGGCCGACCTCGACAGGTTCGCCCGGCAGGTTCGCGTGACCCCGAGCACGGTGTTCCAAGCCGCGTGGTCCCTGCTGCTCGGCCAGCATGCGGAAAGCGACGACGTGGTCTTCGGCGTGACCGTCTCCGGCCGCAGTGGCATGCCCGGCATGGAGAACATGATCGGCCTGTTGATCAACACCCTTCCCCTGCGGGTCCGGATTCCGACCGACGGGCGACTGGACGAGTGGCTCCGAGGACTCCAGGCGAGCCGGGCCGAGCTGCCCTCCGAGCACACCTCGCTGGCGGACATCACCGGCTGGAGCGAGCTGCCACCCCGCCAGCCGCTGTTCGACAGCATCCTGGTGTACGAGAACTACCCGGTCGATGAGCAGACCCGCGATGCACTGGGTGGGCTGTCGTCGACCGTGCTGAGGGTCGACGAGATCATCCACTTTCCGCTGCGGTGCGTCGTGAATCCCGGTCCACCGTTCGAGGCCCAGTTGCGATACGACAGGCGGCGGGTCCGGCCGGAGCAGGTCGCCCGGATCGCACAGAATCTCGCCATCGTGCTGACCGGGATGGTGACCGCGGCGGACCAGCGGACCGGCGACCTTCGCGCTCGCCTGCGCCCCTATCGCTGACCAGTTCGCGCGACCCGGCCCGGCAGGGCTGAGCGTGCCTACCTCTGGACGGCGTGGTCGTCGAGCCGCAGGTAGCCGGCGGCGGCGAGCGCAGCAACGGCGATGGCATCCGACACCGAGACGACCCGCGACGTAGACCCCTCCGGTTGCCACAGCACCGGCAGTTCGGTGCAACCGAGTACGCATGCGGCACCGTCGGCCGTATACCGTCGGACCAGTCGTTGCAGCGTTGCGCTGTCCGACGGGTGGCTGTTCCCACTCTTCACCCGGTCGATCAGCCCGTCGATCACCGGCTGGTCCGCTTCGTCGGGGTAGGCGACACCGAGTTCCCGTGGCCACGAGCGCTCGAAGATACCGATCCGCCGCGAGGCGATCGTGCAGATGACGACCGTTCGGACGGTGTCGCTACGAGCGAGCAGATCAGCGACCGTACGCACGCCGTCGACCACCGTGGCGTCGGTCTGGCGCTGGATCGCCTCCCGGTACGCGTGGGTCGTCGCCGAGGCCAGGGCGACGACCCGACAACCTACTGCCTGTAACGAACGGACCGCGTTGACCAGGTGTGGCTCGGGTGACTCAGCGGCCCCGACGAGATGGGCGATCCGGCTGGGAAACGGCCGGCTCAACAGGACGACCTCGGGGTGTTCCTGGTCGCTCCGCGCCGGGGTCATCCGCACGAGACGCTCGTACACGTACGCGCCCGCACGCGGTCCGAGGCCGCCGATGATCCCGATGGTGGCGTGGTTGTTGTGCACCGCCCGCCTGCCCTCCCCGTTAGGCACGACTATGACCTATCTGTCGCCGGTCGTGGCCCTGCTTTCGCCCGAGCCGGCCGCTTCGTCCGAGTGGACCGGTGCCGGCGTGGTCGACTCGGGATCGTTCTCCGGCCCGGCGGGTTTGCCGATCCCTCGCCAGACCGGGAAGAAGATGACACTCGACGCAGCCACCGCGTACGCAATGGCGAGGATGATCAGGGTCCGGTCGAGCCCGGCTGCGGCGATCAGCCCGCCACCGATGACCGGGCCGACCGCAACGAGGGCGTAGGCGCCGGTGGAGACCGCGCCCAGCGTGCGGGCCCGCAGCTGCTCCGGGATCCGGGTGAACTGGGCGACGCTGAGGATCGGGTTCATCATCCCGGCGCAGAAGCCGGTCGCGGCCACCACCAGCAGCAGCAGCGCCATCCCCGGCTCCAGGGCGAACGCGATGCACCGGGGCAACCCGATGAGGGTGAACGCGATCACGAACACCGGCCAGCGGGGCATCCGGTGAAGGACTGCGCCGAAGGTGATCCCTCCGACCACCGCCGCCGTCGCAGCCGTGCCCAGCAGCAACCCGGCGGAGGCGGCGCCGGAGAGCACCCGGTCGGCGTAGACCGGGATGATCACCGCGCTGTACGCGACGTCGAGCAGGTTGGTGAACGCCAGCAGCAGCGCGATCGACCGGAGCAGCGGGTCACGCCAGAGGAACGTGAATCCCGCGCGCAAGCCCTGCACGTAGGAGGTCCGGCTGGTGTCCGTGGATTGGTGGACGACCCGGGCCGTGAGCATCAGCAGCGCGGACACAACGAACGTGGCAGCGTCGATGATCAGGACGTTGACCGGCCCGACCAGGGCGATCAACCCGCCGGCGAGCGGTGCCCCCACCATCCGGGCGCAGCGCTCCACCACGTCCAGTGCGCTGGCGGCCCGCTCGATCCGGATCCCCGCGCGGTCGGCCAGGGTGGGGATCAGGGCATGTTTCGCGGCGTTACCCGGCGCGTCGAACAGGGCCCCGAGGAACACGAGAATCAACAGCAGCGGGAAACTGAGTGCGTCGAGCACGTGCAGCAGCGGAATGAGGCCGATCATCACCGCGCTGACCCCGTCGGCGAGCACGCTGGCGGTGCGGTGGCCGATCCGGTCGACGAGAACCCCACCAAATGCCATCGACAGGATGATCGGCAGGAACGACGCCGCCGCAGCGATGCCGGTAAGGGTGGGATCGCCCGTCGTGTCCAGCACAAACCAGGGTACGGCGAGGTAGGTCATCGCATTGCCGGTCAGCGAAATGCCGTGAGCCGACAGCACGACGGCCAGTGGTGCACGCGCTTTGTTCGTCGGGGCCATGGTCAGGTCTCCTCGGAATTGGCCTGCGACGGCGTGCCCAGCCGACACAGCGCGGATACCGAGGGGCCACGATAGTCCATCATGGAAACCAGAGCGGAATCGAGAACCGTCATCAGCGTGTCAGCCCAGTCCTGGTGGAAACGGACGCAGTCGTAGACGAACAACAGCTCGATCTGCTCCGATCGGCGGGTCGCGTACAGCGCGACCGGATATCTCGCCCAGGCGTCTGCGGTGTCCGCCGGTTCCACCGTGAGCCGGCCCACCTTCACCGACTCGACCAGCGCCTCCTGCATGTTGAACATGACCTGGGCCAGTCGTAGATCGGGCGTGTGATCATCCTGGTGCGACAGGCCGTCCAGGATCGCCTCCAGCGGCGGCCCGTCATGCGTGTACGCGTCCAGGACGGTGTCCCTGGTCAGCTGGAGCAGGTCGGTGAGCGTGGGGTCACCGGACATGTCCGCCCGGAGCAGATGCGTGTTCGCCACGAACCCGATCAACTCCGCGACCTCGGGCCTGACCCGGTTCGCGACCGGCGTGGCCACCAGGAACACCGGCTCGCGGAAGGCCTGGAACAGGGCCACCTGGTAAGCCGTCAGCAGCGCGATCGACGGCGTCGCCCGGTGCTCTGCCGCCACCTGAAGCAGCCGCCGGGTGCGGTGCGCGTCGAGCACGAGACGCCGTAGGGCCCGGTGCTGGTGCCGCTGCGAGGTGATCGGGTATCCGGCCGGCAGGTCGATGAGCCGAGACGCACCCACGAACCGGCCCCGCCAGTAGTCGATGTCCTTCGCCCAGGCGCCAGCCCGCAACTGTGCGAGCTGACCGGCGACGACGTCCCGGTAGCGCGTGGCGAGCGCGGGAAGCGGCTGGCTCCGGCCATCGGCGAACATCTCGTACAGCGACGTCAGCTCGGTGACGAAGTTGCGCATCGACCAGCCGTCGAAGGCGATGTGGTGGACGACCAGGTAGAGATAGTGTTCCTGGTCGTCGACCCGAATGAGGCCCACGCGAAAGACCGGACCGCGGATCAGGTCGAAGCCCGATCGCGCCGCGAGCCGTAGGCGCTCGCGTACCGCCTGGTGCGGGTCCTCCCCGGGCGCGACGGGATCCACCGGCAGTCCGACCGGGGCGGCGTCCGACACCACAGCCGTCGGTTCCCCCTCCACCAGCGGGAACCTCGTGTGAAGCGGCTCATGCCGCCGCACCACTTCGGTCATCGCGCGTTCCAGCGCCGGCACGTCGAGCCTCCCCCGCAGCCGCAGCAGGCCGGTCACGTTGAAGGCGGGACCACCCGGTGCCAGATGCTCGGTGTGCCATACGTGGGCCTGCGCGGGTGACAGCGGTCCGGTGGCCGGTGCCGACGTCGCTGCAGCCGTGCCCGCCGGTGCGGCCGGTGCCGCCGGTGCCGCCAGTTCCTCGTCGAGCTGAGCCGCCAGCGCCGCGACGGTCGGCGAGTCGAAGACCGCACGCAGTGCCAGCTCCACGTCGAAGACGTCCTGTATGCGGGCCACGAGACGAAGCACGAGCAGCGAGTGGCCACCGAGGGCGAAGAAGCTGTCGTGGACGCCGACTTCGGACACATCGAGCACCTCGCACCAGAGCCGGGCCATGGCGTGCTCGGTCTCGGTCCGTGGCCTGACCGCCGAGTCGACCGCCAGCAACCGCGCCGCGGACGGCGTCGGCAGTGCCTGGCGATCCACCTTCCCGTGCGCTGTCCGCGGCAGCGCATCGACCTGGACGAACACGGATGGCAGCAGGTGCTCCGGCAGCTCCGCCGCCAGCGCGGCGCGCACGTCGGTCGGATCGAGCCGTCGCCCGTTGTCGGCTGTCAGGTACGCCGCCAGAACCGCGCCGATGGCTTCGTCGTCCCAGACGCGGCAGGCGGCCTCCCGAATCGTGGGCAGCCGGCGTAGGGCGGCCTCGACCGCGCCCAGTTCCACCCGCTGACCCCGGACCTTCACCTGATCGTCGACGCGGCCAAGGAACTCCAGACCGCTGTCCAGGCGGAGGCGAGCCCGGTCCCCGGTCCGATACATCCGTTCACCGTCGACGCCGAACGGGTTCGGAACGAACCGCTCGGCGGTGGCCGCCGGGCGATTCCAGTAGCCGCGGGTCAACCCCGGCCCGGCAAGGTAGACGTCGCCTGCCATGCCGGTGGGGACCGGACGGAGTGCGCCGTCGAGGACGTACGCCGTCATGCCCCTGATCGGCCAACCTACGGGTACCTCGGCCGGCGGGACACCCTCGACCTCGTACCTGGTCGCGGTCATGGTGCACTCGCTCGGTCCGTACATGTTGGCGATCCGGGCTCGGGGGAAGACACGTCGCGCCGCGGCCACGTCTGCGCCGTATAGCCGGTCCCCGCTGACCAGGACCACGCCCACTGCGGGCAGTTCGAGGTCGCGTCGCTCCGCCTCGCGGACCATCTCCCGCAGCACCTGCGGGACCACCGCCGCAACGGCAGTGATTCCGTGGGTGGCGATGACCTCCAACGCCGCCGCCGGATTCCGTCCGCCCTCGGCAGCGATCACCACCCGCGCACCCACCGTCAGCGGGAAGATCATGTCTCGGAGCGACGCGTCGAAGGTCGCGGCCGACAACTGCAGGACCCGGTCCCCGGCACTGATCCAACCCGTGGCGCGCAGGTCGGCAAAGTAACTCAGCACGCCGCGGTGCAGGCCGACGATGCCCTTGGGCTCGCCCGTGGAGCCGGAGGTGTACACGACGTACGCGGCGTCGTCCGGACCGCCGGCCCGGTCCGGATCCCTGATCGGGGCCGCGACCGGCGGCTCGGCCTCGTTCGTGTCCAGCCAGTCGTCGACACCGGGTACCTCGGGTGGGCCGCACGGGGAGGAGCCGTCGTCGGAGCCGCGCCGGTACAACCCGAGGCGCAGCGCGCCCACGGTGGCCATCCTCGTCATCCACCCGGACGGCGGGCCGGAGGGAAGCGGGACGGCGACCGCTCCGGCCTTCCATATCCCGAGGAGCCCGGCGACGTACTCGGGGGAGCGGTCCAGGCAGAGTGCCACGAAGCTCTCCCGACCCGCGCCGCAGCGACGCAGCCACCCCGCCACACGCTCGGCCCGGTCGTCCAGTTCGCGGTACGTCCACGTGACCCCGGCCGCGACCACCGCAGGGGCCTGCGGTGTCGCGGCCACCTGGTTTTCCACCAACGCCGCTACCGAGCCGACCACAGCAGGGGGCGGATCTCCGCTCTTTCCGATCACGTGACCTCCTGTCACATCGAAGCGGTCGGGCCGTCCGCGGCTGGCGTCTCCTGCTCATGTACGAGTTGGTCGGCCAGTTTGCTGACCTGACGCCAGGTCTGCGGGTCCTGCCTGAAGCTCTCGCTGAAGGAGCGGACGGTCGGTGTCTCGAACAGCTGCCCGATGCCCACCTCCACCTCCAGCACGGCGTTGACGGCGGCGACCAGACGCAGCGCCCGTAGCGAGTTGCCCCCGGCGGCGAAGAAGTCGACGTCCACCCCCAGGCGCTCGTGCCCCAGGGCGCCCTCCCAGAGGCTCAACAGCACCTCCTCGATGGGTGACCCTGCCTCGGCCTGATCGTGTGCCGGGTCCGTATCCGGCACGGACGCCTCCGGCAGGGCGCCCCGGTCCACCTTGCCGCTCGGCGTGAGCGGCAGCGCATCCAGGACCATCACGGCGTCGGGAACCATGTAGTGCGGGAGCTTGCCGCGTAGGAACTCCCGCAGGTCCAACCCGCTGACGTCGCTGCGGACCGTGGCATAGGCAAACAGCCTCCGGTCCCCGGCGGCATCCGGCTGGGCCGTCGCGACGGCCTCCTTGACCGCAGGGTGTTGATGGAGACTTGCCTCCAGCTCCCCCAACTCCACCCGGAAGCCCTGGATCTTGACCTGGAAGTCCTTGCGCCCGAGGAACTCGATGTTCCCGTCGGGCAGGTACCGGCCGAGGTCGCCGGTGCGGTACAAGGTGCGACCGGTGGCCGGGTCAGGCACAAAACTGGCCGCCGTCCGCGCCGGATCGCGCCAGTACCCGGCCGCGACACCGATGCCACCGATGTACAGCTCGCCCACCTCGCCGATCCCGCATGCCCGCCCGTCCTCCGTGCGGATGTGGAACGTCTGGTTCGCCATCGGTTTGCCGTACGGGATGCTGCGCCACCCGGGCTGGACCTCGCCGATCGGATAGAGGATCGACCAGATCGACCCCTCGGTGGCGCCGCCGGTGCTGACCACCAACGCCTCGGGGGCCAGCGCCCGGATCCGGTTCGGCAGGTCGAGACGGATCCAGTCGCCACCGAGCAGGGCCAGCCGCAGGGTCGGCATCCGCCCTCGATCGCCCCGCCCCTCCGCAAGCTCGACCAGCATCTCCATCAACGCCGGTGCGGAATTCCAGACGGTCACGCTGTGCTCGCGGATCGCTCCGAGCCAGACCGCCGCGTCCGGGATCGGGGTACGAACCGGCATCACGATCGTGGCACCGGCCGCCAGGGTGCCGAAGATGTCGTACACCGCCAGATCGAAGGTGAACGAGGAGACGGCCAGCACGCGATCGCCGGGAACAAGATCGAACCGCGAGTTCATGTCCAGGACGGTGTTGACCGCGCCACGATGCGTGATCATGACGCCCTTCGGCAAGCCGGTCGAGCCAGAGGTGTAGACGATGTAGGCGAGGTCGTCGGGCGCGGCCGGGGCGAGCCCGTCGATCTCACCGCGGGAACTGACCGGCTCCAGAACCTCCACCCGTACCCGGGGCAACCCCCGGGGCCAGTCCAGCCGATCGTCCACGGCACCCTGGGTCACCACGCATCCCGCCTCCGAGTGATCCAACAGATGGTGCAGCCGTTCGGTGGGGAATCCGGGATCGACCGGCACGAAAACGGCCCCGGCCAGCAGTACGCCCACTGCGGCGACCACCTGTTCCCAGCCCTTGTCCATGACGATGGCGACCACCTGTCCCGCCGCCACGCCGTTTCGGCGCAACACCCGGGCCAACGCCTCGGCGCGTCCGGCGAGTTCGCCGTAGGTCAGCGAGCCACCGGCATGGATGACCGCCACCCGATCCGGTTCCTGCCGTGCCCGTCGGAGGAACGGCAGGTGGAGCAGAGTCTCCGCATCCGGAAACACGGTTTCGGTGGCATTGGCCTCAGCGATGACGTCCGGTGGCGCGGCGATCGTCGCGGGACCGGCCGGCGTACCGGACGGGTTGTCATCGGCGACACGCGCGCGTCGATCGGGCGCAGCCATGTTCGTCTCCATCCTTCGTCGCTGTCATCCGGTGGATTGGGTGAGGAGGTGGTGTTGTTCGGTGGGGGTGAGTAGGTCGAGGGTGGGCAGGGGTTGGTCGGGGTGGTTGGTGGCGGTGGTGAGCAGGCGGGTGTAGTGGGTGGCCAGTTGGGTGGCGGTTTCGGGATGGAACAGGTCGGTGGCGTAGTTGACCGCGCCGATGAGGTGGTCGTCGTGGTGGGCCAGGGCGATGCTGATTTCGAACTTGGCGTTGTTGGCGTCCAGTGGCAGGGGGGTCATGGTGATGTCGGGTAGCTGTGGGGTGCTGGTGTCGTTGTCGTCGAGGGAGAACATGACCTGGAAGAACGGGTCACGGCTGGGGTCGCGGTCGGAGGCGAGTTGCTCGACGAGCTTTTCGAACGGGACGTCCTGGTGGCTGTAGGCGTCGATGGCGGTGCGTCGGGCGTGGGCGATCAGGTCGGTGAAGGTCGGGGTGCCGGCGGGGTTGAGCCGCAGGACCAGGGTGTTGACGAAGAAGCCGACCAGTCGTTCGAGTTCGGGTTGACCACGCCCGGCCACGGGAGTGCCGATGGTGACGTCGGTGTTCGCGGTGTAGCGGGTCAACACCGCGTAGAGGCCGGCCAGCAGGACCATGAACGGGGTGGCACTGTGTTCCCGAGCCAGACGGTGCACCCGCTGGGTCACCTCGGCGTCAATGGTGAACTCCACGACCGCGCCCCGGCCGCTACGCGCCGCCGGGCGGGGCAGGTCCGCAGGGACCTCGGCCCGGGTCGGGTGGGCTAGCTGGGCACGCCAGTAGGCCATCTGCTCGTCCAGCACACCACTGTCCAGCCAGGCACGCTGCCAGTAGGCGAAATCGGTGTACCGCACCACCGGCTCGGCCAACCCGGGACTGGTCCCGTTGACATAGGCCGCGTACGCCGCCGACAGATCCTCGAACAGAATCGGCATGGACCAGCCATCAACCGCGATGTGATGCGCCACCAACACCAAAACATGATCATCAGCAGCCAACCCGATCAACATCGCCCGCAACATCGGACCCGACCGCAAATCAAACGGCCGCAACGCCAGTTCGGTCACCACCGTTCGCGCCCAGGCGATCGGCTCCTCGGAGACCGTCGCTGGCAACCGCACGCGGTCGAGAACGACGCTGACCGGCGGTAGGCAGGCCAGGACCGGTTCGTCGATCCGCCCGATGATGCGGCACCGCAGGATCTCGTGGCGACGTACGACGTACGACAGCGCTGCGCTCAGCGCGGGCTCGTCAAGCGGGCCGCGCGCCCGCATCGCCACGTAGCTGTTGTAGTCCTGCCGGTCCGGCCTCAGGTTGACGAGGAACCACAGCCGCCGCTGCGCCGCGGACAGCGGCGCGTCGACGCCTTCCGGGCACCGCTGTATCCCGGTCCGCGCCTGCCCGAGGTGGGCTCTGATCTCTTCTACGAACTCGGCGAGCACGGAGGACTGGAACATCACCCGCAGCGGCAGGTCGACCCGCAGCAGGGCGCGCAGCTGGGACAGCACCCGTACCGCTCGCAGCGAGTGCCCACCGAGCGCGAAGAAGTCGTCGTCCGGGGCCACGTGCTCGACGCCCAGTTCGCCAGCCCAGACGCTGGCCACCAGCGCTTCGATCTCGTCGCGGTGACCACCGGTCGACGGGCCACCGTGCCCGGTCGCAGCGACGGGCAGTGCGGCGCGGTCCACCTTGCCGTTCGCCGTCCGGGGCAGGCGGTCCAGCACGACTAGCGTCGACGGCACCATGTAGGCGGGCAGCGTCGCGCGTAGGTGGGCACGCACCTTCGCCCAGGTGCCGGCGCGCCCGGGGTGCCACACCACGTAGCCGGCCAGGTGCTGGTGCGGTGCCTCGCCGCGGACCACGACCGCCGCGTGAGCGACGTCCGGCTGACTCTGGAGGGCTGCTTCGATCTCGCCCAACTCGATCCGTTGGCCCCGGATCTTCACCTGGTGGTCCCGCCGCCCCAGGTACATGAGTGAGCCGTCCGGAAGCCACCGTGCCAGGTCGCCCGTGCGGTACAACCTGCTTCCTGGAGGGCCGAACGGATCAGGCACGAACCGGTCGGCGGTGAACGCTGGCCGGTGCAGGTAGCCACGGCCCAGCCCGGTGCCGCCGACATGGAGCTCGCCGACCACTCCGGTGGGGCACATCATCAGCGAGTCGTCCAGAATGCGGACGATCATCCCGCGTACCGGCCGCCCGATCGACACCACCGGGGTGCCGGCGACCGGCTCAGTCACCGCCCTGAAGGTGGTGCAGATGGTGGCCTCGGCCGGGCCGTACACGTTGAGGACCGACCGCACCCGGGGAACGAGCCGGCGGGCCAGATCCGCGGTCAGCGCCTCACCACCGGACGACACACACAGCTGCGGAGCCGACCACCGGTCCGGCAGAAGGGAGCTGGTCGTCGGCGTGGCATGCACATGGGTGATCTGATGCCGTTGGATCGCTTCGGCCAATCCTGGGCCGTCCGCCGCCAGCTCACGCGGAAGGACGACCACCCGTCCGCCCGCGGTCAGCACCGGAAGGTACTCAAGGATGACCACGTCGAACGCGACCGAAGCGAGCGCGGCCATGGAGTGCGTGGCGGCCAGTTCATACCACTCGACGACGTCGGGCATGAGATTCGACAAGCCGCGGTGGGTGAGCATGACCCCCTTGGGCTCCCCGGTCGACCCGGAGGTGAAGGCGATGTAGGCCAGGTTGTCGGGTGCCACCGACCGCTGACGGCGTGACCCGGGAGCGGAGGGCAGGGAGGTGACCTGACCGGTGTCGACGTCGACGACCGCCACGGTGTCGGGTGCGAGGCCGTCGGGCACCGCCCCGGTGGTCAGCAATGCCCCCGCCCTGGCCAGCTCCAGCAGCCGACGGATGCGGCCGGTCGGCTGGTCCGGGTCGATCAGCATGAACGCCGCCCCGGCCCGGAGCACCGCCAGCATGGCGACCATGGTTGCTGCGGATCTCGGCAGCATGATGCCGACGACCGTTTCCGGACCCACGCCGGCCGCCGACAGCCGGGCGGCCACGCGGCCGGAGCGGTGCGCCAGCCCCTGGTAGTCCAGGGTCTGTGCGCCGTCGACCACGGCGATCGCCTCAGGCGTACGGCTGCACCGGTTCAGAATCAGGTCGTGTACCAACGGCGGAGCCACGGCGGCCGAAGGTCCGGTGGATTGGGTGAGGAGGTGGTGTTGTTCGGTGGGGGTGAGTAGGTCGAGGGTGGGCAGGGGTTGGTCGGGGTGGTTGGTGGCGGTGGTGAGCAGGCGGGTGTAGTGGGTGGCCAGTTGGGTGGCGGTTTCGGGATGGAACAGGTCGGTGGCGTAGTTGACCGCGCCGATGAGGTGGTCGTCGTGGTGGGCCAGGGCGATGCTGATTTCGAACTTGGCGTTGTTGGCGTCCAGTGGCAGGGGGGTCATGGTGATGTCGGGTAGCTGTGGGGTGCTGGTGTCGTTGTCGTCGAGGGAGAACATGACCTGGAAGAACGGGTCACGGCTGGGGTCGCGGTCGGAGGCGAGTTGCTCGACGAGCTTTTCGAACGGGACGTCCTGGTGGCTGTAGGCGTCGATGGCGGTGCGTCGGGCGTGGGCGATCAGGTCGGTGAAGGTCGGGGTGCCGGCGGGGTTGAGCCGCAGGACCAGGGTGTTGACGAAGAAGCCGACCAGTCGTTCGAGTTCGGGTTGACCACGCCCGGCCACGGGAGTGCCGATGGTGACGTCGGTGTTCGCGGTGTAGCGGGTCAACACCGCGTAGAGGCCGGCCAGCAGGACCATGAACGGGGTGGCACTGTGTTCCCGAGCCAGACGGTGCACCCGCTGGGTCACCTCGGCGTCAATGGTGAACTCCACGACCGCGCCCCGGCCGCTACGCGCCGCCGGGCGGGGCAGGTCCGCAGGGACCTCGGCCCGGGTCGGGTGGGCTAGCTGGGCACGCCAGTAGGCCATCTGCTCGTCCAGCACACCACTGTCCAGCCAGGCACGCTGCCAGTAGGCGAAATCGGTGTACCGCACCACCGGCTCGGCCAACCCGGGACTGGTCCCGTTGACATAGGCCGCGTACGCCGCCGACAGATCCTCGAACAGAATCGGCATGGACCAGCCATCAACCGCGATGTGATGCGCCACCAACACCAAAACATGATCATCAGCAGCCAACCCGATCAACATCGCCCGCAACATCGGACCCGACCGCAAATCAAACGGCCGCAACGCCTCGGTGTTGGCCAGCCGTAGCGCCTCCTCGAATCGGTCCGGGCCCCTGCCGGTCAGATCCACCCGGTGCAACCGGACCGGCCCCGGCGGGTCGACCAGCGGCTTGATCCCGTCGTCGTCCGACGTGAACCGGGTCCGCAGCACCTCATGCCGGCGGACCACGTCCGACAGCGCGCGCTCCAGCGCCGCGGTGTCGACCGTTGCGTGCCGTAGACGGAACGCATAGGGAACGTTGTAGTCCGTGCCGTCCTGGATGAGCTGCTCGGTCAGCCACAGCCGTTCCTGTGCGTACGAGGTGACGGGCGGACCGGACACCCGTCGAAGGCTTCCCCTTGCCGCGACCGCGCGGTCCTGGGCGGCCCGGATCCGTTGCCTCAGTCGCGCCGTACGTGTGGGGCGGGACTGCCCGCCGTACGGCGGGTGCTCATCCTCCCGGCCCGGTTGCTGCCCAACGGCCACCACTCGACTCCTTGCTTCGGGCTGACCGCAAACCGTCGGGCGGGTCAGGTCCACCAGATCATCTCGTTGTCGGCGTTCAGCCCGCTGAAGCAGGCGAGCAACAGGCGTCGGCCGGCGTCCGGCGCTGCCCGGCCGCCGAGGACCGCGTGGACCAGATTTCCGTTGATCACACACAGATCCCCGGTGCCTGTCGTCACGTCGAGGCTCGGCACCTCCCGCAGCAGTTCCGGTGGGTACGGATAGCCGCTGTGGGCCAGGCCCAACCGGCGTCGGGACTCGTCGTCGGGCTCCAGGTTCCACAGCTTCAGCTGGCCGGTGCCGGCGGGCACGTACGGGTAGAAGTTGATCGCCATCACCCGACGCACTGTCTGGATCTCGAATCCCGCCTGCAACGGATCGCTGAGTTGGGCGAGATCGTCGTGCGGCAGCAGAAGGAACTCGCCGGTACCGGTCCAGCAGACGGCCTTTGCGCTGCCTGCGGCCCGCCCGCCGTGAGCAGCGGGCCTGATCGGCACCGGGGGCTGGTGCCCGCGCAGCACGGCGAGGAAGTCTCCCAGTGCGTCGCGCGTGCCCTCCCACAACATCGTCACCGCGTGGGCGAACCGTTCGACCTCGTCCAGATAGCTCTCGGTCGTCTTCTCGATGTGGGAGGCCCCGACAAAGTAGCCCTCGACACCGTCCTCCCCTTGGCCGTAACGGGGGGTACGCATCGGGGACGCCGCGAAATTATCGCTGATCCGCCGGCAGTCCGCAGGATCAACGAACCCGCTCACGCGGTATGCGGCAAGCTCTCCGTGCAGTACGGCGAAGACGGCGTCCACGTCCACGACGCGGTGGCTCTCCGCGAGAAGGAACTGCTCCGGGGCATGCGTACGGCCGCTCAACGGCCCGGTGCTCTGGACGCTCATCGGCTGCCGCTGCGCCGTGGTCCGGAAGCTGCGGCATCCCCGCCCACGCCGGCGCTCCGATGCAGAAGCGCGCGGCGGACGTCGAGGAACCCCACCATCGCGGGTACCGGGCTGACGATGCGCGTCGTGGCGTCCAGCCGGTTGCGCGCCTTCTCACGAACCGCGGGCAGCCTCGACCAGTGCGTGGTCGGGCTCAGGTGGTGTTCCTGGTGGTAGCCGTCATTGAAGGCCAGCAGGTTGTACAGGCGTCCGTAGTGACTCACCGAGTCGGCCGCCCGGTCGTGCGGGTCGGCGCCGTAGTGCCGGTAGTAGTTCTGGACGTTCACCAGAATCAGCGCCAGGAAGAAGGCCGGCAGGTAGCCGAACAGGGCCCAGCGCCAGGACAGCGTGGCGAACGCCACCAGCGACAGACAGTGCGCGGCACGGTCGAGCTGCACCTGCCGCAGCTCGCGTCCCTGACGCGGCTCACGGTGTGCGACCAGGGACATGATCGTCGTCTCGGTGCGGCGCACTCGCCAGAGCCATGCCCCTGCCAGCACTTCCCGGGCCCGACCCACCAGGGAGGACACTGCTCCACCGACGGCGTAACTGATCAACGGCGC
This sequence comes from Micromonospora humidisoli, assembly GCF_016900955.1. NCBI lineage: Bacteria > Bacillati > Actinomycetota > Actinomycetes > Micromonosporales > Micromonosporaceae > Micromonospora > Micromonospora humidisoli. The sequence continues at coordinate 102,752 of NZ_JAFEUO010000011.1, forward strand.
ATGCTCACCCGCCTTACCATCCCGGTAGGTGGAGCTGAGGTCTCTGGTGGAACCGTCCGGACCCTTGACATCGTTGTTGAAACGGTGATGGTTACGCACGTGCGTCAACTGGTACGCCTGCACCGATTGTCCGACGTTGATCGAATTGATCAGCGAAACAAGCGCGTTGAGCCGTCCGGAAACGAACCACGACTGGTGGGTGAAAAGGTGGGTGACCACAATGATGTTGTAGGTGATCAGAAAACAGGTACCGACGGCCATCGCCGCCCGCTGGCCCGTTGCGGCAGAATCCCACGCGGCAGCGAACCAGAACATCGCCAGCAGGTGCACGACGCTGTAGGCGACCAGGATCGAGTCGAGCGGTGAGTTCTTCCACACCCGCATCGTCATCTCCTAAAAGTAGGACTGCAGGCTCCCGCGTCGGCGAACGTCGACGGTTGCGCAGTGAAACGATCCGCCGAACGAATTGAAGTGACGGAAGTCGCACTTGACGGGCGTGAAGCCGTGCTTCTTGAGTACCGAGATCATCGGCTCGTCCTGCCGTTCGACCAGCACCCGGTTCTCGTCGAGTGACAGCAGGTTCATGTTGATCCATTTGCTGGTGAAGTACAGCGGGTGCGAGTCGGGCATGACGGGTTGGGGCGCCGGAATGATCTCCCAGTCCTTGAACAGCTCGGGCACCTGTGGCACCCGCTCCGGATTCACCAACAGCTTTCCGGGGGCCAGCGGCATCAGCGTGGCGTCGATGTGCATCGGGTGCGCGTCGGCGAATTCGAAGATGTGCAGGCGGTATTCCTCGCCGAGGTGCCGCGCCAGCCACTGCACACCGAACTCGTTGGTGACGTGGCTCTTCTGGCCGATGATGTCACGGCCACACCGGATGAAGTCCGCGGCGTCGAAGGTCGGCTCGAACTCGGTCACCACGAGCCGCTGCGGCTCGCCGGCACCGGGCTCGGCCCAGTCCAGGTCGTACTGCTCGTCCTTGAGCTCCGGTTTGGGGGCGGTGCTCCAGCGGGCACCGTTCCTGAAGTATTCCTTGATCAGTGGCCGGTAGGCGAGTGTCTCGTAGTAGCGCGACCGCCACGCCGTCGGACACTCGATGATCTGATCACCCAACACCAGCAGCACGTCTCGGGGCATCGCCGCGTACATGCCGGTGCTCGTCCAGTCCAGGGTCGTGTAACCGCGTCGTTGGGGCAGGGGCTCCGGGCGGCGGACGGTCACCCCCTCCGCCTCCAGGAGGCGGGCCAGCCCGTCCAACTCACGGCGCGCGGCTTCCACCAGTTCCAGGGGGAACGGCCGGCCGGCCCGATCGCGGAAGGTGCCGTGATGTTGTGCGGGCAGCACCGCCGAGAGCGTGAGGTGCCACGGGGGGAAGGTGGCGTCGTCGACGATGCCGACGATCACCTCCTCCAGTGGGTCCCACTCGTTGTGGGACATCACCGGGTTCGCCGGCTCGCACGAACGGGAGGCCCCGGGATACGGGACGGGTGACGGGTCGATCTTCAAGGGGGGCTCCTCCATCGGCCTCACACGGCCGGGTCGCCGTTACTGCGTCGGCCTGCGGACGGTGCGGTACGGCGCGAAGGTCTGCCGGTCGCCGGACCACGCGTGCCGGGGCGCCACCTCGTCCAGCCGCTCCAGATCGGAGCGGGAGAGGTTGATCGTGGCGGCCCGGACGTTCTCTCCGAGACGGCTGCGACGGGTCGTCCCCGGAATCGGCACGACGTCATCGCCCTGCGCCAGCAGCCAACTCAGCGCCAACTGGGCGGGGGTCACCTGCAGCTCTGCGGCGAGCTGCCGCATCCGGTCGAGAATGGCCCGGTTCCGGGCCAGGTGCTCGCCGTGCAGTCGTGGGTCGAGATGCCGGTCGTCGTCGGCGGTCAGCCGCTCCGTACCCAGGTCCGCGCCGGTCAGGAAGCCCCGGCCGAGCGGGCTGTACGGCACCAGACCGACACCCAGACGCCGGGCCGCCGGAACCACGTCGTCCTCCGGGTCGCGCCACCACATCGACCATTCGAACTGCACAGCCGTGATCGGATGTACGGCGAAGGCCCGCGTCAGCTCCTCAGGACCGGTCTCGGACACCCCCAGATAGCGAACCTTGCCGGCGGTGACCAGCTCGGCCATCGCGCCGATGGTCTCCTCGATCGGCACCTGCGGGTCGATCCGATGCATGTAGTACAGGTCGATATGGTCGACGTTCAAGCGCGACAACGAGGCGTCGCAGTATTTCGGAATGTCCTCCGGCCGGCAGGAAACCCGCGCCGGGCCGCCCGGCACGTCCCGGACGATGCCGAACTTGGTCGCCAGCACCACCTCGTCGCGCCGCCCCGCCAGAGCGCGTCCGACCAGGCGCTCGTTTCCACCTGCCCCGTAGCTCATCGAAGTGTCGATCAACGTGACGCCGAGGTCGACGGCACGTTGGATCGTGGCAATGCTCTCCTGCTCGTCGGCCGGCCCGTAGTCCTGCGACATACCCATGCAGCCGAGGCCGACGGGAAAGGTCGACAGACCCTGACGACCGAGCGACCGTGCTGCGTTGCCGACCCTGGTCTCCATGCGCGCCTCCGGACGAGGTAGAGATGCGGCCGGTGAGCCAGCCGCGCAGCGTTCGATCGCCTGTCTCGATGCTGCACCAGAGACCTGACGTCGAGTCGACAGCGCTGCGATGCGCCGGCCACCGCCGGGACGCTGATCAGTGATGCGACGCAGGCCCGCACGCGGGTTCGGTACGGCCGTTGTAGCGCCTACGGGGTGAGGGCCGCCCGGGTACGGGATCGCCCCCGCGGCACAATGCCTGCACTTCCGAGGGATTGGAGATCCGATGCCAGGGGTGGAGAGTGGAGGGACCCGGGAGGGCTACGTCGTCGTCAACGGCGTCCGCACGTACTACGAGGAGCGCGGCAGCGGCGAGCCGCTGCTGTTCCTGCACGGCGGGCTGTGCACCGCGGAGATGTGCCAGCCGCAGACCGTGGCGCTGGCCGCGCAGTACCGCGTGCTGGTGCCGGAGCGCCGCGGACACGGCCGTACGCCGGACGTGCCAGGCCCGTTGTCGTACGAGATGATGGCTCGCGACACGACAGCGTTCATGGATGCGCTCGGCATCTCCACCGCGCACCTGGTGGGCTGGAGCGACGGCGCCCTGGTCGGGCTCCTGGTCGCCATGGGTGAGCCCGAGCGGGTCCGCCGCCTGGTGTTCATGGGACAGGCGCTGAACCTCGATGGCCTGCGGCCCGGCACGGTGGAATACATGTCCGGTCTGACCGCGAGGGCGATACCCGCCTACACCGAGGCGTACGAGAGGTTGTCGCCCGACGGTCCCGGTCACTTCGCCGTGGTGCTCGACAAGCTGAAGCGGCTGTGGTGCGCCCCGACCGGGGTGACCCTGGATCGGCTCGCCGGCGTGCGGTCACCAACCCTGATCCTGATCGGCGACAACGACATCGTCGACGTGGCGCACGCCGCGGCGATGTACCAGGCGCTGCCGGAGGGCCGGTTGGGCGTGGTGCCCAACGGCTCCCATCACCTGCCGATGGAAAGACCGGACGTAGTGAACCAGTTCATGCTCGCCTTCCTTTCCGAGGACGAGCCCGCACCGGTCACGCCGCCGCGAGTTCGGCAGCGTACGCATGCATCAGACGGTGCAGTGCGTACCGTCGGGGACGGTACTCCTTGATGAGTTGCCCACGGGTCAGCTCGCCGAGGTGCTGGCGGATCCGGTCGACCGGGCCGCCGACGAGGGCGGCCGCGTCGGCCAGGCCGATCTCCGGCTCGCGACGGGTGCCCAGGGCCCGGAACAGGCCGGCGGTCGCCCCGTCCAGCGCGAGGTACGACCAGGAGAACACCCGACGCAGATCGGTCGCGGCGTCGCCGTGCCGGAGCGCGTCGAGCACACGTTCCGTCCGAAGGTCCTCGACCAGGTAGGCAAGGGGCAGGTCGGCGTTGGTGGCGGCTCGGGCAGCCACGATGGCCAGGGCTAGCGGTAGCCGGGCACACAGCTCGATCAACTCGTTCGCCGCATCGGGCTCCACGGCCAGCCGGTCGGCGCGGAGCCGGCTGCGCAGCAGGGCCCGCGCCTCCCCCACGCTCATCAGATCGACCAGCAACGGCGTCGCCGCTTCGATCACCGCCATGCCGGGCAGGGAATCCCGGCTGGTGACCACTATGAAGCAGTCGGCAGAGCCGGGCAGGAGCGGGCGGACCTGCTCCGCGTCGCGGGCGTTGTCGAGCACGACGAGCATCCGCCTGCGCGCCAACAGGCTGCGGAACGCCACCGTACGCTCGGCCAGCGTCGGCGGCACCGGCGCTCGGCTGTCCAAGGACCTGATGAAGCTCTCCAGTACATGGCTGGACTGGGCCGGGGTGGCATCCGGTCCGAATCCGCCCAGATTCGCGTAGAGCTGCCCGTCGGGGAACCGGCGGGCCACCTGGTGTGCCCAGTGCACCGCCAGGGTGGTCTTTCCGACGCCCGCTGTGCCCGAGATCAACGCGATCGGTGTCCCCGTGGTCTGGTGGCATGCCGCCTCCAGCATCGCGTCGAGTTGAGCCAGAGCCGACGCCCGGCCGACAAAGCCGAACGAGTCGGGTGGCAGTTGGGTGGGTACGGTCAGGGTGGTGTCGTCGGCACGATCCGTCACCTCTATCGGCGACGGCGGATCGGCGGGCGCGTCCTCGCCCGGAGTGTGGCCGCTCAGGATCGCCTGGTACACCTTTTGGATATCGGGTGCCGGGTCGACGCCCAACTCACCGGCGAGTCGTTCGCGCAGGCCGGAATAGACGCCGAGAGCGGCGGCCGGTTGGCCGGTGGCGGCCAGCGCGACCATGAGCCGCGCGTGCGCCGGCTCGTGCAGCGCATTGGCCTCGACCATCCGGTACAGCAGGGGCAACGCCTGCTCGTGCTGGTTGATCGCGGCGGCCGTGTCGGCGTAGTCGAGGATCGCCGCATGCAGCTGGCGCACCAGGGCAGCGACCGGCGGCTCAAGGTGTAGGACGGGCAGATCGGCCAGCGGGTCTCCGCGCCACATGGCCATCGCCCGCTGGTATGCCTTGAGGGCGGACTCCAACTGGCCGTCGTACCGATCGCAACGGGCCCGTTCGAGCTCGCTCTCGAAGACAAGGTGGTCGATCTGGTTGTCCTCCACCGAGAGCAGATAGCCGCCACGGTTGGCGAGCAGCACACCGCTGCCGCTCCCCGGAGAGCGGCTGGACCGCAGCTTACGCCGCAGTCGCGAAACCTGGGACCGCAACAGGTCCACGGCCGTTGGCGGCGGGGTGGCGCCCCAGATCAGTTCCACCAGCGATTCGACGCTCACCACCGTGTTGGGTCTGGCCGCCAGCGCGCCCAGCAGGATCCGTTGCGGCTCCGAGCCGAGGTCCACCGGCACCCGGTCCACCTCGACGGTCAGCGGCCCGAGCACCCTGATGAGCAGGTGGTGGGCGAGCAACGGATCGCCCTGACCCAGCCGCATCAACTCGTGCGCTTCCGCCGGGGACTGGCACAGCACGGCCACGATCCGACGCAGCGTGCTGGCGCGTGGCTGGGTGACCCGATCCTGCTCCAGGTCACGCAGGGCCCCGAGGCTGATCCTCGCCTCCGCCGCCAACTCCTCCTGAGTCCGGCCGACCCGGCGTCGCAGTGCCCGGACCCGCTGCCCGACCGAGTCCGGCGAACCCGCGGCACGCCGTTGGGTGGCGCTCATCGGCCGATACCCCGCCGAGCCCCGACATGCTTTATCGGCGGTTCAGATTCGGAATAACCAGATTTGCCCGAATAATGGCAAAATGCGCTCAGCATATTGCTACCCCCGTGCTCTGCTGATTCGGTTGCAGACATTACAGTTGATCTATGCTTATGTCAATGAGAGGAAGCTCCTACCACTCCGACGATGGCCGGCGGCATAACCTTCTGCACGGTGTAAACTCGGACTGGTCCGGTGGGCGTTAGGAGACTCCCCGCCGACCTAAAGGGATGTCTCGAAATCCCCACCTCGATCATTCATCGCCGAGGTCGGCACTTTCGGCCCTGCGTTGTTGATCGCTGTTGTTCGATGCGGTTAGGTCGAGGGCGTGCCTGCGGGCCGCCTGTCGTGGCGGTGGGCGTGATCCCCTTGTGGTCCTCCGGTTGTCGGGACATGGCTGAGCTGGTCAGCCGGGGACGGGAAGCGCCGCGATCCGACCACCACCCGCGGCGCCCCGCCCCGGTGGAGGCCGACCACGGATCCACCCCGACAGGGTGCCGGCCGGCCGACAAGGCGTACCCGTCCGAGGCCCACGGCCGCCGACCTCCTCAACACCGTCCTGGCCGGCTGACCACCGACCCGGTTCCACGCACGCCTTCACCCTGACCTTCAGGCACCAGCGGATCGCTTTCCCGTACGGCACCGGCAGTGAGTCCGTAAGTCGCCCGTACCGATGCGCCACCGATCGCCATGAGCAGTGTTTTCAGTCGTCCGTTCGGAGCCGCTCGTGTCCCTTCCCGGTCAACTTTCCGGGCGTGGGGGTCTCCATGATGGGAACGGGGCCACGGATCCGCAGGGGAGGAACGGTGGGGCAGGGGCGCGACATCGACCAGCCGATGACATGGCGACTGCCAATCCACCTCCAAGCGTTATGGCGGCAGCTTCGGCTGTTTCCGCAATCCCCGGCGGAACACCTGTTCCGCGGCTACGTGCTGTCTGGTCCGCTCGATATCGAACGGTTGCGTGATGCAGTTGGGTGCGTCGTCCGACGGCACGCGATACTGCGCACCACCTTTCGTGAGCACGACGACGGTGCGCCGGTCGCCATAGCCTACGACGAAAGCGTCGTCGACTTCGCCGTCATCAACGAAGCCGGCAGCCCCCGCAGCACGTGGCAGGAGATCCTCCGCCGGCACGCCCATCAGGCGACCTGGCAGCCGTTCAACCTCGACACCGAGCCACTTCTGCGGACCCGGGTGGTACGGCTGGGCACCGACCGACACGGTCTACTGCTGATCATGCACGGGTTGGTCGCCGACGAACGGTCCGTGGACATCATCTGTGGGGAGATCTCGACCTTCTACCGAGCGGGGACGAAGCGCGACGTGGCCACGCTCCTGCCACCACCGGTGCAATACGCCGCCGTGACGCTCCACCCGGGCACTGCTGCCGTCCCCCCGCGCCCGGCCGCACCCCACCAGGGGCAGCCTTGGCCGGCCGGCACACCGGAGCCGGTCCGGCCGCTCGCCGACCATCGACGGCGGGACATTCCCGACGCGGCCGGTCGGCGACGTAGGTTCAGCGTCGCGCATGGCACCCTGACACGGTTGACCGCTGCGGCCGGTCCGGGGATCGAGCCCGGGGCGGCCCGGCCCGAAGACCACGACGCGGTGCTGCTGGCCGTGGTCTGCATCCTTCTGAGCCGGCTCAACGGGCAGCGCGACATTCTGCTCGGATACCTGGTGGACGGCCGCAACCAGGCCGGCGACGCCCCGTTGATCGGTCGACTGGCCGGACCGGTACCGGTCCGGCTGGACCTGTCCGGCGTCAGACGTCTCGCCGACGCCGTCGACCTGGCCGCCGACGTGCTGGCCTCTCGGTCCACCTCCGCCGGTGTGGCCGCCGGCTCACTCTCGGGCGCAGCGTCGGAGACCTGGCCGATTCTTCCGGTGACGGTAGACATCGCGGCGGAGCGGCCCCACCCGATCCGGCTTCCCGGAATCACGGTACGGCCGCTGGATCTCGACGATGTCATCGCCCGATCCGAGCTAGCCCTGACGCTACGCCGAGGGTCACACGGGGTGTCCGGCACGATCGACTATCAGGCGGCCCGCTTCAGCGACGCCACCGTCGCCCGATGGTCGGGACACCTGAAGACGCTGATCGCCAAGCTCACGGACGATCCACGCCGACCGCTGGACGAAACGTCGATCCTGTCCGCAGCGGAACATCGTCGGCAGATCACGGAGTGGACAGCGACGGCACGGGAGCACCCCGTGCGGACCGTCCCGGAACTCGTCGCCCTCCGGACAGCCACCTGCCCGGATGCGATCGCCGTGATCGACGGGCGGGAGGCGATGACCTACGCGCAGCTCGCTGAGCGCGCCCGCCGGCTCGCCGGGCGCCTTCGTACGGTGGGTGTGGGTCCGGACGTGCCGGTGGCGGTACGTCTGCCGCGCACTGCGAACCTGGTTGTGGCGCTGCTGGCCGTCCTTCAGGCCGGCGGAGCATATGTGCCGGTGGACACCGGCTATCCCGTCGTGCGGCAGGAACAGATCCTGACCGACAGCGGGGCCCGCGCCGTGATAACCACAGTCGAGCTTGATGACCACCTGCCGCACCCGGCCGACCGGGTGGTGTTACACGTCGACCGGGACGCGTCCGCCGACGAATCGCCGACCGTAGGTGATCCCGGTCCGCATCCCGATCCGGCCAACCTCGCCTACATCCTGTACACCTCCGGATCGACCGGGCGGCCCAAGGGTGTCGCGGTGCCCCACGCCGGGCTCAGCAACCTGGTGGCATGGCACGTCGAGCGCTACGGGCTGACGGCAGGTGACCACACCACACAGGTGGCCGCAGCGGGGTTCGACGCGTCGGTGTGGGAGATCTGGCCCACGTTGACGGCCGGCGCAACCCTGCACATTGCCGACGACGAGCACCGGCTGCGGCCGGACCTGCTGCTCAATTGGCTGGCGCGGCAGCGGATCACCGTCAGTTTCCTGCCGACGCCGCTGGCCGATAAGGTCCTGCGGTTGCCGCCGCCCTCCGGTCTGGCGCTACGCGCGCTTCTCGTCGGGGGAGACGTGTTGCGCGGGAGACCTCGCCCCGACTGCGGATACACGGTGGTCAACCACTACGGTCCGACCGAAGCCAGCGTTGTCACGACAATGGCCGTTGTCTCGCCGGCAAGCGCCGGTACGTCGCCCGACCGCCCCCCTCCGATCGGGCGTCCGATCGACAACCTGCGAACCTACGTGCTCGACGACAACCTACTTCCGGCCCCCGTCGGGGTTCCGGGTGAACTGCACATCGCCGGTGCCGGACTGGCCCGCGGCTATCTCGGGCGGCCCGGCCACACGGCCGAGCGGTTCGTCCCCGACCCCTTCTCCCCGGTGCCGGGCGGACGTCTCTACCGCACGGGCGATCGGGTCCGGTACACGCCCACCGGGGACATCGAGTTCCTCGGCCGGCTGGACCACCAGATCAAGCTCCGGGGGCACCGGATCGAGGCCGCGGAGGTGGAGGTCGCGCTCCGTGCGCACCCGGGCATCGAGGACGCGGTGGTGACACCGTACGAGGACGAGCAGGGCCAGACCCGCCTCGTCGGCTACATCACCGGACCGGGCGCGGCCGGGCTCGCGACCGATACGTTGCGCGAGCATCTCGCCAGCCGTCTACCCGACTACATGATTCCCTCCACCTTCGTCCCGCTGGACCAATTGCCGAACACGGCGCATGGCAAGATCGACCGGCATTCGCTGCCCCCCGTCCGGACGACCACCCGGACGGTCAGGCAGCATCCCCGAGACGCCGTCGAGGCGGTGATCGCCGCCACCTGGACCCAGGTCCTGGGCCAAGCTGGCGACATCGATGTCCATGACGAATTCGTCGCTCTCGGTGGTCACTCGTTACTCGCCGGGCAGGTGGTCTCCCGGGTCAACGCGATGTTCGGTGTCGACCTTTCCATCCGGGCCCTGTTCGACGCGTCGACGGTGGAGACCTTCGCGACGGTGGTACGGCAGACCGGTGGAGCCGACCGGGTCACCGACGTCGCCCGGCTCATTCAACAGATCGACCAACTCTCCGACCACGACGTGGCGAGACTGCTCGTCGAGGTCGGAGAGGACAGCGGCGACGCGAATCCGATCCACCACGACGGCAGGGCATGAGGGACGGCACCCGGGACACCCTGATTCGGCGGTGACCACAGCAGTGTCCCGGTCGCTGTCCGGCGGGCATCAGCGGCTCGCTCCATACCGCGCATACGGATGCCGCCGTGCACGCCGGGCTGTGGTGCCGACTCAGTGCGGTGCGGACACCACATTGACCACCCGGGGCGGGCGGACGATGACATTCGCGACGGCAGCCCCCTGCAGCACGTGCCGGACCTTCTGCGAAGCCAGCGCAAGGCTGCGCAGCGCATCCGCGGAAACATCCACCGGTACGTCAATTCGATCCCGCAACTTGCCGTCCACCTGGACGATGCAGGTGATGGTTTCCGTCGCGACCAGATCCGGATCCGCCTCCGGCCAGCCGGCCCAGCAGACTGAGGGTTGCCGGCCAAGCCGCTCCCACGCCTCCTCGGCCGTGAACGGTGCAAAGCAGGAGAGCATGCGCGTCAGGGACTCGGTTCCCTCCCGCACCGCCGGGTCGGCCGGTCCGCATCCCCGATCGACAGCCCGCCGCAGCACCGAGGTGAGTTCCATCAAGCGGGCGATTGCCACGTTGAGCCGCTTGCTCTCCATCATCGCGGTCGCGTCGTTGATCAGGCGGTGGACTGCCTGACGTACATCCCTGTCACCCTGAGCTGGATCGGCATCGATGGTCGCCGGATCAACCTCGCCAGCCAGCCGCCACACCCGGGTCAGCCACTTCACGGCGCCGGTTGGTGACACGTCCGCCCAGTCGATGTCCTCCTCAGGGGGGCCAGCGAAGACCATTGTCACCCGGACCGCGTCCGGGCCATACTGCGCGATCTGATCCTGAAGGTTGACCAGATTGCCGAGGCTCTTGCTCATCGCCTTACCGTTCATGATTACCTGGCCCTGGTTGGTGAGCCTTACGAACGGTTCGACGAAGGGCAGATGCCCCAGGTCGTGAAGAACCTTGGTGAGAAAACGGGCGTACATCAGATGGCCGGTGGCGTGTTCCTTGCCGCCGATGTACTCGTGCACCGGCAACCAGCGTTGGATGCCGGCCGGGTCGAAGGGCCCGTCCTGGTAGTGCGGGTTGGGATAGCGCAGGAAGTACCACGACGAGTCGACGAAAGTGTCCATCGTGTCGGTGTCGCGATGCGCGGGCTGGCCGCAACTGGGGCACGCGACCTCGACCCAGTCCTTCGCGCTGGCCAACGGCGACTGCCCGGTATCGGACCGCAACTGGTAACCGGACTCTGGCAACCGGACCGGCAACTCTTCGTCCGGCACCGCCACCTCGCCGCAATTTTCGCAGTGGACGATGGGAATGGGCGTCCCCCAGTATCGCTGCCGCGACAGCAGCCAGTCGCGCAGCCGGTAGGTCACGGCTGGTTCGCCGAAGCCCCGCTCGGCGAGTTCACGTACGATCGCCGCCGCTGCGACGTCGGATGACATGCCGTCGAAATGGCGGGAACGGACGAGCGTGCCGCCGCCGGAGGTCGCCGCCCCGGTCTCGGCTGGTTCGGGCTGCCCGGTGTCCACGACCACGCGCACCGGAAGTCCCAACGCCCGGGCGAAATCGAGATCGCGCTGGTCGTGTGCCGGCACTGCCATGACCGCCCCGGTGCCGTAGCTGGCGAGCACATAGTCCGCGGCGTAGATCGGAATCTGTTCCTCGTTGGCCGGATTGATAGCGTAGCGGCCGAGGAAGACCCCCGTCTTGGGTCGGTCGGTGGCGAGCCGGTCAGCCTCCGAGGTCGTCCGCAGCCCGGCCCGGTACGCCTCGAACTCCGCTCGTCGCTGCGGCGCGCACAACTCGTCGGCGAGCGGCGAATCGGCCGCCACGACGAAGAACGTAACTCCAAAGATCGTGTCCGGGCGGGTCGTGAAGACCCGCACCGGCTCGTCCCGTCCAACGATGGCGAAGTCGATGTGGGCGCCTTCGGACCGCCCGATCCAGTTCCGCTGCATCGCCAGCACGTCCGCCGGCCAGGTTTCCTTCAGCTCACTCATATCGTCGAGCAGGCGCTGCGCGTACGCGGTCGTGCGGAAAAACCACTGTGTCAGGTCACGCGTCTCAACCTGGCTGCCGCACCGCTCGCAACAACCGGCGACGACCTGTTCGTTGGCCAACACGGTCCGGTCCACCGGGCACCAGTTGACCGGGGCGGAACGGCGGTAGGCCAGACCACGCTCGAACATACGCAGGAACAACCACTGGTTCCACCGGTAGTACTCGGGGTCAGAGGTGTGAAAGCGAGTGCGCCAGTCGAACGATACGCCCAGCTTACGAAATGACTCCGCTTGGACCTCAATATTGCGATACGTCCAGTCGCGCGGGTCGAGATTCCTTTTGAATGCCGCGTTTTCGGCGGGGAGACCAAACGAGTCCCAGCCGATGGGATGCAACACGTTCATCCCTCGCATGCGAAGGAACCGAGCGATGCCGTCACTGATCGAGTACACCTCGGCGTGGCCCATGTGAAGATCGCCCGATGGGTACGGGAACATGCTCACCACATAGGAGCGGGGCCGATCGTCGGGGAGCCCTTCCGCCTCGAAGACGCGCTGATCAGCCCAAACCTTCTGCCACCTATCAACGGAAGCATGGGGGTTATAGCTCTCCTCCACGTGCGCTGACTCCTCACGGCTCAATGGGTACGCGGATCGGCAACGGCTCGCCCCATGCCACTGTAGGTCAGTATCTCGGCGGGCTGACGAGCAGGGTCAATGAGTCATTCTCATCGTGCGTGGCGGTCGGCTTCGACGTGGTGCGGGACGAGGACGGCCTGCACGATCGCGGTCGCTCGGTGTGGGCAGCAGCGTAGCTTGACCAGGATTGGACGGAACTGCCACTGTGGTGCACCGACCACGGTGTCGACGTCCAGACGTTCGGTGCGGATGTCGGCGAGCCGGTCGGCGCGGCGGCCCGCCGACGATGACGGTGTTACCCCGTTGCCGCAGTCGTACGGCGAGGCCGAGTCCGATGCCGGAGGTGGCGCCGGCGATGAAGAGTGTTGCCGCTGATTTCATCTACCCGGGCCGTTCAGTGGCCGATGGAATAGAGGTTGATGAGGTTGCCGTCGGGGTCGCGCAAGAGCATCGACCGGTTGCCCCACGGCTGGGTGGTGGGTTCCTGAACCCAGTCAGTGACCTGCTCGCTCAGGCGGGCGCGTTCGGCATCGACGTCGTCGACCTCGAATTCGAGGATCGCGGACCGGTTGGCGGCGGCCTCGGCCGCTCCGTTGTTGTAACGCTTGACCGCGGTGCCGTCGGCCAGCGCGACGATGCCGCCCTCGGTGTGCAGTTCGGCATAGTCGGGCCCGAAGGGCGTCACCGGCTCGGTGTTCGTCAGCGCGGCGTAGAAAGCGACCAGGGCGGGCAGGTCGTCGGTAACGAGACGGACCGAGGCGAACTTCATGGCGTTCTCCCGACTATCTTCGGTGAGCCGGACCATCCAGCCCTCAGAAACGCTACGCTACCGTAGCGTACTGTTTCCGGTCATGAAAGATGGGGAGATCACAAGGTGGCCCGATCCGGGGACTCCGTCGACGTCCGCGTCCAGCGATCCAAGGCGGCAGTGCTCGCCCAGACGTACGAGCTGCTGACGTCCGGCGGCATCGGCGGCGTCAGCATCGACGAGGTGTCACGACGTTCCGGCGTGGCCAAAACCACGATCTACCGCCACTGGCCGTCGCGTGCCGCGCTGCTGGTTGAGGCCTGCTCGACGATCGGGTCGACCTCAGCGGTTCCCGACACCGGCAGCTTCGACGGCGATCTCACCGCTTTGACCGAGGAACTGGCCGAGCAGCTGCGAAGTGCGCGCTGGGCGACGGTTCTTCCCTCTATCGTGGATGTTGCCGAGCGGGATCCCGAGTTGGCCGGGCTCCATGCGGATCTGCATGCCCGGATACTGGCTCCGTTCGGTGTGGTGACCGAACGCGCGCGCGCTCGGGGTGAGCTCGCTGCGGACCGTGGACCGGCTGACGTCACCGCCGCCGTCGCCGGCCCGCTGTTCTACCGTCGCTGGTTCTCCCGCGAGCCACTCGACGCGGTGTTCGTCGCGCGCGTCGTCGAGGATGCCCTCGGCCTTCTCGGCGTTCAGCCTCGCCCGGCATAAGGGGCGGGTACCGAAGGCCCTCATCGACGGCTCTCGTGGGGGTTTCGCGAGGTCGGGGCGGTTTCGCCGGTGCCCTTCCGCCCCAGGGGCGGCCGTGGCCGGGCGAGCGCGGTGCGAACGGCCCCGACGCCAGCGCGTCGGGGCCGTCCGTCGGTTTCTCAGCGCAGGCGGTCGTCGATGCTCTGCTGGAAGATGGCGAGCAGACCCTCCGCCAGGCCCAGGGTGTGCACCTCGTTGGCACCGTAGCGGAGGTTCTCCTGGACGTCCTCGGCCACCGCGAAGTCCTCCCCGCCGAACACCACGTCGTTGGTGAAGGCGAAGCGCTTGGCCAGCGCCGCCTGTCCCTCCTCGCCCGGGAAGTCGGCGGCCCGGTACATCATTTCGTGGGTCCAGATGGTCCGGTCCGGTGCCTCCGGCCAGAAGATGTTGATCGAGACGTAGTCCGGGTGCATGATGAAGAAGGTGTTCGGGAAGAGCACGTAGTACACCGAGGCGTATTCGAGGATCCGCCACGAGTCGGGCTCGGTCGTCAGGGCTTCCTCGATATTCGACCGGGCGGCGCACATGCGGATGTGCGGACCGTCCTCAAAATAGGAGAGCACGCCCTTCCGGAATGCCTTCGACAGGGTGCTGCGGTGCAGATACGGGACGTGGTAACCCTCAAGATAGGTCTTGATCAGCAGTTTCCAGTTCGCATTCTTCACCACCTTGGTCTTCCGATACCGGACGAGTTGGTCGACCTCGAATTCCACCAGGTCGTCCAGCATCCGGCCCAGGTACGCCCGCAGGTCGAGGTTGCCCGCCGGGTCCGGGTGCACCCAGATCAGGCCGCCCGCCTCGGTGACCGGCAACTCCTTCAGGCCGTACTGGTCGGGGTCGATGCCGGGAAAGTCCTCCTGCCGGCTGATCGAGCGTAGCGAGCCGTCGAGGTCGTACACCCAGTTGTGGAACGGGCAGACGAACGCCTTGAGTTGCTTCTCGTCCCCCTTCACCAGTCGGGCGCCCCGGTGTCGGCACTGGTTGAGGAAGGCGCGCAGCCGGCCCTGCCGATCGCGGGTCACCACGTAGGGGATCCGGTTCCAGTCGCTCAACAGGTAGGAACCCGGTTCGGCGACGTTCGAGACGTGCCCGGCCACCAGAGGGTAGTCGCGGAAGACGCCAGCCAGTTCGCGGTCGAGGATGTCGGCGTCCGTGTAGTTGCTCACCGGCACCTCGACGACCCGGCCGAGCATTTCCTGATCGCGGCCCTGTTCGCGCAGCGCGAAAAGGCCCTTCATAATTTCTACCTGTTCCTGGTGATTCATCAGACACGTTCCTTAGATCCGGGGCCCGCCGCCGGTGGGCGGCGGGTCGATGTGCCCTGTTAGAATCCAATCGGGAGTCGTCAGCACACTTTTCACCGATTATCGCTGGTGAGCGCACCCTGTCAATGTGGCCGGTGTCCGGAGGAACGATGGATCTCGAGCAGTTCGCGCACAGCGTGTTCGACGCGCAGCCGTTCAGTCAGTACCTCGGCGCGCGGCTCACCGGGGTCGGTCAGACCAGCGCGGAGTTGTCGGTGACCATCACCGACCAGCTCAAGCAGCAGCACGGGTACGTGCACGGCGGCGTGCTCAGCTACCTGGCCGACAACTCGATCACCTTCGCCGGTGGGCTGGCACTGGGCGGCAACGCGCTGACCTCCGAATTCAAGATCAACTATTTGAAGCCAGCCACGGGTGCGGTCCTGGTCGGCCGCGCGGTGGCCAAGGGCGTCGGCAAGCGGCAGGCCGTCTGCCAGTGCGAGATCTACTCGGTGCAGGACGACCAGGAGACCCTCTGCGCGATCGCCCAGGGCACGGTGGTCTCCGCCCGGTCGTAGTTCTCGACTGACGGTTCCGGAGACCAACGACCGCGGCGGCCCAACAGCTCGGGGCTTGGTCAACTGCGCCAGCGCCGGCGGCCGGCTGCTCGTCGTCGTTCCTGAAACGGCCCCTCATCGCCGGCTTGGCCGTCCGCTTGGTCCTGTCCTTGATCAATGCGTGGTGCTACGCCCCGACCCCAGGACGGCGCGATGTCAAGATCGCGGATGCCATTGCCTGCGGGCACCGCAGCTGCACCGCCGGGCTGCGGCCTCGATGGTTGCGGCACGGGGGTGGCATCCTGTGGGTCGTGAGGCCTAAATGCTCCCTGTACGTGGACGTCGGTTACCTGCTCAGCGCCGCAGCGGTCCGGGTGACGGGGACGTCGCTGCGGAACGGGATTCAGGTCGACTACGAGTCACTGATCGACGCGCTGGTCCAGCAGGCCGAGGCGCTGTCGGAGCTGCCGATGTTGCGCGTGCACTGGTACGACTCCGCGAGAGACGGTGTACCCGACGGCTCGCAGCAGTTCATCGGTGAACTACCCAACGTCAAGCTGCGACTCGGCCGGTTCGGCGTGGACGGCCAGCAGAAGGGCGTCGACCTGCGCATTGGGCTCGACCTGGTGATGCACGCACGCAACGCGGTTGCGGACGTCTTCGTCCTCGTCTCGGGCGACGATGATCTGACCGAGGCCGTGGAGGAGGCCCAGGTGCACGGGGTACAGGTCATCCTGCTCGCCGTCCCCAACGGGCAGGACCGGCCCCATGGCATCAGCCGGCATCTGATCCGGGCGGCCGACGGGCTCAAGATCATATTCCCGGACGCCATCGACACCGCCGTGACGAAGATGGAGACACCCTCGGCGGTGCCGTCACCGATGGCGGTGTCGCTGGGCGGGCACCAGCGCGCCAAGGCCCCGTTGACGGACTTCACCGCGCAGGACGGCTCACCAGCACCCCACCTGTCATCCGCGCCCGCCGCCAGCGGGACCCTGGATGTCAGGACGGGCACGACGAATCACGAGGAGCCTCCTGACCTCGCCGAACAGATCGGCTCGGTCGTCACCAACGTCCTGACGACCTTCCGCAGTTCCGCCACGCCGGAGGCCCTGGCGGAACTCACCGCCGGCAAACCATCGATCCCACGCGACATCGACAAAGCCCTACTGACCGACCTGTCGGAACGGCTCGGTGAAGTCGATCTGAGTGAAGCCGTGCGACACCAGCTTCGGGCACGGTTTTGGGAGCAGTATGATCATGCCTGGTAGTGGTTGTTAGATTCTGAGGCGTTTGTTGCGGTACAAGGGTTTCACGGGTTGGTGGCAGGTGAGGCAGGCGCCGCTCCAGGTCCCGCGGAGCCGCCGGTAAACCGGGGAACCTCACCACCTGGCGACGACAGACCAGATGCCTGGCTCACAGCCTCGATCAATTGCCTCCCTGCCGATCTGACGTCGGGTGGTCTTCGGCGTCAGGCCACTGCGGTCGCGGCGATCCGCTCGGAGAATTCGACGAGACGGTTGGCGAATGCCCACTCGTTGTCGTACCAGCCACACACCTTGACCTGGTTGCCGACGACCGCCGTCAGCGGCGCGTCGAAGATGGACGAGTAGGGGTTGCCGACGATGTCCGCCGAAACCAGCGGCGCCTCGGAGTACTGAAGGTAGTGCCGTAGCCGCGGGGAGTCGGCCGCCTCGCGGAACGCCGCGTTGACCTCCTCGACATCGGCACTCCGACGGAGGACCACGGTGAGATCGGTGACTGAGCCCGCCGGAATGGGGACGCGTAGAGCGGCCCCGGTGAGACGCCCGTCGAGTTCCGGGATGACCTTTCCGATAGCCTTCGCCGCACCCGACGACGTGGGAACGATCGACAGGGCTGCTGCGCGGGCCCGGCGAAGATCGGAGTGCGGGCCATCGTGGAGCCGCTGGTCGCTCGTGTAGGCGTGGACCGTCGTCATCAGTCCTGATTCGATGCCGAACGAGTCGTTGAGCACCTTCGCCAACGGCGCGAGCGAGTTCGTGGTGCACGAACCGTTGGAGAAGACGTCGTGGCCTTCCGGATCGAGCCTGTCGTCGTTCACCCCGAGCACGATCGTGGGGACGTCCCCCTTGGCCGGGGCCGAGATGATGACCTTCCTCGCGCCCCCTTTGAGGTGGGCCGCCGCGGCGGAGCCGTCGGTGAAGTGGCCGGTGGACTCGATAACGACGTCGGCACCCACCTCGCCCCAGGGGATGGCGGCCGGATCGGACTGTGCGAAAACCCTGATGCGCGTGCCTTGAACAACTATCGCGTCGCCGTCGAAGGCGACATCGTCGAGGTGGCCGGAAACCGAGTCCCACTCGAGCAGTGCAGCCAGCGTACGGGCGTCGGTGAGGTCGTTGACCGCGACCACCTCGACGTCGGCGTTGTTCGCCAGGGCAGCGCGCAGATAGCTACGCCCGATCCGTCCGAACCCGTTGATGCCGATGCGTACCGTCATGGCTTCAGTTCCTCTCTTGGTTGAGCACGGAAGGCGACGCGGCCCGGAGCAGGTCGATGGCACCGGCGCGGGCGTCGTCGAACGGGCCCGGATCCTGCTGGGCGATAGCGAGCACGTACCCGCCCTGCAGGACGGCCATCAGGGTGTGGGCGAGTTGCTCGGGGTTGAGGTCGTCCCGCAGTTCGCGGGCGGCGATCGCTTCCCGCAGCACGCCGACCAGGTTGGCGTGTGCCTGAGCGAACGCGCGCGACACCGGGGCAAGTAGCGCCGGGTCCTCCCGGACCTGCGGATCCTGGGTCATCCGGCCGACCTTGCAGCCCTTGAGGACGTCGCGTGGGCGCATGAGGTACGCCTCGATTCGGGCCATCGGGTCGCCCGGGCCATCGAGTTCGGACCCCGCCGGCACCAGGTCGTCGACGTTACGCTCAAGCGCGGCGAGCGCCAGATCCCGCTTGGTCGGGAAGTGGTGGTACATGCTGCCCTGGCCGACGCCCGACCGTTCGCGCACGTCGCGCGGGCTGGTGTCGGAGTAGCCGCGCTCCCACATGAGTTCACTCATCGTGTCGACCAGGAGCTTTCTCGAATCCACCGGACCAGTGTACCTACTAGTAGGTACACGTGCTCCGGAACGGCCCGACTGAGTCGTCGTCGCTGACCAGCCAGGGCGGTCAGGCCCATGCGGTTGCGCCAGCCGGGGGTCCGCGCGGCCCTACACGCCAACCGGACAGGACCCGGAGTCAGGCGAGGAACTCTTCGATGATCTTGAGGAGCTCTGCCGGCCTCTCCATGGCTGCGGCGTGCCCGCAGTCCAGCTCTACGTACTCGCTACCTCCGATGGCGTCGCGGAACTCGCGGGCGTAGCGGACGGGCACGAGCTGGTCCTGCCGCATACCAATGACAAGCGTGGGGCACCTGATGTTGCGCACGTGCTCGCTGATGTCCAGCCTGTTGATCAGCTCCAGCAGGGCGACCAGGCCCTCCGACGGCATCAGGCCCGACCGTAGCCGTAGCCGCTCGCCGGGGCTCATCGAATCGATGAACGTGTCCGAGACGACATGTAGGAGGGTGAACTCGGCGAAGGCATTCCCGTCAAGCTTGGCCAGACTCAGCCAGGTACGCATGAGCAGCCGCTGCCAGGGCTGGCGGAAGTGCTCGAACCCGCCCAGCAGGACCGCCCGGCGTACGAGATCCGGCCGTTTGCCGGCCAACGCGGCGGCGACGACGGCGCCCGTGGAGATTCCAAAGACGTCCGCCGGGCCTTCTGCACCGGCCTCGAGCGCCCCCGCCACCTGGTCGACCAGCATGTCGACGGTGAGCTCGTGCGGGGGGAGCGGGGTGAGGTTGCTGCCCGAGTAACCCGGCACGATCGTCCGACGGTGCCCGGTGAAGTGCTCCAGCAGGCTGGCGAAACTGGTTTCCGGGTGCCCGGTGCCACCGTGCACGAGGACGAGCTCCGGGCCCGGTCCCTCCCCGGCGACGTGGTAGCCAACCGGGATACCCGCGACGTCGACACTGCGTTGCGTCGTGATGCTCAACATGCGCTTTCCTCTCGTTGTCTACTTCGCGGCGGTGGCGACTGCCCCGGGTTCGGCGGCGGCCTCCCATCGCGGCCGGGACAGCGCCCACGTGAGCAGCGCGGCCAGCCCCGCGAAGCCCGCTGCGGCTGGCAACAAGGTGGCGGCGCCGGTGGTGGAGATCAGACCCGCGCCGATGACGCCGGACAGGAACTGGCCGAGATAGCCGGTCGAGGTGTTGAGCGAGGTGACCAACGGTGCCCCGCCGGGCGGCGCGAACGCGATGATGCGGTACTGCTGTGGCCCGATGACCGAGTAAGACACGACGCCGCTGAGCGCCTCGGCGACCACCACGAGGAGGAACTGGTCTCGGACCGCGAGCATCAGCAGGCACACCACAGCGATGCCCACGGTGGCACCGATGACGACCTGGCGCGGGCCGTACCGGTCGGCCAGCCACCCCGCCGTGAGGTTGCCGGCCGTCGCGGCGACGCCGAACACCAGTAGCAGCAGGGCGAGCCGGGATTCGTGGCCGTCGAGGGCCGGCGCGAAGACGGCGCTCATGTAGGTGAAGGGCAGGAAGACCCCGATGAACGCGAGCAGTGTGACGACCAGGATCCGCAGCACCCGCCCGTCGGTCAGCGGCGTGAGGCGCTGTCGCAGGGACGCGCTCCGGTCGGGCTCGATCGCCGGAACCAGGAAGCTGAGTACGACCGCGACGACTGCGGCGACCCCGGCGACGAACCAGATCGCCCGCTGCCAGCCCCACGCCCCACCGATGAGCGTGCCCAACGGCGCACCGAGCACCAGCGACAGGGTGGCCCCGGCGGTCACCATCGAGATCGCTCGACCGCGGCGTTCCTCGCCGGCGAGGAACGCCGCGGTCGCCACGGCACTCGCCACGAAAAGCGCCGCACCGCATCCGGCGAGCACACGTGACGCGAGGACCAGCCAGTACGCGTGCGCCGAGGCGGTCACGGCGTTGCCGACGGCGAGCAGCGCGATCCCGGTCACCAGGGTCCGGCGACGCGGCCAGCGCCCGGTCAGTACGGCGAGGACCGGGCCCAGAAGCGCGTACGCGATGGCGAAGGCGCTCACCATCTGGCCGGCCGCCGCAATGCTGATCCCCAGCGTTTGGTGGATTTCCGGCAAGAGGCCGACGATGATGAATCCATCGGTTCCGACGACGAACGTGCCGAGCGTCAGAACCAGTATGCGCGCCTGCCAGGGCAGGCCACCGGATTTATTTCCAGACTTGGTCATCTCACTACCATATTCAGCGAAGTAACGTGATTTTCTGAGATTCGGGGTCGCGCCGTTTCGAGGCCAGCGGGAAAGACGTTCAGGAAAGATCGGCGCTGACCAGCCAGCTCCGTGGGACGCCGCGTGCCTCGCGCGGCGCGACCGGGTACGGCCAACGCCCTTCGCCGGCGCCCGGCTCGCCCGGCTGCCGCAGGTCCCGGACGGTCCAGCCGTGCGCGGCCAGAAACTCCGCCGGATGGTCGGTGCCGAACTGCCATGGCGTGCCATCGTCGCGCAGACGCTGCAGGAACGACTGGGTCATCGGGTGGCGCAGCAGCGCTGCGCTGGCCAGATCGAGAACCAGGCGGCTGCCCGGCTGGCTCGCGCCGGCCACCCCCCTGAGCAGCCGCCCAGCCTGTGCCTCGGTGAGGAAGAAGATCAGCCCTTCGGCGATCCACAACGTACGCTCGTCGGGCACGAACCCTGCCGACGTCAGCACCGTCAGCCAGTCGCCGGCCAGATCGGCCCCGATCGACACGATGTTCACCTGCGGCTCGGCGTCGAGCTCGGCCAGGCGCCGCTGTTTCTCGTCGAGCAGGGCATCGTGGTCGACCTCGTACACCGTGACGCCGGGCGGCCACCTGAGGCGGTGGGTGCGAACGTCCATGCCGTTGGCGAGCATAACGACCTGCTGGATGCCGGTTTCGGCGAGTAGGCGTACGAGCGCGTCATCGATGTAGCGGGTGCGCACGGCGACGAAGTCGACCACCCCGGCGCCCCGGTAGTGTTCGAGCAGTTCGAAACCGCGCGGCTCGGCCAACTGCCGGGCGTACTCGTCGCGGACGATGCCGTCGGGCCGCTCCGTCTCCTGTGCGCGGGCGGCGGCGGTCCATTGGGCGGTGTAGGAGATCTGGTCCACCGGTTCACCTTTCTATGCGGCCAGGAAATGCTTCTGGATGGCGGAGAGGGTGCGAACCTCACCGATGTCGAGCGTGTCCATGTCGATCTCGATACCGCTTACCTCCGAGATGAGAAAGACGAACTCGACGAACGACAGCGAGTCGACGAGGCGGTTGTCGATCAGATCCTCGTCGGCGGCGAGTTCGACGCGGTCCTCGTGCTTGGCGAGGATCCATTCCTTGATCCGGTTGATCGGGGTCGTTGTCTGCTGGGTCATCTCCGAGATTCCCTTCACCTGTCGACATGGCGGCGGCCACCGACGATCAGCACGATGTCCATATCGATCCGCAGGGCGCTAGACGGACTGCCGCTCACGAATCGTCCGTTCGACCATCTCGTGTGCGCGACCGGCCGACCTATACCGATCGGTCAGCACGCTCACCCACCGCTCCAGCCCGAAAGCGACGCAGCCGGTGAAGGCCGTGCTCCCGGTCGTGCCATCCGGCAGGTCGATGCCGATGCGGCAGCGCTCGCCGAAGAAGTTGCGATGCGTATTGACCGAGGCGATCGCGAGGCCGTCGACGCTGAACTCGTACTTCACCGGCTGCATCCGCTGGAGCAGGGCGCGAGCGCCGCCCTTCTCGAAGAAGGGGTCGGAAGCAGCGTCCACCGTGAACTCCAGCGAAAGCTCGCCGAGCAGTTTCTCGATTCTGCTCCGGTAACGGGCGATCACCTCCTGCGTGTGCTGATACGACCCGAGCGCAACGATCTCGCGCATCTGGAAGGTGAGTAGGCGACGTAGGCCATCGAAGTGCTCCTCGCTGCGAAAACAGCGGTTGACGAGCGTCACCAGGGTGTCCGCCGGCACGGTTCGGTCCTGGAAGTAGAGGTACGCGCCGAAGCAGGTCGCCGTGGACAGCCCAAGCCGGGCAGGGGTGACCTGGTCGGCTGCGAAGTGGTCACCGTCGGGACCGGAAACCGGTGCGCGCAGGCCGCCGGCGACCAGCGCGAGATGCGGAAAGTTGGTGTAGACGTCGAAGTTCGCCAGCTCGTCCACGGCATAGACCGGCGGCGCGGAGAGCTCGAGGCCACCCTCCTCCGTCGCCCAGCCGCGGAAGGTGTCGTCCAGCAGCCGCAGCAGGGCGGTCTCGGCAGGCCCCAGGATGGCCCGGCCGCCGGTGATCCGGTGGCACCCCGCGTCGCTCATCGGACGGCCCCGGTTCCCGCCGCGCCGACCGCGACGAGTCCGTGCCGGGTCAGGAACGAGTTGGTCTTGCGGAACACCTGCGCCTCGAACTCAGCCCGGCGCGGGTCGTCGAGCAAGCGTCGCCGTACCTCCAGGGGGTTGGGGATGCCGGCGTCCTTGTAGACCTGCGGGTTGTACAGCGACTCGAAACTGTAGGTCAGGTAGCGGCTCAGGTAGTCGGCGACCTGGGCCAGTTCCTCCGGCGTAGCCCGCTCGCGGAACCCGTCGAAGAGCAGCCGGACCAACTCCCGCCCGAACGCGATGTGGCGGGACTCGTCTTGGTGGTGAATCTGGTTGATCTTCCGAATGGTGACGTCCAGGCGGTCGTCGAGCGCCATCTTGGCGTTGAAGTGGTCCACCAGTTCCTCGAAGATCAGGATGCGGGCGAAGACGAGCAGACTCGCCGCGTCGCTCGGCGGAATGGTCTCGGCACCACCACGCGGCTGCTTGTAGAGCTTGCCGCCATAGCGCAGGCAGAACTGGGCGAAGAACCACATATGCTCGTTCTCTTCACCGATGAAATGGTGGAAGAACTCCGACGGCGTAGCGAACTCGACGGTGTGTATCCGGCGGGTGACCTCGATGAGCAACTCGCGGATCCCGTGCACGTTGAGGCTGTAGAAGTTGAGACTCTCGTACTTCGAGAGCCGGTACAGCTGTTCCTCGCTCAGCTCGCGCGCGACCTCCGTGTCGTACGTGGTCGTCAGCTCGGGGCTCATCCACCACGCACGCTCCGGGAGTGCTTGTGGCCACTCGAACATCTGGTAGGGGTTGTAGTAGTCCTCGACAGACTTCGAGCTGAGCCGGTTCAGGACTTCTCGAAGCCGCTCGCTGGTGTCGATGAGCGCAGACGTCATGATCGACATACCCTCCTGGTTCTTACCGATTCCAGGGCCAGCCGGCCCAGCCGGTCCATGCGGTCGTCGGTCCTCGTGTACTGGTCGATTCGGCGGTTGAGCTGAGTGGTCGTGTACGCGAAGGCCAGGTTCTCGGCCGGCACGGCGAAGACCAGCGCACAGTCCTGCCCGTAGTGACCGAACGAGTCGACCGTCAGACCCGCCTGCGGTAGGTGGGGGTCAGGCAACATGAACCCGAGCGCGTACGCGCGCTCCCGGGCGAAGACCCGGTCCGGCCCGCGCCGCCGTAGCCGGGTGGCGCGTCGCAGGGTCGACGCGTTCCACAGGCGTACGCCGTCGACGGTGCCGATCGTGGCGGCGAGGATCCTCGCAAGTGCGCTTGCGGAGGAGACAGCGTTGCAGGCGGGCACCTCGGCGCCCAGGTACCGCAGAGAGTTCTCCACACCCGTCAGGTTCGGGTTGCGCTGGGAGCGGCTCAACAACGAGGTGCGGTCGCCGAGCAGGGCCAGGATGTCCGCGGCGGTGCTGGTGCCGGTCGGCTGTGTCTGGCGGAACGGCGCGAAGCGAGTCAGGTCGTTGATGCCGATGCGAACCTCGGCACCGAGCCGCTCGCGGAAGTGCTCCTGGAAGAGCTCGTCCACACGCTTGCCCGTGGCCCGCCGCAGGAATTCGCCGACGCCCCACCCGAAGGTCAGGTCGTGGTAGCCGTGGTCGGTTCCCGGCTCCCAGTAGGGGCGCTGCGCCGCGAGGGCATCAACGGCCGGATACCAGTCGAGCACGTCATCGACGGAGAGCCGACGATCGACGCCTACCAGACCCGCCTGGTGAGCGAGGAAGGTGGCCAGCGTCAGCGAGGTCTTACCGGCCGCGGCGAACTCCGGCCAGACCTCGGCCATCGGGGAATCGATGTCGATCGCGCCCCGCTCGTGCAGCGCGTGCGTGATGACGGCAAGCAGGGCCTTGCTGACCGAGCGTACGTTCTGCACCTGGTCGTGTGTGCGCTGCGCGGAGCGCAGCCGGACCCGCTCCTCGCCGTCCACGTACACGCAGAGCTCGCTGTGGGAGTCCAGCCCTTCACGGTGGATCCGGTCGAACTCCTCAGCCAACGGGAGGAACTCTTCGGTGTGGGTGCCGACGATGTGTTCCAAATCAGGCCCCCTCCCGCATCCGCCGCTCGATCTCCTCGGCCAGCTCGCCCACGGTTGGTCTGTCGAAGCAGATCGAGGGAGGCAGCGGTACCGACAGACGGCGCTGCAGCCGGTTGCGGATGGTGAGGGCATTGAGTGAGTCCATGCCCGCCCGCGCCAGGTCGAGCCCGTCGATCTCGTCGCGGTCGAAACCCAGTTCCCGCGCTACGACCTCCACACAACAGGCCAGTACGTCCTCCGGGGCCGCCTCGGGCGCGGCGACGGTGAGCGCTGGCAGCGCACCGGTCAGGTCGCCGGTGAGCGGGTTGGAGGCGAGGTGGTGCTCCGGGTCGAGATCCTTCCAACGGACCGCCAACAGCCCCACCTGTCCCGAAGACCGGCTGGCCATCACGGCACGCAGCAGTGGGCGCCCCTCGGCGCTGGTGAACGTGCCGAGGCCCTGCTCGTCGAGCCGGAGCAGGAGCGCGGTTTTACCGGCCAGATAGCCGACTTCCGACCAGGAACCCAGGTTGATCGACAAGCCAGGGAGGCCGAGTGCCCGACGATGCCCGGCCAACGCGTCCAGGTAGGCGCAGGCCGCCGCGTGCGCCGCCTGCCCGGGATTACCGAACAGCCCCGTGAAGGAGGACGTCATGACAAACAGGTCGAGGGCGGGCGCGTGCTCGGCGGCACTACGGTGCAGGTTCCATGCGCCCTCCACCTTCGGTGCCAGCACCCCTTCGATGCCGCGCCAATCCGTCCGGTCGATGGTCGCATCGTCGATGACGCCCGCCGCGTGCACGACGCCCCGGATGCCCGCGCCCGTCCCGCCGTAGCTGACGAAGAGCCGGTCGACCTGCTGTGCAGAGGTGACGTCCACCCTCTCGGTCAGGATCTCCGCCCCAAACTCCTCGGCCAGTCTCCGTAGCCGCCGCTCCTGCTCCGGGCGGGGTGCCGACCGGCCACCGAGGACCAACCGCCGGCCACCGAGCTCCAGCAGCGCATGCGCGCACTCCAGGCCGACACCGGACAGTCCGCCGACGACCAGATACCAGCCCTCCGGATCGAGACGGGACGGCCCGCCCTGCACGGGCACCGGGGTATGCCGGAGTCGGGGCAGCAGCACCCGGTCACCGCGCAGCGCCAACTCGGCGTCACCGGAGCCGACGGTGAGGGAACCGAGGACGGCGGCGAACGACGACATCGTCGCGGTCCACCGTTGCTTGGTCGCGGCCGCGTCGAGATCAACGAGAACGTGCCGGACGGCCGGGAACTCCGTACGCGCGGTTCGGGCCAGACCGATGATCGCGCCCTGCGCGGAGACCACGTCGTCTGAGGTCAGGACGCGACGGGCACCAGCAGTCACGGTGTAGACGACGGCGGGCAGGTTCGCCCTGGCCAGCGCCTGGAAGAGTTGCAGGGTGGCCGCTCCCCCGGCCGCGGCCACCTCGTCGAGGGCCGAAACCGTACGGGTGGAAAGCTCACCCAGGTCGGTCTGCCGCTTGCGCAGCACGGGAACGGCGTTGACGACCGTCGCCGGCCGAAGGCTGGTCAGCACCCGCACGGTGTCCGCCACCGCGTCGTCGGTGTGGACGTGGACCAGAACCTCGGCTCCGAGGCGCTCCAGTTCCCGGGTCAGTTCGGCGGCCGAATGTACGGACGGGGCGACGACTAGGACCCGGCCCGGCGCTCGGGTCAGCGGGATCGCGGGCGCGTCGGCCCAGGTGACCGAGTAGAGGGCGGGACCGTCCTGAGCTACCCCGTCGGGGCTCTCCGGGAGGTCGTCATCAACGCGCCCGACCGCCGTGTCCCCACCGGTCGGCACCGCCTCGACCCAGTGCCGCCCCCGCTGGAAGGGATAGGTGGGCAGGGTGACGGTACGGCCGCCGGGCGAAACGGACGACCAGTCCACCTCCAGTCCCGCCGTGTACGCACCGGCCAGCGCGAGCCGGGTGGAGGCGACGTCGTTGCGATCCCAGCGCAGCGTTTCGAGGCAGGTCGGCTCGTTCCGGGGGTCGGTGCCGAGGGTGAGCTGGGACAGGCCGGTGAGGGTGTCGGCCAGGCCGATCTCGAGCAGGATGCCGGGCACCTCCCCGACGGCTGCGCGGATCGCGGCGACGAACCGGACCGGCTGACGCAGTTGCCGCAGCCAGTATTCGGGCGTCGCGATCTCCGCCGTGGCCGGTGCGCCGGTGAGCGTGGACACGAGCGTATGCACCGGCGGGCGCAGGTCAACGGCGTCCAGTACGGCGGCGTAGGCGTCGAGGATCGCGTCGACCTGCCGGGAGTGCGCGGCGCGGCCGACCCGCAGGGGCTTACAGATGATGCCGCGCCGCTCGGCCTCCGCAGTGGCGGCTCGGACGGCGGCGCCGTCACCGGAGATCACGGTACGGTTCGGCGCGTTGACCGCCGCGAGGTCGACCTGATCATGCTCGGCCAGCAGCTCCCGCACCCAACGCTCGTCGGCGAAGACGGCGGCCATAGCACCGGACTCGGGCAGGGTGCTGAACAGCCGGGCACGCTCGGACACGAGATACAGCCCGGTCGTGAAGTCGAAGACGCCCGCACCGTACGCCGCCGCGTACTCGCCGAGGCTGTGGCCGACGTACCCGTCCGGCTCGATGCCCCAGTGGCGCCAGAGGGTGAGCAGCGCCGCCTGCAGGGTGTAGACGACCGGCTGGGCCAGCCGGAAGTCGGTGATCGGCATCCCCCGGCGCGCCTCATCCTGATAGAGGAAACTGGAGAGGCGGTGGCCGATGAGCTGCTGGTAGTGCGGGTCGACACGTTCGATGAAGCTGCGGAACACGGGCTCGGTCAGGTAGAGATCGCGACAGGCCTCCAGGTATTCGGCACCGTGCCCGGAGAAGAGCGCGGTCAGCCGGGGTACGGCGTCACGGGCGACGCCGGAGTGGAGCCCGATCTCTCCATCGAACCCGTCTGCCGCGTCCGCCTCGCCATTCGTCACGGCATCCAGCAGCATGGCGAGCGTCTTGCGGTCTGAACCGACGACCGCCGCCCGGTACGGGAAGTGTCGACGCCCCGTGCCGAGGGTGAACGCGGCGTCAGCGGCGCTCGGCGCGGCCTCGCCCAGCAGGGCCGTACCGATCCGCGACGCCAGCTCACGCACTGCGGGCTCGGACTCGCCGGAGAGGGGTAGTACCTGGATTCTGGCGTCGGTGCCGGTTTCGGCGGGACCGGGTGGTGCCTCCTCCAGGATCGCGTGCGCGTTCGTGCCGCCCAGGCCGAAGGCGCTGACCCCGGCCCGGCGCGGTGTCCCACCGGACTCCCACCCCGCGGTCTCGGACTGTACGAAGAAGGGCGACCCGGCGAAGTCGATGCCCGGATTAGGCTCCCGGTAGTGCAACGAGGCCGGCAGCGTCCGGTGCCAGAGAGCGAGCGCCGTTTTGATCAGCCCGGCGATGCCGGCGGCCCAGCTCAGATGCCCGATATTGGTCTTGACCGAGCCCAGGGCACAGGAGCCGGGCGGGACCCCTCCGAACACCTCGGTTAACGCCGCGACCTCGATGGGATCGCCGGTCGGTGTCGCGGTGCCGTGCGCCTCGACGTAGGAGATCGAGCCGGGCTCGACGTCGGCGGCGGCGAGCGCCTGACGGATCACTGCGGCCTGACCCGACAGGCTCGGGGAGCTGAACCCCGGTTTACCGGACCCATCGTTGTTGATCGCGGTACTGCGGACTACCGCATACACCCGGTCGCCGTCGGCCATCGCCCGGTCGAACGGCTTGAGCAGGACTGCGCCGACGCCGCTGCCGAAGATCGTCCCGGTGGCACCCGCATCGAAGGTCCGGCAGTGCCCGTCCGCGGAGAGCACCAGACCGGGCTCTGGCTGATAACGATCGATCTGCGGCACCGGTACGTGCGCCGCGCCGGCGAGGGCCATGTCGCACTCGCCCGCCAGCAACGCCTGGCAAGCCAGGTGCAGCGCGTAGAGGCCGGTGGCGCAGGCGGCGTGGACGCTCACGCTGGGACCGTTGAGATCGAGTTTGTACGACACCCGGCTGGTCAGGAAGTCGCTTCCGGCGGCCATGATCAGCTGTAGGTCCTGCGCCGAGTCAAGAAAGTTCGGCAGCGGCTTGCTCGCCTGCCGCCCGAGGTGGTGCATCAGGTAGAGGCTGGTGCCGCAGCCACCGTACACGCCGACATCCGGCGTGCCCCGCTGACCCGCCGCGCCGCCATCCTCGAGTGCCTCCCAGCAGACCTCGAGGAAGAGCCGCTGCTGTGGGTCGAGTAGCGCCGCTTCGCGTGGGCTGTAGCCGAAGAAGCCGGCGTCGAACCGGTCGATGCCGTCCAGGAGGGCCGAAGCGTGTATCCACCCGGACGGCCCGTCGGTCACAGTGATCGACTCCACGCCCCCCACCAGGTTCGACCAGAACCTCTCAAGGGTGTCCGCGCCGGGAAACCGGCAGGCCATTCCGATGATCGCTACGCTGTCCTCGTAGCTCATTGACCGGATCCTCCCGTGGGTGGTGCCGCCTCTTTCTGCTCCTACCTCGCACGCTGCCCTACGTCGCCCGCCGGGCCAGACGCCTCCGTTCCGCCGCGCTCGACGCGCCACCCGGACGAACCCAGCCGCCGGCCCGGTGCGGTGTGGGCGCGGGTGTGCGCAGTCGTGCCGCCATCGCGGCGACGGTTGGGTGCCGATAGAGGTCGATCAGCCGCAGGTCCGCCTCGGGGACAGCGTTGACCAGCTGGGTGAAGACCGAGCCGAGCTGTGCCGAGTTGCCGCCGACGTCGAAGAACCGCTCGTCAGTGGCGAACGACCGATCCGTGCCGAGCACCGTGGCCCAGGCATCGGCGACAATCTGTTCGTAGGAACGGCCCTCCCGGCCGGCGTGGGCTGCCCCGGGGCCGCTGCCGGCCAGTAACCGTTCCACCGCCCGTCGGTCCACCTTGCCGCTCACGGCAAGCGGCAGCGCGGACATGATCCGCACCAGGTGCGGTACCGCGTACCACGGAAGGGACTCACCGAGCCGGGTCCTGACCGTGTCTGCCGTGAGACCGGGTGCGGCAGGTTTCACCGCCGCGACAAGCCCGCTCACCCTGCCGGCGTCATCCCGGACGGGCAGCACGACGGCCTCCCCGACCTCAGCCATCGCACGGAGCGTCGCCTCGATTTCGCCGAGCTCGATTCGATAGCCCCGCACCTTGACCTGACCGTCAATCCGGCCGTGGTAGCGCAGGGTGGCGTCGGCACCGACACTGACCAGGTCGCCGCTGCGATACCAGCGCCGCCGGTCCTCTCCATCGCCCAGGACGGGAAACTTGCGGGCGGTGAGCTCTGGGTCGTTGACGTAACCCCGGGCGAGGCCGGGACCGGCGATCAGCAGCTCACCAGGTTCGCCCTGCGAGCATTCCCGCCCAGCCTCGTCAACGACACGCACGGTGTAGCCGTGCAGGGGCCGCCCGATCGGTACGTAGCCGGTGTCACGGTCGGAGCACTCGTGCAGCGTCGTCGCTACGGTGGCCTCGGTCGGGCCGTAGGCGTTGTAGACGTGTTCCACCGCGCTGAGCTGGCCGACCAGCCCGGGCTGGACGATCTCGCCGCCCAGGATCAGCACCCGCAGCTTGCTGATACCGGCGGCGATCGCGCGGTCCTGCAGCATGAGCTGCACCAGCGAGGGCGTCACGAAGAAGTGGGTGACCCGCCCGCTGGTCAGCATGCTGTTGAGCACCTCGACACCGTCACTGTTCCTGCCGGCCAGGGAATCGGAAGCGGCGAGCATGACGGGGATACCCCGGGTCAACGGCCAGAACAATTCCACAACCGACAGATCGAAGCAGATGCTGGCCGCGGCGAGCCAGCATTCCTCCGGCCAACTGCGCGGTCTCGGCAACACCAGGTCCAGTGCCGCGAACAGGTTCTCGACACCGCCGTGCTCGATAGCGACGCACTTCGGCTCGCCCGTCGATCCGGAGGTGAAGATGAGGTACGCCAGGTCGGCGCTCCCCGGCTCGACGACAGCGGCTCCGCCCTGATCGGGTGAGCATGGCAAGGGGTTCAGGAGCCGGTACGGCAGCGCAGCGAAGCTCTTCTCGGTTGTTTCGTCGACGAGGACACACCCCACGTCGGCCACGTCGGCCATGGAGCGAATCCTGGAATCGGGGTAGTGCGGGTCGACCGGGACGTACGGCGCGCCGATCCCCATCACGGCAAGCATCGCCACCAGACGATTCACCGTCGGTGCCATGCAGATCGCGATCGGGCGGGCGGGCCCGCAGCCGGCAGCGCGCAACACGCCGGCGGTCGCCTCTACCCGGTGCCAGAAATCCGCCCAGGATAAGGATTCCGTGGCGTCGGCCACGGCCACCGCGTCGGGCGTGCTCATCGCTCGCCGACGGCACTGTTCGACAATCGACCGACGACCACTGTTCACGAACGACGCCGATGGCATAACAACTCCCCGTAGTCGACCGTAAGCTCAGACAACGCAAAGATCAAAAGCGTGACGATTCCAGAAGGTCGTCCCGACGCTAACAAGGGCCACTTTTTCAGTCAACACCGACCCACTCGTTCGAAAGG
Organism: Micromonospora humidisoli; assembly: GCF_016900955.1. Lineage (NCBI taxonomy): Bacteria > Bacillati > Actinomycetota > Actinomycetes > Micromonosporales > Micromonosporaceae > Micromonospora > Micromonospora humidisoli. Next base: position 134,441 of record NZ_JAFEUO010000011.1, read on the forward strand.
ATTACGGCCATCATTCCGCAGTAATCCCTCAACGACCGACAACTGCACGCACAAACGCGATCCAGCTGGTCGGATCGGCGTTTGGCACGCAGCCGCCCAATTGCCACCTGACCAGGGAACAACCGCTATTCAGCCGGGGTGCTCTGGCGGCACCGGCGGGCACGGGTCTGACGACGGCGTCGCCGGGCTCGCCCGTGGGCGTCCTGGCCCAGCAGGCCCGGATGCTGGGGGTCGATGGCGGAAGGATCGCTTGACCCATGGCACGACATGCCGCGCGACCGCCGTGACCCGTGCGACGCTCCGAGCGATCATGAGGGAAAGCTTCGTTCTGATTGTTGCGGGCCGGGATTCCCCTGCCGGGTCACCTGCAACCGCAAGCTCAGACGGTGAGCCAGGTTGTTACCAGAACCGAGAGCAACCGGCAGCTTACTACTGCCTCGCCGGTGTCAGACCTGACTGCCACCACCGTTGGCGTGACTCGCGCCGCGCGTCGTGGAGTCGCCACCCCCGCAAGCGGGCCTCCTCTGGACATTCCTTAATTGAGGAACGAGGCTGGTGCTGCATTGCTTTCATCGGGTCAGCGTGAAAACGGGGTTCACGAAAATGACGCATAACGATCGCCGAAAATCCACATTTTCAGTCGAGGTGCTCAACGCGACCAGCGCCGCAGGTCACACGTTGGCCATGGGGCTGCTGGAGTCCCGGCCACTGGTCCAGGTGATGTTCCTCAGCCGCTTCTTGGCCGGGGCGGCGCTTGCCGGCCAGGCGCGTGCCCATCTCGACGCGATCGCCGTCGGCACCGTGGCGTGGTTCTCGGCCGCCGTCGCCGTCTACATCTTCAACGGAGTCATGGACGTCGCCGAGGACCGCGGTAACGGCTCGCGGCGCCCTGTCGCGTCGGGGCGACTGCCCCGGTCGAGCGCGGCGGTGCTGACAGGCGGCATGGCCACCCTGGCGCTCGGCGCCGGCGCGGTGGCCGGCATCGAGGTCGAAGTACTGGTCTTCCTGGGCCTGGGGTTTGCCTACTCGGGTCCTCCGTTCCCGGCCAAGCACCAGGGGGTGGCCACCTCGGCCGTCGTCACCGGCCTGGGGCTGCTGACCTTCCTGGGGGGCATGGGTGTCGCGCAGGGCTTCAGCACCGCCGCGATCGTCTTCGGCCTGATCATGTCATCGTGGATGGGGCTGGTGGGTGCCCTGGCCAAGGATCTGACGGACGTGCCGGGTGACACCCTGGCGGGACGGCGCACGTTCGCGGTGCGGCACGGGGTCAATCCCGTCGCTCGGTACACCGCCGTACTGGCGGTCGGGGTCGCGGCGACGGGCCTCACGGCGGCCACCTTGGCAGCACCGATCCTGCTACCGTCCATGCTGGTACTCACCGCGGCGGCGTCCCGTCTCGCCCGCGACTGCCGCTCACTCACCGCCGACTCCCTCGGTCACCCCTACCGCAGCTTCATGGTCGGTCAATATGGAGCTATCGTCGCGCTAGGAATTTCCCTTGTCTGCCGCAACACGTTCTGACCACAACAAAAGATGTTGCGTCGTGGGATATCCTCAGAGAAGCTGTGTGCAGATTCCTGGTCCAAAGGTCGTACGAGGCAGAGGATTACGAGGCACAGGGTGTCGCTGGTCGACAGCTTCCGAGCGCATACCGTCGAGATCCTCGCCCGCTACGAGCGGGCTCTGCGCGACGCTGACAGCCCTCTCGTCGCCACGGCCGACCGTTGGGATCAGACCCGCCGTCAAGCCGAAGAGATACTCGGCGAATGCCTGCACATGCTCGGCCCGATCGCCCAGGAACGACCCGACCCGCAGGCCGCCACCCGCGAACTCGGCATCGACCGGGCCCGCCAGCAGATCCTCGTCGCCGACTCGATCCGCGCGGGCATCCTGCTGTGGCGCGCGGCGGTGCCCGTCCTACGCGAGGTGGCGATGTCGGAAAGCCCCGACCGCCTACCCGACATGTTCGACCGCCTGCACGAGGCGATCAGCATCCGGCTCTATATCGGCAGCGTGGCGCACGAACACGTCCGGCTCGCCAACCGGGCCGCTGCGGCAGGGAACGATCAGCACAGCGAGCCCGAGGGGGTCACGCGCCCGGACAACATCACGGAGCGCGAGTGGGAGGTGCTCAAGTGTGTCGGCCGCGCCTACTCCAACCGCGAGATCGCCAAGGAACTCGCGATCAGCGAACCCACCGTGAAAGCCCATTTGCGCAAGATATTCCGCAAGCTGGCGGCAACCTCGCGCGTGGATGCGATCAACAAGGTGGGCCTGCCGCACCGCTACAGATCCTGAATTGTCAGGTTGTGTCGGGTTCAAGGGTCAGTCCGGTGTGAGCGAGGAACCCGTCGAGTAGGTCGGTGCGTACTGGATGCTCTGGAGCCGGTTCTTGATGATCGCGAGGAGGTGGTTGACGCCGGTGACGGCGAGGTTGCCGATGCTGCGTTTGAGGTGGGACCACACGGCCTCGGTGGGGTTCAGGTCCGGGGCGTAGGCCGGTAGCCGGATCACGGTCAGCCAGTCCCGGGCGTCGATCATCTGCCGCATGGCGGCGGAAACGTGGGTGTTCAAGTTGTGCCAGACCAGCACGACCGGGCCGTCGAGCTGTTGGTGGGCGGCATCGAGGAGGGCGATGTAGTCGCGTTCGCTGAAGCTGCGGCGCTCGTTCTTGCGGCCGCGATGGGTGATCGTGCGGTAGATCAGTCGGGACCGCTGGCCGGGCCGGTAGCAGGTCAGCCCGGCGAGCGAGACGCGGCCGGAGCCCTTCCCCGACACCGGGACCACGGGGGTGTGTCCGCGTCGTCCCCAGGTGCGTGCCTTCGGTGGGCGCAGCGTCTGACCGGCCTCATCTTCGAAGACCAGCCACGCCTGCCGCTGCGCCGCTACCGTTTTCCCGCCGGCCACGTCTCCCGCCGCCACGTGGTGACCGCGGCCTCGTCACGCTCGACCGCCCGATGCGCGGGGACCTGCACCGACCAACCCAGCCGGTACATGATGTTCGCCGTCCCCCACAGCGTGTGCCGGGTGCGGAACATCCGGGCGACCAGGTCCGACACCCGCCCCCGGGTCCACCGCTGATCACTACCGAACCCGTGCGCCGCCAGCCCCTGCTCCAGAGCATCGGCCAGCCGCCGCAACCGGCCCTCATCCAGCCGGCACCGAGACCCGCCAGGCCCTTTCGACGCCAAAGTCTGTTCACCACCGGCCTGCCATCGCTTGCGCCAGCCGTACACCGCGGTCTGCGACACCCGCAGCCTGCACGCGATCTCCGGCACCGACACATCCTCGGCGAACCACCCGGCAGCCTGCCGCCGTACCGCCTCACGCTTCGCCCGCCCCCGCGCAGACAACCCACCTCCATCGGGATACCTCATCACCCCGGCCTACAACGACCACCAACGAAGATCACGCCGACGCGCCGACGCACAGTGGACGACCCGGCCATTCAAGATCTGTAGCAGCGATGATCGTGGCGGGGGACACACGGGTCGGTCACCGGGACCCCTCCCGATCCCGGCTGCCGCGATTTGTCGCCCACTCCCAGATGGCCTTCCTCGCCACTGAACTGAACTCACCGGTCGTGGGCTCCGAGAAGAGCAACTTCTCCAGTTCCTCCGACGGCCCCCGCTCCGCCAGCACCCACCCACGTGCCATCCATCCAGCGTACGAGAGGAAATCGGGAGGATCCCCCAGCAGGACGTCCCGGTCGAACGCCGGCAGCAGCACCGGCAGGATCTCGTCCAGCCGCCTCCGGATCAGGGCCGACACCTCAACCGCGCTCGCCTCATCCGTGACCCGCCACTGATCGCCACCGGAGAAGCCGGAGAAACCGATCCGGCGCCGCCAAAGACCGTGCACGTGCTCAGGCCGCGCCGACTCGGGGAGTCTGTAGCGCAGGCGATCCCGCTCCCACTTGGGTGCCAGCACCAACGCCACGTTGACGTAGAACACCTTCTCGGCCCTGCTCGAGCAGTCGGACGTCTGGAACTCGATGATCAACACATCACCCTCGGGTGAAGACCGACGAAGGATCATCTTGTCGCGCTCGAAGCCGTACCCTGCGAGTTGATCGGCGACCTCCTTGACGAGCGTGCCGAACAGCGATTGCGCAGACACCTGGGCATCACCTCTCTCGTCCAACAGCAAGCTCCCCTCTGGGGAGAGGCAGGCACAGGCTCAGTCTCGTTGGGTCAGGATGAGCCACCCTCGCTTCCATGGAGTGGATTTGCTCCGTCAAAGCGGGGGGAACTCACCCGCTGCCGCGACCAGCACCCCCGCGCCCGCCACATCTAGCGCCCGGCCCGCCGCCGTCGAGGTTGAGTGCGTCAGTGTCCAGCGGGCCTACAATGCCTGGCAGAGCCCATTCCAGCCCACCACAGCGGCGGAGTTCGCGGCAGTGAGGGAGGGCACCATCAAGATGGCAATGGACGACGGCAAGAGTTTCCTAGACGACGTGTCGGGCTATGACAGCCAGCCGTCGAAGGAACTTGCTGTCGCGATCGCGGGCTACAACTTCAGCATTTCTCTGATCAACCTGCAGGTCACGATGGGCTCTGACGTCGATCGGAAGAACGCTGCCGAGGCTGCACAGGCGCTCGAAGGCATCGAGGCGAAGTACCGCGCGTGGAAGACCACAGTCTGCTCCTGAGGCGCTGTTGCTGTAGCAGATTGGTGGGCACGCCAAGCCTCGGTTGACACCGGTCGAGCCGATCTGCCTGATGACCCCACCGGGTCTCAACCGAGCGGTAGCATCGCGCGTCGGAGCGCACTGATGTGGTGACATAGGGAGCGGCGATCCGTCATGTCCTTCGTGCCACCCTCGCCGAAGAGCCGGCACTGGACCTTCACCGCCGTCGCCATCGCAGTCGCCACACCGGCGTTGGTGTGGGGCGTCGACCGGTCGTACCGTTCCACGTATCGGTGCCTGCGGGCCCACGGATCATGGATCGGTGATTCGGACACCGACATTCCGGAGGCGTGCTCGGAGATCAGCGCGCTCCTGGGCATGCTGGCCCTGATCGCTGCTGCCTACGTCGTGGTGACAGCGATCACCGGGTTGTGTGTGGGGATCGTGGAGGGACGCCGCCGGCGCGGCTTCGGCCACCGTCGCTGGTTCACGGTGACCGTCGTCGGTGTCGCCGCCCCATGGGCGATGGCCACCTACGCCACCGGCTACGGCATCGGCCGGCTACTGCGCCCCCCGGCCGTCGACACCTCATGGACGGACGGCCGTGACGCCGCGCGTCGTACCCTCGAATTCCTTGCCGACGGCGGACACCCCGGTGCCGTGCCCGCCCCGGGGTTCCTCACCGACGAACCGGTCCACCTGGACGCCCGGCTGCACTACTCGCGGCACTACGGCACGACGGTCACCTACCAGCAGACCTCCGCGATGGCATTCGGATCCGCGGCCTTCGTCACCGGCGCCCTGCTCGCCAACGCCATCGGCAACAGCAACGCCCGATCCCGGGCCGCACGCCTCGCCAGCCCACAGTGGCGCGACCACGAACTCACCCGGGTCGTGCTCACCCCCACCCGAACCTGGTGCTACTCCTTCGGACGCTGGCTGTCGTTCGACCACACCGCCGTCATGGAATACCACCTCGACCCACACGGCGTGGTGCTCCTCTTCGCTGACACCGAGCCGCTACGCCTCAACGGGCCGGCCGCCTGGCTGCACGCGGTCCTCTTCGCGTACTTCCGGTTCGGCGCCTCGGCACTGACCACCGCGACCTTCCTCCTGCCGATCGGCGCCACCCAGGCACCGGACCAATCCGGTACGACCTCACCCTCAACCAGCAGGTGACGTCGTACCGGCGCAACTCCCCCGACGGCCTGACCGACAGCGGTTGTCTTGTCGGCCCCGTCGATCCCCTCCAGGCGGATAAGTAGCCCTTGGTGCCGGACAATCTCTTCCCTGGCAGACGCGTGATCCAAGCCCATGACCACCGCTTCCCTTCCTCCAACGGCACCCATCCCAGGTCTCGACGCGGTCTGGACGCGTCCTTCGCCGCCTCACCTCTACGGGTGCCGCCGCATCCGGAATGCCTCCCGACGCCACTGACGCCATCCCTGGTGGCCGGCCAGCCGCCGAACCCTCGATACCAGGAACAAATAGAAGCGGGTCGACGCTCGTCGAACACCCTCGACACGGCCTGGCGCGCCAGGTGCGACGAGCACGGCCGGTGTTGTCGACGTACGGCTCCGACTGCAGAGCCGGCCACGCCACCGGCTACGCGGCAACTATCGACATCTGCGAGTGCGGCTCCGACTGCGCTCGCCCTGCAAGTTCAACTACAGTCAGTCATGTTGATCGACCCAGCGGCGTCCGGAGCCGAGAAGAGTGCACTCATAGCCCTCCAGAACAGCATCGCGCAACGACGAGGCATTGGCTCAGCGCAGGGCGAACTCGACCGCGATCGCTAGTACTCCCGCGATCGCCAAGCCGAGGTTGACTGGGCGTTCCCAGGCATCCTGCCGCGCGCGGACCAGTTTGAAGATGCCCAGGCCGATGCCGGCGCCGACCACCAGCCATGCCAGCAGGATCCATAACTGATGGTGAAGCAACAACGCCGGAGCCAGGAGTGCGACGGTGTGCATATTGCCGGGAACGGGGATGCCCGCCCTCGCGCCGGCAACCGTGCCGAAAAGCAGGATGAATGAAATGGCCAGGGTGCTGAACATTCCTAGCGGCACCATAGTGAGCACCAATGCCGCAGATACCAGGGTGTAGGAAGCGACCACCGCCGATCGCCGGATCTGCCTCGCCCGGAAGTCCGCCCAGGCGAAGCCGAGGGACGTAGTCGCCACAACGATCAGCAGTGGAACGAACGGTGTGGCCGCGGCAACAGTGATGACAGCGGCCACGGCAGTCAGCATGACTAGCATTAGGGTGTACCGCTGTCCGCGGGTCTGCGGATCCAGTCCTGCGCTAGGAGAACTGGGGCGCTCTGTGACCGGTTCGGCGGTGGCAGACGAAGGGGTAGCGGCGGCTTGCCGGCTGACGGCGGGGACGCCCTGCAGGTCCTGCTTGCTGTACCCGCGACGGCCGCCGCGTAGCCACATCGCGATGAGCCCAAGCAGTGCGAGCCCTACTGCGGCGTAGAGAGGCCAGCCAGCCGGCCGACCAGTGAGCATCGCCACAGTGAGCTGATTGTCGCTCAACGGCCGCCATCCGTCGCTGCGGAACACCCCGTTGTCCAGCCCGGACAGTCTGCTTCGGCGTGCTCGCAGCAGGGCGGCGTGCGCGAACAATGCCGCGAACAAGCAGGCTCCTGTCGCCGTGCCGGCCACGATGCCCTCGCGGAAGCGGCTACGGTCCGCTAGACGCGCAGCCGACCGCAGCCGCAGCCGTCCGATGAAGCTGAGCCACAACACGAAGACGACCACACAGGCGGCTGTAGCGAGTGACTGCCAGGCAAGGGAGAACAGCGGGCCGCCGTCGTCGAACGACAGTTGCAGCGGTAACAGCCCGCCCGCCAGGAGCCCAGCCGCACCGGCGAAACCGCATGGGAGACCCCGGCGTGGCCGACGGCCCGCAGCGAGGTCGAGCTGCACATTACGCCAGATGCCGACGGCGAGGATGCCGCCGAAGACCGCACCGGCAGCCGCGCCACCGACTATGAAGGCGTAGAAGTTCGACGTCCACAGACCGGCTTTGGAGACGAGGAAGGCGGTGTTCGCGCCCAAAACGCTGGCGGCAACACCAGTCAGTGCGGCAGCGAGCGCGTTGAGACGCAACGCGTCGTGCGGATGGTGCAGCGCGGCCACTCGCTCCGCTGGTTGCGGATGGCTACCGAGGAAGCGCTGCAGCACATGACGGTTCCCCGGCCCTGCCCGCAGCATCTCGGCCACGGCCTCGGTTCCCGCCTGGCCGACCGCGTACATGTCGGCGCGGAATTCGCGCTGGCGCAGATAGTCGCGGAGCATGCCCTGTCCCACCAGGAGCGTGATCACAAGCTGTGCCGCCATGATGGCCGAGAGCACCAGGGACAGCTGGATTGCCATGAACACCAGAAGGACTGTGGCGTACACGGTCACCGTGAATGCCAGCGAACGGAAGACCGCCAGCGATCGGTAGTACACGCTGACATCGCGGTCGCGGATGTGGAAAAGCTCATGGTGAAGTACGGCGTCGAACCGGCGCCGGTCACCGGCGTAGTCGATCAACATCCCCTGGCCCAGCGCCAGCACCGGGTCTGCCGACCGTCCGAACGCAGCGGCCGTAGCTCCGGGCCGCACATCGTGGTACAACGTCGGAGACATGCTCAGGCCCGCTTCGCGGCTGTACCGCTGCACCGTGCGTGCAAGGTTCGAATGGTGTTCGAGCGGCAGCGGGCGCAGCCCGCGCCGTTGCGCCCGCCACCCAGCTTGTGCCTGGTAGATGCCTGATGCCAGCAGGAGAAAGCTGAGGCCGGTGAGCATCGCGACGCCGTTGGCGCGCTCGACCGGCACCATGCACGACTGCCAGGACCGGGTGTGCTCCTGCCAGTCCGCTGCCGTGGCGATCACCGGAACGGAACGATCCGCTACTGCGGTGCATGCCTCGCTCGCGTCCGAGCCTCCGCTCAATAGTGAGGTGAAGAACAACGAGCCACTGCAAATCATGACGATGCTGAGATAGAGGCGCGCACGAACGTCGGACGGGAGCGTCGTCGGATCCAAGGGTGGTGTCACTCGCTTCCCGTTACGAGACTGCCGACCACCGCGTCAGCGAGCGTGTTCGCCGTGCCTTCCGCGAGGCGCATCGCGCGCGCCTGCCGGTACGCGGCGTCGCGAATTAGTTGCAGCTGTTCCGGGCTCAGCGCGGCCACCCGTGCCGCCTCCACAGCCGGTACCGTCGGGGACTCGCGTCGGAATCGTCTGCTCACCCAGCGTTTGACCCAGGTGCCTGACTCGACCAACAGGGCCTCGCCCGCGGAGGCCGCGATGAAGGCGACAGCGGTCTCCGCGATCGGAAGCACATAGGGCGTGATCGCCTCGGCCAGCCCGCCGAAGCCGGTCGCGTCATCGGACGTCCGACCGTCAAGATGGCGAATCATCCCAGGATCAGCGCGGTACGCCTGAAGATAAGTCTCCAGAGCGGGTACCTCACGCGGGGCCAAGTGGACTATCACTGCTCGCGTGACAGACTCGGCAGTGACCATGGCGGGTTGCGTCAAAGGGATGTCTCGTAACTCGGTGGCGGGTCCATGGTGGATCATGTTGTGGTGCAGGTGATCACGGCGGCGCGCTCGGAGTGGATCTTCCCGTTCACCGGGCTGCAGCCCGCCCAGTTCCGCAG
>NZ_JAFEUO010000012.1:0-77737 GCF_016900955.1 Micromonospora humidisoli
ATTCGGCAACGTCGAAATATCATTACCCAACTGCGCCGTCTCCGAGGTGAACCTGTCCCCCGTCAACTGCATCCCGTCACCCGAGTCACCAGCAAACCGGATCACCACCCGGTCCAACTGACGGATCTGCTTGGTCACGCCTGCACCTCGCTTCGCTCGGCCCCGCCGCGCGTGCGGCTGCACATGATGGTGACCCCGCCTTGCCCGGCCACGCGACCTCCCTGATGCGCCGCTGCGCCCGGTCCGCCCGTGGCGGGCCGGACCGCTGTCATCTCTCGCCTCCGAGCCTACGTCCCGGGCTTAGGGCATCCTTGGTGGAGGTCCGACACCTGGGAACCTGGTCGGCGAAATCTGTACGACTATGCGGCGATTTGTGGTGCCCGCCGTAATCGATATCACCGCGATCGTCCGGCTGGCCCCTGCGCCCGCCCCGACCGCCTGACGGTCAGTCCGGCCGTCCCGTCGGCGGCAGGTCCCCCGCGACCTCGGCCGAGCGCCGGCGCAGCGCAGCGGTCGCCAGCCCGAGGGCCAGCACCACCAGCAGGACGGAGGCCGTGATCAGCGCGAGCGCGGTCCGCCGGGCGGAGGACATCCCGCTCAGCGTGACCGTCCCGCCCTGCGCCGCGATCAGCCCCTGTGAACCGGTCGGCGCGGGCGTGGCCACCGGTGGGGTGGACAACGCGGCGGCGGCGGTGATCCGGAAGCTCATCTGGACCTGCCGGGCCGGCCCGCTCTCCGGGGTCAACCGGCCGGTCAGCGCCCCGGCCAGCGGGGCCTCGCGTTGGGCGTCCGGGGTGGCGGCGACGGTGAACCGGAGCAACTGCGTCCGCCCCGCCGGCAGCATGCCGAGGTCGCAGCGGGTACGCGTCGGAGCCAGCGGCGCACAGCCGTCCGGCGGGTCCAACACGCTGACCCCCTCCGGCAACGTCACCTCGACCCGCCCGGCGGCCGGCACCCGGCCGGTGTTGCCCAGCTGGGCCGTCAGCACGGTGGGCCCGCCGCTGATGTCGAAGGCCACCTCGTCGGCATCGAGCAGTATCCCGGGCACCGGCGGGCCGGCCGGGAAGAGCACCGCGAACCCCTCGTCGTCCTGTGCGGTGCCGCCGTCCGGGCCGGTCGCGGTGACCCGTACCGCGCCGCTGAGGGGCATCTGCCGCCAGGCGGTGCCGCTGACCCGTACCCGGATCATGCTGCTGAACTGGTCGCCTGGCGCGGTGGCCCACTCGCCGCAGTGCCATCCGTCGCCGGTGGCCCCGCACCCCGGCGTCCCGGCGTCGGTCAGCCCGGCCGGCAGCGTGTAGGCCAGCCGGAGCCGCGCCGGCACGGACCCGGTGTTGGTGACGGTGACCCGTAGGTCGGTGACGGTGCTGCCGGCCGCCCAGTAACCGTCGTCGAGGGTGACGTCCCCGGTGCCCACCTGGACCCCGAGCCGGCCGCCGTCCGGCTGGCCGGGGCGGGTGGGCCGGCCGGGCCGCGGCGGCCGGGCGGTCGGCGCGGTGGTGGCCGTGGGTGCGGGCGCGGTGGTCGGCGGCGGCGGGGTGCCTGTCGGTTCCGGCGCGGCGGTGGTCGGGTCCGGGTCCGGCGGCAGCGTCGGTGGGGCGCTGGTCGGGCCCGCCCCGGTCGCCGTCGGCTCGACCGCAGGCGTGGTCGGGCCGCCGGGGGTCCCGGCGTCGGTCGGGTCGGTCACCGCCCTGGTCACGGTGGGTAGGGCCGCCAGGCCCGGCGTCACCCCGAGCGTGACCGCCAGCCCGGCCGCCAGGGTCACCACCGCCAGAGCGGGGGTACGCCGGGCGAGGAGCCGCCGGACGGCACGCGCGTCCACGCCGGGCATCTGACCTCCGTGACCCTGGGTGAGAGTTCATTATTCGGTAACAGTTGCGGCGGGGCACTAGTTCCGGTGGAAAATATTCGGTGACGGTCGGGCAGCCCTCGCCGCGTCCCGTACGGCCCGCCGACCGGTAGGCTCAGCCACCGTGACCGGTTACCTGGGCTCGTACGCGACGCTCGGGCTGCTGCTGCTCGCTGCGGTCCTCTTCTTCGTTACGGCGTTCTCGGCCAACCGGGTGTTACGTCCCGGCCGGCCGGCCGACCCGGTCGGCAAGCGGGCCGGCTACGAGTGCGGCCTCGATCCGGTGGGCGGCGACTGGGCGCAGATGCAGATCCGCTACTACGTGTACGCGTACCTCTACGTGCTGTTCGCCGTCGAGGCGGTCTTCCTGTTCCCCTGGGCGATGGTCTTCGACCGGCCCGGGTTCGGCGCGGTGACGGTCGCCGAGATGGGCGTCTTCGTGGCCGTGGTCGCCCTCGGCATCCTCTACGCCTGGCGCAAACGCATCCTGAACTGGACCTGACCGCCGCGCCGGCCGGGCCGGACCCGACCACCGCACCGGGCCGGGCCACCGCACCGGGCCCCGACCACCCGTGCCGGCCGGGCCGGGTCGCCCGGTGACCGGTCAGGCCAGGCCGCGCCGGCTGAGCGTCGGTGGGCGGTCGCCCCGGATCGAGGCCACCATGTCCAGCACCCGCCGGGTGGGCAGCACCTGGTGGGCGCGGAACACCCGTGCGCCGAGCCAGGCCGACACCGCCGTCGCGGCCAGGGTGCCCTCCAAGCGCTGCGGCACCGGCAGGTCGAGCGTCTCGCCGATGAAGTCCTTGTTCGACAGCGCCACCAGCAGCGGCCAGCCGGTGCCGGCCAGCTCGTCCAACCGGCGGGTGATCTCCAACGAGTGCCTGGTGTTCTTGCCGAAGTCGTGCGCCGGATCGATCAGGATGCCGTCGGGGCGTACCCCGAGGGACACCGCGCGCTCGGCGAGCCCGGTCACCGTCGCGACCACGTCGGCGACCACGTCGGTGAAGGCGGCCCGGTGCGGCCGGGTCCGGGGAGTCAGCCCACCGGCGTGCGAGCAGACCAGCCCGACGCCGGTCTCGGCGGCCACCCGGGCGAGCGCCGGATCGGCCCCGGACCAGGTGTCGTTGAGCAGGTCCGCGCCGGCCGCCACCGCCTCGACGGCCACCTCGGCCCGCCAGGTGTCGATCGAGATGACCACCTCGGGGAACGCGGCCCGGACGGCGGCGATGGTGTCCACCGTCCGGCGGATCTCCTCGGCCACGTCGACCTCGTCGCCCGGCCCGGCCTTCACCCCGCCGATGTCGATGATCTCCGCGCCCTCGGTGACCGCCCGTTCCACCGCGCGCAGGGCGCTGTCCTGGGCGAAGGTGGCGCCCCTGTCGAAGAACGAGTCCGGCGTCCGGTTGACGATCGCCATCACCACCGGCTCGCCCGGGGCGAAGCTCCGCCTCCCGAGTCGCAGCGCCCCGGCCAATTCCGCCTCCCGCAGGTCACCGGCCGGACGACCCGGCCGACGCCGACGCTATCCGGTCGCCCGACCCGCCTCCGGGGCGGTACGACCCCGACGACCCGGCCCGCCGCCGGGCCGTTCCGGCCAGAAGATCGGTGACGATGATGGTGGTTGGGGTCGCTCCGGAGGGCGTCCCCGTGCCACGATCTCCTCATGGGTCAGACTCTGCTCATTCTGGTCGTCGCGTTGACCGTGGCGGCGGTCGTGTTCGGCGTGACGGTGCTGATCTCGGGTCGGGACGGCCTCGCGCCCGCCGAGCCCGACGGCAGAGCCGTCCCGCTGCCGGGTGGCCGGCCGCTGCGGGAGTCGGACGTCGGCGCGCTGCGCTTCGACACCGCCCTGCGCGGCTACCGGATGGACCAGGTCGACCAGGCGGTGCGCCGGGCCGGCTACGACATCGGGTACAAGACCGAGCTGATCGGGGTGCTGGAGGCCGAGATCGCCGCGCTGCGGGAGGGCCGTACCGCCGACGCCGACGCGCTGCGCCGTACCCGGGAGGAGGCCGCGAGCACCGCGTCCGACGCCTCCCCGACGACCGCCGACCCGGACGGGCCGACCACCGCTGCCGCGCCGACGCAGCCGGCGGACCAGCCAGCCCGCCCGTCCGCCGAGGCCGACCCGCCGGTCGCCGCCACCGGTGACGCCACCCCGACCGGTGACGCCACCCCGACCGGCGAGGCCACCCCGACCGGCGGCCGCGCCGGGGACGACCGGGCGGGGGAGCCGGCCGGGGAGTCCGACGCCGACCGCCCCGGCGGCGCGGTGGTCCGCTCGGAGCCGGTGTGACAGCTCCCGATCCGGCCGGCGGCGGGTTGGCCGACGACGCGGCCCAGCCCGGTGCCGGCGAGTTCACCGCCACGGTGATCGTCGACGCCCCCGCCGAACGGGTCTTCGCCGCGCTGACCGACTGGGAGGGGCAGTCCGACTGGATTCCGCTGACCCGGGTCCGGGTGGTCGAGGGCGACGGCGGCGAGGGCAGCCTGATCGAGGCGGTCACCGCGCTCGGTCCGGCGGCGCTGCGCGACGAGATGCGGGTGGTCCGGGTCGACGCGCCGTACGAGGTGGGCGTGGTGCACTGCGGCAGGCTCCTGCGCGGCCCGGGGGTGCTGCGCTGCACCCCGCTGGCCGACGACCGTACCCAGGTGGTCTGGCACGAGTGGTTCCACCTGCCCGGCGGCGCGGCCGGCCGGGTCGCCTGGCCGCTGCTCTGGCCGGGCTCCAAGGCCAGCCTGACGCTGGCCCTGAAGCGCTTCGCCCGGCTGGTCGAGTCCGGCCGGCTGCCCCGCCCGCCGACGCCCTGACGCCCCGGCGTGCGGCCGGCCGCCCGTCCGGCCACGCCCTGACGTGCCCCGGAACGGGCCGGCGGGGGAACGCCGGGCCGTGCCACCCGGCCCCGACGCCGGGCGTCAGGCCCCTGGCCTAGCGTGTGACGGGTGACTGACCTGGTGACCGGCCCCGACGGCCTGCCCCGCTGCGCCTGGGGGGCGAGCACCCCGGACTACGCGATCTACCACGACACCGAGTGGGGCCGCCCGCTGCGCGGCGACGACGCCCTCTACGAACGGCTCACCCTGGAGGCGTTCCAGTCCGGGCTGTCCTGGCTGACCATCCTGCGCAAACGCCAGGCGTTCCGGCTCGCCTTCGCCGACTTCCGGATCGAGCGGGTCGCCGCCTTCGGCGACGCGGACGTGACCCGGCTGCTCGCCGACGCGGGCATCGTCCGCAACCGCGCCAAGATCGAGGCGGCGATCGCCAACGCCCGCGCCGCGCTGACGCTGCCCGACGGGCTCTCCGCTCTGCTCTGGTCGTATGCGCCACCGCCCCGGCCGGCCCGGCCCGGGTCGTTCGCCGAGGTGCCGGCGTCGACCCCGGAGTCCGTCGCGCTGGCCAAGGCACTCAAGAAGCAGGGCTTCCGCTTCGTCGGCCCCACCACGGCGTACGCGCTGATGCAGGCCACCGGCATGGTCGACGACCATCTCGCGGGCTGCCACGCCGGCACCGCCGTGGCCCGTGATCAGATGGGGTCATGACCGTGACCGATCACCGCAGCACCGGCCCGACCGACGTCGACGGCGGGCCGGACGGCGACGCCTGGGCGGTGCTGCTCCCGGCCGGGCGGCACGACGCCGAACGCCTCGTCCACCACGACACCCTGGAGCTGGCCGTCCCGGCCGGTGGGCCCGCCCCGCGTCCCGGTGACCCGGTGGCGGTGCTGGCCGACGGGCCGCCCCGGATGGTGGCGCTGGGCCGGGTGGCCCGCCACGACGGGCGGGCGCTGCTGGTGACCTACACCCGGCGGTCGTTCGACGCGCCGGTGCCGGCCGGGCAGGTGTCCGTCGCCGGCCCGGTCACCGCGCTCGACCCGGGCACCTACCGCGACCTGGTCGACCGGCTCGGCCCGCCGCCGTCGCGCCGGACCTGGCTGGTCAGCCTCGACCTGCCGATCGAGGCCGAGTCGCGGGCCGAGGCGGTCCGGCTCTTCTGGTCGTACGTGCAGGAGCTGGGCCCGGCCGAGCTGCCCGCGTTCGTCTCGCCCAGCGGCGACGAGCTGGCCATGCAGGCGTTCGTGCTGGGCGTCGAGGCCAACCAGGACCCGGAGGAGGACGACTAGCCGCCCACCCACCGGGTATGGCGCACCGGTGCCGACGCCCGGTCGGCCGGTCGAGGGAGGGCCGATGCGGTTCCAGGACAAGGTCGCATTCGTCACCGGTGGTGCCTCCGGGCTCGGCGAGGCCACCGCCCGGCGGTTCGCCGCCGAGGGCGCCCGGGTGGTGGTCGCCGACATCAACACCGAGGGTGCCGAACGGCTCGCCGCCGACCTGCCCGACGCCCTCGCGGTCACCGTCGACACCGGTGACGCCGACGCGGTGGAGCAGGGCATCGCCGAAGCGGTGCGGCGCTACGGCCGGATCGACCTGATCTTCAACAACGCCGGTATCGACGGCCGGCAGCAGCCCCTGCACGAGATGGACGTCGAGAACTGGCAGAAGGTCCGCCGGATCAACGGCGACGGGGTCTTCCACGTGCTCAAGTACGGCATCGAGGCGATGCTGCGCGGCGGTGGCGGCGCGATCGTCAACACCTCGTCCACCACCGGCCTGGCGGCACAGGAGAACATCTCCCCGTACACCTTCACCAAGGCCGGCATCGTCGGGCTGACCCGGTCGGCGGCGGTGGAGTACGCGGCCCGCGACATCCGGGTCAACGCGGTCGCCCCCACGGTGGTGATGACCCCGCTGGTGCAGCACTTCATCGACAGCGCGCCGGACCCGGCGGAGATGCGGGCCCGGATGGAGTCGTTCAACCCGAAACCCGGCATCCCCAGCCCGGACGACGTGGCCGGCGTGGTGCTGTTCCTCTGCTCCGACGACGCGGCCTGGATCACCGGCCACACGGTGCCCATCGACGGCGGGTACGTGGCGCGCTGACGGCCGGCATGTCGTCGCGCGCCCGGCCGGCCGGCTCAGTTGCCCTGGAAGACCGGCTTCTGCTTGTTGACGAAGGCGAGGGTGGCGGCCCGGTGATCGGCGGTGCCCCCGCAGATCGACTGGGCCTGCGCCTCGGCGGCGAGGGCGTCGGCGAGGGTGCCCGCGTCGGCGATGGAGAGCTGCCGCTTGATCGCCCCGTACGCGACGGTCGGGCCGGCGGCGAGCCGGGCGGCCAGCTCGTGAGCGGTGGGCAGCACCTGCTCGTCGTCGTCGACCAGCCGGGTGAGCAGGCCCAGCCGGGACGCCTCGGCGGCGGCGACCGGCTCGGCGAGCATCAGCAGCTCGACGGCCTTGGCGTGGCCGACCAGCCGGGGCAGCGTCCAGGACGCCCCGGTGTCGGCGGCGAGACCCACCCCGGCGAACGCCATCAGGAACTTCGTCTTCGGCCCGCCGATGCGGAAGTCGGCCAGGAACGCCAGCGAGGCGCCCGCCCCGGCGGCCATGCCCCGGACGGCGGCGACCACCGGCTTGGGCAGGTTGGCCAGCCGGGCGGCGATCGGGTTGTAGTGCGCCCGGACGGTGTCCAGCGGGTCGCGGCCCGGCGACTCCAGGATCTGCACGTGCTCGCGCAGGTCCTGGCCGGCGCTGAACGAGCCACCCGATCCGGCCAGCACCACCGCCCGGCAGGACCGGTCGGTCTCCAACGCGGCCAGCGCGTCCCGCAGCGCCTCCTTGAGCGCCACGTCGAGCGCGTTCATCGCGGTGGGGCGGTTCATGGTCAGGGTGACCACGCCATCGGTGCGGTCGACGAGCAGCGGCTCGGTCACGTCTCTAACGGCCCTTCTGTCGGGGGACCCGGTTGCCGGCGTCGAGGCACTGCTCGACGTACCGGTCGGCGGCCGGCCGGAGCCGGGCGGCGTGCCGGTCGAAGAAGCTGGCGGCGGCGGTGCCGGGCCAGCGTTCGGGAAGCAGTGCCGGAGGGAGTTGAGGGTCCTGGAACAGGAAGGTACGCCACGCGTGCACCAGCCGGAACCGGGCCGCGTACGCCTCCTCGTCACCACTGCGTACGGTCACCCCGGCGAGCTGGGCGCGTTGCTCGGCGACGAACCGCTCGTAGGCGTGCCCGATCTCGCCGAGGTCCCAGGCGCGGCGGACCACGCCCATCGCGCCGGGGGTGCCGGCGGCGTGCGCGGCGGTGAACCGCTCGTAGCGCACCCCGGCCTCCTCCAGCAGCAGGTCGACGTCGTCGCTGGCCCGGGTGGCCACCCAGGTGTGCTCGTCGAGGGTGCCGTAGCCGAGGAAGCTGAGGTTGGCGGCGAGCCGCTGCCGGTCCCGCCGGGCGGTCGGGGTGGACAGGACGAGCAGGTCGAAACGCCCGTCCCAGGTGATCCGGCCGGTGCGGTAGATCCGGGCGGCGGCCTCGTCGAGCCGACGGACCGCCTTCGGTGTGATCGAATATCCGGGACCGGAGGCGAGCCGCAGCGGCTCCAGCCAGCCCTGGCGCACCATCCGGGAGACGGCGGTCCGGACGGCCGGCGGGGCGACGCCGAGCGGGGCCAGCAACTTCACCAGGGCGGCGACCGGTGCGCGCCCACCCCGCGTGCGGAGATGGTCGCCGTACAGGTCGAAGAGTGCCGACCGTGCCTGCATGACCGCACATTGTGACAGGCCTTCTCAAGATAAGCTAGATGCTGTTACATCAATGCTGCTCCGGTTTGGGTCCGGCGGTGTTCATCAGGGAAAATCGTGGTCGACGCCCCCGTGCACCTTGCGGGTGGTCGATACGAAGTGGCTGTGGGGCAGTACACCGACCCTGATGTATAGGTCTGAGGGGAGACAACATGGCGGCGATGAAGCCGCGGACGGGCGACGGTCCGCTGGAAGTCACCAAGGAGGGTCGGGGCATCGTCATGCGGGTCCCGCTGGAGGGCGGTGGCCGGCTCGTCGTCGAGATGACTCCCGACGAGGCCAACGCGCTCGGTGACGCGCTGAAGGCGGCTGCCGGCTGATCGGCCGACACTCCGCGCGGTGCCGCGCGGAAGGTCCCTGGTCCCTGAGTCACCGGCACCGCCGGTGACTCAGGGACTTCGTCTGTCCCCAGCGGGTCGTCGAGGTCCCGCACCGCCAACTTCTTCCGGAGGTACGGTCCAGCGTGCTCGCCATCAGTCTCGCCGCCGCCCCCGACGGGTCGGACGTCCTCGTCCTGCCCGTCCGCGCCGCCACCGACCCGGACGACGCCGCACCGGCGCTGGTCGCCACCGCGCCGCCGCCCACCGACGAGGTGCGGGCACAGGCGCGGGCGCTGCTGCCGGTCGCCCGGCTGACCGGGCGGGCGGGCGAGACGCTGACCCACCTCCGCCCCGGCGGTTCCCCGGCCCGGCTGCTGCTGCTCGGCGTGGGCGACGGCGGGGAACGGGCCTGGCGGACGGCCGGTGCCGCGCTGGCCCGTGCCGCCGTAGCTGAGACACATGTCACGTTGGCGGTGCCGGTCGACGCGTCCGCCGAGGTCGTCCGGGCTGTCGTCGAGGGGCTGCTGCTCGCCTCGTACCGGTTCCGGCTGACCGAGGCGGGGACGACGCCCGCGCTGGCCGGGGTGACCCTGCTGACCGCCACTCCTGACGCGTACCCCGGGGCCGTCGAGACGGCCCGGACGACCGCCGCGATGACCCGCCTCGCCCGGGACCTGACCAACACCCCCTCGGCGGTGAAGACCCCGCAGTGGTTCGCCGCCCAGGTGGCCGAAGCCGCCGCCGACCAACCCGACCTGCACCTGCGGGTACGCGGGCCGCAGGAGCTGGCGGACGAGGGCTTCGGGGGCATCCTCGCCGTCGGTGCCGGCTCGGCCAGCGGCCCCCGCCTGGTCGAGCTGGACTGGCGGCCCGCCGACGCCCGGCAGCACGTCGTCCTGGTCGGCAAGGGGATCACCTTCGACACCGGCGGCATCTCGATCAAGCCGGTGCCGGCGATGAAGCTGATGCGCAAGGACATGGCAGGCGCGGCGGCGGTGGTCGCGGCCACCCTGGGCGCTGCGGCGCTGCGGCTGCCCGTCCGGGTCACCGCGCTGACCCCGCTGGCCGAGAACATGGTCAGCGGGTCGGCGTTCCGTCCCGGCGACATCATCCGGCACTACGACGGGACGACCAGCGAGACCACCAACTCCGACGCCGAGGGGCGGCTGGTGCTCGCCGACGCGCTCGGCTACGCGGCCCGGGAACTCCGCCCCGACCTGCTGATCGACCTGGCCACCCTGACCGGTGCGAACGCGGTGGCGCTGGGCAAGCGGACCGGCGCACTGTACAGCGACAACGACGAGCTGGCCGCCGCCGTGCTGGCCGCCGTGGCCGACGCGGGCGAGGCGGCCTGGCGGATGCCGCTGCCCGCCGACTACCTCGAACACCTCGGCAGCGACCTGGCCGACCGGCACAGCTCCCCGGACCGGGGAGCCGGTTCGGTGATGGCCGCGCTCTACCTGCGCGAGTTCACCGGGGAGTTACGGGACCGCTGGCTGCACATCGACATGTCCGCGCCGTCCTGGGCCGACGGCGACGACGCGGAGCTGACCCGGGGCGCGACCGGCTGGGGCGTGCGGGGCCTGCTGCGCTGGCTGGCGACGCTGGACTGAGCCGTCGCCGGGCCGGGTGCCCGCGCCCCGCGTCCCGGCCCCGGTCGGCACCCGGTCGCCGTCAGCACCCGGCCGTGGTCAGTGTCCGGCCGTGGTCAGCACTTGACTGCGGCCAGCAGGCCGTGGCCGACCGGGAGCAGGGCCGGGATCCACTGCTCGGCCTCCCGGATCGCCTTGACCGTCTCCCGCATGGTCACCGTCTCGGCGTCCCGGGCGGCCGGGTCACCGATCCGGCCACCGGCGAAACCGCCGTTGAGGGCGAGCACCCCGCCGGGGCGCAGCAGCCGCAGGGCGGCGTCGACGTACGCGGCCGAGCCGGTCGACTCACCGTCGACGAAGATCAGGTCGTACGCGCCGTCGGCGAGCCGGGGCAGCACGTCCAGCGCCCGGCCGGTGATGATCCGGGTACGGCCGGACGGGAAACCCGCCTCGACGAAGATCCGCCTGGCGATCCGCTGGTGCTCGACCTCGACGTCGATGGTGGTGAGCACCCCGTCGGCGCGCATCCCGCGCAACAGCCACACCCCGCTGACCCCGGTGCCGGTGCCGATCTCCACCACCGCGCGGGCGTTACCGGCGGCGGCGAGCAGGCGCAGCGCCGCCCCGGCCCCGGGGGTGACCGCGTCGAGGCCGACCTCCCGGGCGAGGCTCCGGGCGGTGGCCAGCACGATGTCCTCTCCGACGTACGACTCGGCGAACTGCAACGACTGCGCCGTCGGGCTGCCGGAACTGGCGACCGTGGCGATGGGACACCTCCGGGCGGTGGTGCGGGGAGCGGGTGGGCGCTATGAGCCTAGAGGCGAGGCTCCTTCGGCGCAGCCGCGAGTCCACCCGTGCCGGTCCGGGCGGCGCGGCGGCGGGTACGGCACCGGTCCGGGCGGACAAGAGCTGACTCCGTCCGGCGCATCCGTGCAATCCTGGACGGGGTGCCCCCTGCGCCGTGACCGCCACCCCCGGTCGTGGCCCGGGGCACCGGGGGACGACTGGGAGGCACCGACGTGACCGACGGCTGGGACTGGCGAGCGCCCGGCGGGACTCCGGGTTCGGCGGGGCCGCCGCCCGGTCCGCCGCAGACGGCCCCGACGACGCCGTACGGCGGGTCGGCTGCACCGTACGGCGGGTCGACGTCGCCCTGGTGGTCCGACGCGCTCGCCGACCCCTGGCGGGACCCGTACGCCCCGGCGGCGGTCGTGCTGCCCGGCGCACCGGCCACCGGTGCCGCGCCGGAGCCGGTCACCGATCCGGATGCGCCCGGCCGGCCACGGCTGCGCCAACTGCTGCTCGTCCCGCTGATCGTGGCGTTGCTCGCCGGCACCCTGGGTGGCGCCCTCGGCTACGCCTTCGCGGTGCGCGGTGGTGTCGGCGGCGGGGTCACCCTGGGGGCCGGCCCGGCCGAGGGTCCCGCGCTGGCCCAGCGTCGCCCGGACTCGCTGGCCGGGGTCGCCGGCCGGGTCCTGCCCAGCGTGGTGACGATCCGGGTGGCCGGCCCGGTCGGCACCAGCGAGGGGTCCGGGTTCATCGTCAGCACCGACGGCTACGTCGTCACCAACGACCACGTGGTCGCCGACGGCACCGGCCGGGCGTCGGTGACCTTCAACGACGGCAGCAGCTCCCCGGCGACGGTGGTCGGCCAGGATCCGGAGTCGGACATCGCGGTGATCAAGGTGAACCGTACGGGGCTGCGGCCGATCGAGTTCGGTGACTCCGACGCGCTCGCGGTGGGGGACCCGGTGCTGGCCATCGGTTCGCCGCTGTCCCTGGCGAACACGGTCACCGCCGGCATCATCAGCGCGCTGGACCGCACCATGCAGGCGGGGGAGCCGGGCGGGCCGGTCCGCTACTACGCGGCGATCCAGACCGACGCGGCGGTCAACCACGGCAACTCCGGTGGCCCGCTCGTCGACTCCGCCGGCCGGGTGATCGGGGTGAACTCGACGATCAAGTCGCTGGTGGCGGAGGGGCAGGAGGCGGGGAACATCGGGCTCGCCTTCGCCATCCCGATCAACCAGGCGAAGCGGATCACCCAGGACATCATCGGCACGGGCAAGGCCCGGCGTACCGTGATCGGGGCCCAGGTCGCCGGGACCGGGACGGCCACCCGGGCCGGCGTCGGGGTCCGCCTGGCGGCCGTGGAACCGGCCGGTCCGGCGGCCGGGGCGGGACTGAAGACCGGCGACGTCGTGCTCAGGCTCAACGGTCGGCCGATCAACGATCCGACCGATCTGATCGCCCTGGTCCGCAAGTTCGCCCCCGGGTCGGTGGTGACGGTGGAGTACCGGCGCGGGTCGACCCGGCAGAACGCCTCGGTGACGCTCGCCGCGGACGCCAAGTGAGGTCCCTTCACCCCCTCCCGGACCGGGGCCTGACGTGCGTAGGCTTGGGTCGACGTGACGAGGAGGCCCTGCGGTGCTCGACAACCTGAACTGGTGGGAGATCGGCGTCCTGCTGCTCCTGGCACTGCTGATCTTCGGTGACCGGCTGCCCAACGTCATCAGCGACGGTCTGCGGATGGTGCGCAACCTGCGCGCGATGGCCCGCAACGCGACCGGCGACCTGAGTCGTGAGCTGGGCACCGACATCCAGCTGGAGGACCTCCACCCGAAGGCGTTCATCCGCAAGCACCTGCTCAGCGAGGAGGACGAGCAGGCGATCCGCAAGCCCCTCCAGGGTGTCTACGACGACCTGCGGGCGGACGTCACCGGGGTGCACGAGGAACTCAAGGGCGTCGCCGACCGGATCGACCCGAGGGCCGCCGCCCGTAAGAGCACCGCGACGAGCACCGCCGCTCCTACGCCCGCGCCGGCCCCCCGCCCCAGCTACGACGACGCCACCTGAGCGGCGGCCCGCCCGGGACGCGGTCAGCGCCCGGCGGGCTTGAGACCCAGCGACTTGCCGAGCAGCGACTCGCGGCGTACCGCCAGCCGGTCGGCGACCTGGTGCAGCGCCTTCGCGGCGGGCGCGTCCGGCGCGGCCAGCACGATCGGGGTGCCGGCGTCGCCGCCCTCACGGACCCGGCTGTCCATCGGAATCTGGCCCAGCAACGGCACCTGCGCGCCGATCGTCCGGGTCAGCGACTCGGCCACGGCCGCGCCGCCACCGGAGCCGAAGACCTCCATCCGGGTCCCGTCCGGCAGCTCCAGCCAGGACATGTTCTCGATGACGCCGACGATCCGCTGGTGGGTCTGCAACGAGATCGCGCCGGCCCGCTCGGCGACCTCGGCCGCCGCGGCCTGCGGGGTGGTCACCACCAGGATCTCGGCGTTGGGCAGCAGTTGGGCGACCGAGATGGCGATGTCGCCGGTGCCCGGTGGCAGGTCGAGCAGCAGGACGTCCAGCTCACCCCAGTAGACGTCGCCGAGGAACTGCTGCAACGCCCGGTGCAGCATCGGGCCGCGCCACACCACCGCCGAGTTGCCCGGGGTGAACATGCCGATCGAGATGACCTTCACGCCGTTCGCCTGCGGCGGCATGATCATGTCTTCCACCCGGGTGGGCTTGCCGTCCGCGCCGAGCATCCGGGGTACCGAGTGGCCGTAGATGTCGGCGTCGACCACACCGACGGACAGGCCCCGGGCGGCCAGCGCGGCGGCCAGGTTGACCGTGACGCTGGACTTGCCGACGCCGCCCTTGCCGCTGGCCACCGCGTAGACCCGGGTACGGGAGCCGGGCTGGGCGAACGGGATCACCGCCTCGTCGGTGGCACCGCCGCGCAGCTTGCCCTGCAACTCCTGCCGTTGCTCCGGGCTCATCACCCCGAAGTCGATCTCCACACCGCTCACCCCGGGCACCGCGCCGACGGCGGCGGTGATGTCCCCGCGCAGCTTGTCCTTCAGCGGACAGCCGGCCACGGTGAGCAGCAGCCCGACCCGGACCACGCCGTCCTCGCCGATCTCGGCGGAGCGGACCATGCCGAGGTCGGTGATGGGCCGACGGATCTCCGGGTCGTTGACGGTGGCCAGCGCGGCCTGGATCGCGTCGGAGATGGTGCTGACGGGAGCTGACATGCGGGCAATGCTACGTCGGCGGCGCGGGGCGTCCGACAACAGCGGGGCCGGGTGTGAGCGAATCGATCGGCCGGCCGGGGTCAGCCCGCCCTCCCGGACAAAGCTGGACGATCAGGTACGAGATCCCGGCCCGCTCAGCTCTCCGGGCGGAGACCGTCGCGGGCGTAGTCGCCGTCGAGATCGTCGCGCGGCTCGTCGAGCGGCGGCTCACCCCCGCCGGAGCGGCCCTCACCGCGCCCCACCGGCCGTTCCGGCTGCCGCAACTCCCGCTTCTGCCGCCGCTGCGCCGCCGCGTCCAGTTCCTCGGCCAGCCGGGCCAGCTCCGAGCGGAGGAAGTCCCGGGTCGCCACCTCACCCAGGGCGATCCGTAGCGCGGCCACCTCCCGGGCCAGGTACTCGGTATCCGCCTTCTGCATGGTCGCCCGGCGACGGTCCTCCTCCAGCGCCACCCGGTCCCGGTCGGTCTGCCGGTTCTGCGCGAGCAGGATCAGCGGGGCCGCGTACGACGCCTGCAACGACAGCACCAGGGTCAGGAACGTGAACGTGTACGGGTCGAAGCGCAGGTCGGCCGGGGCCAGGGTGTTCCAACCGAACCACAGCGCGATCACCACCGTCATGTAGACGATGAAGTTCGCCGTGCCCATGCCCCGGGCGATCCCCTCCGACCAGCGGCCGAACGCCTCCGGGTCGAACCGGGGCAGCTTGACGCCCCGGGGCTCGCGCGGCTGGTCCAGCCGCTCGGTCCGCCGCTGGTCAGCCATCGGTGCCACCGCCTACCGGTGTCGTGGGCGGCTCCGGGGCATCGTCCGCGCCCGGGGTGGACACCGCGTCGCGGTCCCGCCAGTCCCGGGGCAGCGAGTGGTCCAGCACGTCGTCGACGGTGACCGCGCCGACCAGCCGGTTGTTCCGGTCGACCACCGGCATCGCGACCAGGTCGTAGGTGGCCATCCGACGGGTTATCTCCGGCAGCGGGGTGGTCGGGCGCAGCGGGTCGATGTCGTTTATCACCACCCCGCCGAGCAGGTCGGCCGGGGGTTCGCGCAGCAGCCGCTGGAAGTGCACGATGCCCAGGTAGCGGCCGGTCGGGGTGGTCATCGGGGCGCGGGTCACGAAGACCTGCGCGGCGATCGCCGGGGAGAGTTGCTCCTCCCTGATCCGGGCCAGCGCCTCGGCGACCGTGGCGTCCGGCGGCAGGATCACCGGCTCGGAGGTCATCACGCTGCCGGCCGTCCCGGAGGTGTATTTCAGCAGTTGGCGGACCGGGTCGGCCTCGTCCGGCTCCATCAGGTCCAGCAGCACGTCCTGCTCCGGCGGGGGCAGCTCGTTGAGCAGGTCGGCGGCGTCGTCCGGGTCCATCTCCTCCAGCACGTCGGCGGCCCGTTCCCGGTCCAGCGCGGCGAGGATCTCCACCTGGTCGCGTTCGGGCAGCTCGCTGAGCACGTCGGCGAGGCGTTCGTCGTCGAGGGCCGCCGCGACCTCGTTGCGCCGGGCGTCGGGCAGGTCCTGGAGCGCGTTGGCCAGGTCGGCGGGGCGCATGTCCTCCAGCACGGCCAGCAGGTTGGCGGTGCCCCGGTTGTCGGCGATGCCGCTCAGCCCGCGTACCCGGTCCCAGTCCACCTGGTGCAGGTGGCCACGGCGGGTCAACCGGCTGGTCTGCTCGCGGACGGCGACCCGGGACAACGACCACTCGCCGCCCCGGCTGCACTCCATCGCCACGTCCACCACCGCGCCGGGCTGGCCGCCCGGGTCGAGCTGCACCCGCCGGTCCAGCAACTCCTGCAGGACGAGCAGCTCGTTGGGGCGTTTGGAGAAGCGGCGCAGGTTGAGGGTGCCGCTGCCGAGGACGACCGCGTCGGGGTCGATGGAGGTGATCCGGTTGATGGACAGGAAGATCCGGCGGCGCATCGGCATCTCGGCCACCAGACCCACCACCTCGGGTGGACGCTGGGTCGGCCGGATCCGGGCGACGGCGTCGCGGACCCGCCCCACCTGGTCGCCGTTCGGGTCGAAGACGGCGACTCCGGCGAGTCGAGCGATGTAGACCCGGTTCGGCGTGCTCACGGCCACCAGCCTAAGCGCCTAGTGTTTACCACCATGTCGACCCTGGCCTACGAGATCGTGGACGTCTTCACCGACCGCCCGTTCGCCGGCAACCCCCTGGCCGTGGTGTTCGGCGCCGAAGCGCTGGCCACCGAGCAGATGCAGGTGCTGGCGGTGGAGTTCAACCTCTCGGAGACGGTGTTCGTGCTGCCGCCGACCCAGGTGGGCGCCACCTACCGGGCCCGGATCTTCACCCCGACCGGGGAACTGCCCTTCGCCGGTCACCCCAGCGTCGGCGCGGCGGTCGTCGCCAGCCGTCGTGGCCTGTTCCCCGCCGGACCGGTCAGCCAGGAGTGTCACGCCGGGGTGCTGCCGGTCGAGGTGACCGCGACCGGTGCCACGCTGACCGGCGGCACCCCCACCCTCGGGCCGGAACTCGACCCGGAACCGCTGCTGGAGATGGCCGGGCTCGCCGCCGCCGACCACGCCGGCCCGGCCCCCCGGGTGGCCGGCTGTGGGCTGGAGTTCCCCTACCTGCCGGTGCACCCCGACGCGGTGGCCCGCGCCCGGGTCAACCTGGCGGCGGCCGAGCGGTACGGGGTGGAGCACGTCAGCGTCTTCTCCTGGGACGCCGACACGCGCACCGCCCACGCCCGGGTCTTCGTGCCGGGGCTCGGCGTGTCCGAGGACCCGGCCACCGGTTCGGCCGCCCTGGGGCTGGGGGTGTGGCTGGTCGCCAGCGGTCTGCTCCCCGGCACCGGCCGCAGCGGGTACGCCGTCCGGCAGGGCGCGGAGATCGGCCGTCCGTCGGCCCTGGACTGCACGGTGACCGCCGAGGACGCGACGGCGGTCGGCGCGACGGTGACCGGCCAGGTGATGCCGGTCGCCCGGGGCGAGATCCTGGTGCCGCCCTTCGTCGGGTGACCGGGCACCGTCGGGGCCGGTGACGGCGCTCGGGTGCCGGACGGGTGGAAGCTGCGAGAGGATGCGGGTGTGACGGACGAGGTGGACGCCTCCCGGTCGACGCCACTGGTCGACGAGGCGGTCAAGAAGGCGGCGGTGGCCTGGGTGGGGGTCGGTGACGGGCCGGCGGTCGCGCTGTGGTGCGTACCCCTGGAGGGGTCGTTGTTCGTGGTCAGCGGGCCGGGGGAGCAGACCGCGCCGGGGCTGGCCGACGCCGCCACGGCCCGGGTGACCCTGCGTGGCGACCACGGCGGGCGCATCGTGACCTGGCCGGCGCGGGTGATCCGGCTGGCCCCGGGCAGCCCGGAGTGGGAGACCTCCGCGCCGTTGGTGGCGGCGAAGCGGCTCAACGCCTCCGGTCCGACCGCCGACCTGGTGGCCCGCTGGGCGGCCGACGGTTGCGCGCTGACCCGGCTCGTCCCGGACGGCACGCCGGACGCCGGGGACGCCCTGCCGGACACCTCGCTGGCCGCCGAGCCCCGGGGCGCGGCGGTGGTCCGGGCCACCCGCAAACCGTTCCGCCTGCACCGGGTTCGCCGCCGCTGACCCACCGGCCGTCGCCGCCGGGCACCGCTGACCAGCGCTCCGGGGCACCGCCCGGCAGGGTCGACCCGCCGCCCGGCGTGCACCCGACCCGTCGCCGCCCGTGTGAGGATGACCCACCGTGTCCTCCGCCGCACCGCCGCCGCGTCCGCCCGTCGATCCGCTCACCGTCGGCGTCCTCGTGCTCGCCGTCGCCTCGGTCTCGTCGTCGGCCCCGCTGATCGCGTTCGCGGCGGCACCGGCGCTGGCCGTGGCGTGCTGGCGCAACCTGCTCGCGGTCACCGTGCTCGCCCCGTTCACGGTGGCCCGTCGCCGGGCCGAACTGCGGGCCCTGACCGTGGGGGCGGGTCGCCGGGAGGGCTGGTACTGCGTGCTGTCCGGGGTGGCGCTGGCCGCGCACTTCGCCACCTGGATGCCGAGCGCCCAGCTCACCTCCGTGGCGGCGGCCACCGCGCTGGGCGCGACCCAACCGGTCTGGCAGGGGCTGATCGCCCGCTGGCAGGGCCGGCGGCTGTCGTACCCCGTCTGGGTCGGCATCGGGGTGGCGGTGACCGGCGCGGTGCTGGCCACCGGCGCGGACGTCGGCGTCTCCGGCCGGGCCTTCGCCGGTGACCTGCTGGCGGTGGTCGGCGGGATGTTCGCCGCCGTCTACACCGCGTTCGGCGAACGCGCCCGCGCCACCATCAGCACCGCCACCTACACCACCATCTGCTACGGGGTGTGCGCGGCGATCCTGCTGGTCGGCTGCCTGGTCGGCGGGGTACGGCTGCACGGGTACGGCACCAGCACCTGGCTGGCGATCGTCGGGCTGGTGGTGGGGGCCCAACTGCTCGGCCACTCGATGTTCAACCACGCGCTGCGCCGGGTGTCGGCCACCACCATCAGCGTGCTGATCCTGCTGGAGGCCCCCGGTGCGGCGCTGATCGCCTGGGCGTGGCTGGGGCAGCTGCCCCGCCCGTACGCGCTGCCCGGGTTGGCGCTGCTGCTCGCCGGGGTGGTCGTGGTGGTGCTCGGCGGTGCCCGTACGGGTCGGCGGGCCATCCCGGCCACGCTGCCCGCCGCCGTCCCGCCGGCACCCTGACCACCCGGTCCGGCTGCCCGCCCGCGATCCGTTCGCCGCGATTCCGCCGGAACGGCGGGCACGGGTCCCGTCCGCACGTGAGAGTGCGGGGGGAGGTGGGGCGATGGCGGGGCGCAGCGCGGACGACGACCGCAGCGGCACCGTGGTCACCCCGTCGGCCGAGTTCCCGCCGCTCACGCCGGCGGAGGTGGACGCCCTGCGCCGGGTCGGCGCGCACTGGCGGGTCGGTGCGCCGCCCGCCCTGCCGGTCGACCCGACCCTGGACCGCTACCGCAACCACCCCGCCCCGGGCCGGTTCAGCCGGCTGGCCCCGATCGCGCTGTTCCGGCCGGCACCGGGGGCACCGGCCGGCCGGGACGGGCTGGTCGCCGCCGAACGGGCCGACCAGCCGGACTCGCCTCTGGACCGGCGGCTCGGCCGGGTCCGCCGGGTGCTCCTCGGCCCACCACTGGCCAGCGCCGCCGTGCTGCACGAGCGGATGCGCAAACTGGTGGCGCTGCCGGTGCTCTCCTCCGACCTGCTCAGCTCGGTCGCGTACGGGCCGGAGGCGTTGCTGACCGTGCTGGTGCTGGCCGGCAGCGGGGCACTGGGCCTGGCCCTGCCCCTGTCGGCCGGGCTGGTGCTGCTGATGGTCGCCGTCGGGATCTCGTACCGGCAGACCATCCCGGCGTACCCGCACGGGGCCGGGTCGTACCTGGTGGCGGGGGACAGCCTGGGGGTCAGGGCGGGGCTGACCGCCGCCGCCGGGCTGATGCTCGACTACGTGCTGACCGTGTCGGTGTCGATCGCGGCGGGCGTGCACGCGATCACCTCGGCGCTGCCGGGGCTGACGCCGTTCGCCGTGCCGCTCGGGGTGCTGGTGATCCTGCTGCTGCTCGCCGGCAACCTGCGCGGGGTACGCGCCGCCGGCAACCTGTTCGTCCTGCCGACGTACGCCTTCGTGGCCGCCGTGCTGGGGTTGCTCGTGGTCGGCTACCTGCGGGCGGCGGGCCGGGGGTTCGCGTCGGTGGCCCCGCCGGTGGTGCCGGCGACCCAGGGGCTGGGGCTGCTGCTGGTGCTGCGGGCGTTCGCCTCCGGGGCGGTGTCGATGACCGGCATCGAGGCGGTCTCCAACGCGGTGCCCGCGTTCCGTACGCCGGAGTGGCGCAACGCGCGCACCACGCTGACCTGGATGGTGGCGATGCTGGTGGTCCTGTTCGCCGGGCTGACCCTGCTGATCCACCTGGCCGGGCTGGTGCCCCGACCGGGCGAGACGCTGCTGTCCCAGCTCGCCCGGGTGACCTTCCCCACCGGCCCGTGGTATGCCGTGGTCCAGGTGACCACCGCGCTGATCCTGCTGCTGGCGGCGAACACCGCGTTCAACGACTTTCCCCGGCTGCTGTTCTTCATGGCCCGCGCCGGTCACGCGCCCCGCCGCTTCCTGCACCTGGGCGACCGGTTGGCGTTCGGCAACGGCCTGGTCGCGCTGGCCGCGACGGCGATCGTCGTGTTCGTCGCGTTCGGCGGGCACACCGAGAAACTGATCCCGTTGTACGCGGTGGGGGTGTTCCTCGCCTTCACCCTGTCGCAGAGCGGCATGGTGGTGCACTGGCGGCGGCACCGGGGCGGTGGCTGGCGGCGGCGGGCGCTGGTCAACGGGGTGGGCGCGGTGCTGTCCGGGCTGGTGCTGCTGACCGCGGCGGTGGCGAAGTTCACCGAGGGCGCCTGGGTGGTGGTGGTCGCCGTACCGCTGCTGGTGCTGCTCTTCGCCCGGATCCACCGGCACTACCGCACCCTGCACGCCGCCCTGGCCCTGCGCCCGCCACCTGCCGACCCCGCCCCGCCGGCCGCCGCCCGCGGACCCGCCGCCGGGCCGTCCGGCGTACCGGCGGGCCGGTCCGTCGAGGGCGAGGAGGTGCCGCAGGAGCTGCGTCACCTGGTGGTGGTCCCGGTGGTACGCCTCAACCGCGCCTCGATGCGGGCCCTGGCGTACGCGGTGTCGCTGGGCCGGCCGACGCTGGCGGTGCACCTCGCCCCGGAGGACGCCGAGGCGGACCGGTTCCGGGAGCAGTGGCGGGCCTGGGGGGATCACGTCCGGCTGGAGACGATCGTCTCGCCGTACCGGGCGGTGGTCGGGCCGCTGGCGCACTACCTGGAGGCGTTGCACGCCGCCGCACCGGATCTGGTGCTGACCGTGGTGGTGCCGGAGGTGGTGCTGCGCCGGCCGTGGCACCGCCTGCTGCACAGCCGTACCGGCCAGCGGCTGCGTCGGGCGCTGCGCGCCCTGCCCGGTGTGGTGGTCACCACCGTCCCCGTCCACGTGCTTGAGTGAAGGCGGCAAGACGACCGGCGATTCGACCGATGGTGTCCTGTGTCACAGTTCGGGTGTGCGAGAATCGCACGGTGGCTGACATCGACGCGCGGACGCTGGGGGAGCGCATCCGGGATGCGCGTAAGCGTGCAGGCCTCAGTCAAGAGGACCTCGGGCACGCGGTAGGCATCGAACGAACGGTCATGAACAAGATCGAGAGTGGCATACGCAAGGTCACCGCGCTCGAACTGGCGGACATCGCCGGGGCGATCGGTGTACGCATGTCCACGTTCTTCGAGGAGCCTGTCCCCGCGCTCGTCGCCCATCGGTCCAGTCAGGGGCTGGACACCGCAGACTCGCAGGTCGACACCCTGCTGACCACGTTCGCCAGCGAGGTCGCATTCGTCGCGTCGTTGGGCGTCAACGAACTGGGGCTCGACGGTGCCGAGGCGGTCACCCAGGCCGGTATCACGACACCGTCGACCAATGCCGAGGCCGAGGCGTTCGCGGCGCAGGCGCGTGGCCTGCTGGCCTGCTCGGCAACGGAACCGATCAGTCGGTTCGTCGAACGGGTCGCCGCCGTCGGGCTCCTGGCGTTCTCTCGCGACATCGGCAAGGACACGGCGGACGCCGGGTCGGTCCTGCTGCCCCGGGGCGGTGTGTGCCTCGTCAACAGCCATATGAAGGTCGGTCGTAGGAGACTCGCCCTCGCGCACGAACTCGGTCACTATCTCATCGCGGACACTTACACCGTCGACTGGCGGGTGGCCGGCCATTCCGATCAGGTGGTCCCCCTGGAGTCACGCCTCGACCGCTTCGCCCGCGCGTTTCTGCTACCCGAGGCCGCGATCACCCCGCAGTGGCAGGAAAAGGCGTCCCGGTCCGGGGAACGCGCTGCGGCGATTTACCTCGCGAGTGCCTACCGGGTCGACATGGCCACCCTCGCGACCCGCCTGAAGGAACTGGGCCTGGCCGACGCCGAGCGGGTGGCCGCGGTACGCCGATACCGTACGACCCAGACCGACATCGTGGAGATGGGTCTCAACGTCCCCCCGGAGGAACTGGCGGGAACGACGGTCCCTCGCCCGTTCGCCCGCGCGGTGCTGCGGCTGGTACGGGACGAGCGGATCAGCCGCGAACGTGCCCTGGACCTACTACAGGGCACGTTCGACGAGGCGGACCTGCCGCAGGTCCGGCAGCGACGGGCCGACGAGATCTGGCGTTTCGTGTCGTGACGGTTCCCGAGAACGCCCTGGTCTTCGACACCGGGCCGCTGCGTCATTTCGCTCAGCAGGGATGGTTGGGGGTCCTGCGTTTTCTCGCCGAGGACCGCCCTGTCTACGTCCCCGACAGCGTGGAGCGTGAACTCCAGCGTGCCGTCGAGCAGGTGCCGGCCGCCCGCGCGGTGCTCGACGCAGACTGGATCAAGGTCCACCGGTCGACCGATGTCGGTTTCGCCGAAGCCTTCGCCCACTATGCCGATCGGTTGGTGGTCGACGGCAGGAACATCGGCGAGTGCGGGGTGCTCGCCATGGGCCAGGTCTACAAGTGCGAGGTGGTGCTGGACGATGCCACGCCGCGCCAGATCGCCGAGGAAAAGGGCATCCGGGTCACGGCGACTGTCCCGCTGCTGTGCCAGGCGGTCCGCACGAAAATGCTCGCCGTGAAAACGGTGGAGGAGTTGGTCGACCGGCTTCTGGAAGGCGAGTACTTCCTACCGTTCGGTGTCGGTGGGTTCCGTCGCCATGTTCTGGAGAACGGACTGCTTGAATACGACGAACTGTCTCCCCCGGCGTCATGATCGCAGGCGTGGGTGGCCGTTGCCGCCGCGGTCAGGTGTCGAGGCCGACGGCGGCGGCGCTGGCGGTCCAGAGGCGCGCGGCCAGCGCCGGGTCGGCGGCACGCGGCCAGGGCCGGCGCAGTCGCCGGTCGGCGTAGTAACCGCCGTCGACCAGCCGGGACGCGGGCTGGTTGGCCAGCCAGACCAGCGTCTCCGCGCCCTTCTCCGGGCTGCGGAACGGCATCACCCGCATGCCGAGGGCGACCAGCCGGCTGTCCGCGCCGAACCGGGTCCGCACCACCCCCGGGTGGAACGAGTACGCCGGCACGTCGGACCAGCGCCGGGCGGCCTCGGCGGCGAACAGGATGTTGGCCTGCTTGCTGGTGCCGTACGCGCGCATCGGCCGGTAGCGGCGCAGCGCGGCGTTGAGGTCGTCCGGGTCGAGGGTCCCGCTGCGGTGCGCGCCGGAGGCGGTCACCACCAGCCGGCCGACCCGGTCGACCAGCAGGTTGCTCAGCAGGAACGGGGCCAGGTGGTTGGCCTGGATCGACAGCTCGAACCCGTCGACCGTGGTGAGCGGCTCCAACACGATCGCCCCGGCGTTGTTCGCCAGCACGTCGATCCGGTCGTACGTCGCCCGCAGCCGCTCGGCGAGCCCGCGTACGTCGTCGAGCACGGCGAAGTCGGCGCGGAACAGTTCGGGGCGTTCGCCGGACGCCTCGCGTACCCGGTCACCGGCGGCCTGGAGGCGGGCCGGGTCCCGGCCGACGAGCGCCACCCGGTCGCCGCGCCGGGCCAGCGCCACCGCGGCGGCCAGGCCGATGCCCGAACTGGCCCCGGTCACCACCACGGTCCGCCGCCCGGTGGCATCTTCCACAGGTCCATTCACCCCGGTCACGGCACGAGGTTACCGTGGAGTCACCACGCCCACCGGGGCCGTACGGGTTCTCGTCACGTGCGGGTGACCGGGTGGGCCGCCCAGGGTGCCCGGGGCGGCCCCACCGCTCAGTACGAGGTGCCGTACCCGGTCGTCGACTCCTGGTTGGCCAGCCAGACGAAGAAGACCACGATGGCGATGGTGGCCAGCACCGCGATGACGGTGGAGATCCACCCGACGATGATGCCGGCGGTGGCGAAGCCCGCACCGCCCTCCCCCCGCTCCCGGATCTGCCGCCGGGCCACGTGGCCGAGGATCGCGCCGATGAGGCCGATGTAGCCGCCGAGTCCGTAACCGCACAGCCCGATCGCGCCGATGATCGAGACGATCATCGAGGCGATCGCGAGGCCGTTCTGCGGCGGCGGAGGCTGGTAGCCGCCGTAACCGGCGTACCCCATCGGCTGCGGGTAGCCGGGCTGCGGGTAGGCGGCAGCGGCGGCGTACGGGTCGACCGGGGCGGCCTGGGCGGGGATGCCCGGCGCGCCCGCGTACGGGTCGGCCGGGGCGTACGGGTCCTTCCCGACCGGTGGGGCGGAGATCGGCGGGCCACTGGCCGGCAGTGTCGGGTCGGGCTGCTGGGCCGACCAGGCCGGGTCCGACCAGCCGTCGGAGGGCGGGGGGTAGGTCATCTGATCTTCTCCGTCGCATGTAGGTGCGCCGTCAGGGTAGCCAGGACCGCACAGTGGTGGGGTCGGCCCCGTGGTGGCTCGTTGCCCGCGTCCGGTCGAGCGGGCAGGATGCCGGCATGGCTATCGACGCGCGTGGGGCCGACCGATCCGGCAGCCGACCGAGGCGGGACGTGAGCCGCCCCGGCCTTGCCCGGCGCACCCGTGCCACCACCGGCGGCAGCCAACCCGGCCAGGACGAGCCGGTGCCGCTGCCGGACCCGGTGACCATGCGGCTGGACGGCCGGGTCGCCCTGGTCACGGGTGCGGGCAGCGCCGACGGCATCGGGTACGCCACCGCCCGCCGCCTGGCCGACCTGGGCGCCCGGGTGGCGATCGTCTCCACCACCCGGCGTATCCACGAGCGGGCCGGTGAGCTGGGCGTGACCGGGTTCGTCGCCGACCTGACCGACGAGTCCGAGGTCGGCGCGCTCGCCGACGCGGTCGCCGAGCAGCTCGGCGACGTCGAGGTGTTGGTCAACAACGCCGGCCTGGCCAGCCGGGCCAGCCCCGAGGTGCTCCGCCCGGTGGCCCAGCTCAGCTACGACGAGTGGCGCGGCGAGATCGACCGAAACCTGACCACCGCGTTCCTGTGCAGCCGGGCCTTCATCAGCGGGATGGCCGAGCGGGGCTGGGGGCGGATCGTCAACCTCTCGGCGACCGCCGGCCCGGTCAACGCCCTGCCCACCGAGGCGGCGTACGCGGCGGCCAAGGCGGGGGTGGTCGGGCTGACCCGGGCCCTGGCGATGGAGATGATCGCCGACGGGGTGACGGTGAACGCGGTGGCCCCCGGCACCATCTACACGGCGGCCTCGACGATGGCGGAGCTCAAGCAGGGGCTCGGCACCCCGGTCGGCCGCCCCGGCACCCCCGACGAGGTGGCTGCCGCGATCAGCTTCCTCTGCTCGCCCGCGGCGTCGTACATCACCGGGCAGATGCTGGTGGTCGACGGTGGCAACAGCGTCCGGGAGGCGCAGTTCCGCTGATCAGTAGCCGGTGCCGGTGCTGCTGCCGACGCCGGCCACCACGACCAGGGCGAGCCAGCCGCAGCAGACGAGCACCCCGATCGCGGTGAACGCGTAACTGAGGACCAGCCCCCAGGTGGCGAGCTGGTCGCCGTCCTCGCCGGTCCGCCGGATCTGCCGTTTCGCCAGGTGGCCGAGGACGATGCCGGCCGGGGCGAAGACGAAGGCGAACACCAGGGACAGGATCGCCGGCACGTTGGTCCCGCCGCCACCGGGTGGTCCGTACGGCCCGGGTGGCGGGTGGCCCCACTGCTGTCCGCCCGGCGGCTGCCCCCACGGCGGTGGCTGTTCCCCAGCGGACGGCTGTTCCCAGGCTGCTGGCCCGCCCGGCGGCGTGACCGCCGGCTGCTCGCCCGACGGTGGCCGGCTCCAGCCGGGCGACCCGGACGGTGGGGCCGACCCGCCCGGCTCGCCGCCGCCCGGGAACTCACCGATGCGACCCGGCTCCGGCGGCCGGGCCGGGGCCGACGGCTCGGAGGGCGCGGACGGCTGCGCCCAGGGGGACGGCTCGGCAGGTGGGGCCCACGCTGACGGCTCGGGCCCGCTCGGGCTCCACGGTCCGTCCGGCGGGGTGGGCGCGGGCGGGGAGGCCGGTTCGTCGGACGGACGTCGGGGCGGCTCGTACGGTGACGGCGGCTGCTCCGGCTCCCCCGGTGGCGTACTCACGGTGCCCGCCCTCCGCCGCAGGTCAGTGGCCTCTCTACGGCGGACGCTACCGGCTGGCGGCGCGGCTTTTCACCCGGTTGACGCCGGGTCACCTCGTCGGGGCGGGTGGGGGACCGGTCAGGGCAGCCGGGAGAGGTCGGCGGCGGCCCGCTCGATGATCAGGCAGCGGTCTTCGACGTAGTCCATGCCGGCCGCCTCGGCGATCCGCCGCGCCTCGGCGGAGACGATGCCGAGCTGGAGCCAGACCGCCGGTGCGCCGATGGTCGCCGCCTGCCGTACCACCTCGACGGCGTCCCGGGCCGGGCGGAAGACGTTCACCAGGTCCATCGGGTGCGGAATGTCGGCGAGCGACGGGTAGGCCCGCTCACCGAACAACTCGTCCACGGTCGGGTTGACCGGAATGATCCGCCAGCCGTACCGCTGCATCTGTGCCGGCACCCGGTGTGCGGCCTTGCCCGGGTCGCGGGACGCGCCCACGACGGCGATCACGGCGGAGTCGGCGAGGAGCTGCTGTGCGGTCCGCATCCGCCGAGCCTAGCCCGATTCCGGGCGGGTGGGACCGGCCCGGCCGCCGGGGCACGGCCCTGCTTGCCCGTCGCGCGCGCTCGACGGGCCTGCTCAGAGCAGGGCGAGCTGTTCGGGGGCGGGTGCGGACGGTGGGGCCGGCACCCGATGGCTGTCGCCGCGCTCGCTCCGGTGCAGGCCGTGCCGGCGGGCCGCGATCCGCACCCGGGCGGTCAACTCCCGCTGGTACGCCTGCGGCGGGTAGGCCCCGGCGCGGTAGAGCTCGCGGTAGCGGGGGACCAGGTGCGGGAACTCCCGGCCCAGCCAGTGCGCGTACCACTGGCGGGCACCGGGGCGCAGGTGCAGGGCCAGCGGCGTGACACCGGTGGCGCCGGCGGCGGCGATGGCCGCGAGGGTGGCGTCGATCGACGCGTCGTCGTCGCTGAGGCCGGGCAGGATCGGCGCCATCAGCACCCCCACCTCGAAGCCGGCGTCGGTGAGCCGGCGGACCGCGTCGAGCCGGCGACGCGGGCTCGGGGTGCCGGGCTCCACCGCCCGCCACAGGGTCTCGTCGACGAAGCCCACCGAGAACGACAGGCTGACCCGGGTGACCTCGGCGGCCTGGCACAGCAGCGGCAGGTCACGCAGGATCAGGGTGCCCTTGGTGAGGATCGAGAACGGGTTGGCGAAGTCCCGCAGCGCCGTGATGATCGGCGGCAGCAGCCGGTAGCGGCCCTCGGCGCGCTGGTAGCAGTCGACGTTGGTGCCCATCGCGATCGGTGCGCCCCGCCACCGCGCGGCGGCCAACTCACGCCGGACCAGCTCCCCGGCGTTGACCTTGACGACCACCTTGCGGTCGAAGTCCGCGCCCGCGTCGAGGTCGAGGTAGGTGTGCGAGTTGCGGGCGAAGCAGTAGACGCAGGCGTGGGTGCAGCCCCGGTACGGGTTGATCGTCCAGCTGAACGGCACCCGCGACCCGGTCGGCACCCGGTTGATGATCGACTTGGCCTGCACCTCGTAGAAGGTCATGCCGGCGAAGTCGGGGGTGTCGAACGTGCGGGTGACCGCGCCGGGCAGCGCCAGCGGCAGGGGTGGCGTCGCTGGCGCTGCCCGGTCGGGACGCTCCTCGTCCGGGGGAGCGGAGAGGTGGTCCCAGCGCATGTCGCTATTCGAACATGTGTGCGAGCGCGACGCAAGTGAAACGCCGACGGCCGGACCGTGGGGCCCGACCGCCGGCGGCGGTGTTCAGTGCTGGTGGTTCGCCAGCTGCTTGCGGACGTCGTCCATGTCCAGGGCCTGGACCTGCTCGATCAGGTTCTCCAGGGCCGACTCGGGCAGCGCGCCGGGCTGGGCGAAGACGATCACGCCGTCCCGGATCGCCATGATCGTCGGGATCGAGCGGATGTCGAACTTGGCGCCCAGTTCCTGCTGCGCCTCGGTGTCGACCTTGCCGAAGGTGATGTCGGGGTGCTTCTCCGAC
The DNA here is from genome assembly GCF_016900955.1 of Micromonospora humidisoli. Lineage (NCBI taxonomy): Bacteria > Bacillati > Actinomycetota > Actinomycetes > Micromonosporales > Micromonosporaceae > Micromonospora > Micromonospora humidisoli. Next base: position 28,388 of record NZ_JAFEUO010000012.1, read on the forward strand.
GAGCGCTCGTAGACCGGGGCGAACCGCTTGCACGGGCCGCACCACTCGGCCCAGAAGTCGACCAGCACGATGCCGCTGCTCTCGGTCACCTCGTCGAAGTTGGCCGTGGTCAGCTCAACGGTTGCCATTGGACTCTCCGATCAGCGCGGATTGCTTTTTCCGTCCGGTAGAACCAGGTGGTACCCCGGCAAATTCCCGGGTGGGGCGTGCCGAAACCGGGCCGCTCCGGAGCTCCGATCATGCTCATCGAGCTGCATCTGTCGATGCGCGTGTGCGGACTGCACTTGCACGACGCATTTGCGTGACGGCCCGTGATGGGAGCGTTTCCAGGGAGATCGCCGCCCGGAGCAGCCAACATGCGCGAACTTGTCGCCTGACAAGGTACTACTTCACCTGCAGAGATCGCTCTCTCGTTGATCGTTAGTGACTCTGAGTATTGTTACGAAAAGATAAATGTGACCTCCGTCTCTGTTCGTTCATCGTCGTGGTGGGGCAGAATCTTCGACATCAGAGCGTGGGCGGCGGGTGCCGGGGAGGGCCCCGCCGCTCATTGCGTCTCCCCCCGGATGGGCCCGGGAGTGACATTTTCCTGTCACCCGCCAGCCGAGGTCTCCTTAATCAGCGGTAAGGCGTGTCGAGTCGTACTCGCCGCTGCCCGTCGACGGCGGCGCGCGGGCACCCCGGCCGCGACACCGAACGGCCCACGGGCGCGGATCGCGCCGGGACGAGCCCGTCACCCGTCCGGCGGGCTTATGCTGGCGGCGGAGGTCCTGATGAGCCACTCCCGCGCCGGAGAGCCGCCCTCTGCCGGACGGCGTGCCGCACCGCTGACCACCGCCACCTACTCCGCCACCGAGTGGGAACTGCTCACCACGCTGCCCGGCCGGGTGCTGGTGGCCGCCGCCTCACCCGGCCCCGGTCGCCCGACCCGGGACGTCGCCGCCGGCCTCGTCGGGCTGGACGCTCTCGCCGCCGGCCGGGCCTCCGACAGCGACCTCGTCCGCGCCGTGGTCGCCGCGATCTACGCCCGGCACGACGGCGCGACCGCTGCGGTCGGCGGGCCCACCGGCCCGGCCGACCTGCCACCGGCCTGCCGGGCCGCCGTCCGGGTGCTGCGTCGACGGGCCGACCCCGCGGACTCCGCCGCGTACCGGCAGTGGGTGGAGTCGGTGGCGGTCCGGGTCTGCCGGACCGGTGCCCCCGACCCCACCGACAGGTGGTTCCTGGAACGCCTCGGCGACGCGTTGGGGCTGCGCGGGCGGTGAGGGCACCCCGGACCCGTGCGCACCCCCTGGGGTGACACCGGTCGGGGTGGCCTACGGGGGTCGCGGCGGCGGCCGTACCCTCTTGGAACCGTGACCGAGGACCAGCTCGACGTGGGTGTCGGACCGTGGCCGGGCGACCCGCCTGACGACCCGCGCTACGACCCGGAGCTGCTCGCCGCCGGCGACCGGCGCAACGTGGTGGACCGCTACCGCTACTGGCGGCGGGAGGCCGTCGTGGCCGACCTGGACGCCCGGCGGCACGACTTCCACGTGGCCATCGAGAACTGGCAGCACGACTTCAACATCGGCACGGTGGTGCGCAACGCCAACGCCTTCCTCGCGGCCGAGGTGCACATCGTCGGGCTGCGCCGGTGGAACCGTCGGGGTGCCATGGTCACCGACCGGTACCAGCACGTCAGGCACCATCCGACCATCGAGGAGTTCGTCGGCTGGGCCGCCGGGCAGGAGCTGCCGGTGGTCGGCATCGACAACCTGCCCGGTTCCCGGCCGTTGGAGACGATCACCCTGCCCCGGCGTTGCGTGCTGCTCTTCGGCCAGGAGGGGCCGGGGCTGTCCGCCGCCGCCCGCGCCGCCTGCGACCAGCTCTTCTCGATCGCCCAGTACGGCTCGACCCGGTCGATCAACGCCGGGGTGGCCAGCGGCATCGCCATGCACGCCTGGGTACGCGCCCACGCCGCCGCCCCGCCCGCCTGACCCGCCCGCCCTGCACCCGCCCGCCTGGCCCGCACCCGCCCGCCCCGCACCGGGCCGGCGTCCCCGCCCCGGCGACCGGCACTCGCGCCGGGCGGCCGGCCCCGGGAAATCGCCGCGTGGGCGCTGAGGTGCGGAAAGGGGCGGCACGTTCGTGGCGGCGGCTTGACGCCGGGCGCGTCGCCGGGCCACGGTGGGGATGTGAGTGTCGTGGTGAGTTGTCCGAGGTGTGCGGGTCAGGTACGCCCACCGGACCTGATGCACGGTGAGTCGCGTTGCGTCAGGTGCGGACCGGTGGCCCCGCTGCACGTGCCCGAGCACATCGACGCCGACATCGTGGCGAGCGTGGTGGACCGGGTGGCGGCAGAGAGCGACCCGCAGCGGCCCGCGCTGCCCCTGTGGTGCCCGTGGCCGCTGCCGTCCGGCTGGACGGTGACCGGGGTGGCCTGGGCCGGCGACGAGGCCGGTGGCGTGCGGGCCACGGCCGTCGCGTGCGCCGGGCCGGCCCCGCTCGGCGGTGGACCGGCCGAACTGGTCCTGGTGGCCGAGGAGCCGGGAGTGGGATTGGGCACCCGGTTCGCCGGGGTGGCCGGCCCGGATCCCGGTCCAGAGTTGACGGAGGTGCTGGCCGGGCCCGGTCCCGGCCCTGGTCACCCCGAGCATGTCGAGCCGGCGCGGATCAGGGTCGGGGGCCATCCGACTCCACTGTGGTTAATCAATTCGGCAACGGATCGAAGCGCGTACGCCGGTGAGGCTCGGGGAATGTGGCTCCATGCGATAGCCTGGCCGGCGAGCGCGGGTCACCTCCTCGCGGAAGATGTCGTCCTGCACGACCTCACCGAGTGGACTCCGCCCGAGCTCGTGTACGGCGCTCCGTCCCCGTACCTGCACGGAGGGGCTTGACGGCCCTCCCGGCGAGTCGGAGATGGGACGCAGATATTCACGCTACGGCATCATGCTGATACTCTGGGTGCCGCTGCGGTAAACGGACCCGGCGCCGCGCGAGAGGATGGCCCGCTATGGTCAAGAAGGTCCTCACCTGGGCCGGTATCGCATTCTTGATCTTCTTCGTTGCCTACCGGCCAAACTCGGCAGCGGACGTCTTCAAGTCGCTCGGCGGTGGCATCGTGGACATCGCCCAGGGCTTCGGCGACTTCTTCACGAGCCTCGTCGCCTAACCCCCGATGGGCAGCCCCTCCGGACCCCCGTTCGACCCGGACGATCCCGGCCGGGACCGCCGGGAGCGGGACACCGAGCCGATCCCGAGGTACCGACCCGACGACGGGCCGGCCTACGGGGCCGGGGCGGGACCCACCGGCGGACCGTCCTTCTCGGACGACGCCGGCTACGGCGACGTCCCGGGATTCGGTGGTCAGGGGCGGACCTGGGTCCGCGATCCGGAAGCCGGCTACCAACAGCCGGTCATCTCCGAAGAGGAGCTGGCCGGCCTGCGGTCCGACGCCCAGGGCATGACACCCCGCCGGGTGCTGCCCCTGGAGGACGAGCCCAGTTCCCTGGTCGCCCGCTACCTCTTCCCCACCGAGCGCTACCGGGGCGAGTGGAAGCGGCACTGGATCCACCTCGCCACCCCGATCGTCGTCGGCGTGGCGGCCACCTTCGTTCTCGGCTACCTCTCCGGCTTCCTCGCCGGGCAGGACGTCGGCGCCCTCACCACCATCGCCGTGCTGCTCTGGTTCGCGGTGATGGGCTGGGTGGCGTGGAAGGTCGCCGACTGGTGGTACGACCGGTTCATCCTGACCAACAAGCGGGTCATGGTGGTCAACGGCATCGTCACCCGCAAGGTCGCCATGATGCCGCTGGCCCGGGTCACCGACATGAAGTACGAGCAGACCCCCACCGGCCGCGCCCTCAACTACGGCACCTTCGTGCTCGAGTCCGCCGGCCAGGAGCAGGCGCTGCGGGAGATCAAGAATCTGCCCAACCCGAACGAGCTCTACCTGCGGGTCGTCGAGGAGATGTACGAGCCGCAGGCGGTCGAGGCCCGGCTGGGCAAGGAGGCCGACGAGGCGAAGGCCGACGACGGCGCCTGAACGGTTTCGTCCGTCCGGAGGGCGAACTGCCTCCCTTCCGCCGTCGACCGGACCCGGTCCGGCGTGACAGCCTGCCAGGCAGGACGGGGTGCGGAGGTGAGCGGTGGGCCGGGATCCGCTGGAGGACGAGTTCCGTGACTTCGTCGCGGCGCGCTCCGGTGCCCTGCTGCGTACCGCGTACCTGCTCGCCGGGGACTGGGCCACCGCCGAGGACCTGCTCCAGACCGCGCTGACCAAGACGTACCTGGCCTGGCGGCGGCTGGGCGGGATCGAGGCGGTCGAGCCGTACGCCCGGCGGGTCATGGTCAACACGTCCACGAGCTGGTGGCGGCGTCGGTGGCACGGTGAGCGCCCCACCGAGGTGCTGCCCGAGCGGGCCGGAGTCGACGAGATCGAGCAGCAGCTCGACCGGGACGCCCTCTGGCGGCACCTGCGCAGGTTGCCTGCCCGGCAGCGGGCGGTGCTGGTGCTGCGCTACTACGAGGACCTGTCGGAGGCCCAGACGGCGGCCCTGCTGGAGATCTCCCCGGGCACGGTGAAGAGCCAGACGTCGCGCGCCCTGAACACCCTGCGCCGCCGGCTCGCCGCCGAAGGACTGCCCGACCTCGCCGCCGACCCGACCGGCCGCCCCACCCCGACGGCCCGCCCGGCCACCTCCGCCCGGCCCTCCCGCGCCGCCCGTACCCCGTCGTCCGACCGGGCCACCGGCGGCACCCCGACGCCCACGCCGGGCCGGACCCCGGCCGGTGGACGCCGACGCGCCGGCCCGCCGGTGCAGGTGGCGGGGTCGCCCGCCGCGGAGCACGCCGGGGCGTTGCCCGACCGCGCCGGCACGCCGTCCGCCCTGACCCCCGCCGGTGGGCGGCCCACCCGGGCCGGGGCCACCCCGTCGGTAGCGGCACCCGCCGGGACCGGCGACGACCCGGCGACGGCCCGGCCGGTCGGCGCGGGGACCCGACCCGAACCGACCACCGCGCTCGCTGCGGAGAGCCGATGAAACCCTCCTCACCCCGGTCGGACAACCAGACCGGCACCCCCGAGCGTCCATTCGCCGTGACGCACGACGAGCCGCTGGAGCAGGCGCTGCGGGAGACCCTCGCCCAGCGGGTCGCCGTACCGCACCGGCTGCCCGTCGACCCGGCCGGGACGGCGCTCGGGCGGGCCCGTCGGGCGCGACGACGGCGTACGGCCGCCGGACTCGCCCTGGCCGGTGTGGCGACCGCACTGCTCACCGGGGGGATGACCCAGCTCGCTGGGCAGGCGGGCCGCCCCACCACCCCGACCGTGGTGCTCGGCGACCCGCGCGAGGTGGCCAGCCTGTCCGCCGGCCCGGTCGCGCCCGCCCCGCCACAGACACCCGCCGACGGCGGGGTCGACCTGATCGTCGCCGGTGCCCTGGTCACCGTCGCCGGGCAGCGGTACGACCTGGGCGTCGGGCCGGTCGAACGCGCGCAACGGCTGCCCGAACACGGCGGCTGGCTGCTGACCGGGGCGGTCACCGCGGCCGGCCGTACCCTCTGGATGGTGCCCGCCGGCGGTGAGTCCCGGGCGTTGCTCGCCGGGGTGGACGAGATCGCCCTGTCACCCGACGGGCGGCAGGTGGCCTGGCGGGACGACGGCCGGCTCTTCGCCGCCGGGATCGTCGCCGGTCAGCTCGTCGCCTTCGTCGCGGGACCGCCCGCCGACGCGGTGCCGGTCCGGTTCGTCGGCGACCGGGTGCTGCTGCGGTCCGGTTCCGTCTCCGGCCACCGGTGGTGGCGGCCGACGCCTGGCGGGTCACCCGGGCCCGTCGCCCCGGACGTCCTCGACGTCTACGGGACCAGACCGGACGGCCGGCTGGTCGCCCGGGTACGCGCCGGGGCCCGGAACTGTCTGGCCGTGCTCGACCCCGACCTCACCCCGGCCACCACCAGGTGCGCGCCGACGCCCGCTGCCGACGGCCGGGGTGTGGTCTCCCCCGACGGGCGTTGGTTGCTGGTCAACGGCCGGCTCGCCGGGGCGGACGGCGCGGTCCTGGTCGACCTGGCCGGCACCGCCCCGCCGTCGCGGACCGTCGGCCCGGTGATCGACGGCGTGGTGACCTGGACGGACACCCGCACGGCGGCGTACGTCGACCGGGACGGTGCACTGGTCCGGCTGCGCCCCGACGAGGCGCTGGCGGGCCAGCCGACCAGCTCGACCCCGGTCGCCGGGGCCGGTGACGGCGTCCGGCCGGTGCTGGTGACCGGTGCCGATCCGGGGTGACCTGCCCGGGTAGCGTCGGGATCATGCCCGCGCGCCCGTTGATCGACCTGCACGCCCACTCCACCGCCAGCGACGGCACGCTGGGCCCGGCCGAACTGGTCCGGGCCGCCGCCGACGCCGGGTTGGACGTGGTGGCGATCACCGACCACGACACCACCGCCGGGTGGGCGGCGGCGGTCGACGCGCTGCCGGCCGGGCTCAGCCTCGTCCGGGGTGCGGAACTGTCCTGTCGCTGGCAGGGTGCCGAGCCGGCGCTCCCGCTGCACCTGCTGGCGTACCTGTTCGACCCGGAACATCCCGAACTGGTCGCCGAGCTGGCCCGAGTACGGCAGGCCCGGGAGGTGCGCGGGGAACGGATCGTCGAGCTGCTGCGCGCCGACGGGATCGACGTCAGCTGGACGCAGATCATGGCCGCCGCCGACGGGGGCACGGTCGGCCGCCCGCACATCGCCGCCGCGCTGATCCGGGCCGGCCTGGTCGCCACCACCACCGAGGCGTTCGGCCCGCAGTGGTTGGGGCAGCGGTACCGGCTACCCAAGGAGGACACCGACGTGTTCCGGGCCGTCGCCCTGGTCCGGGCGGCCGGCGGCGTGCCGGTGTTCGCCCACCCCCGAGCCAGCCGGCGGGGGCGGATCGTCCCCGACTCGTTGATCGCCGAGCTGGCCGAGGCGGGGCTCGCCGGCCTGGAAGCCGACCACGAGGACCACACCCCCGAAGAGGCGGAGTACGTCCGGCAGCTCGCCGCCGACCTGGGCCTGCTGGTCACCGGCTCGTCGGACTTCCACGGCAGCCACAAGACCGTCCGGCTGGGCGCGCACACCACCGCCGTGGAGGCGTACGAGCGGATCGTCGCGGCGGCCTCCGGAGTGACCGGCGTCGCTTCCGGGTGATCCGCGTTTCGCCTGCCAGCGGCACCGCTACCCTCGTCCGGTGGATCTCAAGCTCTTCGGTGAGGTCTTCGTGACCCTGCTGGTCATCGTCGACCCGCCGGGCATGATGCCGATCTTCCTCGCCCTGACCGGCCCGCTGCCGGCCCGTGACCGTAACCGGGCCGCCTGGCAGGCGGTCGCGTTGGCGCTCGGCGTCATCGTGGTCTTCGCCGTCGCCGGCCAGACCCTCCTCGCCTACCTGCACGTGGACCTGCCGGCGTTGCAGGCGGCCGGTGGCCTGCTGCTGATCCTGGTGGCGCTGGAACTGCTCACCGGCAAGGCCGACGACCCCAGCCAGCAGGTCACCTCCAACATCGCCCTGGTGCCGCTGGGCACCCCGCTGCTGGCCGGTCCCGGCGCGATCGTGGCGACCATGCTCTTCGTGCAGCAGTCCGAGGGCGTCGGGCAGGTCTCGGCGATCGCCGCCGCGATCGTCGCGGTGATGCTGGCGGTCTGGGTGGTGCTGCGGTTCTCCGGCGGGATCGTCAAGATCCTCCGACCGGGCGGCATCGAGGTGCTGACCCGGATCGCCGGCCTCCTGCTGGCGGCCATCGCCGTGCAGCTCATCGCCGACGCGGTGGCCGCCTTCGTCACCCAGTACGTGAACATGAGCTGATCCGCCGTCGTGCCGCCGTCGGGCTGTCGTACCGGGCTGGCAGGATCACGGGGGTGCGACGAGCCTCCTCCGCCGGTACCCCCCGGCCCCGCTCCGGCCAACCCGAGCAACTCGGCTTCGCCGGCATGCCCGAACGGCTCTTCACCTGCACACCCAGCAAGCTCGGCGCGTACGCCGACTGCCCCCGCCGCTACCGCTACGCCTACCTCGACCGGCCCGCCCCGCCGAAGGGCCCGCCGTGGGCGCACAACTCGCTCGGCGCGAGCGTGCACACCGCCCTGAAGAACTGGTATGCGCTGCCTGCCGACCGGCGGCGTCCCGAGGCGCTGCCCGCCCTGCTCAAGGGCACCTGGGTCCGCGAGGGCTACCGCGACGACGAGCAGGAACGCGCGGCCTACCAGCGGGCGCTGGGCTGGCTGGAGGGGTACGTCGCGACCCTCGACCCCGGCGACGACCCGCTGGGCGTGGAACGGGTGGTCGCCGTCAAGACGGCGGTGCTGGCCTTCAACGGGCGGGCCGACCGGATCGACTCCCGCCCCGGCCCGGACGGCCCCGAACTGGTCATCGTCGACTACAAGACCGGCCGTACCGGGCTGGACGCCGACGACGCACGCGGCTCGCAGGCGCTCGCCCTCTACGCGTACGCCGCCGAGCGGACGTTCCGCCGGCCCTGCCGCCGGGTGGAGCTGCACCACCTGCCGACCGGCACCGTCGCCGGGCACGACCACACCGACGAGTCGCTGGCCCGGCAGCTCAGCCGCGCCGAGGACACCGCCCGGGACATCATGGCCGCCGAGCGGGCGGTCACCGACGGGGCCGACCCGGACGAGGCGTTCCCCGCCGTCGCCGGGCCCCGGTGCGGCTGGTGCGACTACCGGCGTACCTGCCCGGTCGGCGCGCAGACCCCCGGCCGCGAGCCCTGGTCGGCGATCGACCGCCCCGCCGCTCCGGTGGCCGAGTGACCGGCCGTCCGCGTCGTGGCGATCCGACCGGGGTGGTCAGGCGGCGGCGGTGAGGCGGGCGGCACGGGTCTTCGCCGCCTGCTGGATCGGGCTCTCCCGCCAGTTGCGGGGCAGCGCCGCCAGGGCCAGCCGCAACGTCCGGACACTCAGGTCGGCCGACAGCGCGGTGGTGGGCAGCCCCAGCCCGCCGTAGAGCCGCAGCGCCCATGGCGGCAGCAGCCCGAGCGCCGTGCCGGCCACCCCGAAGTACGCCCAGCGTGGCGGCCCCAGACTCAGCCCCAGGCGGGCCGGCCGGCTGAGTTTCCACGGGATCGGCGGGGCGGTCAGGAACAGCGCGGTCTCGGCCGCCTCCTTCGTCATCCGCAGCTCGGGCCGGACCGTCCGGTAGTAGTCGGCCACCTCGGCGGCGCTGCCCGGCACCCCGGCCGGGTCCAGCCCCACCAGCGCGGCGGCCCGCCGCTGCTCGGCGTAGTACCCGTCGACCTCGGCGTCGGTCAGCGACAGGCCGGCCCGGCGGGCGGTGCTGACGAACGACTCGACCTCGGTGACGTGCACCCAGCGCAGCAGGTCCGGCTCGTCGATCCGGAACCGCTCCCCGGTGAACAGGTCGGTGGCGCGCAGCCGGCCGTGCAGGGCCCGCAACCGCCGGCCGGCCCGCTCGGCCTCGGCGGTGGTGCCGTAGACGACCGTGTCGACGTACGTGCCGGTGCGGACCAGCCGCCCCCAGGCGTCCGACCGGTAGTTGCTGTTCTGGGCCACCCCGGCCATCGCCCGTGGGTGCAGGGCCTGGAGGTAGAGGGAACGCAGGCCGGCGACGATCAGGATCGGCTCGTCGTGCACCTTCCAGGTGACCGAACCGGGACCGAAGAGGCCGAGATCGTCGGTGTCCACCCGTCAACAGTGCCACGCCCGGACGGGAACCGCCGGCCGTCGGGACGCTGCCCGGGACGCCACCGGGCGGGATGAACCGGACCGGTCTTCGCCGCGTGTACGCCTGAGGGGCAGGTCGCGACGTACGCTGTCTGCCGCAACCCGCATTCCACGCTCGGAGGTGTCGGTGTTCAAGGAGATCAACGGTCTGCCCGGTCACGTTCTGGTGGTCCACGCCGTGGTGGTGTTCGTGCCACTGCTCGCGCTGCTGGCCAGCGCGTACGGGCTGATGCCCCGCTGGCGGCCCCGGCTCGACTGGGCGGTGGCCATCCTGGCCTTGGTCACCCCGGTCCTCGCCTGGGTGGCGACCGAGTCGGGGGAGGCGTTCGAGGCGGCGCTGCGGGCGAAGGGCTACTCGCCGGAACTGCTCGCCAAGATCCACGAGCATTCCGAGTACGGCGAGACGCTTCAATGGTTCACCATCGGCCTGGCCGTGGCGGCGTTGCTGCTGCTGGCGGTGACCAGCAACCGGGTGCGTACCCCGAACCTGCCCGCCTGGACGACCTGGGCCCTGACCGCGATCACCGTGGTGCTGGCCGTGTTCGCCCTGGTCTACGTCTATCTCACCGGGGACAGCGGTGCCGCCTCGGTGTGGAGCAACACCTTCTGACCGGTGACCCGGGCGGGTCGGGGCCGCGCCGGACGGCGGTGTCGTCGGGCGCCCCGCCGTCCGGCGACGGTCAGAACAGCGCTCGGGAACAGAGCAGGCAGAGCAGCACCAGCAGCACGCCCCCGACCACCGCGCCGACACTCCAGGTGATCCGTTGCGCCTGTTGCTCCGCGGCGTCCATCGCCTCCATGTCCTGCGCCGGCAGGGTGCGGGCCGGGGTCGCCGCCAGGTGTACGGGGGGACGCCAGCCCGGCGGCGGGGGCGTGGTCGGCGGCGGCCCGGCGTAACCAGCCGTGCCCGCCTGCCGCGCGCCCGCCCACCGTGGCCCTGACGCGGGCCTGTTCGGTTCCGGTACCGCTGGGCCCGTCCCCGGCTCGGACGTTCCCGTCCCGGGTCCCGTCCTGGCCGGCGTGTCCGCAGCGGGCTGGACGGGCGGTGGGGCGGGCTGGGCGGGCGGTGGAGCGGACGAGGAAGCCGGAAGACCCGACGCGGATCCGTCGGCCGGGACGGTCCAGGGCGAGGGTTCCACGTCGGTCATGGTTCCGGACCCGGCTCCTGTTCCCTCTTCCGGGCCGGCTGCGGCTGCGGTGGTTCCCTCCTTCATGCCGGCTCCGGCGTTGCTCACTCCCGTGCCGGCTGCGGAGTCTGGCCTTTCCGCGTCGGCTTCGGCTCCGCTGGATGCCTGCCCGGGACCTGTTGGGGTAGTCCCGTGTGTACCCGACCCGTCGGTGGTGGGCGGGTGTGACCGGGGGGACGGGGCGGAGTCCGTCCGTTCCGTCGTACCCGCGTCGCCCGACGGGGGCGTCGGTCCGGTGGGGGGCTGTGTGGGTGGGCGTCGCCAGTACTCGTCCTCGGGGCTGGCACCGCTGGGCGTCGTCACGCCGTCCGACGCTACCAACGCGGCGACCCGGTCAGGCGGTTCGACCCGGCGGTCTTCGACTGGGGCAACCTGCGGACTGACGGCGGTACGGTCGGCTTCATCCCGGCTCGGGGTGGCCCCACCAGTCTGGCGGCTCATCTCCGGCCTGCGGCCTGACTCGCCGGGGGGTCGGTGTCGGGGTCCGGTCCGCTGCGGTTCGGACGGCTGCCGGACAGGAACCTTCCGGGGTACGTCGGGGTGGAACCGGTGCGGGGTAGTGTTGCCGATCGTGATCCCCGAGGACCCGGCCGGGCATGGTGTGCCCGGCGACGACGACCGTACGGTCGACCTCAGCGACGACTTCGTGGTGCTGCCCGAGCAGACCACCGACGACACCGACTTCGGTTGGGGTGAGCGCCGGGGCGGCAACGACGACTGGTTGCTCGCCGAACGCCCTCCGCACTGGAGCTGACCACCCGGAGCCGCCCCCGGCCGGGCATGATCTTGGCAAGATCCACTGGCCTCCACCCGGTGCGGCGCCCACTGGCGGGGCTGGCGCTGAACGGGGTCACCGGGTGCTGGCCGTCGGCATGGATCCGCAGGGCACCCTGACTTGCCGGACGGGCTACGACGAGGTGCCGAGGGTCGACCGGCGTGCCCGTCGCGGACGCGCTACGGGTGCGCGCTGACGGGCCGGCGGAGCCGGCCAAAGTGATCGTGTCGTCCGCATGGGAGCGTGACCTGGCCTCGTGGACCGACCTGATGCCGGGCGGCACGCCGCAGACCCCCCGGCGGTTGGATCATCTCCGGATGACGACACTGAACCGGCTGCCCTCCGGCTGGCTGACGGAGCGCTGCGCCTGATCGGGCGGGACCGCCAGGTAGAGCGCGGACGAGCCGTCGGCGGCGTCCCCACCCACCACGTCGAGCACCAGCGCGTCGGCTGCCAGCAGAACCGTCTCGCCGGCGTCCCGTCCCGCCGGTAACACGAGCAGGTCGACCCGCGCGCCGGGGCGCAACACCGCGAGGGCGGCCGGCTCGGCCAGGCGTACGGGCACGCCGACGAAGCCGCTCGGCAGTGGCAGTGCAGCCGGAGCGACCCCGTCGACGGATCGATCACGGTTGGCCGGGGACCGGCCGCCATCCTGCCCATGGGGGACGGCGACCCCGTCGGCACCCGTACGCCTGTGGGGCGCGGCGGGGCCGGGCGGGTCCGCGGAGGCAGAACCGTCGGCCCCGCGGTCCGGTGCGGCAGTGCAGCCGATCGCGCTGAATGTCGTGCCCGGGAGGACTACCGAATCGGCAGGCCCCCGCCTGTCGGCAGGTCCCTTCACAACGGCAAGACCCGTCACGCCGGCAGGTCTCTCCAGGCCGGTGGGGCCTCGCGTACCGGCAGGTTCCTGCGTACCGGTGGGGCCGGTCGACCCGGTAGGGCCCTTCGCGTCGTAGATCCCCGCCGCGACCGGGAACCTCATGGTCGGGGAAGCACCGGGGGCGCAGTCCTCCGGAGCGTCCAGGACGATCACCGCCAGCCCCAGCAGAACGGCCACCAGTGCCGCACGCAGCAGGGTCGCCCCACCCGGCCGACGCGGCCAGCGGAACGGTCGTAGCGAGCCGTGACCGTCCGCGCCGCTGGCCGCCATGCTCCACCTCCGCTGTCCACCGGGACGCCGCGGTGGCGTCCCGGCTCAGCAGGTTAGGCGGAAACTGCACACCTCACGAGCCGTCGTCCACAGCCTGTGGACAACGGCTCGCCCTGTGGAAAACCCCACCCCGCCCGCCACCCCGGCCCAGCTCGGTGATCAAGAGCTTTGCGTCAGCTGATCAAGAGGTTTACGTCATCCGTAGAGATCAACTTGACGTAAACCTCTTGATCAACTCGGGTGGCCGGGGGTGGGGGTGGGGGTGGGAGGGGGGAGGGAGGGGGGGGTTAGGAGGAGGTGCTGGGGGCGGGGGACTTGGTGGGGCTGGGGGAACCGGAGCCGGACGACGGCGAGCCGGAGGCCGAGGACCCGCCCGAGCTGGGCGACGAGCCCGAGCTGGACGAGCCCGAGTTGGACGACGAGCCGGAACCGGAGGAGTCTCCGCCGGACGAGGAGCCCTCCGACTTCGTCGGCTTCGCCGCGCCGCTCTTGCCCTCGCTGCCGGAGGCCCGGGAGTCGGTGCGGTAGAAGCCGGAGCCCTTGAACACGACCCCGACCGAGTTGAAGACCTTGCGCAGCCGCCCCTCGCACGCGGGGCACTCGGTCAGCGGATCGTCGGAGAACGACTGCACCGCCTCGAGCTGGTGGCCGCACGCGGTGCAGGCGTACTGGTACGTGGGCACGTTCTCCTCCGGATCTGGTACGGCCGGTTGGCACTCGACGTATTCGAGTGCCAATGGTGCGTCATCGGACCCGGGTTCGTCCAGCGGACGTGATCGTCATCCGCCCGCCGGGCGTCCGTGCACCCCGGCCCGCCAGCTACGGACCACACTCCACCAGTGGCCCCGACATCGACCCGGGCTCCGACATCGTGCCGGACCACCACATCGACCGGCCCGCAACCGGCCGAAGCCCACGACACCGCCGACCGGGTCGTCACCCGGCCGAAGCCCACGACATCGCCGGCCGGCCCGCACCCGGCCGAAGCCCACACATCAGCCGACCCGCACCCGCCGACGCCCCGACATCGAGCCGACCACAGCATCGAGCCCGACCACAGCATGAACCCGACCACAGCATCGACCCGGACCACGGCGTCAACCCACCACATGATCGACGGGGCCGGGCGGCGGGAGCGTGAGCAACCCGTCCGCCGGGGTGAGCGCGGCGCCCACCGGCCGGTCGTGCGGCTGGCCGGGCAGCTCCGGGAGCAGTTCGCCGTCGTGTAGCAGCGCCACGGTCAGGGTGGTCGCCGGCACCCGGGCCAGGGCCCGGTCGTAGGAGCCGCCGCCCCGACCCAGCCGCAGCCCGCGCCGGTCCACCGCCAGCGCGGGCACCACCACCAGGGAGGCCCCGACGATCGCCGCCCGCCCCCGCCGGGGTCCGCCCGGTTCGCGCATGCCCCGGCCGGCGGCGACCAGGGTGTCCGGTCCGGCGTACGGGGCCCAGTCCAGGTCGAGGTCGTCGCACAGCACCGGCAGCAGCAGTTCCGCCCCGGCCGGCAATGCGGCCCGCAGCACGTCGGGCAGGTCGGGGCCGCCCGGCTCGGAGCCGACCGGCACGTACCCGGTCATCCTGGTCGGCCGCAGCCGGCGTACCAGTGCGGTCAGCTCGGCCTGCACGCGCGCCGCAGCGGCGGCCCGCTGTGCTGCGGTGAGCGCCCGGCGGCGGGCGAGCAGCGCGGTCCGTGTCTCGCGTTTGGCCGCGTGGGCGACGTCCGCTCCATCAGAAAAATCGGGCACGCAACACTCCTGACGCAACGCTGTCAAATCGGTCGCTCTGTGTCAGCATCGCAGGAACGGGCCTGGAACTTCCGGGGGGACAGCGTTGACGCTACGCGGGCGGTTGACGGCGGCCTTCCTCACGGTGGTGCTCGGTCCGGTGCTGCTCGGCGCGGTCTTCGTCGGCAGCACCCTGTCGACGGTGGACCGCAGCCGGTCCACCGAACGCCTCGGCCTGGCCGCGTCCGCCGTGCGTACCTCGATCGACGCGCTCTGCCAGCAGTTGCGGGCCGCCGCCGACGCGGTGGCCCTGCGCCCCGACCCGGCGACCCGGGCGGGCGCGGCCGGTCAGGTGGTCAGCCGAGGGCTGGCCGCCGCCGTGCTGGTCACCGACGTGGCCGGCGGCACCACGTACGCCACCCCTGGCGGGCCGGCGACCCCCTGGCAGGACTGTACGGGGACGGCCCGGACCGGCGGGCCGGTGCGGGCGCTGAGCGCCCGGGTGGACCTGCGGGACCCGGCTGGCGCGCCGCTCGGCGCGGTGGCCGCCGCCGAGATCGTCGATCCGGCGTTCGTGGCCCGGCTGGCCGCCGCGACCGGCGTCGCGGTCACCCTGCTCGACGACGCCGACGGCCCCGACCGGATCACCCACACCACCGAGACCCGGCGGGTACGCGGGGAGGTGCTCGCCGCCGCCGGCGGCCTCGACGGCGACCGGGTCACGACGACCCCCGACGGCCGGTACGTGCGGCGGCTCGGGCCGGCCCCCGGGCAGCCGTTGCCGCTGCTGCTCTCGGTCGCCGGTGAACGGCCGTCGGGTCTGCCGGCGGCGCTGGTCGGGGCGGTGCTGCTGGCCGCCGTGCTGGCCGTGCTGACCGCGTGGCGGCTGGCCCGGGTCACCACCCGGCCGCTGGTGGAACTGGCCGGGGCGGTGGACCGGGTGGCCCGGGGCGACCTGACCGCCCGGGTGCCGGTGCGCAGCCGGGACGAGATCGGCCGGCTCGCCGCCGCGTTCAACCGGATGATCCGGGAGACCGCCGGGTACGTGGCCGCGCTGACCAGCAGCCGGGACCAGCTGCGCGGGCACCTCGGGGTGCTCGGGGACACCCTGGCCAGCACCCACGACCTGCAACGCATCCTGCGGGTGATCCTGCACAGCGCCATCGCGGCGACCGGGGCGCGGGCCGGGGCGGTGCTGCTGCGCGACGACGCCGCGACGCTGGTCGGGCGGTGCGCCGAGGGGCTGGCGGGGCGCTGCCCGGCGGGCACCGAGCCGGAGGAGTTGCGGGTGCCGGTGGGCGCGGGGGTGGTCGGCGCGGTCGCCGCCACCGGGGAACCGCAGCGCGGTCGGGTGCCGCCCGGGTCGACGCCGCCCGGCGAACCGTGGTGCGAGACGTACGTGGCGGTGCCGTTCACCGCGCCCGGCGGGGACGTCACCGGTCGGGAGCCCGCGGGCGGCGTGCTGGTCCTCTACGACCGGCTGGGCGGCGACGAGTTCGACGACGACGACCTGGCCACCCTGCGTACCTTCGCCGGGCACGCGGCGGTGGCGGTGGAGAACGTCCGGGTGCACGAGGAGGCGCAGCGGCTGTCGTTGACCGACCCGTTGACCGGGCTGTGGAACTACCGCTATCTGCGCGAGTCGCTGCGTCGGGAGGTGGAACGGGCCAGCCGGTTCGGTCGGATGCTCAGCATCCTCGTCCTCGACCTGGACCGCTTCAAGGCCGTCAACGACGGTTACGGGCACGCCGCCGGGGACGCGGTGCTCGCCGAGTTCGCCCGTCGGGTGCGCGGCGAGATCCGCGAGGTGGACCTCGCCTTCCGGCAGGGCGGTGAGGAGTTCGTGGTGCTGCTGCCGGAGACCGACGCCCGGGGCGCGGCGACCGTGGCCGAGCGGTTGGGTGCGGCGGTGCGGGAGACCCCGGTCGTGGTGGTCGGTCACGCGGGGGTCCCGACGACGATCGCGGTGTCGGTCTCCATCGGCATCGCCGTCTATCCCGATCACGCCAGCACCGGCGCGGAGGTGCTGGACGCCGCCGACGAGGCGTTGTACGCGGCCAAGGGTGCCGGCCGGGACGGCTACCGGGTGGCGACCGCCCGGCCCCGCCCGACGCCGGCAGCCGACGGCGCGGTCGGGGAGATCGCCGTGCCGGCGGGGGCGACCAGCCCGGACGACGGCCTGCCCCGCGCCGGGCCGCCCCCCGCCGACCGGCCACCCATCCGTCGGCCGCCCCCCGACCGGGGTTCCGTCGACGACCTGCCGGCCGACGGGTCGGCCGGTCGGCACGCCGTCGGCGCTCCCGGTGTGACGCAGCCGGGCGGCGCGTCTTCCGGTCCTCACCCGCCGCGGCAGAGCCGTGGCCGATAGTCTCGCGGCATGTCGGAGCACTCAGCGAACCCCTCAGCGACCGCCGCGACCGGTCGCGCCCGCGCGGTCAAGGCTGTCATCCCGGCCGCCGGCCTGGCCACCCGGTTCCTGCCGGCCACGAAGGCGGTGCCCAAGGAGCTGCTACCGGTGATCGACCGACCGGTGCTCCAGTACATCGTCGAGGAGGCCGCCCAGGCCGGCATCGGTGACGTGCTGCTGATCACCGGGCGGGGCAAGACGTCGATGGTGGACCACTTCGACCGTCGCCCCGATCTGGAGGCCCGGCTGGAGGCCAAGGGCGACGCCGAGCGGCTGGCCGCGGTCAAGCGTCCCAGCGAGCTGGCCGAGATCTACACCTGCCGCCAGCCGGAGCAGCTCGGCCTGGGCCACGCCGTCGGGTACGCCGAGTCGCACGTCGGCGACCAGCCCTTCGCGGTGCTCCTCGGCGACGAGTTCGTCAAGCCGTCCGAGCCGCTGCTGCCGGCCATGTTGGAGCTCCAGGCCCGCACCGGTGGGGTGGTGCTGGCGTTCTTCGAGGTCGACCCGGCCGAGACCAAGCGGTACGGCATCGCCTCGGTCGAGCCGGCCGAGGCGGAGCTGACCGACATCGGCGAGGTCGTGAAGGTCACCGGCATGGTGGAGAAGCCCCAACCGGAGGACGCCCCGAGCAACCTGGCGGTCCTCGGCCGGTACGTGCTGCCGGGGCGGATCTTCGACGCGATCCGGCGTACCGAACCGGGCAGCGGCGGGGAGATCCAGCTGACCGACGCGATGGAGCTGCTGCGTAGCGAGGGGGTGCCGGTGCACGCGATCGTCTACCGGGGCACCCGCTACGACACCGGCATGCCACTGGGCTACCTCCAGACAGTCGTGCAGATCGCCGCCGAGCGGGAGGACCTCGGCACCGAGTTCCGCGCCTGGCTGACCGAGTTCGTCAACAACGGCGACGAGACGGTCACGGCGGCGATCCTCAACGGGGTACGCGACGCGGCGGGCGGCTCCGGTACATGACCTCGACGGCCGACGCCGAGGCGGCCGCGAACGAGTTGACGCCGCTCGCCGACTACCTGGGCAGCGTGCTGCGCAGGTTGCGCGCGCTGCCCCCGCTCGACCTCGACCTCACCCAGGCGTACGGCAACGTCCTCGCCTCCGACGTCGTCGCCCCGCACTCGTTCCCCGCCTTCGACCAGGCGGCGGTGGACGGGTACGCCGCGCGTTGGGAGGACCTCGTCGGGTACGGCCCGGTCCCCACGCAGGGGCCGGGCCGTCCGGTACGGCTCAACGTGGTCGGTGACCTGGGGGCGGCGAGCTGGCGGCCGGTCCGGCTCACCCCCGGCTCGTGCTTCTCGGTGGCCGCCGGTGCGCCGATGCCGATCGCCGCCGACGTGGTGGTGCCGGTGGAGTGGACCGACCAGGGCATGGCCGCGGTGGAGATCTTCCGCACCCCCAAGCGGGGGTACGGTGTCCGCCGCGCCGGTGAGGAACTGCCCGCCGGCACCGTCCTCGCCCGGGCCGGCACGTACGTCGCCCCGGCGCTGGTGGCCGTGTTCGCCGCCACCGGCATCGGGCACGTGGTGGTGCGGCCCAGCCCCCGGGTGGTCATCGTGGCCACCGGTGACGAACTGGTCGACGTCGGCCGGGGCAGCCAGCCCGGTCAGGTGGTGGACGCCAACTCGCACGCCTTGACCGCGGCCGCCGCCGAGGTGGGCGCGCTGGCGTACCGGGTGGGGATCTGCGACGACGACCCGGAGGGGCTGCGTGGGCTGCTGGAGGACCAGACCCTGCGGGCCGATCTGATCATCACCACCGGCGGCACCGGCACCGGCCCCGGCGACATGGTCCGGCGGATCCTGTCGCGCCGGGAGGGCGGCCGGGCCGGGCCGGTGACGTTCACCGATGTGGCGCTGTACCCCGGCACGGCCCTCGGGTTCGGTACCGTCGGCGCCGAGGAGGTGCCGGTGGTGTGTCTTCCCGGTGAGCCCGGTGCGGCGTTGATCGGTTTCGAGGTGCTGGCCCGGCCGGCGATCCAGCTGCTGGCCGGCGCGGAGCCGGTGTTCCGGCCGAGCGTGCGGGCGCACCTGCTGGAGACCATCTCGTCGCCCGGCGGGCTGCGGGAGTTCCGGCCCGCACACGTGGCCGAGCGGCGCGGCGGGGGCTACACGGTGCAGCCGCTCAGCGGTGGGCCGTACACCCTGTCTGGGCTGGCCGAGGCGAACGGCCTGATGGTGCTCGGTGAGCGGGTGACGACCGCGGCGGCCGGCTCCACCGTGGACGTGCTGCTGCTGGACCGGCGGCGGTGAGCCGGTCCGGGCGTGCCGACGCCCCGGGCGTGGACGGGAGGTCGGCGCGGTGAGCTGGTTCGGGCGGGCACCGGGGTGGCCGGTGGTGCTGATGGACGGTCCGGTGGTGCTGCGGCCGTACCGCCGTTCCGACGCCGGCGCCTGGTCGTCGGTGCGTCGGGCGAACCGGGCCTGGCTGGCGCCCTGGGAATCGCACCTGCCCGGTAGTTGGGACGAGACGAACTCCCCTGCCGCGTTCCGCTACGTGCACGCCGACCAGCGGCGCTCGGCGCGTACCGGTGAGGGGATGCCGTTCGCGGTCTGCCTGCGTGAGGACGGCCAGGAGCGGCTGGTGGGGCACCTGAACGTGGGCAGTATCGTCCGGCGGGCGTTCTGCTCCGGGTACGTCGGCTACTGGGTGGACTCCCGGGTGGCCGGGCGCGGGGTGATCCCCACCGCGATGGCGCTCGCCGTCGACCATGCGTTCGGCGCGGGTGGGCTGCACCGGGTCGAGGTGAACATCAGGCCGGAGAACAAGCCGTCCCGGCGGGTGGTGGAGAAGCTGGGCTTCCGCGAGGAGGCGTACCACGTGCGCTACATGCACATCGACGGGGCCTGGCGGGACCACATCGGATACGCGATGACCAGCGAGGAGGTGGCCGCCGAGGGCGGCCTGCTGGCCCGCTGGCACCGGATGCGTCACGAGGCCGGATGAGTCGTCCCACGCGTGGGATGCGGCGCGGCGTGTCGGCATCCCGGTCGGTGGCCCGTAACCTCAAGTAACTGCAAGCTGCGGCAAGCGCTGCTCGGCTGCAGGATCTGCGCCCAGGGCGAGATTTCGGGGAAGATCCTGCTGCCGACCGGCGGGTGCCCCGAATTCGGTGACGGGAGGGGTGAGGGTGCCGACCTCGGTGCTCCTCGCCGTCCTCGCCGCCGCCGGTCTGCTCGCCCTCGCGCCGGCCCTGGTCCGTCGGTACGACGCCACCGAGCGGCTGGTGGCGGAGCGGGCGCAGTCGACGGCGCGGGTGCTCCAGCGCCGCCGGCGACGTCGTACTGTCCCCGGGAGGCGGCCGGTCAACCAGCCCCGGGCGCTCGTGGTCACCCTGGCCGAGGATGCCGCCACCGGGAGTCTGGCGGTCCCGGTCTACGCGCCCCCGGCCCCCGGCCGCCGGGCTGCGCCGTCGGTCACTGCCCGTGGTGCCGCCCAGCCGGCTACCGCCCGTGGTGCCGCCCAGCCGGCTACCGCGCGCCGTTCCGGCCGGCTGCGGGCCGTGCCGCCCGCCCCCCGGCAGGCCCGCCGCCGCCCGCCCCGGCACCACACCCCGGCCGTCTACCGGCGGCGTCGGGTGCTCGCCGCGCTGCTACTGCTCAACTTCGTCGAGCTGGTGGGCGTGATCGTGGTCAGCCCCGGTTTCTGGATCAGCTTCTCGGTCACCGCCGGCCTGCTCGCAGTGTACGTCGTACACCTGCGGCGGCGGGCGCTGGCCGAGCGGCGTCGGCGGCGGCTGCGCGCCCGGGAGGCCGCCTGGCTGGCCGCCCGGCAGGCCGAGGTACGCCGGGAGCAGGCCCGTCGAGCGGCGGCCCGCCGGGAGGCGCAGCGCCGCCTGGCCGCGCAACGCGAGGCGGTACGCCGTACCGCGATGGGCCTGGACCGGCCGACCGACCTGCCGGCGGCGGCCAGCGGGGGCGGCTCGGTGTCCTACCGCCGCTCCGGCGGCCTGCGCGGCCGCCCCTACCAGTCCGGCCGGGATTCCCGCTGACCTCGCCTCCGGGCTGACCGTCCCGGTGATCGGCCCGCCCGGTCGGATGTCCGGGTGATCGGCCCGCCCGTCGGGTGTCCCGATGATCGACTCGCGTGGCCGGAACGGCGGTGTCCGGGCGGTCGGATGCCGCTAGCTGGGCGCACGGGCGCGGGTGGCACGTCGGCCCGCCCGGCGGGAGGGGTGATTCGCCCGGCGGGCGGGTGGGCTGTTAGTCTTGGCGCCGGCCCGCCCGGTGAAAGCCGGGTGGGACCGAAGCCGGTCCACCGGCGGAGGGGCTGTGGCGCAGTCCGGTAGCGCACCTCGTTCGCATCGAGGGGGTCAGGGGTTCGAATCCCCTCAGCTCCACCAGGAAGTTCATGATCCAGGGCGGGTCTCCCGGGCGGGAGACCCGCCCTGGATCATTTCTTGGGGGGTCGCTCAGGGGAGGGTGACGCCGTAGGCGGCGAGGATCTCGGCGACCGGCTGGTAGTAGGTGCTGCCACCGCTGGTGCAGTTGCCGCTGCCACCGGAGAGGATGCCGATGATCACCCCGGTCGCGGCGACGTAGAGCGGGCCGCCGCTGTCGCCCGGTTCGGCGCAGATGTTGGTGCGGATCAGCCCGGTGACGCTGCCCTCGGCGTAGTTGACCGTCTGGTTGAGGGCGGTCACGGTGCCGCACCGTACGCCGGTGGTGGACCCGCTGCGGCACACCGCCTGCCCGACGTACGCGGTGCCGACGGCGTTGACGGTGAGCAGGCCGGGGTAGGTGTAGACGGCACTCGGGTGGCTGACCCTGCCGGTGTAGCGGACCAGGCCGTAGTCGTTGACCGGGAAGCTGCTGCCGGTACGGGTGCCCAGTACGGCCGTCTGACCGCTGTCGGCGTACCAGGTGGTCGCGGCGGCGGTGCAGTGGCCGGCGGTGAGGAAGTACCAGGTGCTGCCGCTGTGCACGTTCGCGCCGAGTGAGCACCGGGCGCCGCCACCGTAGATGCCCTGCCCGCCGGCGATGAGGATGCGCAGCCGGCCGGGTTCGCGGCGCAGGTCGGCGTCGGCCCGCGCGGTGAGGTCGCGCAGCACGCGTAGCTGCTCCGGTGTGACGGTGTCGTCGACGGTGAGCGTCGGCCGTCCGGTCGTCGGGTCCGGACCCCAGGCGGTGCCGACCGTCCGTACCTGTGCCAGCTCCGCCGCGGCCGTCGGGCCGCCGAGGTCCGCCCGGGTGGCGGCGGGCCGGTCGACGTCGGGGCGCGCGGCGGCCGGGGTCGCCGGCAACAGGGTGACGGTCAGGGCCAGGGCGACGAGCGAGAGACGACGCATCCCCCACCTCCAAATCGATCGCTGATGGTCGATGCGTCAAGCATCCGCCGGTGCCGGACCCGATTCAAGGCACGGCAGCGATCCCGACCCCGCGCGACGCGAACGGGCCGGCCCCCGGTGGGGGAACCGGCCCGTCGGCGGATCGGCGATCAGGGCTTCCAGGAGCCGGCCGCCTTGAATTTGTGCTGGTACTCGACCACGCCGTTCTTGTCGGCCACGTCGAACACCACCGAGCCGGAACGCTTGCTGCCGGCCGGGATGCCGCTACCCGAGTCGAGCAGGTCCCCACCGCAGCCGGAGAACGCGCCGGCCAGGCCGTTCACCGTGGTCCCGTCGTCGGCCACCCACTGGAAGTAGAACGGGTTGATCGACGAGGTGCCCTTGGTCACCGTGGCGGTGACGTCGGCGATCAGGTAGAAGCCCTTGTTCGGCGGCGGCGCGTACGAGCGGCAGCCCTTGGTCGAGGTGCTGAAGCTCCGGACGGTGATCTCGATGGTGCCGTCGTTGTCGCTGATCACCAGCGTCTGACCGGCCTTGAGGTTGAACGACTCGTCGGTGGACGACGGCGCCGCCGACGGCGGGTCACCGGGCAGCCCCGGTGCCGCCGTGACGCCGGGGGTGGGCGGCGAGGGATCGAACTCCCCGGCCGCCTCGTCGGCCTTGTCGCCGCCGGCGACCGCCAGGGCGATGATGCCGCCGCAGCAGAGCAGCACCACCAGGGCGACCACGAGGCCGACGACGATCCAGACGTTCTTGTTCGACGAACCGGCCGGCTTCGCCGGACCCAGCGGGTAGCCGGGCCCGCCGGGCGGCGGCGGATAGCCCCCGCCGGGCGGCGGATAGGCCCCGCCGGGCGGCGGCGGATAGCCCCCGCCGGGCGGTGGGTACCCGCCACCGGGCGGCGGCGGATAGCCCCCACCGGACACCGGCGGGTAGCCCGCGCCCGACACCGGCGGATAGCCGGCACCGGAGACCGGCGGGGTGCCCCCGGGCTCGTACGACGGCTGCGGTGCCCCCGACACCGGCGGCGGCGCGTACGGCGACGGCGGGGCGTACGGGTCGGAGTAGGGCGGCTCGGGGACCGGGGGCGGTGGGGCGGTCGGGTCGACCGGGTAGTACTGCCCGGGGGGCTGCTGGTGCGGGTCCTGCGGCCCGTAGGGGGGCTGGGGCTGGTTCACCGTACTCCTCGTTCGACGGTCGGCACTCGGGGAAGCTGGGTGGCGGCAACGGTCAGGGCAGGTGCAGCACGGCTGCGGTGCGGACCAGGTCGTCCTCGACCGCGAACCGGCCGGTGACCACGGTGGGCGGGTCCGCCACGGTGGCCGCCGAGACCCGGGCCGGGTCGATCCGGGCGGTGAACACCCCCGCGTCCGGGTCCAGGTCGACGCTGGCGTCCAGGAAGTCCAACCAGGAACCCACCACCGGATGCCAGACCTTGTAGACGGTCTCCTTGGCGCTGAACACCACGATCGGCCAGTTCACCCCGCCGGGGAGCCGGGCCAGCCGGTCCTCCTCCTCGGGGTGCAGGATCATCCGGCGTACCCCCGGGTTGAGGTCGCGTTGCCGTTCGGCGTCCATGCCGACCGCGCGCAGGTCGGCGCGGCGGGCGACCGCGGCGGCGCAGTAGTCCCGGGTGTGCGTGATGGTGCCGACCAGCCCGTCCGGCCAGACCGGTGCCCGGTTCGGTGCGGCGGGGACCGGTGTGGCCGGCAGGCCGAGGGCGGTCATCGCCCGCCGGGCGCAGACCCGACCGGCGGTGAAGTCCCGCCGTCGGCGCTCCACCGCCCGCTCGCCCAGCCCGGCCCGTTCCTCCGGGAGCAGCTCACCGACCCAGTCGGCGGTCCCGGCGACCGCCACCGAGACGGCCGCCGGCAGCAGGTCACGCATCAACCCACCCCTTTCCGGTACGACCACGCCCGGTCCGCCCGGCGCGCGCAACGGCCATGGCTGGTGAACGTACCGCAAGCGGGCGACACCGCAGGGCCCCCCGGCGGCCCGGTCCCGTCCGGCGCGGCGGTGGCCACGCCGAGGGGACCGGGCACCGGGTGGGTCAGGGGCGGCGGGGCCGGCGGGTCAGCGCGAAACCGACCACCCCGGCGACGGCGGCGAGTGCGCCACCGACGGTGCTCCACGCCCAGCGTGAGCCGAGCGCGGGCAGCCAGTCGCCGTCGAACCAGTCGTCGTCGGCCTCGGCGGGGGCCGCCGCCGGGTCGCCGGTCAGCACCGTGCCGGCCCTGGTGTTCGGCACCAGCGGCGCCTTCAGCTCACCGTCGTCGCGGGAGCCCTCGCCCGCTGCCGAGAGCAGCAGTTCCACGTCGACCGGCTGGCCCAGGTCGGGTTCGGGCAGGTCGGTCACCGACAGCCGGACGTAGTAGGTGCCGGGCAGCGGGTCGGCCGACCAGGGCTCCGCCCAGGAGCGCACCTGCCGCAGCGTGCAGCCCAGCGCCACGCTGCCCGCCGAGGCCGCCACCGTCGGGGTCTGCGCCCCGGCCGTGCACGCCTGCCGGCGGCGCAGCCCGTCGAACACCTCGACCGTCCAGGTGGACGCGCCGGTGCGGGCCCTGGGCAGCGACACCGTCGCGGTGATCTCGTGCCGTTGCCCGGCCGAGGCGGGGAACGACCAGTACAGGAAGTCACCTGTGGAGGCGTCGACCCGGACCGGTTGGCCGGCGGTGATGCCGGTGGCGGTCAGGAACGACGTCCCGGCCCGGGTGACCGGGGTGGCCCCGGGGGAGGGGGTGGGCGCGGCCGTGGCCGGGGCCGGGGCGGCGAGCAGGGTCAGGCCGGCGGCGGCCAGCGCCGCACCGCCCCGGATGATCGGGGTACGCATCAGTTCGTCCTCCACGTCGCCACCCACCAGCGGGTGAGCAGTCCGACGACCAGGCCGGTGACCAGGCCGGCCAGGGTGAGCAGGAGCAGCAGCACCCAGCCGCGCCCCAGGTCCGGCGCGGCCGGTGCCGGTGACGAGGCGACCACGTCGATGGTCAGCTCGACCGGCATGCCGGGTTCGGCCCGGGTTCCCGGACGCGGCGCGAAGGCGTTGCTGACCACCAGGCAGACCGTGGTGGCCGGCACCGGCGCGTCGGTGGCCGACGGGCTCGGCGAGGCCCCGTCGTCCTCCGTCGGCGACCAGCGCAGCCCCGCCGACACCACGTCGGTACGGCCGCTGCCGGCGTCGACGCCCCGGACCAGTTCCCGCCCGTCGGTGGCGGTGGCCCGCAGCAGCACCGCGTGGTCGGGGTTCACCGGGCGGTCCAGCGCCACGCTGACCGAGGCCCGCAACTCCTGGCCCGGCCGGACCGGCACCCGGTACCACCGGTGCTCGGAGAACGCCTCCCGGTCGGCGTAGACGCCGGGGGCGAGCAGCGGCGCGTCCGCGCACGCGCCCCGGCCGGTGACGACGGTGGGGGCGGCGGTGTAGGTGTCCTTCGCCCGTTCGACGAGCTGCTTGATCCGGCCGGTCAGCTCGTCGGCGCTCTGTGCCGCCGTGTAGGTGCCGCCGGTGGCGGTGGCGATGCAGAGCAGTTGCTTGCGGACCTTGGCGTCCGGGGCCAGGCCGAGCGTGTCGACCACCAGTTTGGTGCCCTGCGCGGCCAGTTCCCGGGCCACCTCGCACGGGTCGGGTGGGGCACAGGTGTCCTCGCCGTCGGTGATCAGCACGATCCGGCGGGCGGTCGTGCCGGTGCCGAGGTCCCGGGCGGCGGACCGCAGGGCCAGCCCGACCGGGGTGAAGCCGGTCGGGCGCAGCGTGGCCACGGCCGCCTTGGCCGCCGTGCGGTCCACCGGCCCGACCGGCACGATCTGCTGGGTGTCCAGGCAGCCCTGTTTCTTGTCCTCGCCCCGGTAGGTCGCGCCGAGCACCCGGATGCCGAGCTGGGTCTCCTCGGGCAGCGCGTCGACCACCTCGTTGAACGCCTGCTGGGCGACCGAGATCCGGCTGCGTCCGTCGATGTCGTTGGCCCGCATCGAACCGCTCACGTCGAGCACCAGCTCGACCTTGGGCGGCTCGGTGGGCTCCTCGCCTTCGGCGCGGGCGGGTGCGGGGCCGGTCAGCGTGGTCGCCGCCAACACTCCGATCAGGACGGCCGTTGATCGTCGTCTCGTGTTGATCACCGGGCGAAGTGTAGTGAGATCCACAGTGGAGATTCATCGGGGTGCGCGGCACGGCGCGAGTCTCGACGACGGGATTCCACGACAGATGGGGCCGGTGGGGCGGCGGGAGCGCGGGTGGTCGCTTGGGCCCGGCTCGATGACCGTCCGTTAGATGCTAGATGTAAACCATTTGCCACGCGACGCATCGGTCGGAAATCTGACCCAAGTCGACCCGTTGTGCCGGTGGCACAACGTGGTTAAGCTCTCCTTGCGCGCCCCAATCGCCCGCTTCCCCCGTGGCAGGCGATCGGGGCGCGTCCTTTTGTTCCGGCACACTCATGGGACACCTCCCGGCGTCGTCGGTCCCCACCGCCCCCGGTCGGGCCTGTGCCCCGGCGGCGCGGCACGGGTGAATCCCCGCCGGCGTCGCTCCCGCGCCCCGCGCCGTGTCGTGCCCGCAACCCGCGTCACGTCCACTGGGGAGCCGCGACGGGCGGTGGAGGTGGGTGCGGGCGGGTGCCCCACAAGAAATCCGCCCCACCGGCTCCTGCCGGCCGGGCTCGGGACCCGGGCGGCAGGGACGGTGGGGCGGGAAGCGGATGCGGGCCGGTCAGATCCAGCGGCCGTCCAGCCACATCCGGGCGGACCAGTCGTCATACGGCAGGATGTTGCCCACGAAGATCGGGTAGAAGTAGGCGAAACAGAGCGCCACCAGCAGCACGTACGCGCCGACGATGACCCCGCCGACCAGTCGCCGGTCGGCCAGCTGCTCCGCCGCCGCCGCGTCAGCCTCCGCGACGACCACGACGGCCTTCGGCTCGGCCGGCTCGCCGGTGTCGGGTGTGGTGCCGTCGCGCGCCGTGCCGTCCGGTGCGGTGCCGGTCCGACCGGCCGGGGCGGCACGCTCCGGCACGGTGGGGGTGGCGATCGCGCCGAGCACGTACACCACGCACAGCACCAGGAACGGCAGCGCCGGGGCGGCGTAGAAGGAGAACATCGTCCGGCCGTCGAGGGCGTACCAGAACCAGGGCAGCAGGCCGGCGGCCACGGCCACCAGGAACGCCCCGGCCCGCCAGTCGCGGCGCGCGATGCCGAGCCAGAGTGTGGCGGCCAGGGCCGGCAGGAACGACCACCAGAGCAGCGGCGTGCCCAGCAGCAGGATCTCCGACGCGCAGGTGGGTGCGCCGCACGCGCCGTCGCCGGACCAGTGGAACGCCACCGGCCGGCCGAGCAGCAACCACTGCCACGGCCAGGACTGGTACTTGTGCGCGGTCTCCAGGCCGGTATGGAACTCGAACGCCGCCTTGTGGTACTGGAACAGGTTGGTCAGCGCGCCGATGACCGGGGTGTCGCTGAGCCCCGGCACGTTCGGGTACCTGGACGCGAGCCGGTAGTAGCCCTGGTCGGAGAGCAGCCACCCCGACCAGGTGGCCAGGTAGGTGCCGACCACCAGCAGCCCGGCGAGCACCAGCCAGGGCAGCTCGTCCAGGAGCGCGTCGCGCCACGGCCGGCGGACCCCGACCGACCGGCGCAGACCGACCTCCCAGAGCAGGACCAGCAGCCCGAAGGCCGGTACGAACCAGATCGCGCTCCACTTCACCGCGCACGCGCAGCCGAGCAGCACCCCGGCGAGCAACCGCCACCAGGGCCAGTTCCGCCAGCCACCGGCGGGGCGACCGGCCCGGCCGGGTGCGGTCGGGTCGAGGCCGGCGTCCAACGCGCGGGCCCAACGCCGTCGGCGGGCGTCCCGGTCGAGCACCAGTGCGCCGAAGGCGGCCAGGATGAACAGCGGCAGGAAGATGTCGAGCAGCGCGGTGCGGGAGAGCACCAGGTGGAAGCCGTCCAGGGCGAGCAGCAGGCCGGCGGCGCAGCCGAGCGTGGTGGAGCGGAACAGCCGGCGGGCGATGCGGGTGATCATCAGCACCGTGAGGATGCCGGCGACCGCCGAGGCGATCCGCCAGCCGAACTCCGGGGCGGTGGTCATCAGGTGGCCCGGCACGGAGATGTTGGTCTCCGCGTCCTGGTAGCCGAAGGCCCACTCGCCGAGCCCGATCAGCCACTTGCCCAGCGGCGGGTGGACCACGTACGACGGGCCGTTGTCCTTGTAGTTCCACTCGACGCCCTTGTCGATCAGGCCGTAGCCGTCGCGGGCGTAGTAGATCTCGTCGAAGATCTTGCCCTTGGGGCTGCTCAGCCCGAGCAGCCGCAGGACGGCGGCGATCGTCACCACGACGGCGGTGGCGATCCACGAGTTCACGTCGAGCCGGGACTCGACGGTGGCGAGTCGTCGCCTGACGATCGCCGGCACGCCGCCCCCTCCGGCCTCGGGAGGGGGTGCCTCCGGGTCGGTCCGGTCCGCGCTCGCACTCTGTGCTGTCGACGCACTCGTCACCCGGCGATCGTAGGCTGCGAAGGTGCCCGGTGGCGCCCGTCGTCCCCGAGATTGGTACGAGTATCGATGAAGGAGCGCGTCACGTGGGTGAAATGTCCGAGATCGGGCGCCTGATTCTGCTCGGCGCGCCGCTGGGCAACCCCGCCGACGCGTCCCCCCGGCTGCGCGACGTCCTCACCACCGCCGACGTGGTCGCCGCCGAGGACACCCGCCGGCTCGCCCGGCTCGCCCGCGACCTCGACGTCACCGTGGCGGGGCGGATCGTCTCCTACTTCGAGGGCAACGAGGAACGGCGCACCCCCGAACTGGTCGACGTGCTCCGGGAGGGACACCTGGTCGCGCTGGTCACCGACGGGGGCATGCCCAGCGTCTCCGACCCCGGGTACCGGCTGGTCACCGCCGCTCTCGACGCCGGGGTGCCGGTCACCGCCGCGCCCGGCCCGAGCGCCGTCACCACCGCCCTGGCCCTGTCCGGGCTGCCCTGCGACCGGTTCTGCTTCGAGGGCTTCCTGCCCCGCTCACCCGGCGGCCGGCGGGCCCGGCTGCGGGCCCTGGCCACCGAACCCCGCACCCTCGTCTTCTTCGAGGCCCCGCACCGGATCGCCGCCGCGTTGGCCGACCTGGCCGCCGCGTTCGACGCCGACCGGCCGGCCGCGCTGTGCCGGGAGCTGACCAAGACCTACGAGGAGGTCGTCCGCCGGCCGCTCGGCGAACTGGCCGAGTGGGCCGCCCGGGAGGAACCGCGCGGCGAGATCACCCTCGTCGTCGCGGGAGCGCCGCAGACCCCCGCCGAACGCCCCGACGACGACACCCTGCGGGCCCAGGTGGCCGACCGGGAGGCCGCGGGCATGTCCCGCCGGGACGCGATCAGCGACGTCGCCACCGGGTACGGGCTGCGCCGCCGGGACGTCTACGCCGTCGTGCACCGCTGAGCGGCGTCGGCGCTCACCAGGCGGCGACCAGGAAGCCCAGGGTGATCAGCACCGGCCCGGCGTAGCCGCCGCCGGTGGCCCAGCGGCGCTGCCGGGGGTCGGCCAGCCGGGTCGCCCCGGTCCACCTGACGATCCCGGCCGTGCAGCCGGCCACCGCCAGCAGGCCGAGCAGCCAGCGCAGGTGTCGGCCCACCCCGCTGTCGGCGTACGCGGTATCCGCGTCCGGCCCGGTCACCCGCGCCGGCAGGGTCGAGCCGGCGGCGGTGCGCTCGGCCGGGACCCCGCTGACCCGTACCCCGTGGGTGCGGAACCGCTCGTCGGCGGCGGTGAAGATGCCCCGGCAGCGCTGGGTCAACCCGCCGCCCGAGCAGTCGGTGACCACCACCGTGCCCGCCGTGGAGTGCCCGACGGCCAACCAGAGCGGCCCCGCGCTCACCCAGGCGAAGAACGCCGCGACCAGGCTCAACGCCAGCAGCACGGCGAGTCCCCGGATCGGGTCCGGCGCGGCCGGGGCACGGGTCGGGCGACGTCGGCGGGGGGTCCGCAGCCGCTGCTTCGGCTCCTTGCGCAGCGGGGTGCCGTCCCAGTGCACCTGTTCGATGGGCGCCCAGAAGAACCCGTCGTCGTCCGGTTTCTCCCCATCCCGCCGGTGGGCCCGCGGCTGGCGGACCGGCACCCGCCGGGGCAGCGCGTCGACCGGCGCGCCGGTGGTCGGCTCGACCTCCACGGTCGTGTCGTCCGGGCCGGGGCCGGGGCCGGGTCGGGGCTGCGGCGCGACGGCCGAACCGCGCGCCACCGGGCCGTCCCCGGGACCGGGACGCGGTGGCCGCCGGGTGCCCGCCGTCGACTCGTCGTGCCCCGATCGTCTACCCGTCACGTCAGCCATTGGACACCGGGTTGCGGTCGGTGTCCGTCAGCTGACTCCGCGTGTCGTTGGGCAATTCCCGCGGACGGCGATTCGACGCCAGCGTGGCGCGGTGCCCCTATTGGTTCGCCGGCCGCCGACCCGGGTCACTAGGCTTGCTGGTCATGAGTCACGTTCTCGCCGCGGTCGCCTGGCCCTACGCCAACGGTCCGCGCCACATCGGCCACGTGTCCGGCTTCGGCGTACCCTCCGACGTCTTCGCCCGGTACATGCGGATGGCCGGTCACGACGTGCTCATGGTCTCCGGCACCGACGAGCACGGCACCCCGATCCAGGTGCAGGCCGACGCCGAGGGGGTCACCCCCCGCGAGCTGGCCGACCGGTACAACCGGGTGATCGCCGAGGACCTGCTGGCGCTGGGCCTGTCGTACGACCTGTTCACCCGCACCACCACCCGCAACCACTACGCGGTGGTGCAGGAGCTGTTCACCGGGCTGCACCGCAACGGCTACATCGTCCCCAGGGTCACCACCGGGGCGATCTCCCCGTCCACCGGGCGGACCCTGCCCGACCGCTACATCGAGGGCACCTGCCCGATCTGCGGCTACGACAGCGCCCGCGGCGACCAGTGCGACAACTGCGGCAACCAGCTCGACCCGATCGACCTGATCAACCCCAAGTCCAAGATCAACGGCGAGACGCCGGAGTTCGTGGAGACCGAGCACTTCTTCCTCGACCTGCCCGCCCTCGCCGACGCGCTGCGCCAGTGGCTCGACACCCGCGAGGGCTGGCGGCCCAACGTGCTGCGCTTCTCCCGCAACCTGCTCGACGACCTCCAGCCCCGGGCCATCACCCGGGACCTCGAATGGGGCGTGCCGATCCCGTTGGAGGGCTGGCAGGACCGCGGCGACAAGCGGATCTACGTCTGGTTCGACGCGGTGATCGGCTACCTCTCCGCGTCCATCGAGTGGGCCCGGCGCACCGGCGACCCGGACGCCTGGCGCAGGTGGTGGTCGGCCGACGGGCAGGGCAAGGACTCCCCGGGCTACTACTTCATGGGCAAGGACAACATCGTCTTCCACTCGGTGATCTGGCCGGCCCTGCTCGGCGGCTACTCCGGGGCGGGCAGCCGCGACGGCCAGCCCGGCGACCTCGGCCGGCTCAACCTGCCCACCGAGGTCGTCTCCAGCGAGTACCTGACCATGGAGGGACGCAAGTTCTCCTCCTCCCGCAAGGTGGTCATCTACGTCCGGGACTTCCTGGAGCGCTACGACGCCGACGCGCTGCGCTACTTCATCGCCGTCGCCGGCCCGGAGAGCAACGACACCGACTTCACCTGGGCCGAGTTCCTCCGCCGCAACAACGACGAACTCGTCGCCGGCTGGGGCAACCTGGTCAACCGGTCGGTCTCCATGGCGGCGAAGAACTTCGGCGCGATCCCCCCGGTCGACCCGGCCGGGCTCACCGAGGCCGACGAGGCGCTGCTCGCGGTGGCCCGCGCCGGCTTCGCCACGGTCGGCGACCTGATCGCCAGGCACCGGCAGAAGCAGGCCATCGGCGAGGCGATGAAGGTCGTCGCCGAGGCCAACAAATACCTGTCCGAGCAGGCCCCGTGGAAGCTCAAGGCCGAGGCCGACAAGCCCCGGATGGGCACCATCCTGCACGTCGCCCTCCAGGTGGTCAGCGACGCCAACACCCTGCTCACCCCGTTCCTGCCGCACTCCGCGCAGCAGATCCACGAACTGCTCGGCGGCACCGGCGTACACGCCCCGATGCCGGTCCTCGAAGAGGTCGACGACCTCGACGGCGGGCCGGGCTACCCGGTGCTGACCGGTGACTACACCGTCGGCGCGCGCTGGGAGTCCGTACCGCTGCCGGCCGGCCGGCCGCTCGCCGCGCCGAAACCGGTCTTCCGCAAGCTCGACCCGTCGATCGTCGACGAGGAACTCGCCCGGCTGGAGAGCTGACCGGCCGGGCGCCGGCCCCGGGGCAACCCCCGGGGCCGGCGCGGCACGACGTCAGGCGCGGGCCATCGCCGGTGCGCCGATGAACTCCATCAGCGCCCGGTTCACCTCGGTCGGGTGCGTCCACGGGATACCGTGCGGCGCCCCCTTCAGGGTGACCAGCGTCCCGTTGGGCAGCATCGACGCCAACCGCTGACCCGTCTTCGGGAACGGCAGCACGTTGTCCTTGTCGCCCTGGATGATCAGCACCGGGACGTCCATGTTCGGCACGTCGCCCCGGAAGTCGGTCTGCCAGGCGTCCACCGAGTCGTGGGTGCCCTTCGCCGACGCCTGCGCGCCGATCTGCCAGTGCGCCCGGTACGCCTCCTCGCTGACCCACTTGCCCTTGTTCTCGCTGTAGTTGAAGAACGCGTCGCAGAACTGGGTCAGGTAGGCGAACCGGTCCGCCAGGATCGCCTGCTGGAACCCCTCGAAGAGGCTCTTCTCGACGCCCTCCGGGTTGTCCTGCGTCTGCAACAGGTACGGCGCCAGCGGGGCCATCAGCACCGCCCGGTCCACCCGGCTCGACCCGTACGTGCCGAGGTAGCGGGTCACCTCACCGGTACCCATCGAATGGCCCACCAGGATCGTGTTGCGCAGGTCCAACTCGGTCATCAGCACGTCGAGGTCGGCGGCGAAGGTGTCGTAGTCGTAACCCATGGCCGGCTGGGCCGAACTGCCGAAGCCCCGCCGGTCGTAGGTGATCACCCGGTACCCGGCCGCGAGCAGCGGACCCGACATCTTCTCCCAGGTCGCCCCGTTGAACGGGAAGCCGTGGATCAGCACGATTGGCTGACCCTGCCCGTGATCCTCGTAGTACAGGTCGATGGGGGCGGAGTTCTCCGTACCCACGGTGATGAAGGGCATGCTCTTCTCCTGATCCGTCGGTGTCGGACGACCCGCGCTTTCCCCGGCCCGCCGCCGTCATGCCTTCACAGCACGTACGGCAGATCCACCACCCGGTCGTCGGTCACCTCGGCGGCCGGTGCCCACGTCTCGTACACGCCCCGTTCGTGGCACTGTGCCCCGGTGGCGACCACCGCGTCCGGATCGGGCTGCCGCAGGCGCAACCGCAGCCAGCCCGCCTCCTCCCGGAGCACCAGGCACGCCACGCCCCGCCACCGGGCGTGCCGCAGCCGCCGGCTGACCGACTCCACCGGATAGCGGGCCGCCCGGGTCATCGCCAGCACCCGGAACCCGCCCGGCAGGTCCGCCACCGCCTCGTACTCGCCGCCGGCCAACCCGCCGACCAGCTGCGTCGACCGCGGCACCTCGCCGGTCGGCACGTACTCCTGGTCGGGGGAGAGCCCCGGCACCGCCGCCAGCAGGTGCCGCCACTGCGGCCCCACCATCCGCAACCAGCCCCGCTGCTCCGCCTGGTAGCTGTAGAGCACCACCTCGACCCCCTCGGCGGGGTACGCCAGCAGGCTGGCGTTGGCGGGCATCGGCAGGTCGGCGAAGTCCCGGGTGACGAACTCCGGGATCAACTGCGCCGAACTCGGCACGAACCCCGTGCCCAGCACCGGCGGGCCGAGCCGGTCCCGGGGCGGCAACTCCAGCAGGCCCCGGTGCGCTTCGCCGACCGGCACGCCGTAGTCACCCGGGTCGGCGGCCCGCCAGCGCAACGCGTACCCGACGTCGGTGCCGTCGCCGCTGGTGCCGTCACCGCGCAGCACCGCCAGCGCGGCCGGCGTACGCAGGTGCGCCACGTCGTACTCGCGGTAGCAGAACCCGTGCGGCAGCCACCCCCGCACGTACCCGGCGAGCTGCCGGGCGGAGAGCACCTTGACCATCCGGGTGCCCCGCCGCAGCACCGCCGAGGCGCGCACCGCGGCCAGCGTCGGATCGCCGGCCGCCGTCGGCTGCTGGCTGAGCTGGTGCACGTACGACCAGCCCCGGTCGCGGTGCACCGGCATCAGCAGCGCCGCCTCCGGCTTCTCGACCGGCGGGGTGCCCCCACGCACCTCGGTGACCTCGGTCACGTGCACGAACCGCCGCCACGGCCAACTGACGCCCGGCCGGGGCGCCCACTCGAAGCCGGGTGCCTCCTCGGCGCTGAACAGCTCGTAGGCCGCGCCCCGGGCCAGTTCCTCGGCCGGGTGGACCACCCCGCCGTACGTCACGCGCAACCCGGTCCGCTCGAAGGCCGCGCCGTCGGCCCGGTCGGTGACGCTCATCCCGGCGAGACTAGGCCGGCCAGATTCCGCCCCGGTGAACGTCCGGTGGCCGCCCGGGAACAGCCCACACCCGCACGGGTCGGTGCCGTCGGTGACCCCCGGTGTGTGATGCTGGCCGCGATGACCGAACGGACCGAATCCCGCAAGCAGCGTGCCGCCCGCCGGGCCGGCGAGTTCCCGCCCGCCCCGCCGCCGCTGCCCCGTCCCGTGCTGGACAGCCACACCCACCTCGACATCACCGTCAGCGAGGCCGGCGTGCCCGGCGGGGGCGACGCCGCCGACCCGGTGGCCGCCGTGGTCGAGCTGGCCGCCACCGTCGGCGTGGACCGACTGGTGCAGGTCGGCGTGGACGTCGACTCGTCCCGTTGGGGTGCCGACGTCGCCGACCGGTACCCGGCGGTGCTCGCCACCGTGGCGCTGCACCCCAACGAGGCCCCCCGGCTGGCCGACCTGGACGCCGCGCTGCGCGAGATCGAGACGCTGGCCGCCCGGGACCGGGTCCGGGGCGTCGGCGAGACCGGGATGGACTTCTTCCGCACCGGCGACGACGGCCGGGCCGCCCAGGAGGAGAGCTTCCGCGCCCACATCGCCATCGCCAAGCGGTACGGCAAGGCCCTGGTCATCCACGACCGGGACGCCCACGCCGACGTGCTGCGCATCCTCGACGACGAGGGCGCCCCGGACACGGTGGTGCTGCACTGCTTCTCCGGCGACGCCGACTTCGCCCGCGAGTGCGTGCGCCGGGGCCACCTGCTCAGCTTCGCCGGCACGGTCACCTTCGGCAGCGCCGCCGCGCTGCGCGAGGCCGCCGCGCTCACCCCGATCGACCAGCTCCTCGTCGAGACCGACGCGCCCTACCTGACCCCGATGCCGCACCGGGGACGGCCCAACGCGTCGTACCTGATCCCGCTGACGGTCCGGTCGCTGGCCGAGACCACCGGGTTCGACCTCGACGAGCTGTGCGCCGCCATCTCCGCCACCGGCGACCGGGCCTTCGGGCCGTGGTGACCGGCCCGGACCCCGCAGCTACGCTGCGGGGCGTGACCGGCCTGCTCGGCCCGGCGGAGATCCGGGAACTCGCCGCGCGTCTCGGCGTCAACCCGACCAAGAAGCTCGGCCAGAACTTCGTGCACGACCCGAACACCGTCCGCCGGATCGTCACCGCCGCCGGGCTCACCGGAGACGACGTGGCGCTGGAGGTCGGCCCCGGGCTCGGCTCGCTCACCCTGGCCCTGCTGCCGGCCGCCGCGCACCTGCACGCGGTGGAGATCGACCCGGTGCTGGCCGGCGCGCTGCCGCAGACCGCCGCCGCCCACGCCGGCCAGAACGCCGCCCGGCTCACCGTGCACCGGGCCGACGCGCTGCGGATCACCGCCGCCGACCTGGCCGACCCGCCGCCCACCGCGCTGGTGGCGAACCTGCCCTACAACGTGGCCGTGCCGGTGGTGCTGCACCTGCTCGCCGAGCTGCCCACCCTGCGGCACGGCCTGGTGATGGTGCAGAAGGAGGTCGCCGACCGGCTGGTCGCCGGTCCCGGTTCCAAGGTGTACGGCATCCCGTCGGTCAAGCTCGCCTGGTACGCCCGTTCCCGCTCCGCCGGCCGGGTGCCACCGAACGTGTTCTGGCCGGTGCCGAACGTCGACTCCGGACTGGTCGCCTTCACCCGCCGCGAACCGCCCCGCGACGACGTGCCCCGGCAGGCGGTCTTCGCCGTCGTCGACGCCGCGTTCGCCCAGCGCCGCAAGACCCTGCGGGCCGCCCTGGCCGGCTGGGCGGGTGGCCCCGACCGGGCCGCCGCGGCGCTCACCGCCGCCGGGGTCGACCCGGGCGCACGCGGGGAGTCACTCACCGTGGAGCAGTTCGCCGCGATCGCCGCGTCGGCTCCGACCGTCGCCACCACCGCGCAGTAGGCTGACGGCGTGCCCGCCGAGGGACACGCCGCACCTGCGCGTACGACCTGGTTGCCGGCCGGTACGCCGCCGGCCGCCGACGCCGCCGAGGAGCTGATCGTGGAGATGCCGTTCGACATCCGCCCGTGCCGGTGGGACGTCCCCCGGTGACCGAGGCCTGGCGACCGGACGACGATGACGACCAGCGTCGGGGCAGCAGCGGCCCGGTGCGGGTCCGGGTCCCCGCGAAGGTCAACCTGCACCTCGGGGTGGGCCCGTTGCGCCGGGACGGCTACCACGAGCTGAACACCGTCTACCACGCGATCTCGATCTACGACGAGTTGACCGCCCGCCGGGGCGACACCCTCACCCTCACCATGGAGGGCGAGGGTGCCGGCGAGCTGGCCCTGGACGACTCCAACCTGGCCATCCGCGCCGCCCACGCGCTCGCCGGCTACGCCGGGGTGCCGCCGCACGCCCGGCTGCACCTGCGCAAGCAGATCCCGCTCGCCGGCGGGTTGGCCGGGGGCAGCGCCGACGCCGCCGCCGCGCTGGTCGCCTGCGACGCCCTGTGGGGCACCGGGCTGTCCCGCGACGAACTGGCCGGGATCGCCGCCGACCTCGGCTCCGACGTGCCGTTCCTGATCCACGGTGGCACCGCGCTGGGCACCGGCCGGGGCGAGGCGGTCAGCCCGGTGCTGGCCCGCCCCACCTCCTGGCACTGGGTGGTGGCCGTCGCCGACGGCGGCCTGTCCACCCCCGCCGCCTACCGGGAACTCGACCGGCTGCGTGCCGCCGGCACCGCCGGCACCCCGCTGGGCAGCACCGACGGCCTGCTCGGCGCGCTGCGCCAACGCGACCCCCGGGTGCTCGCCGGCTGCCTCGGCAACGACCTGCAGGACGCCGCCCTGTCGATGCGTCCGGCCCTGGCCGACACGTTGAAGGCGGGGGAGGCGGCCGGGGCGCTCGCCGGCATCGTCTCCGGCTCCGGCCCGACCTGTGTCTTCCTCGCCCGTGACGCCGCCGACGCGCAGCGGATCGCCACCGAGGTGCAGGCCGCCGAGGTGTGCCGGGAGACCCGGGTCGCCCACGGCCCGGTGCCCGGCGCCCGCGTCGGCTGAGCCTTCCCCGGGGGTCGAGATCGACTCCCGTGGGCCGGTGTTGCGGTGTCCGGCGACCGGGAACCCGCACCGTCAGCCCCGATGAGGTGATCAACCTGCCCCGACCTGCTGTTCGAGGCGGCCCGGCCCCGGCTCCGGCACGGGCGGGTGGGGCGGCGCGGGTGTCCGCGTACCCTTGCCCCAGGCGTCCCGAGGTGCCCGCCGGCACCGGGACGCCTTGATCATGAAAGGTGGGACCGTGGCCAACATCGTCAACCTGGACCGGGTGTCCAAGGGGTACGGCGCCGCCGGGCCGCTGCTCACCGACGTCTCGCTCGGCCTCGACGACGCCGACCGGATCGGCGTGGTCGGCCTCAACGGCGCCGGCAAGTCCACCCTGCTGCGGATGCTCACCAAGCAGGAGGACCCCGACGACGGCCGGGTCACCCACCGCCGCGACCTGCGGGTGCTCTGGCTGCCGCAGGCCCTCACCCTGACCCCCGAGGCCACCGTCCGGGACGTGGTGCTCGGCACCGCCTGGCTCGCCGAGGGGATGGGCGCCGAACACGAGTGGGCCGGCGACGCCGGGGTCCGGGCCATCCTCGACGGCCTCGGCATGCCCCACCTCGGCCTCGACCAGCCGGTCGGCCCGATGTCCGGGGGCGAGCGCCGCCGGGTGGCCCTGGCCGCCCTGCTGGTCCGCGAATCCGACCTGCTCATCCTCGACGAGCCCACCAACCACCTCGACGTCGGCGGCGTCGACTGGCTCGCCCGGCACCTCGTCGGCCGCCGGGGCGCACTCGTCGTGGTCACCCACGACAGGTGGTTCCTCGACGCGGTCTGCACCACCACCTGGGAGGTCGCCGACCAGACCGTCCGGGCCTACGAGGGCGGCTTCGCCGCCTGGACGCTGGCCCGCGCCGAACGGGAACGGGTCGCCGCCGCCACCGAGGCCCGCCGGCAGAACCTGCTCCGCAAGGAGATCGCCTGGCTGCGGCGTGGCCCGCCCGCCCGCACCTCCAAGCCGAAGTTCCGCATCGACGCGGCCAACGCGCTGATCGACGACGTGCCGCCGCCGCGCGACACCATGTCGCTGCAGCGGATGGCGACCGCCCGGCTCGGCAAGCAGGTGTACGACCTGGAGCACGTCCGGTTGCACGCCGGCCCCAAGGAGATCCTGCACGACACCACCTGGCAGGTCGGCCCCGGCGACCGGATCGCGATCCTCGGGCGCAACGGGGCCGGCAAGACCACCCTGCTGCGGCTGCTCGCCGGCATCACCCGCGCCGACGGCGGCCGGTTCCACACCGGGTCCACCGTCAAGCCGGCGTTCCTCTCCCAGGAACTCGCCGAACTCCCCGGCCACCTGCGCGTCCTGGAGGCCGTCGAGGAGGTCGCCCGCCGGGTGCAGCTCGGCGACCGGGAGATCTCCGCCGCCCAGCTCGCCGAGGTGTTCGGCTTCGACGACCGGCGGCTCTGGACCCCGGTCGGTGACCTCTCCGGTGGGGAACGCCGTCGCCTGCAGATGCTCCGGCTGCTCGCCGGGGAACCCAACGTGCTGCTCTTCGACGAGCCCACCAACGACCTGGACACCGACACCCTCGCCGCCCTGGAGGACCTGCTCGACTCCTGGCCCGGCACGATCATCGTGGCCAGCCACGACCGGTACCTGATCGAACGGGTCACCGACGCCGCGTACGGGATGTTCGGCGACGGCCGGCTGGTGCACCTACCCGGCGGTGTCGACGAGTACCTGGCCCGCGCCGCCGGCCCGGGTCCGGCCCGCACCACGCCCGGCCCCGCCGAAAGTCCCGAGGCCCCGGCCCCGGGCGGCATGTCCGCCGCCGACGCCCGGCAGGCCCGCAAGGAACTGACCCGGTTGGAACGGCAGATCGGCAAGCTCGACCAGAAGGAGGCCACCCTCCTCGACCAGCTCGCCACGCACGCCACCGACTACGCCCGGGTCGCCGACCTCGACGCTCAGCTCAAGGAGGTACGCGCCGAACGGGAACGGACCGAGGAGACCTGGCTGACCCTGGCCGAGGAGATCCCGCCCCTGTAGAGCAGGGACGACCCCGTGTGCGGCGTCACACCCCGCCGTACGGGACAATCGTCGGCGACCCTCACCCGAACGGCGTTGGAGACACAGTCATGGCCCACACCCCCGTCAACCACCCCGCGCGGCCGGTCTACCGGGCGATCGGCGGGCTCATCGGTCTCTACCTCGTGGTCTTCGGCGCGCTCGGCGTCATCGCCAGCGCCGGCAACGACATCTTCGCCCAGGACGACACCAAGGTCCTCGGCCAGGGCACCAACCTCGGGTTCTCGCTGCTGTCCGTGCTGTTCGGGGTGGTCATCCTGGTCGGCACGGTGATCGGCCGCAACCTCGACGTGGCGATCAACCAGTGGCTGGCCTACACCCTGATGGTGATCAGCCTCGCCGGCCTGGCCTTCCTCCAGACCGACGCCAACGTGGTCAACTTCAGCATCCTGACGGTGATCGTGCTGATGACCCTCAGCCTCGTCCTGCTGATGGTCGGCATGTACGGCAAGGTCGGCACCGAGGACGAGAAGGAAGCCTGGCAGAAGGCCCGCCTGGTGCTCTGACCGCTCCCGCTCGCGGGCCGGGAGGCGGCGTGACCTGGCGTTTCTCCGACGCCGGACGGCGCGACGGGAGACAATCGTCCCGACACGTCGTCCGCGCAGGAGGGGCCATGGCGCACTTTCCGGTCAACCACCCGGCCCGCCCGCTGTACCGGGTCTTCGCCGGCCTCGTCGGCCTCTACATCCTGGTCTTCGGCGTGTTCGGCATCGTGCAGACCTGGGGTGAGCCGCTGTTCGCCAGGGGCAGCCACTGGGCCCTGGGGCTGCGTACCAACCTGGCGTTCTCGCTGGTCTCGGTCGTCTTCGGGGTCGTCCTGATCATCGGGGCGTCCCGGCGCGGCAACCTCGGGCACGTCATGAACCTCACCGCCGGGGTGGTCTTCATGGTCACCGGCATCGCGATGATGAGCGTGCTCCAGACCCGCGCCAACATCCTCAACTTCTCGATGTCGACGGTGATCGTCTCGCTGCTGTTCGGCCTGCTGCTCCTCGCCACCGGCCTGTACGACAAGATCGGCACCGACGAGCACGCCGCCCGGGAACGCGCCGACCGGCTCCATCCGGCCCGCTGACCCGACGCTCAGCCACCCGGCCGTTCGGTGATCAGGCCCGGCCCCGCCTCCAGATGCGACAACCCGTTCCAGGCCAGGTTCACCAGGTGCGCCGCCACCGTCTCCTTGCCCGGCTGGCGGACCTCCAACCACCAACGCCCGGTCAACGCCACCATCCCCACCAGCGCCTGCGAGTACAGCTCGGCCAGCTTCGGGTCGTAACCCCGGCTGGAGAACTCGGCCCCCAGGATGTGCTCCACCTGGTGCGCCACGTCGTTCATCACGCTGCTGAAGTTGCCGGCCGCCGACATCAACGGAGACTCCCGCACCAGCACCCGGAACCCGCTGGTCTCCTCCTCGATGTAGCCCAGCAACGCCAACGCCGCCTGCTCCAGCAACTCCCGCGGGTGCCCGGCGGTCAGCGCCGCGGCGATCCGGTCCAGCAGGGCCCGCACCTCCCGGTCGACGACCACCGCGTACAGGCCCTCCTTGCCGCCGAAGTGCTCGTAGACCACCGGCTTGGAGACCCGGGCCCGCGCCGCCACCTCCTCGATCGAGGTCGCGTCGAAGCCCTTCTCGGCGAACACCTGCCGGCCGATCGCGATCAACTGCTCGCGCCGCTGCGCGGCCGACATCCGTACCCGCGCCGCCGGCTTCGCGCCCGCCGCCGGCCGTCGGGTGCCGGTGTTCTCCCCAGCCGGGGGCTGCGCCATCTCGTCACCTCGCCGGCGCTCGGTGACGCCCTGTCGTGGAATGCTCCGGTCGTGCCCGTCTGTCTCGGTCACCCGGCCATCCTGCCAGGTGACGCCCCGGGGCACCGCCGGGTTCAGCGCGGCAGCGTCTCCCGCACCCGCTTGGCCGCCACCCGTTCCGGCTTCGGCCACCGCACGTCGTGCACCGCGCCGGCCCGCTCCAGCAACCAGATCACCCGGGCCGACGGGTCCCACTGCCCGCGCAGCACCCCGTGCCGGGCGCTGGTCGGCTCGGCGTGGTGCAGGTTGTGCCAGCTCTCCCCGAACGACAGCAGGGCCAGCGGCCAGAAGTTGGCCGCCCGGTCGCCCGGCCGCATCGCGAACGGACGCTCACCGTAGACGTGGCAGACCGAGTTGATCGCCCAGGTCACGTGGTGCAACAGGGCGATCCGGACCAGCCCGCCCCAGAAGAACGCGCTCAGCGCGCCGGCCCACGACCAGGTCAGCAGACCGCCCATCAGCGCCGGGCCGAGCAGCGAGCCGGCCACCAGCAGCGGCGAGAGCCGGTCCACCCGGCGGGTGTCCGGGTCGGCGAGCAGATCCGGTGCGAACCGCTCCCGGTTGGACAGTTCCCGGCCGAGCAACCACCCCAGGTGCGCGTGGAACAGCCCCCTGGCCAGGCCCCGCACGCTCTCGCCGTACCGCCAGGGGGAGTGCGGGTCGCCGTCGAGGTCGGCGAAGGCGTGGTGCCGCCGGTGGTCGGCCACCCACTGGATGATCTCGCCCTGCACCGCGAACGACCCGGCGACCGCCAGGGCCACCCGGACCGGGCGGCGGGCCCTGAACGCGCCGTGGGTGAAGTACCTGTGGTAGCCGACGGTGATGCCCAGCCCCGACACCACGTACCAGAGGGCCGCGACGAACACGTCGGTCGCGTGCAGCCAGCCGCCCCAGGCCACCGGCACGGCGGCCAGCAGCGCCAGGAACGGCACCACCACGAAGATCCAGAGGGCGATCAGGATGCCCCGCGACTGGGGACCCTGGGTGAGCGGCTTCGGGCCGGCGGCACCGGCGTCCCGCAGGGTGGTCGACATGGCACCTCGCAGCGATCGGATACGCCTACGTCACCGTAACTTACGGGCCGGCCACAGTGGAGTGAACAGTGGCGTACATGAATGAGTTCAGTGTCATACGTTTGTCTTAACCTGCCGGTCATGACCGATCCGACGGGTGCCGAGGTGCGCCGGCTGCGTACCGGTGTGCCCCCGGCCCGCACCCGACGACCCGCCGCCCGCGACGAGCTGCGCGCGGCGGCGGTGGCACTGCGCGGCGAGGGCTGCTCGGTCGGCGACATCGCGGCCCGGTTGGGCGTCGCGAAGTCCACCGCCTATCTCTGGGTACGCCACCTCCCCCTCGACCCGGACGAGGAGGTCGCGGCGCGACGACGGGCGCGGGCCAGGGCGATGAACGACGACCGGTGGGCGACGCACCGCGCGACACGTGACGCCGCGCAGGCCGAGGTGCACAGCCGGATGCGGGAGATGGTGGGGCGACTCGCCGACCGCGAGGTGCTGCTGCTCGGCGCGGCCCTCTACTGGTGCGAGGGCACCAAGTCCAAGCCCTGGCGACGTCACGATCATGTGCAGTTCGTCAACACCGATGCCGGGCTGCTCCGGCTGTTCCTGCGCTTCCTCGCCGCCTGCGGGGTCGAACGGGACGTGCCCACCTACCGGGTGAGCATTCACGAGTCGGCCGATGCGGCGGCGGCGCAGCGCTGGTGGGCCGAAACCCTGGATCTGCCACCGGACCGGTTCCGGCGGCCCAGCATCAAGCGCCACCAGCCGACGACGCGGCACAACACCGGCGAGAGCTACCACGGCTGCCTGGTAGTGGACGTGCCGAGAAGCCGGGAGTTGTACTGGAAGATCGAGGGTGTCGTCGCGGCACTCACCGGAGAGATCACATAGGGGTGGGGGTCGCCCGGGGGAGGCGCTAAGCTGTCTTGCGTCACATTCGGCCGTGGTGTAATTGGCAACACCCGGGTCTTTGGTACCCGTGTTTCAGGTTCGAACCCTGGCGGCCGAGCCGTCCGTCACATCCTCCCTGATCGGGGTAAGGGGCGAAGTGTCCCCACAGTCTGGTTAGCATGGCGGCGAGACTGTTCGCCTTCCCCGACGGGAGCCCACCCGTGTCCCAGCCCCACCGCCGTACCGTCGTCGTGCTCGCCGCCGGGGAGGGCAAGCGGATGAAGTCGGCGCTGCCCAAGGTGCTGCACCCACTGCTCGGCCGGACGCTGCTCGGTCACGTGCTGGCCGCGGCCGGGCCGCTGCGCGCGGACCGGACCGTCGTGGTGGTCGGGCACGGGGCCGAGCAGGTCCGCGCCCACCTGGCCGAGGTCGCCCCGGAGGC
This sequence comes from Micromonospora humidisoli, assembly GCF_016900955.1. Lineage (NCBI taxonomy): Bacteria > Bacillati > Actinomycetota > Actinomycetes > Micromonosporales > Micromonosporaceae > Micromonospora > Micromonospora humidisoli. Next base: position 72,338 of record NZ_JAFEUO010000012.1, read on the forward strand.
CACCGCCGTGCTCCAGGCCGAGCAGCTCGGCACCGGGCACGCCGTACGGATCGCGTTGGACGCGGTGCCGGAGGCCGCCGGCACCGTCGTGGTGATCAACGGGGACGTGCCGCTGCTGCGTACCGGGACGGTGGATGCGCTGGTCGCGGCGCACGAGGGTGAGGGCGCGGCGGCCACGGTGCTCGCCGCCGAGGTGCCCGACCCGACCGGGCTGGGCCGGATCGTCAGGGACGCTGCCGGCCGGCTGGAGCAGATCGTCGAGGAGCGTGACGCGACCCCCGCCCAGCGGGCGCTGCGGGAGATCAACGCCGGCATCTACGCCTTCGACGTGGCCCGGCTGCGGGCCGCGCTGGGCAAGCTCTCCACCGACAACGACCAGGGCGAGGAGTACCTCACCGACGTCTTCGGGCTGCTCGTCTCGGCCGGCGAGCCGGTGGGTGTGCACGTGGCCGCCGACCATGTCGAGACGTTGGGCTGCAACGACCGGGTGGAGCTGGCCGGGCTGCGTCGGCTGTTGCGCGACCGGGTCAACGAGGCGTGGATGCGGACCGGGGTGACGATCCTCGACCCGGCGACCACCTGGATCGACGTGACCGTCACCGTCGAGCGGGACGCGGTGCTCGACCAGAACACCCAGCTGCGCGGCACGACGGTGGTGGGGGCCGAGGCGGTGGTCGGGCCGGACGTCACGCTGATCGACACGGTGGTGGGGCCGGCGGCGACCGTGCTGCGCAGCCACGCCACCGGTGCCGAGGTGGGCGCGGGGGCGAGCGTCGGCCCGTACGCCTACCTGCGGCCGGCGGCGCGGCTGGCCGAGAAGGCGAAGGTGGGCACGTTCGTCGAGGTCAAGAACTCCGAGGTCGGGCCGGGCGCGAAGGTGCCGCACCTGTCGTACGTGGGGGACGCGACGATCGGGGCGAAGGCGAACATCGGCGCGGCGACGATCTTCGTGAACTACGACGGGGTGAACAAGCACCGCACGGTGGTGGGTGACGGTGCGTTCGTCGGCTGTGACACGAACCTGATCGCGCCGGTCGAGGTGGGCGCGGGGGCGTACGTGGCGGCGGGCAGCGCGTTGAGTCAGGACGTGCCGCCGGGGGCGTTGGGGGTGACCCGGGCGCCACAGCGCAACATCGAGGGGTGGGTGTTGCGTAACCGGCCGGGCACGGTCTCCGCGCGGGCCGCCGAGCAGGCCCGGACGGCCGGTGAGGATGCGTCGGGTGGGCCGGTGTCGGCAAGTGAAGGTGAGGCAATCCACGGGGGTGCCGAGACGGTGTGAGGGTCGCCGAGGTCGGGGCATACTGCAACCGAGTAGCCCCGGCCCACCGCAGCCGGGCACCACCGACCAACGGGAGCAGACGGGCCCATGGGCAGCATCGTCGCCGAAAACCGCAAGAGCCTGATGCTCTTTTCCGGACGTGGCTTTCCGGAGTTGGCCAAGGAGATCGGTGAGGTGCTCGGCGTGGCGCCGACCCCTTCCGACGCGTACGAGTTCGCCAACGGTGAGATCTTCGTACGGTTCCGGGACTCGGTGCGTGGTTCGGACGCCTTCGTGGTGCAGTCCGTCACGCACGGGGTCAACACCTGGGTCATGGAGACCCTGATCATGATCGACGCGTTGAAGCGGGGTTCGGCGAAGCGGATCACCGTGGTCCTGCCGTTCTACCCGTACTCCCGGCAGGACAAGAAGCACCGCGGTCGGGAGCCGATCTCGGCGCGGCTGGTGGCCGATCTGCTCAAGACGGCCGGGGCGAACCGGATCCTCACCGTCGACCTGCACACCGCGCAGATCCAGGGTTTCTTCGACGGCCCGGTGGACCACCTGTTCGCGATGGACATCCTCGCCGAGTACGTGGAGCACAAGTTCGCCGGCCGGCCGATGACGGTGGTGGCGCCGGACTCGGGCCGGGTACGGGTGGCGGAGCGGTGGACCGACCGCCTGGGTGGCTGCCCGCTGGCGTTCATCCACAAGACCCGGGACCCGTTGAAGCCGAACCAGGTGGTGGCGAACCGGGTGGTCGGTGAGGTCGAGGGCCGGGTGTGCCTGATCGTCGACGACATGATCGACACCGGTGGGACGATCACCAAGGCGGCGGACATCCTCAAGGAGTCAGGTGCGGCGGAGATCGTGGTGGCCTCCACCCACGCCCTGCTGTCCGACCCGGCGACCGAGCGGCTGAAGAACAGCCCGATCACCGAGGTGGTGGTGACGAACACGCTGCCGCTGCCGCCGGACAAGCAGTTGGACAAGCTCACCGTGCTGTCGATCGCGCCGTTGCTGGCGCGGGCGATCCGGGAGGTCTTCGACGACGGGTCGGTGACCACCCTCTTCGGTGGCCTGAGCTGACGCGCGGACCCGGGGGACTGCCGGAAGGCGCGGAAAGACCTCGGGTAGACTGGTGCGGTTGCCACGGCGAGGGTGCCCGGCGGGCCGCTGATCGAGCGCCGCACGGAGGCACCGTCATCGACGCGGTGCTCCGGGCAGTCGTTCATGACGCATGAGCCCCAAGCGAGCCCCTCGCCCCAGCACCGCCAGACGACAAGCCGCCGTAGCGTTAGCATCAGGAGTTTCCCCGTGTCCGAGGTAAAGATCAGCGCCGAGCCCCGTACGGAGTTCGGCAAGGGTGGTGCCCGTCGTACCCGTCGGGCCGGCAAGGTGCCCGCCGTGCTGTACGGTCACGGCGAGAAGCCCAAGCACATCGCGCTCCCGGCGCGGGAGTTCGCCGCCGCGATCCGTAAGGGCGGCGCCAACCAGCTCTTCGCGATCGAGGTCAGCGACGGCACCCAGGTGCTGGCGCTGCCGAAGGCGATCCAGCGTGACCCGATCCGGGACAGCTTCGAGCACGTGGACCTGCTGCTGGTCCGTCGGGGCGAGAAGGTCACCGTCGAGGTTCCGGTGCAGCTGACCGGTGAGGCCGCGCGGGACACCCTGATCGTGCACGACCACGACACCCTCTCGGTGACCGCCGACGCCACCAAGGTGCCGGACCACCTGGAGGCGTCGATCGAGGGTCTGGAGGCCGGCAGTCAGGTCACCGCCGCCGACGTCGAGCTGCCTGCGGGTGTGGAGCTTGTCGCCGACGCGGAGCAGACGGTCGCCTCGGTGACCGCCGCCCCGACCGCCGAGCAGCTGGAGGCCACCCTGCCTGAGGTCGAGACCCCGGCGACGGAGGCCGAGGAAGCCGCCGAGGCCGCCGAGGGTGCGGAGACCGCCGAGGGCGCCGAGGCTCCGGCCGCCGAGGGCGAGCAGAGCACCGAGGCGAAGACCGAGGCCTGACCGGTCGCATCGTTCACGGCAGGCGCTCCCGTCGCGGGGGCGCCTGCCGGCGTATCGGGGCACGGTCGGCGCGCAGACGGCGAGCGGGAGGGACGTGACGTGACGGACGAGACGGGGCCGTGGCTGGTGGTCGGCCTGGGCAATCCAGGTCGGGAGTACGCCGGGAACCGGCACAACGTCGGTTTCATGGTCGCCGAGTTGCTCGCCGTACGGCTGGGTGGGCGGTTCGGGCGGTACAAGCGGGTGGTGGCGGACGTCGCCGAGGGGCGGATCGGTTTCGGTGGGCCGAAGCTGGTGCTGCTCAAGCCGCAGACGTACATGAACCTGTCGGGTGGGCCGGTGGCCGCGCTGGCCCAGTTCCACAAGATCCCGGCCGACCGGGTGATCGCGGTGCACGACGAACTGGACATCCCCTACGGGCAGCTGCGGGTCAAGCTGGGCGGCGGTGAGGGCGGGCACAACGGCCTGCGGTCGATGTCGAAGTCGCTGGGGACGAAGGACTACGTGCGGGTGCGGTTCGGCATCGGCAGGCCGCCGGGGCGGCAGGACCCGGCGGATTTCGTGCTGTCGGATTTCGGTGCCGCGGAGCGCAAGGAGCTGGAGTTCCTGGTCGACCGGGCCGCTGACGTGGTGGAGTCGGTGGTCACCAAGGGGGTCGAGCCGACCCAGAACGCTTACCACGGGGTCTGAGTCGCGGGGGCGTACTCGTGGCCTGCCCGGGTGGGCGGTAGTCTGCGCGTTCTGGCGTGGCGCGACCCCGCGCGGGCCGTGGTAGGCGACGGGAGCGAGTTCGTGGGCAGTCCTCCGATGATCGACGGCGCGTTCGCCCGCTGGTTGGCGGACCGGGCCGGGCAGGCCCTGCTGGAGCTGCGGGCCGAGATGGGGTTCGCGGACGCGGCGGCGTTGAAGTCGGCCGGGGACAAGGTCTCGCACGACCTGATCCGCAGCGAGCTGGCGAAGTGGCGACCCGGTGACGCCGTCCTCTCCGAGGAGGACGAGGGGTCGCGGCTGGTGGGCACCGCGGGCGGGGTGTCCCGGTTGACCGCCGAGCGGGTGTGGATCATCGACCCGTTGGACGGCACCCGGGAGTTCTCCGAGGAGGGCCGCGCCGACTGGGCGGTGCACGTGGCGCTCTGGGCGCGCAACGCGCCGACGCCGCACGGGCTGGTGGCGGGGGCGGTGGGGTTGCCGGCCCAGCACCGGGTGCTGGGTACCGACTATCCGCCGGCGTACCCGCCGATGACGGTGGAGGCGGCGACCTCGGGCGACCGTACGCTGCGGTTGGCGGCGAGCCGGAGCCGGCCGCCGGCGTTCCTGACCGCCCTGGCCGAGGACGTGGGCGCGCAGTTGGTGCCGATGGGTTCGGCGGGGGCGAAGATCGCGGCGGTGGTGACCGGTGACGTGGACGCCTACATCCACGCGGGCGGCCAGTACGAGTGGGACTCGGCGGCCCCGATCGCTGTGGCGACGGCCACCGGGCTGCACGCTTCCCGAATCGACGGTTCTGCGCTGAGATACAACGAGGCGGATCCGCGCCTGCCGGACCTGCTGGTCTGCCGCAAGGATCTCGCCAGCCGGTTGCTTGCAGCGCTGCAGAGGCATTCCGGGTAGCCTGAGCGCTGTTTTTGATTTGTCCGACCGGAAAGGTCTGGAATCCATGTACGGATCCGCGCCGATCGAGCCCGTGGCATGACCGCCCCCGGCCGCTTCTACCAGGTCTCCCACCTCGACGAGTTGGAGGCGGAGAGCATCTTCGTGATGCGTGAGGTGGTCGCCGAGATGGAGCGGCCGGTGCTGCTCTTCTCCGGTGGCAAGGACTCGATCGTGATGTTGCGGCTGGCGCAGAAGGCGTTCGCCCCGGCCAACATCCCGTTCCCGGTGATGCACGTGGACACCGGGCACAACTTCCCCGAGGTGCTCGACTACCGCGACCAGCGGGTCGCCGAACTGGGGCTGCACCTGGTGGTGGCGAGCGTGCCCGACGCCCTGGCCGCCGGGACGGTCCGTGAGTCGGGTGACGGGATGCGCAACCGGATCCAGACGCCGGTGTTGTTGGACGCGGTGGAGAAGCACCGGTTCGACGCGTTGTTCGGTGGGGCGCGGCGGGACGAGGAGAAGGCGCG
>NZ_JAFEUO010000013.1:0-63828 GCF_016900955.1 Micromonospora humidisoli
GCCGCGGGCGTGGATGTAGTCGCCGAGGGCTTTCATGCCGGAGGGGAAGCGGGTGGGGTCGCCTTGGAGGTTGCCGGCGGAGTCGCGGTTGGGGTTCATCCAGCAGTCGTCGACGACGACGTATTGGTAGCCGGCGTCTTTCATGCCGGTGTTGACCATGGCGTCGGTCATCTGCCGGATCAGGGTTTCGTTGATGTTGCAGCCGAAGGTGTTCCAGCTGTTCCAGCCCATCGGCGGCGTCCGCGCCACCCCATTGTCCAACGCCTGCGCCATCGGGGCGCGTACGCCCACCAGGACGCCCGCCAGGAGCAGGCCGGCCGCTGCCGCCCGCCCCCAGTTCCGGGCCCGCACGAATCGCTTCACGAGGTCTCCAATCAGTGGCGCCGCCCCGGCCGGAGCCTGCGCGGGACGCGGGAATCCGTCCGCTCGACCACCCGGTGTGAGCGCTAACAATGGCCCCTCATGTTACGGAAGCGTTTCGAGGTATTCAACTGCTTCCATGGATCGATCCATGGCCTACCGCTCCGCCGCCGGGACGGAGACTGCGGCGGCATCCGTGGTCATGGAGCCATCATGGAGCCATCGACGCGCCTGACATCGAATACGATGGCTCCATGCCATTTGGCTCCAGACCTGGTCGACGGGCCCGCGGTGAGATCGAGGAGCTACCCAGCGGCTCCCTGCGGGTGCGGGTGTACGCCGGCATCGATCCGGTGTCCGGGCGGCGACGCCACCTCACCGAGACGGTGCCCGCCGGACCGACCGCCGCGCGGCAGGCCGAATCCGTCCGCAGTCGACTGCTCGACACCGTACGGCGGCAACACGAGCGTCCGCCGGCACCGCCCACCCCGGCCGGCGACGCCCGGCCCGTCCCCGTCGACCCCACCCGCGACGCCCCGGTACCCGTCCCCACCACGGTGACAGGTCGGGCGACCGGGCCGCAGCGGCGCAGCCGCCGACGGGGCGAACCCACGCTGACCACCATCGCCCAGCTGGCGGACGTGTCGGCACCCACCGTGTCGAAGGTCCTCAACGGCCGCTCGGGGGTCGCGGCGGAGACCCGCGCCCGGGTGGAGGCGCTGTTGCGCGAGCACGGCTACCGCCGCCCGGAACTGGGCACCCCGCACGCCAGCATTGAGGTGGTCTTCTACGGCATGCAGAGCAACCTGGCGGTGACCATCATGCAGGGCGTGCAGCAGGTGGCCGGGGCGCACCGGTTCGCCGTCGGCTTCACCGACGCCCGCCGGCAGGTCTCGGAGGGCCGGTTCTGGGCCCGTGACCTGCTGTCCCGCCGCCCGACCGGGGTGATCGCGGTCCACCTCGGCTTCACCTCCGAACAACACGCCCTGCTCGCGGCGAGCGCGATCCCGCTGGTGGTCCTCGACCCCACCGGAGAGCCGCCGCTGCACGCCGTCCCGTCGGTGACCTCGACCAACTGGAGCGGTGGCTTCGAGGCCGCCCGGCACCTGCTCGACCTCGGCCACCGCCGGATCGGGGTGATCTCCGGACCGACCGAACGGCTCTGCGCCAAGGCCCGGCTGGACGGCGCGCGGGCGGCCCTGGAGGCGGCCGGCGTCGGACTACCCGCGCGTTGGCTGCGCCACGGCCACTGGTTCTCCTTCGAGGACGGCCTCAACCACGGCCAGGAACTGCTCCGGCAGGACCCGGCGCCGACCGCGATCGTGTGCGGCAACGACCTGCAGGCGCTCGGGGTCTACGAGGCGGCCCGGCTGGCCGGCCGACGGATTCCCCGGGACCTCAGCGTGGTGGGCTTCGACGACATCCCGTACACCATGTTCTGCGGGCCGCCGATGACCTCGGTGCGGCAGCCGTTGACCGAGATGGGCGCCGCCGCGGCCCGGATGGTGCTGACCCTGGCCGCCAACGAGCGCCTCGCCCAGACCCGGGTGGAGTTGGCGACCACGCTCGTGGTGCGGGACAGCACCGCCGTCGCGTACGGCAACTGAGCCGGCCCGGTGACGTGGGCGGATCGCAGAAACCTGTCCTTGTCGTTACCGAACGGTTTCGAGTAGCATCCGATCCGATCGATACGGCAGGTCGGCGGGGCGCGGTTTCCCCACCTGTGGCGCACCGTCGACGCGCCCCCGGCACGCCTGTCGAGGACACGCAGCACCACAGGTCGCCCGGCCCGGCGCGACGCGGGCCGGGCACCCGCGAGGACCCAGGGAGGGACCAGGCCAGCCGTCACCGCCAGTTCGCCCGCCGCCCGCGTTCCGTGATGACGAATATCACGGCACGCGGACGACACTCGGCCGCGTCACCGACCCCTCCTGGGCGACACGCCGCGTAGACTCTCGCTGATCCAGCGTTGTCCACGGCGTGTGCGCCCATGCCTCGTGTCCGTCGTCCCTGCCCGGACGCCGGGCCGGGCCGCTGCGCCGGCAACGGGCTGCGGGGCGGACCGAGAGGTGTGGGATGACTGTGCGCGCTCCAGCGATGAGAGACGTGGCCCGCCTCGCCGGAGTGTCCCACCAGACCGTGTCGCGGGTCCTCAACGGCCATCCACACGTACGGGAACAGACCCGCCTGCGGGTCCAGGCCGCGATCAGCGAACTCGGCTACCGGCCGAACCGGGCGGCCCGCACCCTGGTCACCGGGCGGTCCCAGGTGCTCGGTGTGGTGGCGCTCAACACCACACTCTACGGCCCGGCCTCCCTGCTGTCCGCGTTCGAACTCGCCGCGGCCGAGGCGGGATTCGCGGTCAGTGTGGGCAGCGTGCGCAACCTGGACCGCACCTCCATCACCGCCGTCGTCGAGCGGCACCTCGCCCACCGGGTCGCCGGGATCGTGGTGATCGCGCCGGTCGAGTCGGCCGGTGAGGCGCTGGAGTGCCTGCCCACCGACATTCCGCTGGTCACCGTGGACGGTGATCCCCGGCGACCGGTGCCGCTGGTCACCATCGACCAGGTGGAGGGGGGCCGGCTGGCCACCAGGCACCTGCTCGACGCGGGCCACCGCACGGTCTGGCACGTGTCGGGCCCGGCGGACTGGTTCGACAGTGCCGGGCGGATCGTGGGGTGGCGGGAGACCCTGCAGGCGGCGGGCGCGGAGATCCCGCCGGTGCTCCAGGCCGACTGGTCCGCCGCCTCGGGATACCGCTGCGGGCAGATGCTGGCCCGGACCCCGGAGGTGACCGCGATCTTCACGGCCAACGACGACCTCGCACTGGGCGTGCTGCACGCGCTGCACGAACATGGCCGGCGGGTGCCGGAGCAGGTCAGCGTGGTCGGCTTCGACGACGTGCCGGACGCTGCATACTTCATCCCGCCGTTGACCACCGTCCGGCCGGACTTCGACACCGTGGCGGAGGCCAGCCTCGACCTGCTGCTCGCGCAGATCGACGCGGGCGTCGACCATCGGTTGCGGCGCACCGTCTCCCCCACCCTGATCACCCGGGACAGCGTCGCCCCACCCGGGTGACCGGTCGGCCGCGCCGCCGTCGTCACCGCCGCCACCTCCGGCCCCGACCGGGCCGACGCCGCACCGCGCCCACCAGCTATGGACAGCGGTCACTGTTAACGTTAACGTAACGACAATCGTCAATTCTCGGGAACGACCTCGGACCGCCCGGTGACCTTCCTTCCGATCCCGGGTCCGGCCGACGGCGGCGTGACGCCCGTACCGCACACCTCCGGCGCGGCGCTCCCACCCTGGAAGAAAGGCCATCGATGAAGGGCAGTCTGCGCGCAGCGCTGGCAGCCGTCGTCCTCGGTCTCGCGGCAGCCACCGTCCTGGTGACCGCACAGCCCGCGAGCGCGGCGACCCTGACCAGAGTGACGGGATTCGGCAACAATCCCACCAACCTCAACATGTACATGTACGCCCCGAACACCCTGGCGGCCCGACCGGCGCTGCTGCTCCTGGTGCACTACTGCGGCGGCTCGGCCAGCGGGATCTTCAACGGCAACGGGCACGACTACGTGACCGCCGCCGACCGCTACGGCTACCTCATCGTGGTGCCCGAGGCGACCCGCAGCGGAAACTGCTTCGACGTCTCCACCCCCGCCGCGCTCACCCGCAACGGCGGCGGCGACTCGACCGGGATCATGTCCATGGTCGCGTACGCCCGCCAGCGCTACGCCGTCGACCCGGCGCGGATCGTGGTCTCCGGTTTCTCCTCCGGCGCGATGATGACCAACGTGCTCGCCGCGCAGTACCCCGACGTCTTCTCCGCCGCGTCGGCGTTCTCCGGGGTGCCGGCCGGCTGCTTCGCCACCACCGACGGGTCACTGTGGAACAGCAGGTGCTCCGGTGGCACTGTGATCAAGACGGCGCAGCAGTGGGGCGACCAGGCCCGCGCGATGTACCCCGGGTACACCGGCCGCTATCCCCGGATGCAGCTGTGGCACGGCGTCACGGACACCACCCTGGCGTACCCCAACTTCGGTGAAGAGATCAAGCAGTGGACCAACCTGCACGGGTTGAGCACCACGCCCACCGCCACCGACCGCCCGCAGTCGTCCTGGACCCGCACCCGGTACGGCGGGACGGGCCCGCAGTCCCCGGTCGAGGGGATCAGCATCGCCGGGGTGGGTCACCAACTGCCGATGGCCGGCCAGCTCGGGTACGCCATCACCTTCCTCGGCCTGGACGGCACCGCACCGACGCCCACACCCACCGTGACCCCCACGCCGACGGCCACCCCGACGCCCACCCCGACCCCGACGCCGACGGCCACACCCACGCCGACCCCGACGGTCACCCCGACCACCACGCCGACGCCCACGCCGACGTCGTCGCCGCAGTCGGGGGCCTGCCGGGTCAGCGACACGATCAGCGCGTGGAACAACGGGCTGACCGCGAGCATCACCATCACCAACACCGGGAGCACCACGCTCACCGGCTGGTCCCTGGGGTTCACCCTGCCCGCCGGGCAGGTCATCACCGGCGGCTGGAACGCCAGCTACGCACCGAGCAGCGGCCAGGTCACCGCCACCAACGTCAGCTACAACGGCACGTTGGCCCCGGGGGCGTCGACGACGATCGGCTTCCAGGCCACCCACACCGGCAACGCCGCCGCCCCCGCGACGTTCACCCTCAACGGTGCGACCTGCGTGACCGCCTGACCCGCCACGGCCGGGTCACCCCGTCGTCGTCCCCGCGCGGCAGCGGAGGGTGACCCGGCCGCCGGGGCGTACCGCACCATCCGTCCACCACCAGGAGATCCCGTGCGAGAAAACCGATTCCTCCGCCGACGGCCGGCGCTGGTCGCCGCCACCGCCACCGCGCTCCTGCTCGTCACCGCCGCCGCCACCCAGACCTCGGCCTCGGCCGCCGCCGCCGGCTGCCAGGTGAACTACACCGTCAGCTCGTCGTGGCAGGGTGGCTTCGGCGCGAACGTCACCATCACCAACCTCGGCGACCCGGTGGACGGGTGGCGGCTGACCTGGAGCTACGCCGCCGGGCAGACGATCACGCAGCTCTGGAACGGCAGTTACACCCAGGCCGGCGCCCAGGTCACCGTCACCAACGCCAGCTACAACGGCGCGATCCCCACCAACGGCAGTGCCAGCTTCGGCTTCAACGGGGCGTGGACCGGCAGCAACCCCGCCCCCACCGCGTTCAGTCTCAACGGCACCACCTGCACCGGCGGGGTGAACCCGACCACCGGACCCCCGCCGACCACGCCCCCGCCGACGACGCCGCCGCCCACCACCCCGCCACCGACCACCCCGCCGCCCGCCACCAGCCAACCGTGTGACATCTACGCCGCCGGCGGCACCGCCTGCATCGCGGCGCACAGCACCACCCGGGCGCTCTACGCTGCCTACAACGGCTCGCTCTACCAGGTGCGCCGGTCCTCGGACAACACCACCCGCAACATCGGGGTGCTGTCGCCGGGCGGGCGGGCCAACGCCGCCAGCCAGGACAGCTTCTGCGCGAACACCACCTGCGTCATCACGATCATCTTCGACCAGTCCGGGCGCGGCAACAACCTCGGTTACCAGGGTGCCGGCGGCGTCGGTGGCGCCGTGCAGCCGGCGGTCGCGAACAAGGAGTCGGTGACGGTCGGCGGGGACAAGGTCTACTCGCTCTACATCCCCGGCAAGAGCAGCTACTGGCGTGACGGGCACCTGACCGGGGTGCCGACCGGTGCCGCGCCCGAGGGCATGTACATGGTCACCAGTGGCACCCACGTCAACAGCGGCTGCTGTTTCGACTACGGCAACAGCGAGACCACCAGGCGGGCCGACGGCGCGGGTGCGATGGACGCGATCTACTTCGGCACCAGTTGCTGGTTCGGCGGCTGCTCCGGCTCCGGCCCGTGGGTGCAGGCCGACCTGGAGTACGGCCTCTACCCCGGCGGCAGCAGCTCGTGGAACTCCAACCAGCGGGCCTTCACCAGCAAGTTCGTCACCGCCACCCTGAAGAACAACGGCACCTCCCGGTTCGCCATCAAGGGCAGCAACGCCCAGTCCGGCAGCCTCTACACCCTCTACGACGGCGCGCTGCCGCGCGGGTACAGCCCGATGCGCAAGCAGGGCGCGATCATCCTGGGCAGCGGCGGGGACTGCTGCATCGACAACACCAACCAGAGCGTCGGCACCTTCTACGAGGGGGCGATGGTCGCCGGCTACCCGTCCGACGCCACCGAGAACGCGGTGCAGGCCAACATCACCGCCGCCGGCTACCGCTGACCCGATGGTCGAGGAGGTCCGATGCAGCACCGTGTCGTCCGTCCGGCGACCCGACGGGTGGCCGTCCTGCTCGCCACCACCCTCCTGCTCGTGACGGGCCTGGTCGGCGCGACCGGGCCCGGGCCGGCGCAGGCGTGGGACAACGGCGTGGCCGACACCCCGCCGATGGGGTGGAACAGCTACGACTCGTTCAACTGGAGCGTCACCGAGGCCGACGTCCGGGCCAACGCCGACTACATGGGCGCGAACCTGCGCCAGTACGGCTGGCAGTACATCGTCGTCGACTGGGCCTGGTACTTCCCCGGGCAGCACAACGGCAGCCCCAACCAGGACGCCAACCTGCAACCCCGGCTGCGGATGGACGCCAACGGGCGGCTGCTGCCCGACACCACCCGGTTCCCGTCGGCGGCCGGCGACAACGGGTTCAAACCGCTGGCCGACCACGTGCACGCCCAGGGGCTGAAGTTCGGCGTCCACCTGATGCGGGGCATCCCCCGGCAGGCGGTCGCCGACAACGTGCCGATCCTGGGCACCTCGTGCCGGGCCAACCAGATCGACGCCGGCAACAGCGCGGCCTGGCTCAACCTGATGTGGGGGCTGGACATGGCCAACCCCTGCGCCCAGGCGTACCTCGATTCGGTGTTCCAGTTGCTGGCCGCGTGGGGCGTCGACTTCGTGAAGATCGACGACATCGCCGCGCCGACGTACCGGCAGGCGGAGGTCGAGGGCTACCGGACGGCGATCGGGCGCAGCGGCCGGCCGATGGTGCTGAGCCTGTCGCCGGGGGCGACGCCACTGTCCGCCGGCCCGCACGTGCAGAGCAACGCGCACATGTGGCGGATCGTCAACGACCTGTGGGACAACTGGTCGTCGGTGGACGCGCTGTTCGACCAGTTGCGCAACTGGACGCCGTACCGCAGGACGGGGGCCTGGCCCGATCCGGACATGATCCCGATCGGCCGGCTGTCGAAGTACGGCCCGGTCGGCTCGCCGCGCTACTCGAACCTCAGCGCGGACGAGCAGCGCACCCTCATGTCGCTGTGGGTGATCAACCGGGCCCCGCTGATGTGGGGCGGCAACCTGGTGGAGAACCGGCCGGCGGAGCTGGCGTTGATGACCAACAGCGCGGTGCTGGCGGTCGACCAGCGCAGCGCCAACAACCGGCAGCTCACCGGCGGCACCCGGCAGGTGTGGGTGGCCGACGTGCCGGACAGCACGGACCGGTACGTGGCACTGTTCAACCGGGAGGGTGCCACGGCCACCGTGTCGCTGAACCTCGCCGAGCTGGGCATCGGTTCGGCCACCGCGACCGATCTGTGGTCCGGTGCGGCCCTGGGCACATCGACGGGGACGTTCAGCCGTTCGCTGCCCGCCCACGGCGCCGGGCTCTACCGGCTGACCCCGCAGACCACCACCCCGACCCCGACGACCGCCACGTTGACCGCCCGGCACAGCGCGAAGCTGCTGGACGTCAGCAACGCCGCCGCGAACGACGGCGCGAACGTCGTGCAGTGGGCCGCGAACGGTCAGGCCAACCAGCGGTGGCGGCTCTCCGACGTCGGCGGCGGCTGGTCCACGGTGGTCAGCGTCAACAGCGGAAAGTGCCTCGACGTCTACGGCGGCGCCGGCACGACCGCCGACGGCGCCCGGGTGGTGCAGTGGACCTGCAACGGGGGCACCAACCAGCAGTGGCGGCTCCAGGACGTCGGTGACGGCTGGGTGCAGCTGGTGGCCCGGCACAGCAACAAGTGTCTCGACGTGCTCAACGCCGGGCTGACCGACGGGGTGCAGGTCGTGCAGTGGACCTGCGGCACCGGCGCCAACCAGCAGTGGCGACGGACGCCGGTGTGACGCGGCAGGGACGCCTGCGCCGGTGAGCAGAGGCGCAGGGTCGGGTTCGCTCCCCGGCCCTGCGCCTTGTCGCTGGTCGCCCGGAGTGTTCCGGGTGCGACGGGTCTCCGGGCGGGCACCTCTGCGGGGGGGGTGCGCCGCCCGGAGCCGTCGGTCGCGTCGGTCAGCTGGCGGTGCAGGTGGGGGTCATCCCCGCCCCGCTACCGTTGCCCTGGAAACCGAACTCGGTCGACTGACCCGCACCGAGCACACCGTTGTAGTCCACGTTCGTGAACCGCACCGTCCCGGAACTACCACTGGCCGTCGCCGACCACGTCCCGGTCACACTCGACCCACCCGGCAGGGTCATGCTCACCGTCCACCCACGCGTACCCGACGAACCCGCCGTCACCTTCACCGTGGCCACGAAACCACCGGTCCACGAATTCAACGACACCGACGCCGAACATCCGCCGGTGGCCGGCGGAGTCGTCGGCGGTGGCGTGGTCGGGTTCGGCGGCGGCGTCGTCGGGTTCGGCGGCGTCGTGGTCGGGTTCGGCGGCGGCGTGGTGGGGCTCGCGCTGTCGAAGCCGAGGAAGCGGACGGCCTGGGCGGCGTCGAACGGGATGGAGTGCCCGTAGCCCTGGAAGCTGATCGCCTCCACCGGCGGCGTGCCACCGGTGCCGCCGTAGCGGGTGCGGGTGGCGCTGGTCTGCGGGTAGTCGGTGGAGCTGGGGGTCTGCGAGACACCGAGCACGTTGGTCCACTGCTTGACCTGCTCGCCGAAGTTGACGTAGCTCAGCGTGGTGTCGGTGGTGCCGTGCCAGATCTGCATCCGGGGCCGCTTGCCGGTGTAGCCGGGGTAGGCGTTGCGGACCAGGTCACCCCACTGCTGCGGAGTCTTCACGATCCGCCCGCCGGAGCAGTCGCTGTTCCACTCCGAGCCGTTGGTGGTGGCGAAGCAGCCGAACGGGACGCCGGAGGAGCTGACGCCGGCGTTGAAGACGTCCGGGTAGACCCCCGCCATCACGTTGGTCATCATCGCGCCGGAGGAGAACCCGGCGACGCCGATCCGGTTCGCGTCGACCGGGTAGCGGCTCTGCACGTAGTCGATCATCGACTTGAGGCCGACGGGGTCGCTGCCGCCGTTACGCCGCAGCGCCTGCGGGGAGGAGACGTCCCAGCACTTGCTGCTGCGGGTCACCGACGGGTAGATCACGATGAAGCCGTAGCGGTCGGCCAGCGAGCTGAGCCCGTAGCCGGTGTGCAGCGCCGGGCCGCTGCCGGTGCAGTAGTGCAGGGCCAGCAGCAGCGCCGGCCGGGCGGCCACCCGGTCGGGCACGTAGAGGTGCATCTGCAGGTTGGTCGGGTTGGTGCCGAAGTTGGTCACCTGGGTCAGCGTCGCGGCCGAGGCCGGGTTGGGGGCCGTGACCACGGCCGTGACGGTCGCCAGGGCGGTGGCGAGCGCGGCGGCCAGCAGTGCGAGTCTGGGTTTCATCGACGGTTCCTCTGTCGGAATCGGTGGTCAGCGGCGGACGGCGGGCTGTTCCGACGCGCGGGACGGCGGTCCGGACTGGCCCGGTCCGGGGCTGGGCCGACGATGGTCCGGCGGCGCGACACGCCGGCCGGCGGGTGGTGGTGATGCACCGCCGGCCCGACCCGGTACGCCCGGGTCGGGCCGGCGGCGGTGGTACTCAGTTGGCGGTGGTGCTCAGCTGGCGGTGCAGGTGGGGGTCATCCCCGCCCCGCTACCGTTGCCCTGGAAACCGAACTCGGTCGACTGACCCGCACCGAGCACACCGTTGTAGTCCACGTTCGTGAACCGCACCGTCCCGGAACTACCACTGGCCGTCGCCGACCACGTCCCGGTCACACTCGACCCACCCGGCAGGGTCATGCTCACCGTCCACCCACGCGTACCCGACGAACCCGCCGTCACCTTCACCGTGGCCACGAAACCACCGGTCCACGAATTCAACGACACCGACGCCGAACACCCCGACCCACCCGGAGGCGGCGTCGTCGGGTTCGGCGGGGTGGTCGTCGGGTTCGGCGGCGTCGTGGTCGGGTTCGGCGGCGTGGTCGTCGGGTTCGGGATGCCCGTACCGGCGTTGAGCGCGTTCAGCACCGAGTCGTACGCCGGCTTCTTGTTGCCGTTGCAGTCGAACAGCAGGGCGTTGTCGGAGCCGCGCCACGAGTCGCAGTCCCGCACCCCCCACACGGTGATGCTGGTGCACCGCGAGATGGCCATGCAGGCCCGGGTGACCGTGCCGAAGATGTTGGCCTGGTTGCCGCCGGTCATCACGTCCAGCTCGGTGATCTGGACGTCCACGCCCAGGTCGGCGAAGCGCTGGAGGTTGGCCTGGTAGTCGCCCGCGATCGTGGTGCCCAGGTGGGACTGGAAGCCGACGCAGTCGATCGGCACCCCCCGGGACTTGAAGTCCCGCACCATGTTGTAGATGCCGGTCGACTTCGCGTTGATCCCGTCGGTGTTGTAGTCGTTGTAGCAGAGCTTCGCGCCCGGGTCGGCGGCGCGGGCGGCCCGGAACGCCGCCTCGATCCAGTCGTTGCCGGTGCGCTGCAGGTTGGAGTCACGACGCCCACCGCTGCCACCGTCGGCGAACGCCTCGTTCACCACGTCCCAGGCGTAGACCTTGCCCCGGTAGTGGGTGGCCACCTGGGTGACGTGGTTGATCATCGCGCTGCGCAGGGCGCTGCCCGACATGCTCTGCGCCCAGCCCGGCTCCTGCTGGTGCCAGAGCAGCGCGTGGCCACGCACGCCCATGCCGTTGGCCTGGGCGTGACTGACCAGCCGGTCGCCGCCGGTGTAGCTGAACCGGCCCTGGGACGGCTCGGTGGCGTCCCACTTCATCTCGTTCTCGGCCGTGACGGAGTTGAACTCACGGTTGAGCACGGTGGTGTAGGTGCTGGTGGACAGCTTGCCCGTCGCGACAGCCGCGCCGAAGTAGCGGCCCTTCTCGGCCGCCGCCGCCCGCAGGGTCGTCCCGGCGCTGGCCACGGGGGCCATCGCCAACGTCATCCCGACGGTGAGTGCGCCGGCCACGGCGAGGGTCGCCGTGGCCAGTAGGGCTCTCTTGGGTCTCATGTCGCATCCTTTTCGAGGTGGGTGCAGCGGTGGTGGTGCTGAGGTGCCCGGTTCCCGGTGCGGTGGGCCGTGCCGGCCTGCGGCGTCCGCCGTCCGGCCGGCCAGGACGCACCATCGTGGCCGCCGTACCCGGCACGGACGAGGGACCGTCGGTGACGCCCGCGTCGCGTTCCGTGCCGACCGACGAACTCGGTGACCTCGACGCCGGGGCCGCAGCCCAAGTCGGCGCGAGGATCACCGGCTGCGGGCAACGGCGCAGCGCCTCCCGAAAAGGGCGCCATGATCCTCCTTCGAGGAGACCGGGCCGGCCGTCGACGGAGTCGCCCCACCCCTGGTCGGGGTCGGTCACGCCGTCGCCGGCAGCTGCTGATGGAAAGTCCTGACCCGACGTCCCACATGCCCTGGGGGGACGCCGCGATCCGAGGCTCGACCAGCACGGCTCGCCCGGTGAGCCATCAGGTGCGGTGGTCCTCGACATCGACTGTGAGCGATAACATGTGTTTCGTCAAGTCGTACCGCAGTGAGCTGGGTCGATCGTGGCGACCAGGTTCACCGGCGGAGCGGGCGGGCCGTAGAGTCTCTCGCCGTGATCGAGATCGGCACGCAGGTCGACCTGCTGCACCCCGCTGACCGGGTCTGGCACGCGGTGACCGATCCGGCGCTGCTGGCCCGTTGGTTCGCCGAGGCCGAGGCGGTGCCCGACCGGCCGGGCCGGTGGCGGGTGGGCACGTCCGGGCTGCCCGGCTTCGACGGCGACGTCGAGATCGCGGCCGTCCGACGGCGGGAGCCGGAACTGCTCGTCGTACGGTGTGTCGAGGGGGTCCGACACACCGAGCTGACCTGCGTCGTCACCGCCACCGGCGAGGGCTGCCGGGTGACCGTCCGGGAGACCGTGCAGCAGGGCGGGTGGTCCGTCGGGCAGGGCGCGCGCCGCGAGGAGTGTTACCGGCAGTCGCTGGCCGGACGCCTGCCCGCGCTGCTCGACTGGCTGGCCTTCCGGGAGGTCGACCTGCGGCGGGACAACGCCGCGCCGACGGCCGTGCTGCCGGTGGCGCTGATGGCCGAGGTGGCCCGCCCGTCGACCCGGAGCCGCACCGGCTGGGTGGTGGTCGGGTCGGGCGCGGCGGTGCTGGCGCTCGGGTTGGCCGGGTGGGCCCTGCTGCCGCAGGATCGGGAGGAACCGACAGTCGCGGCCCCGGTGCCGCCGTCGGTACGTCCGAGCGCCACGCCGGGACCGTCGCGCTCCGCCGCGTCGGCACGCCCGACGTCGGCCCCGCCGTCGCGCAGCGCCACGCCGAGCCGGTCGCCGTCACCGACCCCGTCGCGCACCCCCACCCCGACCCCGGCGGTCGCGGAGCCGTTGCAGGCCCGGTACGCGACGGTGTCGACCCGGGTCTTCGGGTACACCGGGGAGGTGGTGGTCGCCAACCCGGGCGGGACGCGGGCCACCGGGTGGACGGTCGTCGTCACGCTGCCCCCGGGCAGTTCGGCGGCGGAGGTGACAGGTGCCGACTGGCGGCAGGACGGGCAGTCGGTCACCTTCAGCGGCCCGGCCGTCGCGGCGGGCGGGACGCAGGCCGTCCGCTTCGAGGTTCGTACCGCCGACCCGGTCACCAAGGCGCCGCAGGGCTGCACGGTCGACGAGCGCCCCTGCGCCGGGCTGTGACGCCCCGCGCCGGCCGGGGTCCGTCGTGGACCCGGGCGGCGGCGACCCGGCTCCGGTCAGGCGGGCGGTGGCGCGGTGCTGTGGCGTACGGTCAGAGTGGTCGCCAGTTCCAGACGGACCTGGCCGGTCGGTTCCCCCCGACCGAGGGCGAGGGCCAGTTCAGTGGCGGTGACCGCCATCTCGCGCAGCGGTTGGTGCACGGTGGTCAGCGCCGGGTCGACCAGGGTGGCCACCGGCAGGTCGTCGAAGCCGACGACGCTGAGGTCGGCGGGGATCCGCAGCCCGAGCGTGCGGGCGGCCTGGTAGACCCCGACGGCCTGCAGGTCGTTGCCGGTGCACACCGCCGTCGGGCGGTCGGGGCGACGGAGCAGGTCGAGGGCGGCGGCCCGGCCCTCGGCGTCGGTCAGGCCGGCGTACCGGACCAGGTCGGACGCCACCGGCAGCCCGGCGGCCTCCAGGGCGGAGCGGTAGCCGTCCAACCGGGCCCGGCAGCACAGGACGTGTTCCGGCCCCGCGATCATCGCGATCCGCCGGTGCCCGAGCCCGATCAGGTGGCGGGTGGCCGATCGGCCGCCGGCCCAGTTCGTCGCACCGACGAACGGGACGTCCTCGGGCAGTTCGGTGGTGGGGTCGAAGACCACGAACGGGATACCCCGGGCACGCAGCAGCCGGTGCTGTTCCGCGTCGAGTTGGGCCACCATGACCAGGCAGTCCGGCCGTCGGGCGAGAGTGTCGTCGATCCAGTACCGGATCGCGTTGCGCTGCGGCCCGAACTCGGTGAGGACGACTCCGACGCGGTGTAGCCGGGCCACCCGCTCGACCCCCCGGATGATCTCCAGGCCCCACATGTCCTCGATCTCGTCGAAGACCAGTTCCAGCATGTTGCTGCGGGTGACCGGGGTGGCCCTGCGGTAGCCGTGCCGGCTGATCGCCGCCTCGACGCGGGCCCGGGTGTCCGCCGCGACGCCGGACCGGCCGTTGATCACTTTCGACACCGTCGGCACCGACACCCCGGCCGACGCGGCGATCGCCGCGATCGTCACCGGTCTGGTGGGAACGGCCAGCGACGCCCGTTCGCCGCCCGGACCGCCCGACTCGACGTGACTCAACCCGGCCTCCTCCCCGGCGGTGGCTGCCGGTCACGCCGGCAGCTGCGCGCGACCGGGCCGCCGGCACCGTCGCGCCGACCGCCGGCATCGTTCAGGGGGCCCAGGATAACCCGACCGCCGACGTCAGCCCTCCGGGTGCGCGGCGGGACCGGAGCGGAAAATTTCCATCGGCCACGGAAAGCATTCGAAGTCCACTCGGGACAGAGCGGCAGGTCACGACCGGCGGGCGGGGCCGGCGGACGGTCCGACCCGGTCATTGACGCACGTCGACCGATACTTGTAAGGTCTGCGGCGGAAACTTTCCGGGATCAGCATCCGATCGTTTCCAGGCGGGAGCCTCGCCACTCATCGCGGACGTCCTGGGCAGCGTCCGCACCCGCTCCGTTCCGGCCGGGCCGCCCGGCCGACGGACGTTCGACGACCCCCCTCCACAGGTGCCATCCCGGCGAGGAGTTCCCCTGATGAGTACCCAGCACCTCCGACGAATGCGACAGCGGGCCGGCCTGCTCGCCGGCACCCTCGCCGCCCTGCTCCTGGCGGGCCTGATGGTCGCCGGCAACGCCCAGGCCGCCGCCGGCTGCCGGGTGGCGTACACCGTGCCGGCCCAGTGGCAGGGCGGTTTCACCGCCGACGTCCATGTCACCAACCTCGGTGACGCGGTCAACGGTTGGAGCCTGGCCTGGACCTTCCCGGCCGGCCAGCGCGTCACCCAGGCGTGGAACGTGACGACCACCGCCGCCGGCGACCAGGTCACCGCGAAGAACCTCAGCTACAACGCGACGATCGCCATCAACGGCACCGTCTCCTTCGGCTTCAACGGTTCCTGGACGGGCAGCAACCCGGTACCGACCTCGTTTACCCTCAACGGGGTCGCCTGCACCGGGGGCGTGAGCACGCCGACCGGCACCACCGCGCCGCCGTCCCCGACGGTCTCCCCCTCCCCGACGGTCTCGCCGACGACCTCGCCGTCACCGTCACCCGGTGGCGACCCGATGGCGGCGGTGGCCGCGATGCAGCCCGGCTGGAACCTGGGCAACACCCTCGACGCGATCCCCGACGAGACCGCGTGGGGCAACCCGCTGACCACCCAGGCCCTGCTGCGGCAGGTGCGCTCGCAGGGCTACCGCAGCATCCGCCTGCCGGTGACCTGGAGCGACCACACCGGGCCGGCCCCGACGTATACCATCGACCCGGTCTGGTTGGCCCGGGTCCGCCAGGTGGTCGACTGGTCGCTGGCCGAGGGCTTCTACGTGATGATCAACCTGCATCACGACTCCTGGCAGTGGCTCAACGGCTACCCGGGCGACCGCACCACGGTCATGAACAGGTACACCGCGCTGTGGACCCAGCTCGCCACCACGTTCCGCGACCACTCGGCCAAGCTGGTGTTCGAGAACATCAACGAGCCGCAGTTCAACGGCACCGCCGACGACGCCCAGGGCGACGAGGTGCTGCGGGAGCTGCACCTGGCGTTCGTCCGCCTGATCCGCCAGTCCGGCGGCGGCAACGCCACCCGGCTGCTGGTGCTGCCCACCCTGCACACCAGCGGCGAGCAGGCCCGGATGGACGCGCTGAACACCACGATCAGCCAGCTGCGCGACCCCAACATCGCCGCGACCATCCACTTCTACGGGTACTGGCCGTTCAGCGTGAACATCGCCGGGGGCACCCGCTACGACAGCAACGTCGAGCAGGACCTGGTCGGCACCTTCGAGCGGGCCCGCGCCTCGTTCGTCGCCCGGGGCATCCCGGTGATCATCGGGGAGTGGGCGCTGCTCAGCTACGACTACACCCGGCCCGGCATCATCGAACGCGGCGAACTGCTGAAGTTCTTCGAGGCGGTCGGCTACCACGCCCGCACCCGCAACCTCACCACCATGCTCTGGGACGCCGGCTCGTTCCTCAACCGCACCACGTTGCAGTGGCGGGACCAGGGCATCTACGACCTGATGAAGGCGAACCTGACCACCCGCTCGGCCACCGCCTCCTCCGACCAGGTCTACCTGCCGCGCAGCGGCACCATCACCGCCAAGTCGCTCACCCTCAACCTCAACGGCACGTCGTTGCAGGGCCTGCGGCAGGGCAGCACCAACCTGGTCGCCGGCACCGACTACACCGTCTCCGGCAGCACGCTGACGCTGACCGCGTCGGCACTGACCCGGCTCGCCGGCAACCGCGCCGCCGGGGTCAACGCCACCATCGAGGCCCGCTTCTCCCAGGGCGTGCCCTGGCAGATCAGCATCATCTCCTACGACCCGCCGACCCAGTCGGCGGCCAGCGGGACGACCGCCTCGTTCGCCATCCCCACCCAGTTCCGGGGTGACCAGCTCGCCACCATGGAAGCCAAGTACGCCGACGGCAGCGGCGCCGGACCGGCCAACTGGACCTCCTACAAGGAGTTCTGGACGCACTTCCAGCCGGACTACACCGCCAACACCATCCTGCTGAAGCCGGAGTTCTTCGCCGAGGTCAACGACGGCCAGGTCACGCTGACCTTCCACTTCTGGAGCGGCACGCAGAAGACGTACCGGATCACGAAGTCCGGGAGCACGGTCACCGGCAGCCCGGCCTGAGCCGGCCGGGGCGTCGCGGACGATGGAGCGCGACGCCCCGGCCGACGGGGTGAGGGTGTCCCGCCGGGCCTCAGGGACACCCTCACCCCACCGGGGACCACGGCCAGGGCACCCGGTGACCGCCAGCTCCACCGCGCCGGGGCGTCGACACCCGCTGACGGTGTGCCACCCGGGCGCGGACGGTCAGGGCAGCCAGGACGCCTCCGCCGACGCCCGGGACGCCGCCTCCTCGTAGACCGCCAACGCCAGCCAGGACTCGGCGAACGCCTGCCCGTCGTCGTCGGTGAGCCGCCCGAAGGCGTCCCGGGGCCGAGACCGGGCCGCCGATCCCATCGCGGCGAGCAGGTGCGCGCCCAGGTCCAGGCGGGCCGAACGCAGCCTCCGCTCCGTCGGGTCGGCCAACGCCTGGATCGCCCGACCACCCGAGACGACCCGCTCAACCTGCCGACGCAGCAGCCCCAGGGCGGGATCGCCGAGCCGGGGACGGGGAGCGGCAGCGTCCGGAAGCCGGTCGGGCGGTGGCACCGCCGCCGCGCCATCAGCCGTCCTGAGCTGGCTCGTGTGCAGCCGGTCGTAGCCGAGGTCGGCGTGACCCGCCCAACTCTCCGGCAGGGCCAGCCCCGGCCCGTCGCCGTCGACAGGTCCCACGGCGAGCGCCTGGACGGTCGCCCGGCGGGTCGGATCGAGACGACCCACCAGGCGCAGCCGCGCCCCCACCGCCTGCCCCAGCAGGCGCAGGTTGGCCCGGTGCGGCAGGGCGGCGTGCTCGTCGGCGACGGTCAGCGTGAGGACCGCCCCGTCGGCGGTGTCGACCAGGACGGTGTGCCCGTGCCCGCCCAGCACCCGTACGGTCAGGAAGAGCAGGTCGGCACCGGCGGGCCGCTCCGGCAGCGGCACGGCCACCGCGCCGAAGGCCCGCCGGACCTGGTCGGGCAGGGGCTGCGTCCAGAGCCCGGCGAGGGGTTCGTCGGCCCAGCCGACCCCGGCGGCCCGGGCCGCGCGGACCGCCCGGCCGGCACCCAACTGCCCCGACTCCGAAGCGGTGCCGCCGGAGACCACCAGCCCGGCCCGGGTGAGCTGCCGGTGGCTGAGCCCCGACTCGCCCACCGCCACCGTCGCGTCACCCGCACCGGCGGCCCGGCCCACGTCCCCCGGGGCGAGGTCGGCGACCATCCAGAGTCGACAGTCGCGGTCGGCCAGGTAGGTGACCACCCCGGCGTACCCGGAATCGGCCACCACCGGGACCGTGCAGAGCCCGTACAGTCGCAGGCCGGCCTGTGGGTCGTAGGCCCGCCGGGCGGTGCCCAGCAACGCGCCGAGCTCACCGGCCGGCGCGTCCCCACGCAGCCGGTGGGACACCGCCAGCAGCTCCCGCAGGTCGTCGGTCAGATCGGCCAGCCGGTGCTGGGGTTCACCCTCCCGGGCGGCCCGCAGCCCCGCCGCGACCCGGGTGCCGGAGGCCGCCGCCCGGTGCAGGCCATTGGCCCGCGCCTCGTGCACCGCCCGCAGCAGGGCCGTCCGCAGCACCACCCCGCAGCCGACGGTCCCCGCCGCGAGCACCGCCACGCCCACCTGCCACAACCCGTCGGCGGCGGCCCGCTGCCGCCCGGTGGGTGCGGGCGGCGACCCGGCACCGGCCGGCACCGCGGCACCTGTCGACCCGGTTGGTGGGTCGACAGCGGCCGGGTCGACGGCCCGCGGCAGGGCCGCCCCGTCCCCCGGAGCCGCCTCCTCCCCCGGAGCCGCGTCGGCGGCCGGAGCCGCCCCACCCACCGGGGTCGCGTCGTGCACCGGAGCCGCGTCGTCCACCGGGGCCAGGGCGAGCACCGCCATCCGGTGCAGGCAGTTCGGCGCGAGCAGACAACTGCACCGGGCGTCGGCGGCGTGGCGCACCACCCCGTCGACCGTCACCAGGGTCACCGTGGTCGCCTCGTCGACCTGGACCGTCACCCCGCCGTCCATGCCGGTCACCGGCCAGCCGCCGGCCCGGACGACCGCGTCGTCGACCTTGCGGCGTAGCCGGGCGGGCAGCGCGTCCAACGCCTCGGCCAGCACCGGGGCGGTCACCGGCGGCAGGCCGGTCACTGCCGCACCTGCTCGCCGACCCACCGGGCCAGCTCCAACGGGCTCAACGCGGCCACCGGCATCCCCGCCGCGACCAGCTGACCCGCCGCCGCCACCGAGTACCGCGGTCGGCCGGTGTCGTCCAGGCTGGCGCAGCCCAGCACCTGACAGCCCGCCTCGACCAGTGCCCGGGTCTCGGCCAGCAGACCACCCATCGGGTACCCCTCCTCGAAGTCGCTGATCACCACCACCATCGTCCGCTGCGGAACGGTGACCAGCGACCGGGCGTAACGCAGCCCGGCCGCGATGTGCGTGCCCCCGCCGACGCTGACCTCCAGCAGCAGGGCCAACGGGTCGTCGACCCGCTCGGTCAGGTCCACCACCTCGGTGGAGAACGCGACGAAGTGGGTGCTGAGCGCCGGAACGCCGGCCAGCACGGCGGCGGTGAGCGCCGACCAGATCACCGACTCCTCCATCGACCCGGAGACGTCGACGACGAGCACCAGCCGCCAGTCCACCCCCCGGCGGGCCCGGGTGCGGAACACCGGCCGCTCCGGCACCAGCGTCACCCGGCCCCGCCCGTCACGGCGGGCGGTGGCCAGGTTGGCCCGCAGCGTCCGGGACAGGTCCAGCGGCCCGCCCGGCCGGTAGGTGGGACGCGGGGTGGTCAACCCGGTCAGCGCCGGACGCAGCCGGGCAGCCAACTGCCGGGTCAGCTCCGCCACGATCCGGGCCACCAGCGGGCGCAGCCGCGCCACCGTGGACTCCGGCAGCCCACCGGCGAGGGTGAGCAGGTCGCGGAGCAGTTCGACGGACGGGCGGACCGCCGCCGGGTCCAGCTCGGTGGCCGCGTCCAGCCGGCCCGCCTCCACCGCCCGGGCCAGCACCTCCTCGCGTACCCCGGGGCCGAACAGGGCGGACAGTTCCCCGGCCCACTCCCGTACGCCGGGAAAGGACACCTCCCGACCGGCGCGACCGGCCGCCTCGGCCGCCGCCCCCTCGCCCCGGCCCGCCCCGTACAGCTCGTCGAGGGCGGTGGCGTACCGGCGGGCGCGCGGCCCGACCCGAGTCGACTCCCGGCCGAGCACCAGTCGCCACCGGTCCACCGTCGACAACCCGCCGGCCGGGGTGGACCGGGTGGCCGGTCGCGTCGCGTCGGCGGCCGTCGGCGGCTCCGGCGACGGGTCCGGCGGCTCGGCGGCGAGCAGGCCCTGCGCCTGGAGCGCCAGTCGGCCCGCCGCGTCGGCACGCAACCGGATCAGCAGGGCGTCCGGATCGTCGAGCACCGCGATGTCGGCGTCCGGGCCGGTGTCGTCGAGCCGCCCCCGGACCACCTCCAGCAGCCGGTCCCGGCCGGCCGGGCTGACCACGTGGAAGCCGGCGCGCAACGCCGGCAACCGGGTGAGGAACTCCTCGTCGGGCAGGGTCTCGACCCGCTCCAGGAGCCCGTCGAACACCTCGCCGCTGGCCCGCAGCAGCGGTTCGGCGACGACCAGCAGCCCGGTCAGGTGGCCCTGGAGCTGCTGCCGCCCGGCGGGCGTGGACGCGGTGTCCACCCAGGACGCGACGAGTCGCCCGAAGGCGGCGGGTTCCCGCAGGCCCAGCAGCACCCGGACCGCCCCGGCGGCGGCGGCCATCAGCGGGGTGCCCCGGGCGGCGAGCCGGGCCAGGCAGTCGGCCAGCCGCAGCCCCGCCCCGGCGGCGTCGGCCCGCTGGGCGAGCGTGGCCAACGCCTCGGCGTCAGCGACGTCCTGGGCGCCGGTCAGCCCGTCGACCTGCCGGACCGCCGCGCTCTCCAGCGCCTCGGCGACCCGGCCCAGCTCGTCCGGCGGCAAGTCGGCACCGCCCGGCAGCTGACCGAGACGCAGCCGGTCGAGCAGCGCCAACGCGGTGACCAGCTCACCGAGGGTGCCCTCGGCCGGCACGGTGACCGCCACCTCGGCGAGCCGGCGGGCCGCCAGCCCGCTCAGGTCGCACCGGGCGGCGTCCGCCAGGCCGGTGATCACGGCGGCGACGGTCGGGCCGTCCTCGGCGCGTTCCCGCCGTCGCCGCTGCACCAGCGCGCCCTCGGCGGCCTGGCCGAGGGTCACCCCACGCAGCCCGGCCACCTCGATCGTCGCCTCGGTCCGGGGCGACCACTGCACCCGCCACCGGGTGGTGACCGCGTCGACCCCGCCGACGCCCGTGCCGCCGACCTGTTCGGCGTACGCGACGTCGCAGACCTGGAGCCGGTGCAGGGTGACCTCCCGCCGCCGGTCCAGGGCGGAGCGCAGCGGGTCCAGCCGCAGCTCCCGGGCCGGGTCGCCGGCACCGGGCAGCCGCAGCCCGGCCAGCAGCTCACGGACCGCCGGGGCCAGCCCGGAGCGGGGGGTGCCGGGGGCCAGCACGCCGCGCCGGTCCCCGACGAGCACCTGTTCCATCGCGTGGGCCACCGCCCGGCCCCGGCCGAGCACCTCGCCGTGGGCCAGCACGCTCTGGATCGCCTCGACCAGTTCGCCCCGGCCGGGCGCGGGCAGGCCGCGCAGCCGGGCCAGGTCGAGCGCGAGCCGGACGGCCTCCCGGGCCTCCCCCGGGCCGGCCGGGTGACCGGCCCGGCGGATCGCCGCGCAGACCGCCACCACGGCGTCCGTCGTCGCCGACTCGACGGCGGCCGGGTCGCCGTCGGCGGTGAGGACCGACTGCTGCCACTGCGGGTCACGGATGCCTGCCGGATAGCCCGACCGGGCGTCCAGCAGCCCGAACGTGTACGGCACCAGCGAGGTCACCACCTCCGACGCCCCGGTCGGGTCGGCCGGTGCCGGGGCCTCCTCCCCGGCCAGCAACGCCGGGGCGTGGAACGCGCCGACCAGGGCGGCGACCCGACGCTGTCCCGCCTCGGCCAGGCAGTGCCGCATCCGGGCCTCGCGGCGCAGGTCGAGGGGGGACACCCCGGGCCCCCGTTCGGCGTCGGCGCGCAGCGCCCAACCGACCGCGAGCGCCGCGCGGCGTACCGCCTCCGGGTCGGCGCCCGGGGCGCGGGCCTCGACCGTCCGGTCCCACAGGTCCTCGTCGGCCCGCCCGCTGCCGGCGGCGCGCAGCGCGCCGGCGAACGACAGGCCCGGCGTCGGGGCGGCACCCGGCTCCCGCTGCCGCCAGGCCGGGTCGGCCAGCGGCAGGTCACACGGTACGACCGGGACCCCGTTACGGGCGGCCCAGCGCACCGCGACCAGCTCCGGGGAGAAGTCGGCGAACGGGTAGAACGCCGGCCCGCCGCCGTCGCCGAGGACCCCGGCCAGTGCCACCGGGGCGGTGGTGGCCGGGTCGGCGAGCCACGGCAGCCACCGCCCCAGCTCCGGCGGGAGCTCCAGGAGCAGCACCTCGGGGCGGTATCCGGCCAGCAGCCGGGGCAGGGCCACCGCCAGCGCGGGCGAGTGGTGCCGTACCCCGATCAGGTACGGCCGGCGGTGCCCGGCCAGCGCGGCGACCGCGACCGTGGGGTCGACCGCCGTCGGCTCCCCGGCGGCGGGCGCGGTCGGGTCAGTCGGTGAGGACATCGCGCAGTTCCCACAGCCGCCGCCACAGTCGTGCGCCGTCCTCGGCCCGTCGCCGCACCGCGCCGTCCCAGTAGCCGAGCAGCTTGGCCCCGTCGGCCGGGTCGTCCTTGCGGACCACGCCGAGCAGGTGGCCGGGCAGCAGCGACACCACGTCCCGGTCGCCGGGGAAGTAGGCCGCCGCCAGCGCCAGCGACGACGCGACCGCCACCGCCTCGGCGGTGCTCATCACGGTGGACGGCCGTTCCACCTCCCAACCCTCGACCGACTGCCCGGCCCGCAGGTCACGGAACGCGGTGACCAGCGCCTCCAGCACGGCGTCGTCGACGGCGAACGGGGCGTGCACCCGCTCCAGGGTGGCGCGGGCCTGCCGCTGCACCAGGGCGATCTCCTGGGCCAGGTCGCCGATCGGGCCGACGGTCTCGAAGTTGAACCGGCGCTTGAGCGCCGCCGACATCTCCGACACCCCCCGGTCGCGCAGGTTGGCGGTCGCGATCAGGGTGAACCCGGGTGCGGCGGGGACGGTGGCGTCGGCGGTGCCGGACAGCTCCGGCACCGCGATCCGCCGGTCGGACAGGATGGACACCAGTGCGTCCTGGACCTCCGGCAGGCAGCGGGTGATCTCCTCCACCCGGGCCACCGCGCCGGTGCGCATCGCGGACAGGATCGGCGAGGGCACCAGCGCGGCGGCGCTCGGCCCGTGCGCGAGCAGCAGCGCGTAGTTCCAGCCGTAGCGGAGCTGGTCCTCGGTGGTGCCGGCGGTGCCCTGCACGACCAGTTCGCTGCTGCCGCAGATCGCGGCGGACAGCAGCTCCGACAGCATCGACTTCGCGGTGCCCGGTTCGCCGACGAGCAGCAGGCCCCGTTCCCCGGCGAGGGTGACGACGCAGCGTTCGACGAGCGCCCGTTCCCCGACGAACTTGGCGGTCACGGTCAGCGTGCGGGGCAGGTCGTCGCGGCGGGCCGACCGGGGCAGCTCCAGCGCGACGCCGCCGCTGCCGACGATGAACGTGACGACCGCGCGCGGCGTCAACCGCCAGCCCGGCGGCCGGGGCCCGTCGTCGTACGCGGCGAGGAACGCCAGTTCGGCGGCGTGGGCGTGCTCGGCCGGCTGGACCTGCCGGGCCGCCGGGGTGGTCGTGGTGCTCATCGGCGCCTTTCCGTAACGAGATCGTCGAAGCGGGGTGCGTCGCCCGCGCACACCCGGGCCCAGGCGAGCGCGAACAGCCGGGGCGGGGGAGCCACCGGGGAGACGATGCCCAGCGCGGTCACGCCGCCCTCGCCCCCGATCAGCAGCGGGAGTTTCCACCGTTCCAACGGCAGCAGCGGCGCCTTGAGCGTCAACCAGCCGCCGGGCAGGAACAGCGTCCGCCCGGCCCGGGGCCGTTTCGCCGCCACGACGTGCCCGGTGGCGGCCAACTCGGCGCGGGCGGCCTTGAGCCGGGCCGGCTTCCAGCCGGTCCACCGGGCCACGTTACGGTCGGTCGGATCGGGCAGGGCGAGCAGTTGCAGGTACAGCGCCGCGGCGTCGCCGCCCAGCCCGAGCGTCGAGGCGACCGTGGCGACCAGGTCCGGGTCCGACCGGGTCGGGTCCTGTGCGAAGCCGTCGTCCATCGCCGGGACGACGTGCGACACCACCTCGGTGAGCTGACCGCCGACCAACGCCCCCAGGGCCGCGAGGAGTTGCTCGTTGACGTGGTCGAGGCGGGCCCGCAGCACGGTCAGCGCCGGGTCGTCCGTTCCGGACAGCCGGGCCGGGTACAACCGGACGCGGTGCCAGCGGTCGGTCGGTGGGATCAGCACCGGGCCGACCTCGGTGCCGGCCGGGCCGGTCGTCACCGGCAGGCCGAACGCGCCGGTGAACGCCGGCAGCCTGGTGCCGTCCACGTGCCCGACGAACACGGTGAAGCCGGGGTCGGCCAACCGCTGCCGGGCCACGTCGGCGGCCACCGGCAGCGCCGAGCGGATCGGGTCGTCGACGGCCAGGTGGTACGCCAGCCACGGCAGTGTCCTGGTCAGCGCGATCAGCGCGTCATCGTCGTCGACGCCGGTGCCGGCACCGGCCAGCCACCGGCCGGTGGCCGCGTTGGCGACCCAGTGGAGCACCGTCGAGGCCGGCAGCGGGCTGGTCACCTCGGCCCGGTCCACTGCGACGATCAACTCGTCGGGCACGGGCCGCCGTGGCCCGTGCCGCCGCACCCACTCCTCGACGATCAGATCCTGTCGGGGCCCGTCGACCCACAGCTGCGCCGGGTCCTGCGGGATCAGCTGCCCGAGTAGCCTGCCGAAGGCCTGCCGACCGCGACCGTCGGTGCCCCAGAACCGGGCCGCCGCGGCGGGTGCCGCCGGGTCGGGCAGTTCGAGGATGGTCAGCAGTTCGTCGGGGGCCTTCCCCCACACGAGCCGGGGCAGGCCCGTCAGCAGCAGCACCGCCTCGGCGTGGCTCATGCCCGCCGTGTCGGACAGGGTGCGGGCCCACTCGGGCTGCCACTCCAGCGGCCCGTTGGCCCGGGCGAGCCGGACGAATGCGTCGATCCGCTGCGGCGTGACGTCACCTGTCGGCAGGATCTCCTCCTCGGTGATCCGGAAACCGGGCACCGCCGAGAACCGCCCGGTCGGCGTCCAGTCGAGCACCTCGACCTCCCGGTCGTCGGTGTCGACGGCGAGCACCAGCAGCCGCCGGCCGTCCACGGTGAGCACCTGCCCCCGGACCTGGTCGACCGGCTGGTGGGCGTCGGCGACCAGGGTGGCCCGCCGCAGCCGGCTGCCCGGGGCGAGGAGCCCGGAGCGGGCGCACACCTCCAGCATCGTCAGCAGCGCCTCGCGGACCTCGGACAGGCAGATCGGGGCCACCGCCCGGTACATCGCGGCCGGCAGCACCCCCAGCAGGTCGAACCAGTCGAGGTCACCGTCGAGCTGGATCCGGGCGGCAGGCGTCGGGTCGGGGCCGGTGAGCGCGGCACCCGCGCTGGCGATCAGCCGCAGCGAGCTGTCCTCGGCGGCGTAGCAGTACTGGATCAGCCCGGCGAGCCCTTCGGAGAGCAGCCGGTCGACCGCCGGCGACCCGGCCGGGGCCTCCTGCGCCGGCAGGGCGTTGTCCTGCTCGCCGTCGAGCACGGCGGCCAGCGTCCGCAGCCGCGCCACCTGCTCGGCGGCGCGGGTGACGAGCCCGGCGACCCCGGCGACGAGGGCGGGCGCGGTGAGCTGCGGCAGGTGCCGGCCGACCAGGGCAGGCACCTGGGCGGCGTCCAGCCCGGCCGCCTCGGCCAGCAGGGTGCCGGCCTGCGCGTCGGTGACGCCGCGCAGCGCCGCCGAGCCGGCCTCGTCGCGGGGCCGCAGGAAGTGCCAGTACTCCGGCGGCGGCACCAACCGGCTGCCGGCGGCGAAGGCGGACCGCTCACCACCGGACTGGTAGCGCCCGAGCAGGAAGCCGTCCTCGGCGCAGATCAGCAGCTCGCCGTTGGCGCCCCGGCCCCCGTGCAGCAGTCCGAAGGTGGTGTCCGCGCCCGGGAACCGCACCGCCGCCGCGAGCCTGCCGTCGGCGGCACCCGCCGGCAGGGCGAAGGACCGCCCGTTCACGGCCTCACCGGACCAGCCGCCGTCCGCCGTGCGGCGGACCCGCCAGCCGGCCAGCCCGTCGGCGCGGCCCAGCGGGCTGTCGGACGACCCGGTGGGGCGCAGCCAGGACGCCCCGACGTCGAGGGGTCGACCGTCGACGGTGCCGTCCTCGAAGAACGTCGGCCGGGAGAACCGTCCGCGCTCGCCCGTCGTGGGGTCGTACTCCTGCCAGCCCATCGGGTGGTCGGCGGCGCGCACCCAGTACGTGTCGCCGTCGCTGATCACCCGGCCGCCGGTCCGCTCGGCCCGGTCACCGACCCGCAACGGACGCCGGCCCATGGTGCGCCCGCCGCCGGGCAGCGGCAGCGACAGCTGCGGGTAGGTGGTGAAGGCGTCGTCGGCGAGGGTGAAGATGTCGTCCGGGGTGCCGCTCCAGTAGGCGGCCCGGTCCCGGCCCCGGTCCCAGCAGACCAGCAGCTGCCCGTCGACGTGGCGCAGCACCAGCCGCCAGCGGTACCGGTTCTCCCCGGCCGGGATCCGCATCAGGTGTTCCTGCTCCACCCCGTCCGGCCCGACGACCGTCACCAGGTCGCCGGTGACCAGCAGCAGGTACGGCCACTGCCCGGTGAGCGCGACGTCCACGGTCGACTCGGTGAGCCGTTCGGCGGCGGTGTCCAGGGCGGGCCAGCCGTATTCGTCGAGCAGACCGGAGCGCAGCGTACGGCCGAGGACCGGGCCGAGGTCGTGGTCGACGAGCCGGCGTACCGCGTCGGGGTTGACGGCGAAGCCGGTCGGGCAGGCGACCGTGCCGACCCGGTCGAGGTGCTGGTCGAGCGTCGGCAGCCCCTGTCGCCCGACGGCGTCGGCGAGGGTGTCCAGCCAGCTGCGCAGGGCGGTCCGCAGGCCGGGCACCGCGACGATCTCGCGTACCCGGGGCGTCGGGTCGTGCTGGTCGCGCCCACCGGTGCGCAGTCGCCGTTCGACGCCCTCGACCAGCACCGGCAGGAACCGCGGGTCGGCGGCGACGGCGACCAGGTCACGCCGGCCGTCGGTGTCGTCGGAGAACCAGTTGTCCAGCCGGTGCCGGACGTCGCCGGCCGGGTCCGCGACGGGCACCCCCAGCGCGAGGCAGGTGTCGAGCAGGTCGAGGTCCACGGCGTCGTGGGCGCGGCAGAGCGCGACCGGCACCCCGTCGGCCTTGAGTCGTCCCGCCATCCGCTCCACCAGGGCGAGCAGCCCGGGGTGCCGCTTGCGGACCCGCCACGAGCGGCGTTCCCGGTGCTCGTCGAAGCGGCGCAGCCAGCCGGCGGGCCCGTCGGGCGACTCGGCCTCGGCGGGTACGGCACCAGCCGGCCCGGTCAGCGCGCTGGTGGCGTCGGCCTCCTCCAGCACCGCCAGCCACACGTCGTCGCCGCAGTTGCGGGGGGTGAGCCCGAGCAGCCGGCCGCGCAGTGCGGAGTCGGTCGTGGCGAGCCGGGCCAGTGGCTGCCGGTAGGCCGTCCAGAACGCCTCCGGGGCCCGGTGCAGGGCCGGCGCGGCCAGCAGTTCGCCGAGCACCCGCTCGTCCTCGGTGGCCGGGTCGAGGCCCGCGGCGCGGGCCAGTCGACGCAGGTCGGTGTGCATCGCCGCGTACGGCGGCAGGCCGCCCAGGGTGCGCTCCACGCACAGCCGCAGGAACATCGCGTACGCGTCGGCGGGCGTACGCCGGGCCGCGAGGTCCCGGGCATGGCCGGAGAGCGCCTTCGCGGTCAACGCCCCGGCCAGCGCGAACTCCAGGAACACGGCGTGCTGGCGGTCCTCGTCGATGGTCAGGGCGTAGGCGCGTTCGGCGTCGCGGGCCTTGCCGAACATGGTCGCCGCGTGGGTGACGCTGTCGGCGGCGAGGAACGCCCGGCCGGCCTCCTCGTAGAACGTCGGCAGGAAGTGCGGCACCGACCGGGCCAGCCGCTCGCCGAGGGCGTTGAAGCCGTCCTTGGCCGGGCCGACCCGGGAACGCGCCATGCGGGCCAGCCGCTCGATCTCCTTGACCAGGGCGAGCGCGTGGTGGCCGTTGGCGGGGTCGTGGACCAGGGCCCAGGCCGGGAAGCCGAGCGCCTGCTGGCGGACCACGCCGACCGGGGTCACCCGCTGCGGCCGGTCGAAGCCCAGGAACTCCATGGAAAGGTCCTCGGCCTCGCCCAGCGCGTCGCTGACCAGCCGGACCACGGTCCGTCCGGCGAGGACGGGATGGGTGTACCGGCGGGCGGTCAGGGTGTCGGTGGTGTCGTCCTTGGCCACCACCGTGCCGACGGGCAGCACGGCGCCCGCCTCCAACAGGTCCGTCGCGTCGACGCTCACCGGTCCTCCTCCTGCTCTGCTGCCACGACCCGGCCGGCGTACAACGCGGCGGCCATCCGGGTTCCCTCCGACCAGGCCACCGGGCCGACCGCGCCCAGCGGCAGGGCGGTGCCGTGCCGGTCGGTGAAGACGAGGTCACCGGTCTCGGTCTCGTAGTAGGGGTCGTCCGCGCCGACCCACGACCGGGCCTCGACGGTGACGCCGTTCTCGACGATCCGGCACACCGCGTTGCCACCGCGTACCGGGTAGCCGAGCGACGTCGCGCGGGCGGTCAGGTGCCGGAGCTGGTCGTACCGGCCGCCGGCGTAGCCGCCGTAGCGGGTCGCCGTCGCGTC
This sequence comes from Micromonospora humidisoli, assembly GCF_016900955.1. Taxonomy (NCBI): domain Bacteria; kingdom Bacillati; phylum Actinomycetota; class Actinomycetes; order Micromonosporales; family Micromonosporaceae; genus Micromonospora; species Micromonospora humidisoli. The sequence goes on from NZ_JAFEUO010000013.1 coordinate 28,768, forward strand.
GACGTCCGCGCCCCGGACCCAGGTCTGCCGGAAGAGCTGGTCGACTGACTGTCGCACCTGGAGTTCCGCGGCGAACTCCCGCAGGTCGTCGAGGTCGTCGAGGGTGACCGGGTGGGGGATGACCACCCGGTCCGCGCTGCGGCGGACGCTGTCGCCGTCGAGGTCGACCAGACCGACCTGGCCGTCGACCACCTCGCGGAGCAGCCCCACGCCGTCCGGGTCGCGCCGGCCGTCGTCGTCGAGCACCGCGACGACCAGGTCGGTGAGCGCGGAGCGCCACGTCTCGTCCGGCCACACCTCGGTCAGGACCGCGACCGGCACCGGCAGCGAGCGCACCATCCAGCGTTCGATGTCGGTGCGGCACTGGGTCTCGTGCCGGGTCAGCCACTCGGTGAGCTGCCGCAGCCCCACCACCGTCGGATCGTCGCGCAGGGACGCCGGCACGGAACGCAGTTCCCGCCCCTTGGCGTTCCGGGCGACGACGTCACCGTCGCGGAGAGTGACCTGGTAGCCACCCGACACCTCTGACCATCCCATGTGGACTCCCCACGTCTCGACGGAAGAAGACACCGGAGGCTAGCCCACCCGGACGACAAAGTCGGGGCGTCGTCCCGCCACCCGGCGGGGCCGCGACAACGACACGACGACCTCACCGTCGGTGACCATCGATGGGCATGCCAGCAGGTGTCCGGTGGACCGCGCCACCCCGCCCGCCCGGCACCGGTCCGCACCCGCGACCGGCAAGGCTTTGCGGACCGCGACCGACGGACCACCCCGGGGCCCCCGGGGGCACGACAACGGCCCGCCGCGTCGGCCGGGGCAGGGCGGCGGAACACGGCCGGCGGTTCACCGCCAGTGATGATTCTTACTCGACGTCGACCGCCGACAGCACCGTGACCTGTGGGGTTGGTGGGGCGACTGGGACCACCGCGAGTCAGGACACCCGGGCGGCAACCACGCGTCCGGGCTGCCGCGACGCCGAAAACTGACCGAACGGACGGTGACCCACCGTAGCCTTTCCGCGGCCGGACGGCTGTTCGACGGACAGTCGACGGGGCGGCCGGGTCGGCACTCTGGGGTCACCACTGTTCACCTTCCGTGAGGGCCACCGACCATGTCGCAGCTCCTGCCCGCCGCCCGGGCCGACCTCCCGACCAGCGCGCCCGCCTCCCCCGTCGCCCCGCCGGAGCCGGCTGCCGCCGTCGCCGCCGGACCCGGTGCGCGTACCGCCGTGGTGGGCCTCGGCTACGTGGGCCTGCCGACCAGCCTGGCCCTGGTCGCCGGCGGTGCCCGGGTCACCGGGGTGGACATCTCCCCGGCCCGGCTCGACGACATCCGGGCCGGGCGGGCCGACCTGCTCGACGACGACCGGGACCGGCTGCGCGACACGCTGCGGGCATCCGACCCGGCGCTGCGCCTCACCACCGCGGTCGCCGAGATCGCCGACGCCGACACGGTGCTGATCTGCGTGCCCACCCCGGTGGACCGGCACCTCGCCCCCGACCTCACCGCGTTGCGGACGGCCTGTGCGGCGGTGGTCGCCCACGCCCGCCCCGGCCAGACCATCGTGCTCACCTCCACCAGCTACGTCGGCACCACCCGGGAACTGCTGGTCGAGCCGCTGGCCGCCCGGGGCCTGCGGGTCGGGCAGGAGGTCTTCGTGGCGTTCGCCCCGGAACGGGTCGACCCCGGCAACGACCGGCACCGGCAGGAACTCACCCCCCGGGTGGTCGGCGGCACCACCGGCGAGTGCACCGCGCGGGCCGCCGCCGCGCTGGCCCGGATCACCCCGCTGGTGCACCGGCTCGGCTCACCCGAGGCCGCCGAGATGACCAAACTGCTGGAGAACACCTTCCGGGCGGTGAACATCGCCCTGGCCAACGAGTTCGCCGACCTCTGCCGGGACCTGCACCTGGACGTCACCGAGGTGATCGACGGGGCGGACACCAAGCCGTACGGCTTCATGGCCTTCCAGCCCGGCCCCGGCGTGGGCGGGCACTGCATCCCGTGTGACCCGCACTACCTGCTCTGGCAGGTCCGTGGCCAGCGCCGCGAGGCACCACTGATCGAGACCGCGATGCGCGGGATCGCCGCCCGCCCCCGCCGGGTCGTCGACCGGGTCCGGGAACTGCTCGCCGGGGCCGGCCGCCCCCTGCTCGGGGCCCGGGTGCTGCTCGCCGGGGTGACCTACAAGCCCGGGGTCGCCGACGTCCGGGAGTCCCCCGCGCTGGAGATCATCGGTGAGCTGATCCGGGCCGGCGCGCAGGTCGGCTTCGTCGACGACCTCGTCGACACCGTCCGCACCCCCGACGGCCACACCCTGCACCGGGTGGCCGACCCGGCCGACCGGGAGTGGGACCTGGTGGTCGTGCACACCCACCAGTCCGACCTGGACGAGGCGTGGCTGCGTGGGCAACCGATGGTGCTCGACGCCACCTACCGGCTGGCCGGGCTGCCCCGGCGGGAGGTCGTCTGAGATGCCGGCGACCGCCCCCGTCCGGCGCGGCCTGCGTCGGCTGCTCACCGTGCTCGCGCTGCTGCCGCTGATCGTGCTGCTGGCCCGCCAGCTGCCCCAGCTGCCGTACGCCCCGCTGCTGGCGTTCTACGGCTTCGCCGTGCTCACCGCCACCGTCGCCGTGTTCTACCTGGCCTACGCCCGCTACGTCGACCCCGCCGAGGCCCCGGCGCAGCCCCGGCACGCCGCCGCGTTCCCGCCGCTGCCGCCGGCCCCGACGGTCAGCCTGCTGGTCGCCGTCAAGGACGAGGCCGACGGCATCGAGGCGTGCGTCAGGTCGATGACCGGCAGCGACCACCGCCCGTTGCAGGTGATCGTCGTCGACGACGGCTCCACCGACGGCACCGCCGAGGTGCTCGACCGGCTCGCCGCCGAACTCCCGGTCACCGTGCTGCACCTGCCCCGCAACGTCGGCAAGAAGCGGGCCCTGGTGCACGCCGCCCGGTACGCCACCGGCGACGTGCTCGCCTTCACCGACTCCGACTGCGTGCTCGCCCCGGACGCGGTGGGGCGCTGCGTCGAGGCGCTGCTGCGGCGACCGGACCTCGGCGCGGTCAGCGGCCACGCCCGCGCGCTCAACCCCGACGAGTCGCTGCTCAGCCGGGTGCAGGATGTCTGGTACGAGGGCCAGTTCCGGGTTTCCAAGGCGGCCGAGGCGTCGTTCGGCGCGGTCACCTGCGTCTCCGGCCCGCTGGCGGTGTTCCGGCGGGAGGCGGTGCTCAACTACCTGCCCGCCTGGGCGGCCGACCGGTTCCTCGGCGGCGAGTTCCGGTTCGCCACCGACCGGCAGCTCACCGGCTACGTGCTGGGGCAACGCTGGATCGGCGACCGGCTCAAGGCGCGGTTCGCCGACTCGCCGTTCGTCCGCGACGAGGACCATCCGCCGCGCGCCTGGCGGGTCGGCTACGTCCGCTCGGCGAAGGTGTGGACCACCGTGCCGGCCCGGCTGCGGCCGTTCCTGCGCCAGCAGACCCGCTGGAAGAAGAGCTACGTGCGGAACCTCTTCTTCACCGGCACGTTCATGTGGCGGCGGGGCGCCGGCCCGGCCGCGCTCTACTACGGGCACGCGCTGTGGGTCGCGCTGGCCCCGGCGATGGCCTTCTCCCACCTGGTCTGGGCGCCGCTGCGCGGCTGGTGGGCGGTGCCGTTGCTCTACCTGTGCGGGGTGCTGCTCAAGGGCACCGCGTGGGGGCTGGCCTACCGGCTGGACAACCCGGGTGACCCGCGCTGGGCGTACCGGCCGTTGATGAGCGTGCTGTCCGCCACCATGTTGTCCTGGCTGCTGCCCTGGTCGGTGGGGACGATCCGGCGTGGCGTGTGGTCGCGGAGCACGGTGTGAACGCCGGGCGGCGGGTGCTGACCCGACTGGCCCGGGTCGCGCTCACCCTCGCCGGAGCGGGGACGCTGGTGCTGCTCTACGCGGTGGTGTTCACCCGGGGCGGGGTGCTCCGGTGAGCCGGCTGTGGCCCCGCGCGCTCGGCGGGCTGCTGTCGCTGGTCACCCTGCTGGTGGTGGCGGCGCCCTTCGGGGTGTCCTGGTACCTCGACGACCTGCGCCGCCACGTCAGCGGGCAGCACGACACCCCGGTCACCCGGGTCGACCCCGCCGACCTGAGCCGCTTCACCGAGACGGCCGGGCGGCTGCCGGACCGGGCCGCGCCGGTGGTGGTCGCGTACCACGACATCCGGCCGCACGGCGACGACCCCGAGGCGACCGGGCCGACCGGCCGGGAGCACTACGTGGTCACCCCGGAGGCGTTCGACGCCCAGCTCACCGCCCTGCGCACCGCCGGCTACCGGACGATCTCCTCGGCCCAGTACGTCGACTACCTGCGCGGCGGCGAGGTGCCGGCCCGCTCGGTCTACCTCACCTTCGACGACGGCACCCGGGGGCTGTGGTCGTACGCCGACCCGATCCTGAAACGACACCGGATGGTGGCCGCCTCCTACCTGATCACCGGGCAGGTGGGCACCCACCGGCCGTACTACCTGAGCTGGGCCGAGATCGACCGGATGCGGCGCTCCGGCCGGTGGGACTTCCAGGCGCACACGCACGACCTGCACACCCGGGTGCAGACCGCGCCGGGGCGGCTCGGCTCCCCGCTGACCCACCGACGGTGGGAACCGGCCACCGGGGCGCAGGAGAGCCTGGCCGGTTACCGGCAGCGGTTGACCGCCGACTTCGACGCGATGTTCGCCGCGTTCACCGACCACCGGCTGCCCCGCCCGCAGTTGTTCGCGTACCCGTTCTCCGAGATCGGCGACGCGACGACCGACCCGGAGGCCGCCGCGTTCAGCCGCGACCTGATCGCCACGCGGTTCGTCGCCGCGCTGACCAACAAGTCGCTCGCCCCGCAGCCGAGCAGCCGCCGGTCGGCCGCCGACGGGCAGGTCGAGCGGGCCGAGGTGTACGCCCGGACCACGGCCGCCGAACTGGTCAGCGCCGTCGTCGAACGCACGGCCGTGCCCGCCGTGGTGACCGACCCGTTCGCCCGCGCCTGGGACTGGCGTGACCAGCACGGTGAGCCGATGACCGAGCTGTCCCCGCTGACCGCCGGCCGGTTCCCCGCCGACAGCCCACGCCGTGCCTACGGCACCCTGCTCGCGTACGCCAGCGCGGACTGGACCGGCTACACGGCCGACGCCACGGTGCGCGGCCTGCGCGCCGACGGCGGCACGGTGACAGTGCTGGTCGGGGTGGACGGTGACGCCACGGTGTCGGTCCGGGTGACCCATGGCCGGGTGGCGGTGCTGCGTGCCGGCCGGGTGGTCGCCGAGGCCACGCTGGACCCGGCCGCCACCCACCGGGTCACGGTCACCGTGCGCGACGGCGTGACGGCGGCCCGGGTCGACGGCGGCCCGGCCCTGCGGGTGCCCACCCCCACCGGGCCGGGGGCCACCGGCGGGTTGGCGGTGGCGATCGACGACGCCGAGGGCCCCGTCCACCCGTCGGTCGCCACCCTGGCGGTGACCGCCGCGGGGTGAGCGACGGTCACTCCCGCCAGCCGGCCAGCTCGACGCCCTTGCCGAGTTCGACCCGGAACCCGAGGGTGATGTCGCCGCCCTCCCCCGGCCCGAGCCGCAGCCGCCAGGTCAGCTCGCCCAGTTCGGTGCGCTCGTCCGGCGGCGGGACGACGGTGGCCTCGCGGACGGTCACCGCTTCGTCGCGGGAGACCGGCAGCTGGTCGTGGACCTCCACGGTCGCCGGTCGCGGGGTGTGGTTGGCCACGCTGATCCGGTATTCCACGTCCCGCCGCCGGGTGGAGCCGAGCGCGGCCCGGGTGTCGGAGCGCCGGGTCAGCTCGCGTTCCACCCGGACCCGGTCGTCCACCCCGAGCGCCACCTCGGTCTCCTCGCCCGGCGCCCAGGTCGGCAGCTTGGTGGTGGCGACGAAGTCGGCGTCGTGGAACACCGCCGCCGGGCCGGGCAGCAGGGTGTGCGTGGAGGTGTTGCGGACCGTCGCCCGCAGGTGCGCCTCGGCGGCCCGCAGCGGCACGGTCACGTGGTCGAGACGGACCGGCAGGTCCAGCACGGCGATGACGGCCCGGTAGGCACTGCCGTCGGCGGGCACCGCCACCGGGCGGGCCGGCCGGTAGGTCGCGGCGGTGACGCCCTGCTCGATCTCGGCGACGCTGTCGCGTACCACCGGACGCGGCCCGCCCCCGCGGGCCACCCCGCCGCCGCCGGCCGGGGCCACGCCCGGCGCGGGCGGTGGCGGCGCGCCGAAGCTCGCCGCCGCCGACGTCGCCGGCATCGGCCGGACCCGGTCGAGGTACCAGGGCGACAACTCCGGTACGCCGGCAGCCGCCGCCGGGCGGGCGGTGGAGAGCTGCAGCGCGCACTCCGGCCAGTCCTCGCCGGTGTCCTGGGTGACCAGGGCCGACCAGGTGACGGTCATGGCGTCCCCGACCAGCCGCAGGTCGTAGGAGGACTGCCAGCGTGCCCCGTCGACCAGGTAGGTCAGCTCCAGGTCCACGGTGGTGTCGTCGGCGTCCACCGCCACGGTCACGTCGGCGGCCAGCCGGTCCGGCTGCCGCTTGCCGCCCGCGTCGGCCAGCTGCCGCTGCACGGCCGACAGTTCCTCGGTCAGGTCGGTGCGCCGCCGGGCCAGCCCGCGTCGGCGGCGGTGGGATTCGGTGAACTGGGCGGCGACCGCGTCGGCGAAGGCCGTCACGTCGGTCGGGGCGGTGTCACCGGTGGCCAGCGTGCGGGCGTACGTGCCGCCGGCCCGCTCGGCCAGCCGGGTGAGGAACTGTTGCCGCTGCGTCTCGACCTCGGCGGCGTCGTCGGTCTCGGCGAGTTCGTCGGCCAGGTCCCGGGCCCGCCGGGTGAGCGCGTCGACCTGGTCGTCGGTGCTGCGGGCCTGCCGCCAGGTGCTCACCTCCACGCCGAGGACGGTGACCGCGCCGGCGCCGCCGGTGCGCAGCGAGTCCCGGCGCAGTCGCATCGGCAGCGGGGCGATCCGGAGCCGGTGCTCACCGGCGGCCAGCCGCAGGCTCGCCCGGCGGGTGACCCGGGCCCGGTCCGGGTACACGGTCACGGCGACCACGGGTGCTTCGATCTCCACAGCGTCCACGGCGGCGAGGGTAGCCGGGGCGCGCACCCCGGCCGCAACGGCGGGCCGACCGGCGGGTGGGTGGGTTACTCCGGTGGCAGGCAGACGATGTCGAGGCGGCGCGGGCCGTGCACGCCCTCCACCCGGCTCAGCTCGATGTCGCTGGTCGCGGACGGGCCGGAGATCATCGTGATCGGGCGGGTGGGGTCGGGCAGCGCGCCGACCAGGTCGGGCACGTCGGCCACGATCTGCGCGGCCCGGACCACGCAGACGTGGTGGTCGGGGACCAGGGTGAGCAGCCGGCGGCCCTGCGCCGGGCCGCCGTCGAGGACCAGGGTGCCGGTCTCGGCGACGGCGAGCGCGCAGCCGGTGAGCACGGCCAGGCCGGGCGCGTCCAGTTCGGTGGCGGTGAGCAGGTCACCGGGGAGGGTGGGCGGGCCGAGCCGGGCGGTCCACTGCGCTGGTGTCGCGGGCGGCAGCACCACGGCGGTGGCCCCGGCCAGCAGGGTGGCGAGCAGGTCGGGCAGCTCGGTCGGGGTGCAGCGGTGCACCCCGGCCCGGTAGTCACCGGCGCGGGCGGCGAAGAGCGCACCCAGCTCAGGAGTCATGGGTCCGACGCCACCAGTCGCGGAAGGACTCCGGGGCCGGCAGCGGGGCGTCGCGGTGCGCCGTCCAGGCCGACAGCGGCCAGGGTGCCCGGCGCAGCCGCCCGCCGTGCCGCCGGCTGAGCACCCGCAGGGGCCGGCCACCGGCGCGGGCCGTGCGCAGCGCCGCCCGCCACCGTCGGCGGTCGCGCATCGTCCAGGCGAGCCACGCCATCGCCGCGCGTTCGGCTGCCGGCTTCGGCCCCGTCTGGCGCAGGTGCACCAGGATCGCCGGAATGTCGATCTTGACGGGGCAGACGTCGTAGCAGGCCCCGCAGAGCGTCGAGGCGTAGGGCAGGGTCGCGTTGTGGCCGGCGTCCTGCCCGGTGAGCTGGGGCGACAGGATCGCGCCGATCGGGCCGGGATAGACCGAGCCGTAGGCGTGGCCGCCGACCCGCTCGTACACCGGGCACACGTTCAGGCAGGCCGAGCAGCGGATGCAGCGCAACGCCGCCCGACCCACCGGGTCCGCCGCCATCCGGCGACGACCGTTGTCGAGCAGCACGACGTGCAGCCGGCGCGGCCCGTCGCCGGGCGTCACCCCGGTGAAAATCGAGGTGTACGGGTTCATCCGCTCGCCTGTCGACGAGCGTGGCAGCAGCCGCAGGAAGTCGCCGAGGTCGGTGAACCGGGGCAGCAGCTTCTCGACCCCGACCACGGCGATCAGGGTGTCCGGCAGGGTCAGGCACATCCGCCCGTTGCCCTCGGACTCGACGACCACCAGGGAGCCGGTCTCCGCCACCGCGAAGTTGGCCCCGCAGATGGCGACCCGGGCGGACAGGAAGGTACGCCGCAGGTACTCCCGGGCGGCGCCGGCCAGCACCGCCGGGTCGTCCGAGTCGGCGGTGAAGCCGGGCATCCGGCGGGTGAACAGCTCGCGGATCTGCCCCCGGTGGTAGTGGATCGCCGGCACCAGGATGTGTGACGGGGTGTCGTCGGCGAGTTGCACGATCAGCTCGGCCAGGTCGGTCTCGACCGCCGTGACACCCACCGCCGCGAGCGCCTCGTTGAGGCCGATCTCCTGGGTCGCCATCGACTTGACCTTCACCACCCGGTCGACGCCCTGCGCCCGGACCAGCTCGGTGACCAGCGCGTTGGCGGCGGCGGCGTCCACCGCGTGGTGCACGTTCGCCCCGGCGGCGGTGGCCGCCCGCGCGAACTGGTCCACCAGCTCGGGCAGCCGGTCGATGACGTCGTCCTTGACCCGGGCGGCCCGCTCGCGCAGCCGTTCCCAGTCGGGCACCTCGGCCACCACGGCGGCCCGCTTGTCCCGGATGGTGCGGGTGGCCCGGCCCAGGGTGGCCCGCAGCTGGGCGTCGCGCAGCGCGCCGGCCGCCGCCCGGGGGAACGGGGTGGCCGCCACGATGGGCAGTCGCCGCCGGGCCGGGGGCGTCATCCGGTCACCCCCGGCCCGGTGGCGGCGAGGATCTCGGCGTAGTGGATGGGTCGCGGGGCGTCGGGGCGGCGGGCCAGGCCACCGCCGATGTGGGCCAGGCAGGAGCTGTCGGCGGCGGCCAGGTAGTCGGCGCCGGTGGCGACCGCGTGGGCGCACTTGTCGGCGAGCATCGCCGCGGAGACGGCGGCGTTCTTCAGCGCGAAGGTGCCGCCGAAGCCGCAGCACTGCTCCGGTTCGGGCAGCGCCAGCAGTTCCAGGTCGCGTACGGCGGCGAGCAGCCGCAGCGGCCGGTCGCCCAGCCGCAGCATCCGCAGCCCGTGGCAGGTCGGGTGGTAGGTGACCCGGTGCGGGAAGCGGGCCCCCACGTCGGTCACCGCGAGCACGTCCACCAACAGTTCGGACAGCTCGTGCACCGGCAGCCGGGTGTGCGCCCGCAGGTGCGCCACGCAGGAGCCGGACGGCGAGACGACGACGTCGTGTCCGGCGAACGCCGCCTCGGTGTGCCGTTCCAGGTCACGGGCCGGGGCGCGGTGGCCGGTGTTGGCGTGCAGCTGGCCGCAGCAGCTCTGCCCGACGGGGAAGGTGACGGTGTGGCCGAGCCGCTCCAGCAGGGTCACGGTGGCGATGCCGACCCGGGGGAAGAACGCATCGTTGAGGCAGGTGACGAACAACGCGATGCGCACCGTGCCCCCTCGCCCTGCCTCCTCGCCGTGCCCCCTCGTCACGCCCCCTCGCCAGCCCGGGACGTGATTGACGGATTCTATATGATCTATGCAGTCGGCGCGGGGTGCGGCATCCTGGCGCACCGGCGGGGGCGGGCCGGCGGCCCGGCGGCCGTCGCGGCGTGCCGGCCCGGTGGGCGTCGGGCGCGGGTGGGCGTCCCCCGGCCGCCACCGCCCGTCGACGAGGTGCCGAGATGACGGATTTCCGCGGCCTGGTGGCCGCCGTGACCGGGGGTGGTTCGGGCATCGGCGCGGCCGTCGCCGACCTGCTGGCCGCGCGCGGGGCCCGGGTCGCTGTGCTCGACCGCGATCCCGGGACCGGCGGGGCGCACCTGCGGCTCACCGCCGACGTCACCGCCCCGCTGGAGCAGACCATGGACCGGGTCGCGGCGACCCTGGGCGGTCTCGACGTGCTGGTGAACTGCGCGGCGGTCAGCGCGGTCGGTGCGGTGGAGGCCGCCGACGACGCCGAGTGGCACCGGTGCCTGGACGTCAACGTCGTCGGGGTGGCCCGCGCCTGCCGGGCGGCCCTGCCGCACCTGCGCCGCTCGACCAGCGCCGCCATCGTCAGCATCACCTCGATCGCCGCGACGGCGGGCCTGGTCGACCGGGCCGTCTACTCGGCCACCAAGGGCGCGGTGCACGCGCTCAGCCTGGCGATGGCCGCCGACCTGGTGGGCGACGGCATCCGGGTCTGCACGGTGGCGCCGGGCACGGTGGACACCCCGTGGGTGGCCCGGCTGCTCGCCAACGCGCAGGACCCGGCGGCGGAGAAGCGACGGCTGGCCGCCCGGCAGCCCACCGGCCGGCTGGTCACCGCCGACGAGGTCGCCCAGGCGGTGGCGTTCCTGGCCTCCCCGGTCTCCGGGGCGACCACCGGCACCGCGCTGGCCGTCGACGGGGGCATGTCCGGCCTGCGGCTGGTCCGCTGACCCGGGGCCGCGGCCCCGGCTCCCGACCGCCGGCTCACCCGTCGCCGGTCAGGCCGCCGCCATGGTGACCCGCTGCCGGCCCAGGCCCTCCACCTCGACCTCCACCACGTCACCGGGGCGCAGGTAGGGGAACCGGCCGGACAGGGCCACCCCCTCCGGCGTACCGGTGTTGACCACGTCGCCCGGGTCGAGGACCGTGTACTGCGACAGGTGCCAGATCAGGTACGCCACGTCGAAGATCATGTCTGCGGTGCGCGAGTCCTGCCGGGGCTCGCCGTTGACCCAGGACCGCAGGCGGAGGTCCTGCACGTCGGGGATCTCGTCCGGGGTGACCAGCCACGGGCCGAGCGGCTGGAACGTCTCGCACGACTTCCCCTTGGACCACTGGCCACCGGAGTCGCGCAGTTGGAAGTCGCGTTCGGACACGTCGTTGGCGACCAGGTAGCCGGCGACGTGGGCCAGGCTCTGCGCGGGCGACTCCAGGTAGCGGGCCCGCCGGCCGATGACCACGGCCAGCTCCACCTCCCAGTCGGTGGCGGTGGCGCCCCGGGGCACCAGCACGTCGTCGTACGGGCCGACCACCGTGTTGGGCGCCTTGTAGAAGACGATCGGGGTCCCGGGCGGAGCGACGCCCGACTCGGCGGCGTGCGCGGCGTAGTTCTGCCCCACGCAGAGCACCACGCCGGGGCGGGCCACCGGCGGACCGACCCGCAGCCCGGTGACGTCCAGCTCCGGCAGGTCGCGGGCCGCCCGGATCCGGTCCGGGCCACCGGAGGCGAGGAACGCGCCGTCGATGTCGGGGGTGAGTGCGGACAGGTCGAAGTACCGGCCGTCGGCGTACAGCACCGGCCGTTCCGCGCCGGCCGGGCCGACCCGCATCAGCTTCATCAGGCACCCCCTCCACTGACGACAGTGCACGCCATCCTGCCCGACGGCACGGCGACGACGCTCACCACCCACGGGTGCGCCGGCGCTCGCGGGCCTGCCGACGGCGACCGGCTGTTCGGGCACCGCCGGGCCCGGTGCCGCAGGGCCACCCGGGGCACGCGCGGCATGGTCCCCCTCACCGGCTTTCCGCAGAACACCCGTCCGGAGAAGGTCCTCCGGCGGATCCGGCCCCGGACCGAGCACGCCGCGCGCTGAGGCCACGGCTGCCCCCGGGGCGGGCCGCCGACGGCTCCTCGACCTGCCCGGGGGCCGGGAGGTCGAGGAGCCGTCGGCCGAGCTGTCAACTCGACGCGGTGGCGGGCTCCCCGGTGCCGTTCTCCGGCCCGACGGCGACCGGCGTGGCCTGCCGGTCGGCCAGGTGCCGGCGCAGCGACCAGGTCACCGACGCCGCCCAGAGCACCGCGACGACCAGGTAGCAGGCGTACCGGACGGCGTCCGGAGCGTCGATCCACTCGCTGCGCAGCAGGGTCCGGATGTTGGTCAGCACGATGACCCCGCCGACGGCGGAGCCGAGCACCCGGGGCGGGACCAGTCGCACCAGCCAGGCGGCGATCGGCGCGGCGATCATGCCGCCGAGCAGCAGCGCGCCCACCCAGCCGAAGTTGATGTTCTCCGAGCCGATGCCGACCAGGAAGCCCAGGCTGGCGGCGACCGCCACCAGGAACTCGCTGGTGTCGATCGAGCCGATCACCCGGCGGGGTTCCAGTCGGCCGCTGGCCAGGATCGCCGGGGTGCCGACCGGCCCCCAACCGCCGCCGCCGGTGGCGTCGACGAAACCGGCGACGAGTCCCAGCGGGCCGAGGAAGCGCTTGCGCAGGGGCAGGCCGACCCGGTCGCGGGGCAGGCCGGCGACGGTGAACCGGATCAGCACGTAGAGGCCGAGGGCCAGCAGGATCAGCGACATGATCGGGGCTGCGGTCGCGGTCGAGAGGCTGGACAGGAAGGTCGCCCCGGCGAACGCCCCGACCGCACCCGGCACGCCGACCCGGCGGACCACCGTCCAGTCGACGTTGCCGAACCGCCAGTGGGCGGCGCCGGAGACGAGGGTGGTGCCGATCTCAGCCAGGTGGACGGTCGCCGAAGCGCTCGCCGCCCCTGTGTTGAGAGCCAGCAATAATGTGGTGGATGTCACGCCGTACGCCATCCCGAGACTGCCGTCGACCAGTTGCGCACCGAGGCCGACGAGGGCAAGAAGAAGCAGGCTACGCACAATTACCGCCGATCCGGAAGGAGAATTGGGAAGGCCTGCCCCGCCGGGCCTGACCATCGTCGCGGTGATGGCCGTCCCGGCTGGTCGCGGCCTGTGTGAGGTCGGTACTGCCGGAGGAATCGCCCCCGCAGATCGCGCGCCGCGGGCAGGTATGACCACCCGGCGGACTGCGCGTGAAACGTTCGTTAAGGGAGTACGTCAACCGTCGTCATGGGGTGGCGTTTTGCCAGCCCAGAGCCGCTATCGGTGACGCCTGCGGGGCTTCGTCGCCCGGTCGGCGGTCACCGCCGAGGTCAGCGGCGGCGGGTGGGACGGATGCACGGTCGGCGACCTATCCGCGCCCCACCAGGGAGTCTAAAGATCGGAAACCAATCCCACCTCGCCTCACGAATGCCACAGCTAATCGATGGGCAATGACGGCATGAATACCAATACGGATCTTTGATGTACACCGCAATCGATGGCAAGGGCCGTTCCACATAGTGGGATACGGGAAGGATCGGTTTCCACTACCAGGGACTTCATCGTTGGCAGAAAACAGTTTGGAAATAAAACCGCAAATGACTGGACAAGCATCGGTGCCACGATCTGGTGGCAGCGGTGTCACATCGAAGAACATCGTCCCTGGTTAACCCGACGTCATATCCGGTAGCCTTGGTAGGAAATCTTCATCCAGAGCCCGATGATCGTTGGATTTAACCGGGCTGTAACTGGCAGCCGTTAGATTGTGACGCAGCGCGACATTGACTGCGGCAAATCAGCACCGCGCTCGCCGGCCCTCTGCCGGCAGATCCCCTAGTCAGCACGCGATCCTTCGCGACCGAAGTGGGAGCCCGATGAGTAGCGCACCGTACACACGTGACCTGATCCTGGTCGTCAACCCCGTCGGCGTCCTGGAACCCGGCCCACGGATCACGGCCGCCACCGCAGCCGGTGGTGGGCGCGGCATCATCGACCTGGCCACCGGCGACGACTGGTCGCTGCGGGCGCTCGCCCGCGCCGCCAGCTGGTCGTCCGCCCCGATCGGCGTCCGGGTCCCGGCCGGCTGCCGGGCCACCCCCGCCGAGGTGCAGCGCGCCGCCGACGGCCGGGTGGACCTGATCGTGGTCGAGCCGACGAGCCCGTGGCCACTGGCCGACATCACCGCCCACCACCGGGTGCTGGTGGAGGTGACCAGCCGGGCTGAGGCCCACGCCGCGGCGCAGGCCGGCGCGCACGGGCTGATCGCCCGCGGCATGGAGGGCGGCGGCCGGGTCGGCGAACTCAGCTCCTTCGTCCTGCTCCAGCAGCTCGTCGCCGACGACACCCTGGACCTGCCGGTCTGGGTGGCCGGCGGGATCGGCCCACGGACCGCCGGGGCCTGCCTGGTCGGCGGCGCGGCCGGCGTGGTGCTGGACACCCAGCTCGCCCTGATGCCCGAATCGGAGCTGCCGGCCGACGTACAGGCAGTCATCAGGCGGATGGACGGCTCGGAGACCGTGCTGCGCGACGGCGTACGCGGCATCCGCCGGGGCGGCCCGCACCAGGGCGACAGCGAACTGCTCCCGGTCGGCCAGGACGGCTGGCTGGCGGCGGCCTTCGCCGACCGCTGGGCCGACACCGCCACCGCCGTACGCGGCATGCGCGCGGCGATGCTCGACGCCGTCGACGGCCCCGACGCCGCCGACCTGCTCCAGCCGCACGCCCCCCTGGCCGAGGCCCTCGGGGTACGGGTGCCCGTCGCCCAGGGCCCGATGACCCGGGTCAGCGACGAGGCGTCCTTCGCCGCCGCCGTCGCCGACGGCGGCGCGTTGCCGTTCATCGCGCTCGCCCTCAACTCGGCCGACCAGTGCCGCCGGATGCTCACCGAGACCGCCGCCCAGCTCGGCGACCGCCCGTGGGGCGTCGGGGTGCTCGGCTTCGCCCCCGAGGAGCTGCGCGCCGCCCAGCTGGAGGTCATCCGGGAGATCCGGCCCGCCTGCGCGATCATCGCCGGTGGCCGGCCGCCGCAGGCCCGCGCCCTGGAGGAGCAGGGGATCAGCACCTTCCTGCACGTGCCCTCCCCCGGCCTGCTGCGCCAGTTCCTGCGCTCCGGCGCCCGCAAGTTCATCTTCGAGGGCGCCGAGTGCGGCGGGCACGTCGGACCCCGGGCGAGCTTCCCGCTGTGGGAGGCCCAGCTGGCGGTGCTCGACGAGTACCTCGACACCGATCCCGCCGCCGGCGCCCAGCTGCAGATCTTCTTCGCCGGTGGGGTGCACGACGCCCGGTCGGCGGCGATGGTGGCCACGATGGCCGCCCCGCTGGCCCGCCGGGGCGCCCGGATCGGCGTGCTGATGGGCACCGCCTACCTGTTCACCGCCGAGGCCGTGACCCACGGCGCGGTCCAGCCGTTGTTCCAGCGTGAGGCGCTCACCGCGGAGCACACCGCGCTGCTGGAGACCGCCCCCGGACACGCCACCCGCTGCCTGCACACCCCGTTCGTCGACGACTTCCACCAGCTGCGCACCCAGCTCGAAGGTGCCGGGGCCGAGAACCGCGAGGTGTGGGAGCAGCTGGAACTGCTCAACGTCGGCCGGCTGCGGATCGCCAGCAAGGGCCTACGCCGCTCGGGCGACGTCGTCGAGTCCGTCGACGAGAGCGTCCAGGCCAGCGAGGGACTGTTCATGGCCGGCCAGGTAGCCGTGCTGCGCGACCGCGCCACCACCGTCGCCGAGCTGCACGACGACGTCACCACCCGGGTCCGCGGCTTCCACGCCGACCGGCTCGACGCGCTGCGGGCCCGGCTCACGCCGCCGGCCGTCGAGATCGCGGAGCCGCCCGCGCCGCTGGACATCGCCATCGTCGGGATGGCCTGCATGCTGCCCGGCTCCCCCGACCTGGACAGCTTCTGGCGTACGGTGCTCAGCGGCGTCGACACCGTCACCGAGGTCCCGGCGCAACGTTGGGACACCGAGCACTACTACGCCCCCGAGGTCGGGCCGGGGCAGACCGGCCGGATCAGCGTCTCCAAGTGGGGCGGGTTCATCGACCCGGTCCCGTTCGACGCCATCGGCTACGGCATCCCCCCGGCCGCGTTGAGCAGCATCGACCCGACCCAGCTGCTCGCCCTGGAGGTCTCCCACCGGGCGCTGGTCGACGCCGGCTACCCGTACGACGCACCCGGCGCGGACCACGCCCGCACCGGCGTCGTGTTCGGCGCGGAGGCCGGCAGCGACATGGGCCACGCGCAGACCCTGCGCACCATGCTGCCGGCGTACCTCGGCGAGGTGCCCGAGCAGATGGAGGAGCTGCTGCCCACGGTCACCGAGGACAGCTTCCCCGGCGTGCTGGCCAACGTGATCGCCGGCCGGGTCGCCAACCGGCTCGACCTGGGCGGGCCGAACTACACCATCGACGCCGCCTGCGCCTCGTCGCTGGCCGCGATGGACGCCGCCTGCAAGGAACTGGTCGCCGGTGACAGCGACCTGATGATCTGCGGCGGGGCCGACCTGCACAACGGGGTCAACGACTACCTGATGTTCACCTCGGCGCACGCGCTGTCCCCCACCGGACGGTCCCGCCCGTTCGACAGCACCGGTGACGGGATCGCCCTCGGTGAGGGCGTCGCGTGCGTCGTACTCAAGCGGCTGGCCGACGCCGAACGCGACGGTGACCGGATCTACGGCGTGATCAAGGGGCTCGGCGGGGCCAGCGACGGGCGGGCCCTGGGCCTGACCGCGCCGCGCCCCGACGGGCAGCGGCGGGCCCTGGACCGGGCCTACCACCGCACCGGCATCTCCCCCCGGGAGGTCGGGCTGGTGGAGGCGCACGGCACCGGCACGGTGGTCGGCGACCGCACCGAACTGGAGACGCTCACCAAGATGTTCGTCGAGGCCGGTGCCGAACCGGGCAGCTGCGCGCTCGGCTCGGTGAAGTCCCAGATCGGGCACACCAAGTGCGCCGCCGGGCTGGCCGGCCTGATCAAGGCGACGCTCGCCCTCTACCACGGCATCCGGCCGCCCACCATCCACCTGGAACGACCCAACCCGGCCTGGCACCCGCAGCAGAGCCCGTTCGCGTTCTTCACCGAGGCCCGCCCGTGGCCGGTGCCGGCCGCCGAGCGCATCGCCGGGGTCAGCGCGTTCGGCTTCGGCGGCACCAACTTCCACGTCGTGCTCAGCGCCCACGCCAACGCGCCGGAACCCCGGCACGCGCAACGGATCTGGCCGGCCGAACTGTTCTGCTTCCGGGGCACCGACCGGGCCGCCGCCCACCAGGGCGTCCGGCAGCTGTTGGAGAGCCTGGCCGCCGACGGGCCCGGCAACCGGGCGGGACGGCTGGCCGAGCTGGCCGCTTCGGTCGCCGCCAAGGCCGCCAACCGGCCCGGGACGACCCAGGTCGCGGTGGTCGCCCGTGACCTGACCGAACTGGAGACCCTGCTGCACCGGGCGCTGGCCGGCGAGCACGACCCGGCCCGGGGCCTGGTCCAGCCGAGCGGGGTCGACCCGGTCGGGCCCGGCCAGGTGGCGTTCCTCTTCCCCGGCCAGGGCAGCCAACGCCCCGGCGCCCTCGGGGAACTCTTCGTCACCTTCCCCGAGCTGCGGCACTACCTCGAACTCGACAAGGCCGCCGCGGAGCTGCTCTTCCCGCCGGCCGCGTTCGACCCGGACTCCCGCCGCGCCCAGGAGGACGCGGTACGCGACACCCGGACCGCCCAGCCCGTGCTCGGCATCGGCGGGCTCGCCGTGGACCACCTGCTGCGCCGCCTCGGCGTCCGACCCGACATGACCGCCGGCCACAGCTACGGCGAACTCGTCGGGCTCTGCGTCGCCGGGGCGTTCGACGCGGCCACCCTGCTCGACCTGAGCCGGCAGCGGGCGGCGGCCATCCTCGACGCCTGCGGCGAGGACCCGGGCACCATGGCGGCGGTCGCCGCCAGCGCCGAGCAGGTCGCCCAGGTGCTCGCCGGGGCCGGCCTGACCAGCGAGGTGGTGCTGGCCAACCGGAACGCCCCGCAGCAGGTGGTGGTCTCCGGCCCGACGGCGAAGGTGCAGTCGGCGGTGGTCGCGCTCAAGGAGGCCGGCCTGTCGGCCCGCGCCATCCCGGTGGCCTGCGCCTTCCACAGCCCGGTGGTGGCCGGCGCGGTGGAGACCTTCGCCGAGGTGCTCGCCGAAAGGTCGATCAGCGAGCCGCGCATCCCGGTCTGGTCGAACCTGACCGCCGCCCCGTACTCCGGCGACGCCGGCCAGGTCCGCCACCACCTCGCCGAGCAGATCGGCGCGCCGGTGCGCTTCGTCGAGCAGATCGAGGCGATGTACGCCGCGGGCGCCCGGCTGTTCGTCGAGGTGGGCCCCGGCCAGGTGCTCAGCCGGCTGGTGCAGGCGGTGCTCGGCGACCGGCCGCACCAGACGGTCGCCTGCGAACGCGGCCCGGCCGACGGCCTGCGCGGGTTCCTGATCTCGGTCGCCGAGCTGGCCTGCGCCGGCACCCCGGTCCGCACCGACTGGCTGTTCCACGGCCGGATCGCGGACGGCACCGCCACCACCGCACCGACCCGTCGTCCGCTCTGGACGGTCGACGGCCAACTCGTCCGGGACCAGCACGGCAACTGTCTTCCCGGTGGCATGACCCCTCCCCGACGGATCAAGGAGTTGTCGATGACCCCTGCCAATGGCACCGCCACCACCCCCGGCGCCGCCACCGGCACCGTCAGCGGCCCCGCACCGTCGACCGTCCGGGACGTCCGGACCGTCGACGAGCCCGCGCCGGCCACCGTCCGGGACATCCGGGGCGAGCTGCTCAGCGAGTACCTGCGCACCACGCGGGAGATGATCGCCACCCAGCGGGACGTGATGCTCGCCTTCCTCGGAGACCCCGGGGACGGGGGCAGCCGGCCCGCCGGGGAACCCACCGGGACGTACCGGGTCGAGGGGTACGCCGGGCCGGCACCCACGCCGACGCCCGCCCCGGCCCCCCGGTCGCTGCCCGCCGCCGCCCCCGCGCCGGCCCCGACCCCCGCCGCCACCCCGCGCCCCGCCCCGGCCCCCACCGTGGCCGGGTCCAACGGCGGCACCGCGCTGGCCATCGCCCCCGCGCCGACGGTCGCCCGGCCCCGACCGGTCACCCCGGACGTCATGCCGGTCTCCCCCGCGGTCGGCGGTCCCGTCGCGATCCCCGCGCCGGTCGCCGCTCCCGTCGCCGCTCCCGTCGCCGCGCCCGTCGCCCCGGTCGCCGCACCGGCCGGACCGGGCATGGCCGAATTCCAGCAGGCGATCCTGGCGGTGATCAGCGAGCGCACCGGCTACCCGGTCGACCTCATCGAACTCGACCTCGACCTCGAAGCCGACCTCTCCATCGACTCCATCAAGCGCGCCGAAGTCGCCGGCGAGGTCGCCCAACGCCTCTCCCTCAGCGTCGAAGGCGACGAAAGCGAACTCGAAGACCTCGTCAAGGCCCGCACCGTCCGCGCCATGGTCACCTGGCTCGACGAGAAGATGAGCGGCACCGTCACCACCACCGCCACGCTGACCGCCGCGCTGCCGTCGGGCGACCAGATCGGCGTCACCGCAGCGGACTTCCAGCAGGCGATCCTGGCGGTGATCAGCGAGCGCACCGGCTACCCGGTCGACCTCATCGAGCCCGACCTCGACCTCGAAGCCGACCTCTCCATCGACTCCATCAAGCGCGCCGAAGTCGCCGGCGAGGTCGCCCAACGCCTCTCCCTCAGCGTCGAAGGCGACGAAAGCGAACTCGAAGACCTCGTCAAGGCCCGCACCGTCCGCGCCATGGTCACCTGGCTCGACCAGAAGATGAGCGGCACCGTCCACGTCTCGGCCAGCACGACCGGTCCGCTGGCGCTCGCCCCGGCCCCGACGGTGGCACCGGCCGCCGCGCCGGCCGTGGCCGCCGTGCCCGCCGCCGTGGCCGCCGCGCCCGCCGGGGCCAGCCTCGCGGAGTTCCAGCAGGCCATCCTCACCGTGATCAGCGAGCGCACCGGCTACCCGGTCGACCTCATCGAACTCGACCTCGACCTCGAAGCCGACCTCTCCATCGACT
This sequence comes from Micromonospora humidisoli, assembly GCF_016900955.1. Classification (NCBI taxonomy): domain Bacteria; kingdom Bacillati; phylum Actinomycetota; class Actinomycetes; order Micromonosporales; family Micromonosporaceae; genus Micromonospora; species Micromonospora humidisoli. The sequence continues at coordinate 48,703 of NZ_JAFEUO010000013.1, forward strand.
CCATCAAGCGCGCCGAAGTCGCCGGCGAGGTCGCCCAACGCCTCTCCCTCAGCGTCGAAGGCGACGAAAGCGAACTCGAAGACCTCGTCAAGGCCCGCACCGTCCGCGCCATGGTCACCTGGCTCGACCAGAAGATGAACACGACAGTCACCGCGACGGTGACCGTCGCCGCGCCGGCCGCCGTGCCCGCCGCCCCGCCGGCGAGCGTCGCCGCGCCGGCCGTCGCACCCGCCGTGTCGCCCGCGCCGACCGAGGTCGGGGTGGGGATCGCGCCGAAGCGGCTGGTCGCCCGGGAGAGCGTCCAGCCCGGACAACGCGTCGACCCGGGCACGCTCGCCGGGATGCGGTTCCTGATCACCGGGGGCGGACCGGTCGGGGCGTACCTGGCGGAGCTGCTCGGCGCGCACGGCGCCGGCGGCCAGCTGGGCGTGCTCGACAGCGAGCAGGCCGACCAGGGCTTCGACGGGGTGCTGGTACTCGACGGGTTGACCAACCTCGACGAGCCGCTGCTGCCCGCCGTGTTCCCGCTGTTGCAGCGGGCCCTGGCCGCCGGACCGCGCTGGCTGCTCGCCGCCGGGGCGCAGGACGTCGCCGGCGCGGCCGACGGCATGCCCGGCCTGTTCCGCACGATCGCCCGCGAGTACCCGGGGCTGACCGCCCGGTTCGTGGCGGTGGACCCGGCGGCGACGCCTGAGGTGCTGGCCCGGCAACTGCTCGACGAACTGCTCACCGCCGCCGACGCCCCGGTGGTCGCCAGGCGTGGCGACGGTCGCTACGTCGCCGACCTGGTCCCGGTCGAGCTGGGCGCGCTGGCCGCCGGCGGTGCCGGACCGGCCGGCGACGGGGTGTCCGAGGCCGCCGCGATCGGGTTGGAACGCGACTCGGTGGTGGTGCTGATCGGTGGGGCACGGGGCATCACCCCGTGGTTCGCCCGGGCGCTCGCCTCGGCCAGCGGCTGCCGCATCGAGCTGGTCGGCCGTACCCCGCTGCCGTCCGGCCCGGAGGACCCGGAGCTGGCCGCCGCCACCGACCGTGCCGCGCTGGTCGGGGTGCTGGCCCGGCGGGGGCTGTCCTCGCCGGCCGAGATCTCCCGCACCGCGCAGGCCGTCCTGGCGGCCCGGGAGGTGACCGCCACGATCGCCGAGCTGACCGAACTGGGTGGCGAGGTCCGCTACCACGCCCTGGACGTCCGGGACGCGGCGGCGACCCGCGCGCTGCTGGCCGCGATCCACGCCGAGTACGGCCGCCTCGACGGGGTGGTCTACGCCGCCGGGATCATCGAGGACAAGCTGATCGCCGAGAAGGACCCGGCGTCGTTCACCAGGGTCTTCGACACCAAGGTCGACGGGGCCCGGGGGCTGCTGGCGGGTCTCGACGCGCTGCCCGGCGCGCCGCGGTTCCTGGTCTTCTTCGGCAGCATCGCCGCCGCCTACGGCAACCGGGGACAGGCCGACTACGCGGCGGCCAACGACGCCCTGGACGCCATCGGCACCCGCTACGCGGCCCGGACCGGGGTGCGCACCGTGACCGTCCACTGGGGGCCGTGGGCGCCCGGTGCCGGCCACGGCGGCATGGTCACCGCCGAACTGAGCCGCGAGTACGCCCGGCGCGGCATCGGCCTGATCGACCCGGAGGAGGGCGCGCTGGCCCTGCTGCGCGAGCTGGCCTGGGCCGACGCGTCGGTCACCTCGGTCGTCTACACCGCCTCCGGGTGGTGAGGGCGTCGATGAGCCGTCCCGCCCCCACCCGCCCCACCCGTCGGAGGAACCGATGAACAACGGCGCCGCTGCGCCCGGCCAGATCGCGATCGTGGGGATGGCCGCCCTGATGCCCTCCGCCGGTGACCTGGAGAGCTACTGGCGCAACCTGATCGGCGGGGTCGACGCGATCACCGACGTCCCCGCGCACCGCTGGGACGAGGAGTTCTACGACCCGGAGCAGTCCCACCGGGCCGACCGGATGTACTGCCGGCGTGGCGGGTTCGTCGACGAGTTCGCCACCTTCGAGCCGCTGCGGTTCGGGGTGATGCCCGCCTCGGTGGGCGACATCGAGCCGGACCAGCTGATCACGCTGGAGGTGGCCGCCGCGGCGATCGACGACGCGGGCGGCGGGGACCGGCTCCCGGCCCGCGACCGGATCGGCGTCATCCTCGGCCGGGGCGGCATCCTCAGCCCCGCCCAGGCCCGCTACGCCCAGCGCGTGCGGATGTCCAGCCAGGTGGTCAGCATCCTGCGGGAGCTGATCCCCGACGTCGACCCGGCCCGGTTGGAGCTGCTGCGCAAGAAGTTCGACGAGCGGCTCGGGCCGTACCAGCCGGAGGGGACGATCGGCCTGGTGCCCAACCTGGCCGCCTCCCGGGTAGCCAACCGGCTCGACCTGCGCGGCCCGGCGTACACCATCGACGCCGCCTGCGCCTCGTCGCTGATCGCCGTGGACCAGGGCATCACCGAACTGCTCAACGGCCGGTTGGACGCGGTGCTCGCCGGTGGCGTGCACCACGTGCACGACATCAGCTTCTGGTCGGTGTTCAACCAGCTCCGGGCGCTGTCGCGGCGGGGCGAGATCCGGCCGTTCGACGCCGCCGCCGACGGGCTGCTGATCGGCGAGGGCACCGGCGTGGTGGTGCTCAAGCGGTACGCCGACGCGGTGCGCGACGGCGACCGGGTGTACGCGGTGATCCGCGGCAGCGGGGTGTCCAGCGACGGCAAGTCGGCGAGCATGTTCAACCCGGCCGTCTCCGGCCAGGTGCTGGCGATCCGGCGGGCCTGGGAGTCCGCCGGGCTCGACCCGACCGCCCCGGACGCGCTGGGGCTGCTGGAGGCGCACGGCACCGGCACCCCGACCGGGGACGCCGCCGAGCTGACCACGGTGGCGCAGGTGTTCGGCCCGTACACCGGCGGGCCGCGCCCGGTGATCGGCTCGGTGAAGTCGATGATCGGGCACACCATGCCGGCCGCCGGGGTGGCCGGCCTGATCAAGGCGGCGCTCGCGGTGCACCGGGGGGTGCTCCCGCCCACCCTGCACTGCGAGACGCCGCGCAAGGAGATGGCCGCGACCCGGTTCGCGCCGATCGACACCGCCCGCCCGTGGGAGAGCGACGGCCCGCGCCGGGCCGGGGTCAACGCGTTCGGGTTCGGCGGGATCAACGCCCACCTGATCATCGAGCAGGCCCCGGTGTCGGTGGGTGAGCCGGTGGTGGGGCTGACCGCCCCGGCCGCCGGCCGGGCCGTGGTCGACGAGCCGGACCAGGTGCTCTGGCTGGCCGCGTCGGACCCGGCCGGGCTCGCCGACCTGCTGGACCGCGACGACCAGGAGGTACGCCGCATCGGCGTCGAGCTGGCCGCCCGCTCCGGCGGGGAGGCTCCGCCGCAGACCCGGCTGGGCATCGTCAACCCGACGGACAAGCTGCTCGCGGTGGCCCGCAAGACGGTGGCCCGGGGGCAGGCGTGGCGGGGCGGGCGGGACATCTGGTTCAGCCCGCAGCCGCTGCTCGGCGCGGGGGCCGGCAAGCTCGCCTTCGTCTTCCCCGGGCTGGAGGCGGAGTTCGCCCCCCGCACCGCCGACCTGGCCGCCCACTTCGGCCTGCCGGACCGCGAGTGGTCCGCCGCCGACCTGGGCCGGCACGGCGCCGGCCTGATCGAGGTGGGCAAGCTGCTCGACACGGCGCTGGCCCGGATCAAGGTACGACCCGACGCGGTCGCCGGGCACAGCATCGGCGAGTGGACCGCCGCCGCGGTCAGCGGCCAGATCAGCACCGCCGCCATGGACGAGTTCCTCGACCTGTTCAACGCCGACTCGGTGGAGGTCTCCGGCTACGTCTTCGCGGCCGTCGGGGCCGGCGCGGACCGGGTCGCCCCGCTGCTCGGCGACTACCCGGGGGTGGTCCTGTCACACGACAACGCCCCGGCGCAGTCGGTGGTCAACGGCCCGGAGCCGCAGGTCGACCGGCTCGTCGAGGCGCTGCGTACCCGCAACATCCTGTGCCAGAAGCTGCCGTTCCGCTCGGCGTTCCACACCCCCGCCTTCGCCGACGGGCTCACCTCGATCGGCGCCGCCCTGGGCCGCTGGGAGGTGCACCCGACCCGGATGCCGGTGTGGTCGGCGACCCTGCACGCGCCGTTCCCCGCCGACGAGGAGCAGGTCAACCGGATCTTCGTGCGGCACATGATGGAGCCGGTCTGGTTCCGGCAGACCGTCGAGGCCATGTACGCCGCCGGGTTCCGGGTGTTCCTCCAGGTCGGCGCGGGGCAGCTCGCCTCGCTGATCGGGGACAACCTGCGCGGACGCGAGCACCTGGCGATGCCGGTGAACACCGCGCACCGCAGCGGGCTCAACCAGTTGCGCCGGGTCGCCACCGCCCTGTGGGTTGAGGGGGCGGCACCGGACCTGGGCGCGCTGTCCACGCCGGCCACCGCCGCACCGGCGGCCCCGACCGGCCGTACCCCGGCCACGGGTGGTGTCGACGGCGCGGCGAAGGCCGGCGTCCGCAAGGGCCCCCGGTTGAAGCTCGACCTCGGTGGGCCGCTGGTCCGCCTCGGCGCGGACGCCGCCGGCCTGCTCGGGGTCACCGTGTCCGACGGCTCGGTGGCCACGCCGGGCGCCGGCGACGGCGTCACCCGGCCGGTCGTCGCCGGGCCCGGCCGGCCCGGGTCGACGCCGGTCGCGGCAGCGCCCCCGGTGACCCGGGCGGCGACCGTGCCGACGCCCGCCGCCGGGCCGACCGGCGTGCCGGCCACGACGCCACCGGCCGCAGCGCCACCGGCTGCCACGCCGCCGGCCGCTGCGTCGGTGCCGGCCGCACGGGCGGCCGGGCAGCCCGGCGTGGCGAAGCCCGCCGCCGCGCCGTCCGGCGACCCGGCGGCCGCGCTGGACGCGCTGCACCGGCTCGCCGGCGGCTCCAGCGCGGCGGCCGAACTCGCCGCCCTGCTGAAGGAGAACACCCGGGGCACGGCCACCGCCGGCACCACGACCCCGGCCCGGCCCGCCACGCCGGCCGCCCCCGTCAGGGCGGCAACCCCCACCGCTCCGTTGGCGAAGCCGACCGTCACCCCGGCGGCGACGCCGCCCACGGCGGTCCGCCCGACCGGCGCGGCCGGTACGGAGGTCGGCCGGATCACCAGGCGGATCTCCCTGGACACCATGCCGTACCTGCTGGACCACTGCTTCTTCGTGCAGCCCGACGACTGGCCGGACCCGGAGGACCGGTGGCCGGTGGTGCCGGCGACCGCCCTGGTCGCACACATGATGGAGGCGGTGGAGCAGCTCGTGCCCGGCGTCCCGGTGGTGGCGGTGCACGACGCGAAGTTCAACAAATGGCTGATCGCCGAACCGGCCACCGACGTGGAGATCGTGGTCCGCACCGCCGGGGAGAACCGGTACGCGGTCGCCTTCGCCGGGTACGCCCGGGCGACGGTCGAGGTCGGCCCGGCGTACCCGCCGCCGCCGCCGGTCTGGACCCACGACCCGGCCACCGAACGCCCGCCGACCCTCGGCGCCGCCGAGATGTACGCGGAGCGGCTGATGTTCCACGGCCCGCAGTTCCAGGGCGTGACCGAGGTACACGCGCTCGGCGACATGCACGTACGGGGCATCGTCACCGCGCCGGTGCCACCGGGGGCGCTGCTGGACAACGCCCTGCAGCTCATCGGCAACTGGCTGATCACCACCCAGCCGTTCCGCACCGTCGCGTTGCCCGTGGGGCTCGGCCAGGTGCGGTTCTACGGTCCGCCGCCGCCGGCCGGCCGGGCGTTCGAGTGCGTCGCCCGGGTCCGCGCCATCGACGACGGGAAACTCGTCGCCGACACCCAGCTCAGCTACCAGGGGCGGGTGTGGTCGGAGATCGAGGGCGCGACGGACCGCCGGTTCGACAGCCACCCACAGGCCCGGGTGGCGGAGCGGTTCCCCGAGCGGCACCCGATGTCGCTGTTGCAGCCCGAGGGCTGGACGATGGCGTTCGACTGCTGGACCGACCTGGTCACCCGGGGCATGGCCGCCCGGGGCATCCTCGGCGGGGCCGCCTACGCCGACTACGAGCGGCAGCCGGCCAAGACCCGCAAGCAGTGGATGCTGGGCCGGATCGCCGCCAAGGACGCGGTGCGGGCCCGGCTGTGGGAGGACGGCCACACCGACATCTACCCGATCGAACTGACCGTCGGCAACGATCCGAACGGCCGGCCGTGGGTACGCGGACGGCCCGGCCGGGGGCTCGGCGACTGCGACGTCTCCCTGGCGCACTGCGCCGAGATCGGGGTGGCGATCGCCAGGCGCCGGGCACCCGACGCGGTGCCCGGGGGACCCGGGGTGGGCATCGACGTCGCGGAGGTCACCGACCACCCGGAGAGCACCCTCACCTTCGCCCTCACCCCGGCCGAGTTGACCCTGCTGGCCTCGCTGGCCGGCGGGGACGTCGAGGCCCGACGGTTGTGGTTCACCCGGTTCTGGGCCGCCAAGGAGGCGGTCGCCAAGGCCGAGGGCACCGGACTGGACGGCTCGCCGCGCCGGTTCCGGGTCTACTCGGCCACCGACTCGGGGCTGACCGTGGAGATCGGCGGTCGGGCGTACCGGGTCGGCCACCGCGACGTCGCCAACCCCGAGGACCTGCCGCCGCGCCGGTACGTCGTCGCCTGGACCTGGGGGCCGGAGCCCGCGCCCGCCACCCCGCCCGGGGTGTCCCGGCCGTGAGCCGGCACCCGGCACGCAGCACCGCCCAACCCATCCGATCAGCAGAAGGAGCAACGCCCATGGCCTCGGCCCAGGACACCATCCTCGCCGACCTCACCGAGATGATCGACGCCGTGCTGGGCGACTTCGCGGACGACCAGGTGGTCACCATGGACACCACGTTCTCCGAGGACCTGGGCATGGAGAGCATCGACGTCATCGCGCTCGCCGGCCGGCTCCAGACCCGCTACGGCGACACGGTCAACTTCGCCCACTTCGTCGCCAAGCTGGATCTGGACACCGTCCGGGAACTCAAGGTCGGGCAGCTCGTGAACCACATCGCCGAGTCGCTGGCGCAGGCCGACGAGGTCGGGGCGGGCAGCCGGTGACCATGGTCCGGGCGAACGGGATCACGCTGCACACGCAGCGGCTCGATCCCCCCGGTCCGGCCGTCGACGGCCGGACCGGGCCGACGCCGACCGCCGTGCTGATCCACGGGATGGCGTCGGACACCATGGCGAGCTGGTACTTCACCCTGGCCGAGCCGCTGTCCCGGGCCGGTTTCCCGACCGTGCTGTACGACCTGCGCGGTCACGGGCGCAGCGACCGTCCCGCCACCGGGTACGCCCTGGACGACTTCGTCGACGACCTGACGGCTCTGCTGGCCGCCCTGGACGTCACCGGCCCGCTGCTGTTGCTGGGCAACTCGTTCGGCGGCACCATCGCCTTCGGGTACGCCGCCCGGCACCCGGAGCGGGTGGCCGGCATCGTGACTGTCGAGTCGGCGCCGCCGATCCCGCAGTGGATGCGTCGGGTCCGCGAGCGGCTCGCCCGTGTCGCCGCCCGGCTGCCCCGCGAGGGGGCGGTGACCGAGATCGGGGTGCGGCGGGGTCGGGTCGCCGCGCAACGCGCCGCCGAGACGCACCGGATGCTCTCCGACACCACGCTGGAGCAGGAACTGCCGGCGAGTCCGCTGCCGCCCGCCGAGGCGTTGGCCGCGATCGGCTGCCCGGTGCTCTGCCTCTACGGCGGTGACTCGGCGGTGGTGGAGCTGGCCCCGGAGGTCCGCGCCCTGCTGCCGCAGACCCGGGTCGAGGTGCTGCCCGACCAGCGGCACACGGTGCTGATCGACCAACCGCAGGAGGTCCGCCGGCTGGTCTTCGCCTGGCTCGCCGAGTCCTGCTCGCTCGACGTGACCCAATCCACCACCGCATGACGACGCGACATCCAGGAGGTCTTCCGATGGACACCCCGATCACCGGCCGGTCGATCATCATCAGCAACGGCCGGTGCGGTTCCACGCTGTTGTCCGACCTGATCCACGAGGAGCCGGGCACGCTGTCGGCCCAGGAGTTCTTCATGTCGGTGGCGCCGTGGGCCCGCAGCGCCGAGGTGATCAGTGGTGCCGAGTACTGGGAGGTGTTGTCCAGTCCCAAGGCGGAGCTGGCCACCCTGTTCCGGATCGGCCTGCCGCCGAAGGAGGTCCGCTACCCGGCGACGGGCCGCTGGAGCGACCGGCTGACCGAGCTGCCCCGGATCCTGGCGATCACCCTGTCGAAGCTCACCACCGATCCGGACGCGCTGTTCGACCAGCTCGCCGCGCGGGTGCCGCAGTTCCCCGACCAGGCCGTGACCCAGCACCACCGCGACTTCCTGGACCTGCTCGCCGTGCTGACCGGCAAGACCCGGTGGGTGGAGCGGTCGGGCGGCTCCAGCCACGTGGCGCCCTACCTGCTGCGGGGCTTTCCGGACTGCAAGTTCGTCTACCTGACCCGCAGCTGGGAGGACACCGCCCGGTCGATGAGCCGGCACTCGTCGTTCCAGCTGCTGCAACTGCGGGTGGAGTTCCTCGGCAAGTGCGGCCTGGACCCGTTCCGGATCGAGGACGACCAGGCGGTGCCGGAGGACCTCAAGCCGTACCTGCCGGACCGGCTGACCCCCGACGCGCTGCGCGAGCGGGGTGCGGACCTGCGCCGCTACCTCGGGTTGTGCGCGTTCATGAGCAGCCAGGCCGACCAGGCGCTGCGTGACGTGCCCCCGGATCACCTGCTGCGGATGTCCTACGAGGACCTGGTCGCCGACCCGGTGGCCGAGCTGACCGGCCTCGGCCGGTTCCTGGACTTCCCCGACCCGTCCGGGTGGGCCGAGCGGACGGCGTCGCGGGTCGTCGCCCCGGCCTCCCGGAAGTTGCCGGCCGCCGTCTGAGCGGCCCCTGTGTGTCCCTGCCCGCCCCGGGTCCGCCTCCGTCGGGCCCGGGGGCGGGTGTCCGCCTTCCTTCGAAAGAGAGACTGTTGGTGAATCCACTCCGGTTCTCCGCACGGCGGTTGTCGACCGCCGTCGCCGTACTCGGACTCGGGTCGGTGTTGGCGGTACCCTCGGCGGCGCTCGGCGCGCCACTCGACGCCGCCGACCCCGGCAGCGCGGCCAGCGTGGCCGGCGCGCAGCAGGCCAGCCCGCAACTGCTCGCCAAGGCCCAGCCGGACGAGTGCTTCGCCGGGATCGGCCTGCCGTATCCGGCCGGCCCGCCGTGCGCCACCGGCCAGGCCAAGGTCAACCAGGCGTACCTGTGGGGGATGACCCGGGCCGGCAAGACGCTGTGGTTCGGCACCGGAGCGAACGTCAACTGCCTGACCAGCGGACGGGCCCTGCGCAACACCACGCCGACGGTCAACGACGACTGGGCCTGCGAGTACGGCGAGAGCCAGGTGGCCAAGCGCAATCCGCAGCTGCCCCCCATCCTCGGCGACCACCGGCAGCCGCGGCTGTACACCTACGACACCCGCGCCAACCGGCTGACCGAGAAGACCGACCTGGTGAAGGCGGCCTCCACCGACGACGCGAACCGGTTGCAGACCACGGCGGGCATCCGGGCGGCGGGCAACTTCAACGGGGTGGCCCTGCTGGGCGGCCCGGCGCTGGGCACCAGCGTCAACCTGTTCGCCTTCGACACCGACACCGGCGCGTTCCTGGGTTCCCGCAACTTCCCGATGTACGGCAACATCAGGCACTTCACGGTGGCCGGTGACGCGCTGTACGCCGGGGTGGGCGTCGGGGCCAACGGCGGTGAGCGCGGCAACGTGCTGCGCTGGACGGGGAGCAAGTCCGACCCGTTCGCGTTCACGGTGGTGGCGAACCTGCCGGCGCAGGCCGCCGACCTCACCGTCCACCAGGGGCGCTTGTTCGTGACCACCTGGCCGGGCTCGGACGCCGAGCTGGCCGGACCGACCGCCGGTGCCGCCGCGCCGACCACGAGCATCGCCGCGGTGTGGATGAGCCCGCTGCTGGCGTCAGGGGCCCCGGGGCTGAACCCGGAGGACGCCGACGGCTGGCAGCAGGTGTGGAGCGCGTCGTCCTACGAGCCGGACCCGGTGGTCGCCCGCGCCTACGCCCTGGGTGGTCTGGCCTCCTACGGCGGGTTCCTCTACTGGGGCACGATGCACGTGCCGATGAAGGCGACCACCCTGCACATGACCACGTACCCGCCGGCGGACGACGCGGCGGCCCAGGCCACCATCCAGAACACCCAGCGGTCGATCAGCATCTACCGGGGCCGTAACTTCGGTTCCCACTTCGAGAAGGTCGAGCTGCTGTACGGCGCGACCGAGCTGCCGGCGTACGACCCGGCGGCCAACGGCGGGGCCGGGGCGTGGGCGTTGCAGTCGACGCACCAGACGCCGAAGTTCGGGCCGCCCGGGTTCGGCAACCCGTACAACAACTACACCTGGAAGATGGTGGTGGCCGGCGGGAAGCTGTACGTCGGCACGATGGACTGGAGTTACCTGGCCAAGGAGCTGGGCGACGAGACCGCCGCCGAGCTGGGTCTGTCGCCGGATCTGGCCGACGACCTGGCCCGCGCGCCGATGGACGCGGCCGGGATGCGCGCGGGCGCCCTGCCGGAGGCGGTCTACGGCGGTGACCTGTACGCCTTCTCGTCGCCGACGAAGCCGGCGACGACGGTGGACAACACCGGGTTGGGCAACTACCTGAACTACGGCATCCGCAACATGGTCGCCGACGGTCCGACCCTGTACCTGGGCATGGCGAACCCGATGAACCTGCGGACCGACCCGACGGACGACGTGCCCGAGGGTGGTTGGGAGCTGATCCGGCTGCGGGGCTACTGAGCGCGCGGGGACGTCGGCCCGGCGACAGCGTCGTCGCCGGGCCGACGGACCCGGCCTGCCCTGCCCCGCCCCGCCCCGGCACTGACGGTTCCGGGTGCCCCTTGCCGAATCCTCGCGCGTCCCTGACGTTGCTCGAACATTCCCGGGCGAAAGTATTGATATGATGCATTTTACTGTTTTTCGCCCTGAAGTCGGGCGGCACCGCACCGGCCGGTCCACCGCCCGGCTCGCGGGAACGCTCGCCCTGCTGCTCGCCCTGACCGCCCCGGCCGGGTGCAGTCCCCGCCGTGACCAGAGCGGCTCCCCCACCGGCCCGGCGGCCAGCGCACCGTCCGGCGCGGCGGGACCGGCGTCGGACGTGCCCGTCGGCAGCTCCACTCACACCCTCACCGTGGACGGGCGGGAACGCAGCTACCGGCTCTACCGGCCGGCCTCGGCCGACCTGAGCAAGCGGGTCCCGCTGGTGGTGATGCTGCACGGCGCGGCCGGCACCGGCGAGCAGGCCGAGCAGGCGTACGGCTGGACCGGCCAGGCCGACCGGGACGGGTTCCTGGTGCTCTTCCCGGACGGGCTGAACCGGGCCTGGGCGATCGGTCCACAGTGCTGCGGGGCCCCCGCCCGCGACGGTGTCGACGACGTCGGGTTCATCACCGAACTGGTCGCCACCGTCGGTCGGGAGCTGCCGGTCGACCCGGCCCGCCGGTACGTCACCGGGATCTCCAACGGTGGGCTGCTGGCGTACAAGCTGGTCTGCGACACCACCACCTTCGCCGCGATCGGGGCGGTGGCGAGCACGCTGACCGGGCAGTGCACCGACCCGAAACCGGTGTCGGTGCTGCACATCCACGGCCAGCAGGACCAGACCATGCCGTACGGCGGCGGGCCCGGCCGGCGCGACAACGGCGGCACCGGACGTAACCCGGTGAAGATCGACGGCCCGCCCACCCCCGAGCTCGCCGCCCGGTGGCGCAGCATCGACTCCTGCGGCGCGCCGAAGGTGACCACCGACGGGCCGGTCACCAGGTCCACCGCGAGCTGCCCCCAGGGCCGCGCCGTCGAGCTGATCACCGTCGCCGGCGCGGGACACCAGTGGCCCGGCGGCCGACCCAACCCGCCCCGGGCGGAGAAGCTGCTCGACCTCGATCCCCCCTCCACCGCACTGAACGCCACCGACACCATCTGGCGGTTCTTCGCCGCGCACCCCCAGCCTTCCGGCGGCTGACGGCACCGCCGCCGGCCCCGGCGGCACCCGCGCACCCCCTCAGGACAGGAGTTGAGATGCCCAGCAGAGACGGGCCGGCCGTGGTCGAGGTCGACGACCTCGTCAAGCGCTACCCCCGCGCCGACACCAACGCGGTCGACGGACTGTCGTTCACCGTCGCGCCGGGCGAGATCTTCGGGCTGTTCGGGCCGAACGGGGCCGGCAAGTCCACCACCGTCGGCATCCTGACCACCCGGCTGCGGGCCACCGGGGGCCGGGCCGTGGTCTGCGGGGTCGACGTGGGCCGGGACCCGGCCGCCGCCCGCGCCCACCTGGCCGTGGTGCCCCAGCACAACAACCTGGACCGGGCGCTGACCCCCCGGCAGAACCTCGTCTACCACGCCACCTACCACGGGGTACGGCGACGGGAGGCGCAGGCCCGCGCGGCGGAGCTGCTGGAGCGCTTCGGCCTCACCGAGCGGGCCGACCGGCGGATCGAGGCGTACTCGGGGGGCATGGCGCAGCGGTTGATGATCGCCCGCGCGTTGACCCACGAGCCGGCGGTGCTCTTCCTCGACGAGCCGACCAACGCCCTCGACCCGCAGACCCGGCTGCTGATCTGGGGGCAGCTCCGCGAGCTGCGCCAGCGGGGGGTGGCGATCGTGCTGACCACCCACGCGATGAACGAGGCGGCCCGGGTGGTCGACCGGGTCGGCATCGTCGACCACGGCCGGCTGCTCACCCTGGACACCCCGACCGCCCTGGTCCGGGGTCTCGCCGGGGACGCGCTGCTCGACCTCACGGTCACCCCGGCCGGCGGGGACGACCCGGACGCGCTCTGCGCCGCGCTGGGCGAGCTGCCCGGCGTACGCAAGGCGGAGCGGGTGGCGACGCCCACCGTGCCGGCCGGTGGGCGGCCGGGCCTCGGTGGGGCCGGGCTGGCCGGGGTCGGGGCGGGCGGCGCCGGGATGCTCGCCGCGCTCGCCGGCGGCGGGGGGCCGCCCGGTGCCGGCCGGCTGGCCGCCCTGGCCGGGGCGGGCCTGCTCGGGCGCGGCGGCGGGGCGGCAGGCAACGGCGGTCGCGGTCGGCTGCGCATCCGCCTGCACCTGGCCGGCGATCCCGCGACGCTGCTCGGCCCGGCGGTGACCGTGCTCGCCGCCCGCTCGGCGGCGGTCAACGCCGTCGACGTCGGCGAACCCAGCCTGGAGGACGTCTTCATCGAACTCACCGGAAGGCAACCGAGGTGACCGCTCTCGACACCCCGACCCCGCTGCGCCCGACGGCCGTGCCACGCCCCCGTCCCGGGACCGGGCGGGTGTTCGCCGCGGTGCTGCGCCGCGACCTGATGGTCACCGGCCGGGAACTCTGGGTCATCCTGGTCCAGGTCGGGCTGACACCGCTGTTCATGCTGTTCGTGTTCGACACCGTGCTGGGCAGCCAGGGCCTCGTCGGGCGGGGCTTCGCCGACGTGTTCCTGCCCGGCATCATCGCGCTGGCCGCCCTCACCACCGCGTTGCAGAGCGTGGCCCTGCCGCTGGTGAAGGAGTTCGGCTTCACCATGGAGATCGAGGACCGGCTGATGGCGCCCCTGCCGACCGGGTACGTGGCGATCGGCAAGCTGGTGATCGCCACCATCCGGGGGCTGCTCGCGGCCGTGCTGATCTATCCGCTCGGCGCGCTGATGGTCGGTTCTGCGCCGTGGCGGCCGGCGGGGCTGCCGCTGGCGTTCGTGGTGGCGCTGCTCGGGGCGTGGATCGGCGGGGCGATCGGGATGAGCCTGGCCACCACCCTGCCGGTGCAGCGGATCAACGTGACCTTCTCGGTGATCCTCACCCCGATCATCTGGACCGGCTGCATCCACTACCCGTGGCCCCGGCTGTCGTCGGTGCCCTGGTACCAGGTGGTCACCGCGCTCAACCCGATGACCTACGTCTCCGAGGGGGTACGCGGGGCGTTGCTGCCCGACGTGCCGCACCTGTCGGCGTGGGTGTGCCTGACCGTGCTGACCGGGGTGGCCGTCGTCCTGACCTGGGTCAGCGTCCGCTGCTTCACGCGCCGGGCCGTCCAGTGACCACCCGCACCCGCACCGCCCGCGTATCCGAGAGGTCGAGGAGTTGCCATGGTTGACCCCACCATCGCCGAATCCGACGTGGCGCTGGCCCGCCGGCTCGCCGCCCGCGCCGGTGAACTGCTGCTACGGGTACGCGCCGACCACGGTCACGCCGATCCCGCCGCGCTGAAGGCCGCCGGCGACCGGGCCGCCCACGACTTCCTGCGGGCCGAGCTGGCCCGGTGCCGGCCGGCCGACGCGGTGCTCTCCGAGGAGGACGACGGTTCCCGGTTGGTGGACACCGGCGAGGGCGTGTCCCGGCGGACCGCCGACCGGGTGTGGATCGTGGACCCGTTGGACGGCACCCGGGAGTTCTCCGAGCAGGGGCGCGCCGACTGGGCGGTGCACGTGGCGCTCTGGGCCCGCGACGCGGCGACCCCGCACGGCCTGGTCGCCGGTGCGGTCGGGTTGCCGGCGCAGAGCCGGGTGCTGAGCACCGACGACCCCACCGCCCCACCGGTCGCGCCGTCCCCGCCCGACGGGGTGATCCGGCTGGCGGCCAGCCGCAGCCGTCCCCCCGCCTTCCTGGCCGCGCTGGCCGACGAGGTCGGCGCGGAACTGGTGCCGATGGGTTCGGCGGGGGCGAAGATCGCGGCGGTGGTGACCGGTGACGTGGACGCCTACATCCACGCGGGCGGCCAGTACGAGTGGGACTCCGCCGCACCGGTGGCGGTGGCCACCGCCGCCGGCTTCCACGCCTCGCGCATCGACGGCTCCGCGCTGACCTACAACGAGGCCGACCCCCGGCTGCCGGACCTGCTGGTCTGTCGCGGTGAGCTGGCCGCGCCGCTGCTCGCCGCGCTGCGGCGGCAACTGGCCGGCACGGCGGCCACCTCCGGTTCCCCCGTTCCCCACCCCGGAAAGGACCCGCGATGAGCAGCGGATCGGCTGCGTACCAGGTCTCCCAGCTCGACGAGTTGGAGGCGGAGAGCATCTTCGTGATGCGTGAGGTGGTCGCCGAGATGGAGCGGCCGGTGCTGCTCTTCTCCGGTGGCAAGGACTCGATCGTGATGTTGCGGCTGGCGCAGAAG
>NZ_JAFEUO010000014.1:0-61889 GCF_016900955.1 Micromonospora humidisoli
GCGCCGCCAGCACATTGACCGACACCGCTTCCGGCATCGCCCACCTCCACAACATCATCCTGCTCGGATGACACCGACACCGTTGGCCGGCAACGCCATCACCGAATTACGAGACACCCTTTAAACTCTCGAATCCCCTCCGGAACCCCAGCAGAGGCCCCCAGAGCTCGGTCAGGATCACCGATCAGATTCCTTCAACTCGAAGCCTGTGACGATCAGCTCGTGTTCGGTGGCCGAGGCGTGGCTGTGGAACGCCACCCGCGCCGACCCGGCCGACAGGAGCGCATCCCCCCGCTGGCAGGACAGCAGGAACGCCCGCTCGCCGTCGGTAAGCCCGAACGCCTCGGTCACCGCGTCGATGGCCTGCGGCGCCTGCCGCAGCAGGATCTGCGTGGCGGCGTTGGAGACGACAGCCCGGCCGGTGGTGGTGGCGAGCACGTCGGCGGCGTCCTGGGTGACGACGGTCAAGCCGGTGCCGTACTTACGGGCGGACTTGGCCAGGGTCTGCAGGAAACGGCCGCCACGGCCGCCGGACAACAGCTTCCACGCCTCGTCGACTAGCACCATCCGCAGCACGTCCGGGCGACCGCCACGAGAGGTGGCCCCCCGTACGGTGCGCCAGATCGTGTCCAGGGTCAGCAGCGTGCCGACCGGATGGAGCTGCTCGGGCAGGTCCTTAAGGGCGAACACCACCAGGTGCCCCTCGGGGGTGGTGGTGGTCGGTCCGTCGAACAGTCCCTTCATGCTGCCCATCACGTACGGGTGCAGGCGGGCGGCGACCCGCCGGCCCGCCTCATCGGTGTCGTCGAGGGCTGCCATCACCTCCCGCAGCAGCGGTGCGGGACGTCTCCAGGTCTGCGGATCGGTGGTGATGCCCTTGGCCCGATAGGCCGCCAGCACCGCCACGTCGAGGGCACGGGCCTCGTCGCCGGGCAACGGCGCGTCAACGGCGGTGTCGCCGCTGGCCATGACCGCGACAAGGGTCTGCAGGAACCGTGCCCGATCGTGCAGGGCGTCGTCGTCACCGGCCGGCAGGTCCAGAGGGTTGATCCTCATGCCGGCCGCGCCGAGGCGGACGACCGTCCCGCCGACCGCATCGGCCAGCCGTAGGTACTCGTCCTCGGGGTCGATGACGAACGCCTCCACCCCGAGGCACAGATTGCGCAGCAGGTCGAGCTTGGCCAGGTAGGACTTGCCTTCCCCGGAGCGGGCCAGGATGACGGCGTTGTAGTTGGACTGCGCCCACCGGTCCCACACGACCACCCCGGCCGAGTGCAGGTTCAACCCGAACAGCACCCCCATGCCGGTGTCCCCTGCGGTGTCGGGGAGGTCGGGGCTGGTGAACGGAAACGCGGCGGCGAGGGCATCGGTGTCGAAGACCCGCTTCAACCCGAGCGCGTCGTAGGCGAGGGGTAGGCCGCTGATCCAGCCCTGCAACTGACGCCACGTGACCGGCGCGGTGTGCAGCAGCAGCGATGAGGCCAGGGACCGCACCTCCGCCACCCGGTCGGCGAGATCGTCCGGGCTGGTGCCGTGGACGGTCAGGTACAGGCCGAGACGGAACAGGCGGGCCTCCCCTCGGGCGACCCGGGTAGCCAACTCGGCGGCGTCAGCCGCGGCGGCATCGAGTTCGGGATCGTCGAGTCGCCCCTTGGCGGCATCCTGGCGGCGGGAGGACTCGAACCGGCCCCGCTGCTTACGCAGCCGTTCGGAGGCCACCACCGGCGGGACGGGCTCGATATGGAAGGTGACGTCGACCAGGCCCGGATAGGACAGCAGCGGTTCAGCCCAGCCGGGACCGACCTCGGCCGGGTAGCCGACCACGGCGAGGGTCGCCAGGTAACCGTCCCCCACCCGGACGTGGCGTCCGTCGACATCGACAGCGTCCGGCGAGCCGGGCAGGACCGTAGCCGACGCGGGCGTGGCACGCCGCCGCGCCGGCAGCAGCGCGGAGAACAGGCTCACCGGTCGTCACCTCCGTCAGATGGGGCGTAGGGGATGCGGGTCGGGGCGGTGGGGTCGAGGCTGGTCGCGAGCCGCGCCACGGCGTCCCGCCCGTCGAGCACCAGGGCGGGAACCTCACAGCCGCCCAACGCGCGGACCGTCTCGGCCGCCTTGTGCGCGGCGTAGTGCGCGCCTCGCCGGCTGCGCACCGCCACGGTGATCTGCCGGTGCAGCAACTCCCGCTGCCCGGCCAGGTCGGCGAGGAACGCCACGTGCGCGCGGGCGGCCTCCTCCAACGCGGGATGCGGCAGCCCCGGGGCAGCGGTGAGGAACCGGTCGGCGAGGTAGGTCAGGTCGACCCGCTGCGCCCGGACACCGATCTGCACCGGGCTGTCGAGGCTGTGCAGCCACCGGGCGAACCCGGCCACCAGGCCGTTCTGCTCGGCGGGGGTACGCAGCCCGAACGCCACCGTCGACGCGGCCACCAAGCCAGTGGTGCCGTCCGCCCCGAGATCGATCAACCCGTCACCGGTGATGCCCCTCGCGGGCAGGCGCAGCGGCGCGGGCAGCGGAATCCGGTCACCCGGGCCACCGGTCGTGCTCACCCACGCCGGGGCGGGAATGATCGGCCTGTCGGCCGGCACGAGGCGACGTGGGCCGTGACGGTGCCGCAGCGCGGCGAGGACCCAGGCGTCGAGACTGACACCGTCCCGGCGGCCGACCGCGAGGAGGAACGCCGCAGCGGCGACAGGCACCGCCCCGACGAGGAACACCAGCGGATGGACCACCGTGGCCACCGCCGTCCACACCGCGTAGAGCAGCAGGCCCGTGACCGCCAGGATCACCAACTGCCGTCCGGACAGGCCGAACGCGATCCGGTCCGGCCGGTCGATGTCTGCGGGCACCCGAGCCCGCAACGGCGCCTCGTCGTCGCGGCGACTCATCACTGATCACTCCTCGGGGAAGAGGACCGGCGTCGCGCCGGGACGGACGGGCCGGCGGCGGGGACGACTCGCTACGGACGGGCACCCGCACCCGCCGCTGTCGCACCGCCCGCCGGGGACGGTCGTGACGGGGCAGGGACCGCCGCGCCGCCCCCGTCCGGGGACGGTGGTGCGGACGAGGCTGGTCGCCGGGGTCGGTTCGGCGAGGCGGACGAGGCTCGCCGGGCGGTGGACGGGGCGGCCGGACTGGCGGCGGCCGAGCCGCTCGGGGTGACACGCCGTGCCGCCGTGGGCCGTGTCCGAGGGGTCGAGGCTCGTGGGCCGTCGGCCGCTGGGGCGGAGAACACCGGTGTGACGGGGCCGGGTGGCCGGCGCGGCGCGGTCTGCGGCGTGGGTGCTGACGAGAACGTCACCACCGGTGCCGGGCTGTTGGCTGCTGTCCGCGCGGTGGTGGTCGTGGCGTCGCTGAACGCGACTCGGGCCGGTGGGAGGGTCGGGGACGGCGGACTCGACTGGGGCGATGCCGGGTGGGAGAACCGCACCGGCGGGACAACGCCGGACGGTGCGGCTGTTGGGGTGGTCGGGTCCGGCGGGTGGCTGAAGGTGGGGGCGGCGTTCGTCCCGGCCGGTGCGGGCAGCGGCGTGTGCGGGACCGGGGCATGGCTGAAGGCGACCGGCCCTGCCGGGGACGGCGGTCGTGGCGTCGACCCCGGACGGGGCGGGCGCGGCGGACGGGATGGACGAAAGCCACCGGGTGATGGACGGCTCCCGGGCGGACGGGGAAGCGTCCGTCCGGCGGTCGGGGACGATGGTGTCGTCCGTCCCAGGATGCCGGCCGCCGCACCCAACGTCTTGGTCATCACGAAGGCGCGGACGAGTTGTCGGAGCAGCCCTCGGCCGTTGCTCTGTCCGAGCGGACCGAGTACGAACTGCCGCATCCAGCCCGGCAGCTTGATCAGCAGCCACAACATGGTCAGGCAGACCACGACACCGAGAAGCCCGTTGCCGGTGGAAGGGACGCCCAGCACGGTCGGGCCGGCGGGGGTGAGAAACACCTTGACGGTGGCCATCACGACGACGGCCTGGGCGAGCTGCAGGCCCAGGCAGGCCAGGAACGCGCGCCACCACAGCTGGGCCAGGCCCTCGGTCAGCGGGCTGGCGTGGCAGATCAGCGCGGCCGGGGCGATACCGAGCAGGATGACCAGCGCGGCCAGCCTGAGCACGAACGTGAACTCCAGCAGGAGGCACATCACGACCACCGCGATGACCAGCAACACCATCAGGAACCCCTGGCCCCGCAGAGCGTCGTCGGTGATCTGCCGGATCGCGGTCGCGGCAGCCGGGCCGTCGACGCTGTTGCCCGCGAGGGCCACGGTCAGCGCGTTGGTCGCCTCGATGGCCTTCTGGCCGATGATCATGCTGCTGTTGGCCAGCACCGCGCCGACGGCGATGCGGGGTAGGACCTGCTTGAGGCCATGCCGGGTCTGCAGGGTCTCCCGGGTCGTGACCAGGAACCCGTTGGCCACGATGAACAGGACGAAGACACCGTTGGCGGCGATCAGGCTGGTCGTCCAGAACGCCCTGACGTGCTCGTTGCCGGTGAGATCCGGGGTGGACAACCACGAGTTGCCCAGCGCCTCCAGCACCGGCTGGAGGGCCTGCTCCGCCGCCCACACCACCAGGTCCACCACAGCGGTGCGGACCTGGCCTCCGATGTCGTACCACGCCGGATCGTCGTCGTACGACGGCCGCCCGAGAGCCGGGCCGGGCGTGGGTGCCGGCGTCGCGGACGGGACGGTTGCCGCTCCCGGCGGGCGGGCGCCGGAATCAGGCACCTCTGTCGTCGGTGGTGCGGCAGGCACGGCCGGAAGTGGGATCGGCTCGGCGTGTGCCGGCCCGGCCCCGGCGACGGCCAGGCCAGCGAGGAGCACCACACCGAGCAGCAGCACCACCGCCGGATGCCTCATGCGGCGCAAGGGATCGGTGACGGTAGCCATCAGGCCACCCACCTACCGACGATGGTCACGAACAGAGGTGCCAACAGCGCGAGGCCGTAACCGATCGCGGCGGACCGCATCGCCAGCTTCGCCTTCTCGATCTCGCCAGGATCACCGTTCGCGGCCAGGTACCGCAGGCCACCGATGGTGAGGAACAGGGTGGCGACGGAGACCAGGATCCCGACGAGCCAGACACGGATGTTGTTGGCGACCTGCTGAATCGACTCGACGGCCAGCACCGGACCGGGCTGCGCCGCGTACGCCGCGTGAGGAGTGAAGGTCAGAGCCACCGTCACCGCGGCGGCCACGCACAGCATCAGCGCACCCACCGTCAGAGGACGGGGACGGAGGCGGCAGACGATCGATCGGCCGTGTGTGCCGGCCCCGAGGCGACGGGTCGCCGCCTCGGGGCACGGGAAACGGACATTCTCCATGGTTAGGCACCTCCGGAGCGCACGCCTGAGCAGCCCGCATCGGGGCGTAGGCGCGAGTGGGCTTGGCGAAGACGCGGGACCGGGCGGTGCGCTCATCGGTGACCTGTGGTGCCGACCGGCGCGGCCGTCCTCCTCACCAGAAGCGACGGGTGGGCCGGGGACCGTACGGGTGTCAGCGCCGTCAGCGGTCCGGTCGGAAACAAGGTCACCTACGCGGAAGAGTCCCGCACTAGGGGATTACACATCCGAGCCCCGGATTGGAAACCCGCAGCTCAAGGCGGGTACTTACGGGCGCTTACGGGCCGTCGGCGCGTCGAGAGCCACCGCCGAGGTGGCCTCGGAGATCACCTCGGCGTACGGGTCAGACAACGCCCCGGATTCGATCGCGGCCCTGAGCCGGGCGACGGCAGCAGACCGCCGCTTGTAAAGGTTCCAGCGGGACTCACCGGTGCGCTCGGCGTAGGCGGTGAGGCTGACGTCTTCCAGGTACGTCGCACCGATCAGTTCGGCATCTTCGGTGCTGATCACCTCGGCGGCAACCGCGCGAGCCAGAACGACATCCGGATGCCCGTACGCAGCCGGCGACGACACCGCAACCGGGGCATGGCTCGGCGTCCCAGATGAGGCCGGCTCCAGACCACGTAGCTCGGTGCGGGCCTTGGAGAACGCCGCAGACAGCAGGTTCCCGACCACGCCCGACCTGTCCAGGTCGACCGTGCCGAGCGCGCGGAGGAAGTGCTCGACGATGGCCGCCTGAACATCACCGGTGAACAGCTTCGCCAGCAGGTACGCCTTGAACCGCAGGCCCGGCAACGCAACGCCCACCGCACCGGCACGCCACGCCGGGTCTCCGGTACGGGCATGCTGCACCAGCAGCCGCCACACGGCGTCGCGGGCGGCATAGCCGCAGGACGGGTGCATCAGGATCGCCGACAGCTCCGGCAGGGCGATGGTCCGGCGGGGCAGGCCCAGGCCGAGGCTGCGGCCATCGATCGCCAGCGGGCTCGGTCCCTGCCCCATCAGCCGGAACCGGTACTCGATGTCGTTGAGCAGCGTCTCGCCACGGCGCCCGGCAGCCGGGCCGGTGGCGGGTGTACGACGGTCCATGATGGTGCTCCCTCGTGGTGACCATGTGCCGGTCGGCGGGAGTGCCGATCGGCGCTGTGCCACCACGCCACCAGGGCCTTTGCACAGATCATGAACACTGCTGATCTTGTTCTAGGCGTCTCGACGCGTGTTCAACCCGAACCTCGCCGTCACTCGTCAACGCAATGCGACATGAACCGGAGGGCGCCGTGCTCCACGTTGTCCAACGCGTGGCCAGGCCTTTACGGGCCGTAGTGCCAGCCGCACCTACGTAGAGGCTGCGCCCCTTGAACACGCGCCGACCATGGCCCAACCATGGCATCGCAGAGGAATGCGGCCAGGACCTCCTACCGCGCCATGACGATTCTGTTCAAGGGCGGAACGGCTGCAAGCTGTAGGCGACGCAGTAGGTGAAGGTTGGTGGGCAGCGCTGCGACGTCAGTGGCGCGTAGACGCGGGTGGTCGACGATGAGCGTCCCGTCGCTCATGGTCACCAGGGCCCGGTACTGACGTAGGTAGTTCGGGCCATTCGGCTGGAACAGGGTTTCGTCGTGGCGGCTGGGGCGGAGGATGTGCCGGCCATCGGGTGGAGATGAGCGAGGAACCATTCGATGAAGTCGGTGCGTGCTGGCCCGTGTGTGGGGTCGTAGTAGTCGATCGCCTGGGCCCGGCGCACGAGGTCGGCGAGGGTGCTGGAGTCGACCGCGAAGAACGTGGGGTCCCGGGGGAGTTGCCACTGCTTCCATGTCGGCCGGGTGTCGGGTGCGGTGGCCGGCCGTGGGAGGCGTGGTGCCTGCTCCAGGAACGTGGTGTCGATTTCGGCTCGGGCGAAGTGCTTGCGGAGCCAGGAGCGTTGGAAGTCGTTCGCGGTCTGCCAGGTGTAGACAAGCCCGTCGTACTCGCCGACTGGCTGGGGCTGGTCGGCCCAGGGCAGGTTGTGGCAGACGTCGGCGATAAGCCTGATCTCGGCAAGGTGCCCATCTGGGTGTCTCGACCGGTCCGGGTTCGATGCCAGCGCCCGGATCTCGATCATCGCGGCCGACAGCAACACTGCGATGGCCGCGCGACGATGGTCGCGTGACCATCCGTGGCGTGTGTGGCTTCCGGCGAATGCGCACCCCAGCACGATATGCCTCGGCGCTACGAGGAACGGGCGCCGCTCGATCTCAACGAGAGGCCGCCCGCGAAGGGCTACTCCGCGAAGGTGATGACAGGTTCCGGTATTCCGACCGCCGTTCGAGCATCGCGTGCGTTGCGCGACCGGCTATGACGTGTCCAGATGGCGACGTCGAGCAGGCGCAGCAGGCTGGGTGAGTCGATGCCGGCTGGACGGAGTCCTTCGATCTCATCGCGGAGGGCGGATTCGCTCAGCGCGGCTGCCAGGGTCACCCAGAGTTGCTTCTTCGGCGGGGCGAGCACGCGAAGCACGATCTCGTCATGGATGGGCACAAGCCTGGGGCGTTTGCGGGCAAGGAGTTTGCTCGCGGTCACCGGACCGACTCCGGGCAGGTCGTCGAGCCATCGGTGCAGCGCAGTCGCTGCCTGAAGGGTGTCAGGGTCAGCGTTCCACAGATCCAGGTCGGCGGGGATCGCGGTGAGCGCTGCGCTGACGTGGTCGCCGCCAGCCAGGAGGGCCCGGATGGCGAGCGGGCGCCAGGAGATGTCGAGCAATGTGGTGGCGAGAAGGTCGTCGAGGGTCAGCAGGTCAGGTGGGTTCTCGCCGACCAGATCGAACGACGTGCCGGCAAATGGTCCCTCGGGACTGAAGTAGGCGGCAACGAGCCCGTCGATGCCGGGCACACCGAGCACACCACGGATCCGTGCTCGGACCAGATCCTCAATCTGCACCCCGAGAGCATGTCACGACCGCTAAAGCCAAGACACCGGTGGGAGCAGTTGGAGGCCTACCACTCCCACGCCAATCGGACCGATCTACCCCGCTGGTGGATCAATGTCAGCCATTCAACCTCTGTAGCGTGTCTCGTGGACCAGCCACACGTCGCGCCGTTTCAGACGCCCCCAAAACGCCGCTCCACCACCGCCGTATCACCTGCTGCATGAGCATACGTTCTACCGACTCTTGTATCACGATGGAGGATGGCCGTCATCTGCCCCGCGGCGAGGGACCACGCACCGGTGGCGTCTTGAATGATCGACGCGATAGCCGTCTCTCATCTACCCAACACGCCCATCACGGGCAAGTCGTGTACCACTCCCGTTGCCGCAACCGCCTTGGGATAATCGGATCCGATGATCAGTAATAGCTCCGGCATACAGGTCGGCGACGGCAACACTCAGTACAACCACTTCTACGGGCTCACCCCCGGCCTGCCGCTGGCGGAGTGGTGGAACGACACGTGGTT
Source organism: Micromonospora humidisoli (assembly GCF_016900955.1). NCBI lineage: Bacteria > Bacillati > Actinomycetota > Actinomycetes > Micromonosporales > Micromonosporaceae > Micromonospora > Micromonospora humidisoli. The sequence continues at coordinate 8,769 of NZ_JAFEUO010000014.1, forward strand.
GCCGTTCACCGAGCCTCCCCTCGGCCCGGAGATCGTGTTGGCGGGGCGCCAGGCGCAGGCCGCCGCCCTGCGAGCCGCCTTCGATGCCGATCCGCCGGTCGTCGAGATCAAGGGCGACCTGGGCGCGCTGGAATTGAAGGCGTTCGCCGCGGCGGCCCTGATAGGGACCGAGCTCGGCGATCGCACGCTGCTGGTCGACAATGAGGCGGTGCTCCGTGTGCATCTGGCGGACAGGGAGCCCCGGATCATCGCCGTGCCGACCGGATTGCCGGTAGACGGGATTCCGCTCAACGGTCCGCACACGATCCTGGTGTACGGGCGGCTGGCACAGAGTCCGTCGGTGATCGTGCCTCCGCTCGACGAGGCGGAGGTCGAGCAGCTCCTGTCCGCGGCCGCGATCGATCCGGACCGGGCCCGCTCACTCGGCGTCCAGGCGCGACGCGGCCTGAGTCAGGTCCGGCGTGCCCTGGCCCGGCATGCCACGTTCGCCATCCCGTCCTGGATCCAATCCCCAGACGTCCAGCTCCGGCGGCTGGCCCTGCTCGGAGGTTGGCACGGCGATCGCGCGGGCGACCAGGCCATCGTCAGCGATTTCGCCGGAGCCGGGTATGCCGAGATCGCCGCTCGGTCGGCCGCGGACCCGGACACGGCAATGCTCGGGCACCTGGGCCAGCGATGGTACGTGCAGGCGCCCGAGGACACCGTCGTCCTGATGGGACCCGGCCTGACCAACGACGACCTAACGGCGTTCGCCGAACTGGCGGTGCGGGTCCTGACCACCGGCGCCGGTTCGGTGGCGATCCGGCGCGGCATCGCGGAGTCGCTGACCATCCTCGCGGTGCGCGGCGGCGACATCCGCGCCGGCGCTCCCGGGGACACTGCGGCCGACCTAGCGTGCCGGGTGGTGCGCGAGGTTCTGGCTCAGGCAAGCGCCGACCCGGCCTTCGCGCTGTGGTCCTCGCTCACCGACGTGCTGACGTACCTGGCCGAGGCCCATCCCGCCGCCTTCCTCGACGCCCTACGCGCAGTCACGGACTTCGCGGGCGTGTTCGAGGCCCGCCGAACCCGTGCCTACTTCCAGGGTGCTTTGGAACTCGTCGCCCGGGCGGCCGAGCATTTCGACGGCGCGGTCGAGATCCTGGCCCGGATGGCCGCCGCGGATCTGGGCGTTGATCAGTACGACCGGCCCGCCGTCTCGCTCGCCAAGCTCTTCGATGTCCTCATCTCGCAGACTGGCGCACCCCGGCCGGTCCGGCTGCGCGCCCTGCACCGGATGCTCCGCGGTCATTCCGAGGTCGGCCGGGCGCTACTGCTCGATGTGCTTCGCTCGGCCAAGCACGGCAGCGTCGGCACGTTCCACCTGACGCCGCTGCTGCGGGACTGGCCGGTGCCCGGGAGGTTGCCGCCGGCGGAGACGTATGCCGCCTTCCAGGACATCACCGAGCTGGTCCTAAGCAACCTCGGCGACGATCCCGAGCGTTTCCTGGCGCTCGTCCCACTGTCCGACAACCTGCTCGAGGAGCAGCGCACCGAGTTTGTGGAGCGGCTGATCTCCCTGGCCGGTGCGATCGACGACGAGGACATGCGGCGGCGCCTGTTCGACGCGCTCCGCGAACTGGTCGCCCTGCATACCGACGTTCCCGACGCGTCGTGGGCACTGTCCGCGGACGATCTCACGCCGTTTCGGCAGGCCGCCGAGGCGCTCGCGCCCTCACAACCGGCCGACCAGACGCTCTGGTTGTTCAGCGACCGGTGGCCGCAGTACGCGGGCATCGGGCACCGACGGTCCAGCCCGGACTACTTCACGGAGGTGTGGCGTTTACGGGCCGAGGCCGTGGCGCGGGTCCTGGATTTCGGTGGTCTCGACGCGCTGGTGGCGCTGGCCGACCGGACCGGGAACGGGGACCTGATCGGGTCGGCCCTCGCTCAGTTGCCGTCCACCGAGCACGACGACGTGCTGCTGACCTGGCTGTCCCTCGACCGGCCGGCGGGCCGGACGGACATCGCGTTTGAGTACTTCGCGGTGCGGATCCGGGGCGGCGCGGACTACCTCGACCGCACCGCGGATCCGACCGCTCGGGCGAGGCTACTGCTGGCGCGGCGCGATCCGGAGCACACCGATCCCGATCCCGAGGTGGCTGGCGTCTATTGGCGCGAGCTCGGGATCAACGGCCTCGGTAAAGAGTTCACCGGTCTGGCGAAGGTGGCGGCTGGCCTGATCAGCGTGGGCCGAGTCTCGGCGGCCCTAGATTTGATCGCGATGTACGCCAAAGAGATCGACACGCCGGAGGTCGCCGCCCAAGCTGCCACCGCCTGCGAGAGGCTCGTCTCGTCTGCCGCGGGTGATCCGGAACACCGCCAGCTCTCCGGATACGAGTTCCAGGTCATCGTCGACCTGCTCGAACGGCACCGGGACGCGGTCGAGTCGCAGCGGGTGACCGAGATCGAATTGAAGCTGGTCCCGCTCATGCGCTATGACGCCCGCACACCGACGATCCACACCCGCCTGGCCGAGGACCCGGCCTTCTTCGCCGAGCTCGTCGAGATCGCCTACCGGGCCGAGGGCTCCGACGAGCGCGTCGACGACCCGGACCAGGTAGCCCGGATCCTCGCAATCACGCGGGTCCTGCGCTCGTGGCGCCGCTCTCCGGGCACCGGCCCGGACGGGAGCATCGACGCCATGGCCCTCGGGGCCTGGGTCGAGGAGGCGAGGCGACTGATGTGCGCCTCCGGTCGGTTACGCCTCGCCGACGGGATGATCGGCACCGTCTTCGCCTTCGCCGAGCCCGGCCCGGACGGCTCGGTTCCGCCGCTGGCCGTGCGCGAGGTGCTGGAAGACTGCGACAGCGACGCCATGGAGGATGGCCTCTGGCGCGGTCTCTACAACAGGCGCGGGATGACGATGCGCAGGGCCCGGGACGGCGGCGATCAGGAACGGACGCTGGTCGAGCGCTATCGGGAGTGCGAACGCCAGGCCGAGGAATGGCCTCGATCTCGGCGGATCCTCCGGCAGTTGGCCGACACGTACGAGCGGGAGAGCCGGCAGCAGGACAACGACGCCGAGGTCCATCGACGCGGAATCGAGTGGTGACGATGACTGACATGGACCCGATCGACGTGCTGATCGTCGCGGCGATTCCACTGGAGCACGAGGCAGCCCGTGCCGGCATCGACGACTGGACACCGTGCGACCAGGACGACCCGCATCCGTACCTTCGGGGTGAATACCGGTGCGCCGACGGCCGGCGGTTGTCGGTCGCGCTGGCCCGCCCGGTCCGGATGAGCGGCCGCCCGACCAGTGTGGCGGCCACCGCGCTGGTCGACCGGTTGCGTCCGGGCTGCCTGGCCATGCCGGGCGTGTGCGCGGGCAATCCGGGTGAGGTCGCGCTGGGCGATGTGGTGGTCGCTGAGATGGCCTATGAGTACGACGAGGGCAAGCAGACAAGAGAAGGCTTCGTCGGCGACCATCGCCCGTACCAGCTTGACCAGAAGTGGATCCGCGCCGCGCAGGAACTGGATCCGAGCACACTGCCCAGCTACGGCCCGGCGACCGAGGATGAGGCCGCCCTCTGGCTGCTGGAGCGGCTCCTGCTCGACCAGGATCCGGTGAAGCACTCAGCGTTCGAACGCTACTTCCCGCCGGGCACATGGCCGCAGCGGCTGGCGGCGATCGAGGCTCGGGGGCACATCATCCGGCCCGGGGTGGAGTGGACGCTGACCGAGGGGGGCCGCATCTTCATCGAGCGCGTCCGCTACGACGATGTGTACGGGCCGGCGAAGCTGCCGTTCGCGGTGAAGGTGGCGCCCATGGCCAGTGGGAGTTATGTAGCCAAGGACGGTGAGGCCTGGGCGAGGCTGGCGGCGATGGGCATCCGCAGCGTCACCGGCCTGGACATGGAGGCGGCGACCATTGCCACCGTGGCCGAGACCCAGGGTGTGCCGCACTGGCTGGTGGTCAAGGGCGTCATGGACCACGCCGACCCGGCCAAGGACGATCGCTTCAAGCGGTTCGCAGCCCGCGCCTCGGCCGAGGTCCTCTACGCCCTGCTTGACCGGCTGGCCGGACGCTTACCGAACCCGGCCGCTACCAGGCACAACGTCCGGCTGGAGAATATCTACGGCGCGCAGATCGGCGACCACAACGTCCAGCACAACATCTACAACGGCTGACCGGTGCGGGTGGAGAAAGCCGAACCCCTAACTACTCCTAACGCAACAAGGTTGGGCATAACCGGGCGGACGTGAGGATCTTTCTGTTCTGAACGTGAGGAGGGCGCGCAGCCGCCGTGGATCGTCTCGGACGAGTTGTGGGCCGAGGTCGAACCGCTGCTGCCACCCCGCCCGCCTCGCCGGTACCGCTACCCCGGGCGGAAGCCCTTGGACGATCGCAAGGTGCTCTGCGGGATCCTGTTCCTGCTCTACACCGCGATCCCGTGGGAGTAGCTGCCCCAGGAACTCGACTTCGACTAAGGGATGACCTGCTGGCGCAGGTTACGAGACTGGAACGACGCCGGCGTGTGGCAGCAACTGCACGAGATCCTGCTCGGCAAGCTCCGGGCCACCGGGCAACTGGACATGTCCCGGGCGTTGATCGACGGCTCCCACGTCCGGGCGCTCAAGGGTGAGGTTCCGGTTTGCCGGAGGGTCAAACGCTGACTACGCGCGTGTCAGCAACAGACCGATCTCCTCGCCGGCTTCTTCGCCAGCACCGGTATGACCCTCAAACCCGCACCAGCGAGACAGCCCGAACCTTGACCTTTCAACCTCTGTAGCAAGCTCCACGACTCTGCCCCCGGAATCGCCTACCAGGTGGACGCCCGAGTGTTCGTAGAGGACAACATCAACCGCCAGCAGCAGCGGATGCTCTGCGACCTGCGAGCCACGAGCCTGGTGACGCCGATCGTGCGGACGGGCACTGTGCAGCTCTCCGGCTTCATCACCGATGAGCAGATGCGCGTGATCGAACAGCTTCGGGGCGGCGAGGATCTCTGGCTGAACCTGCGGTGACCACTGCATCCGTTGAGTGGCCAGCCGATTCGATCCCCGGTGGCCACCCCGCCGTTCATCTCGGACGCGCCCGTGGCCGCGCTGGAGGGGGCAGCGGCACGGGTTAAGAACATGTCCGCCCAGTTGCCGCCTTCGGACTCGGTGACGTTCGAGCGACCGCTAAACATGCAGCGAACCGGGAACCTGAGGTTCGACATCAACGCCGGGGAGCGGGGGCACAGCTCGCGCACGTACAGTCAGGGGCGTTTGTCGAACTGCTCGTTCCGCTGGCCGAGGGTGCCGACTAAACCGACGCCGTGAGGGCGCTGCGCGAGGCACGTGAGTTGCTGCGGCAGGGACGCATCGGTCCGGCGATCGTTGAGGCACGCAACGCTCTGGAGCAGATCCGTAGTGCGTACAGAACGCTGAGGCTCTTCAACGCGGGAAAGACGAAATCCCCGAAAGACCGGACCCCCGACGAACGGTGGGCGTTCATGGTTGAGGATCTGTTCTCGACCATGAACGCCGCCGGCCACAACGGCGAGGTGACGAAGGACTGCGCGTTCACGAGGGAAGACGGCGAGATGTTGATCGCCACAACCGCCGGGATGCTCAAGCGGCTTCCCGCCGACAGCACCGTACGATAGCCGCCGCCCGGGGCGGACTGGCTAACGGCGTGATCTTCCACTCCGACAGGGGCGTCCCTATACAGCAGCAGAAACTTCGCCGACGCCTGCCGACGCCACCGCATCCGCCGTTCGATGGGGCGCATCGGATCGTCGTATGACGCGCCCTGGCCGAGGCGTCCTTCGCCACCCTCAAACGCGAACTCGACGCCGACCACCGGACCTGGGCAACCGAAGCCGACGCCCGCCGCGACGCTTTTCGGTGGATCGCCCTCTACAACCACCGACACCGCCACTCCGCGCTCGGCTACCTCAGCCCCGCCAACTACGAACAATCCCTTACACCGACTACGCTGCACCAGATCGCGGCATGAACCCGATGTCCACATCCCGGGGAAGGCTCAGCCGTGCCTGCTTGTGCATCTGGACGGGTATGCCGACAGGGGGTCTGGTTTCCAATCCGAGGTCCAGATTTGTAATCCCTTGGTGTCAGCGCTCGTCGGCGGACGTGGCCCATACGCCATGCCGAAGCCCAGCTCCACCGCTCCCGACGACCGGCAACAGCCGGTACCGGTCGGGTTGCTCCTCCCCCACACCCGCACACCGCGCACGCACCGCCCGGAAGTGCCGGACTGGCACGGACTATCCCCGAACCACCTCGCCTACCTCATCCGCCGCTACACCAACGCCGTGGATGTGGTTCTCGACCTCGACGCACACCCCGCCGCCCTCGCCGCGACCACCTACCTGCACCGGCTACCAGCTCAGTTGCATACCGGCCCCCACGGTCTGCGCCTATGGCTCCCACCTTCCGCATGCCCGAATTCCGGTGTGCCTGACCAGCCCGATCAGGGTGTCGACCTGATCCTGGCGGCGCTACCACAGGCGATCGAGCGGCTTCCCCACGACGACGTGAACACCGCGATGAGCACCTGGCGGGCACTGCTGCGCCCCGGCGGGTTCCTGATCGCCGGACTCACCACCGCGCCACCCCCACCCAGCGGGTTCAGCTACCGCGCGACGGTCATCGCCGCAGCCCGCGGCGCCGGCCTCTTCTACCACCAGCACATCCCCGCCGTCCTCGTCCCGCTCCCCGAGCACGAACCGCGCACCGCCCTGCAACACCCCGACAAAGGCGACGACCGACGGCGGCTGCTCGCCGGTCGGCACCTTCCAACGTTCCGGGACCTGGTCATGTTCGGGACCACCGCCACCGGTGAGGAGAACGCCCATGCCTGAGCCCTACCCGTCGCAACGGGCCGCCGGCCTGCACAGCTCCACACCGCCGTACCCTGACGGGCCCGATCTGGCGGCCCTACTCGCCGAGGGCTACCTCGGCACGGTCTGGCTCACCGGCCAGCATCCGTCCCGCGACCTACGACGCGGCCGATACACCCCCGAGTCACTGACCCACCCCGGCAAGATGCTGCCCACCATCGCCCGGTACGCCATCCGCACCTACACCAACCCCGGCGACCTGGTCCTCGACCCCATGGCCGGCATCGGCACCACCGTCATCGAAGCCATGCACCTCGGCCGCCACGGCGTCGGCATCGAGTACGAAGCCGAATGGGTCACCAAGGCGGCCGGCAACATCCATCACGCCCTCAAAGCTGGTGCGCGAGGTCGGGGCGAGATCTACCACGGAGACTCCACCGCCCTACCGGCCCTGCTGCCGGCCAGCCTGCACGGACAGGTGTCCCTGGTGATCACCTCACCACCGTACGGGCCGTCCACCCACGGCCACGTCCGCACACCAGGCCCGAGACGCGGACAAGTCCGCAAGATCAACCACCGGTACGGCAGCAGCGACAACCTCGCCTACCGCACCCCCGGCCAACTCGCCGACGGGTTCACCGCGATCCTCACCGGCTGCCGCCAACTCCTGCGGCCCGGCGGACACGTCATCGTCACCGCCCGGCCCTACCGCCGCCACGGCGAACTCATCGACATCCCCGGCATGGTCGCCGCCGCCGGCATCAACGCCGGCCTCGAACTCGTCGAGGAGTGCATCGCCCTCATCTGCGGCGTCCGCAACGGCCGGATCATCCCCCGCGCCTCGTTCTTCCAGCAGAAGAACATCCGCGACGCCATCGCCACCGGCGACCCGCAATGGCTCCTGCAACACGAAGACGTGGTTGTACTCCGCGCCCCGCTTTTGCCTCACGCAGGCTCCAGGGTCCAGCCGGGTTCGCCCGTGGTCGGGCTAAAGGGGCCGGGCGACGACGACCACCCGCACCGGTCGCCAAGTCCACTTCGTCCCACCAGCGCAGGGAGCATCGACGGGCTTGACACCTTCGGGCAGGAACGGATGGATCGACGTCCACATCTGGCGCACCCCGCGGTCGTGCCTCACCACGGCAGCGCCGTCGACCCCCGCTCCCAGCCAGGCTGGGATCCTGAATGGAAGTCAGGCTCATGCACGACCATCCCCCAACCCGCTCCCGTACCGGTGCCCTCAGATGCCGCCGGCTACCGGCGACGGGCCAGCCGCGCCACATCAGGTCAGCAGCCCGATCCCGCCAACACGATGGGCCGCCAATGAGCGCTCCCGCCGTCCCCGAATGGCGGCCCGACCCGCTACTGACCATCGACGACCTCGCCGCCTGGCTGGGCAAGCCCAAGAACACCCTCTACGCCTGGCACAGCCGGGGCAAGGGCCCCCGCGCCATCCGCGTCGGCAACACCCTGCGCTACCGGCGTAGCGAGGTCGAACGCTGGCTCGACGACCACACCGACTCGGAGCGGTGAGTCATGGCCCGACCCGAACTTCCCATCGGCACCTGGGGCACCATCCGTACCGAGAAGCTCGCCGCCAACCGGTTCCGCGCACGCGCCCGGTTCCGTGACTACGACGGCAAGACCCGTGACATCGAGGCCACCGACGCCACCCGCGCCGCAGCCGAACGGGCGCTGAAGGTCAAGCTGCGTGACCGCACCACCCCCAACGACGACGAGATCACCCGGGAGACCCGCGTCAGCCGCCTGGCCGAAGTGTGGATCGAAGAGATCACCGCCGAGGAACGGATCGCACCTCAGACCATCCACCGATATGAGACCAGCGTGCGTACCGCGGTCCTGCCCGCCCTCGGCAACCTCCGCATCCGAGAGGCCAGCGTCGGGCGCCTGGACCGGTTCCTCCGCGAGATCGCCAAGGACCGCCCCGCAGCGGCCAAAGGCGTCAAGGTGGTCCTCAGCCAGATGTTCGCGCTGGCCGTCCGCCACGGAGCGATCCCCACCAACCCCGTACGCGACACCGGGCGGCTCCGCAAACCCCGCCGCACCGTCGTCGCCCTCTCCGACGAACACCTCCACGCCGTAAGAACCGCCATCCGCGACTGGCAGCGACCGGTCCCCGGCAAACCCGGACCCCGACACACCGGCGACCTGGCCGACGTCGTCGACCTCATGCTCGCCACCGGCGCCCGCATCGGCGAGATCCTCGCCCTGCGCTGGGAAGACCTCGACCTCGCCACCGAACGCCCCACCCTGACGATCTGCGGCACCCTGGTCTTCGTCACAGGCCAGGGAATCTTCCGACAACCCTGGACCAAGAGCGACGCCGGCCACCGGATGGTCGTCCTGCCCCGATTCGCCATCGGCATGCTCATGGACCGCAAAGTCGACGCCCCCGACAACCCCCACGATGCGATCTTCGCGTCCCGGCGCGGCACCTGGCTCTCCCCCAACAATGTCCGCCGCCAGTGGCGTCAGGCCCGCGCCGACACCGACCTCGACTGGGTCACCCCGCACACCTTCCGCAAGACCGTCGCCACCCTCATCAAGGAAGAGAAGGACACCAAGAGCGCGTCCGCGCAGCTCGGACACTCCAGCGAGGAGGTCACCGACACCTACTACATCGCCAAAGCCGTCCAAGCCCCGGACGTCTCCGACATCCTCGAACGGCTGGGCACCCACCGCCACCGCCGTTCCGCACCACCAAATCCCAACGATGCACATGGATGACAGAACCTGACCGCCGACCCCGGTAAACGGGGGGTTTTCGGGGGGAGGTTCAAATCTTCATAGAAGAAAATCGAAGCCCTGACCAGCGTTCCCGCTGGTCAGGGCTTTTTATCTGTCGGGACGGCCGGATTCGAACCGACGACCCCTTGACCCCCAGGACGACCTGGTAAGCGTTCCCGCACGTCACACACGCTATCCCCAAGATCAGGCCGTGCGGTCGACGTCATGCCGTGCACCCTCGCGCAGGCCGTGTGGTCCCGGTCTGGTCCCCAGCAACAGGAGCGTCGACACCTGAGCCCTCGATCCGGCTCGGTCGACGCCAACTATGGTAGACCCTGCGAGGATCGGCTCGGGATGGTTCAAGAAATACTCTGGAAGAAGTGATTGAGGTTTGGATGTCTGAGTTCACTGTAGAAACCCAAGTGCCGGTTGACGACCGATCAGGGGAGGGAGAGGAAGACGTAGTCGATAGGCTGGGTGCCCAAAGAGCGAATGTCACGGCAGCCGACTGGACTATCGAAACGATCGTCACTCAATTAATCAAGGGGCGGATCGATCTCGACCCCGCTTTCCAGCGACGGGCCGCGTGGACGCCAGCACTGAAGAGCAAGTTCATCGAGTCCTGCATCCTTGCATACCCAATTCCCCAGATCGTGTTGGCCGAAAAACTCGACCGGCCAGGTCACTTTTTCGTGATTGATGGAAAACAACGACTACTCGCTCTCCGTCAGTTCTATGCTGGGCTCCCATCTCACTCCAGCGATGACTTCAAGCCGTACAGACTCTCTACAGTAACAGCCATTCAGACGATTAAAAATTTCGGTATCGAACGCTTGCAACGCGAACGTCCAGAGCTGTTCGATGCATTCGAAACCCATACAATTCGAACGGTAGTCATTCGGAACTGGGGATCCCAGGACTTTCTCTACGCACTGTTTCTCCGATTGAACACAGGAAGCGTGCCGCTTTCCCCTCAAGAACTGCGGCAAGCCCTCGTGCCGGGACCCTTTGTGCGCTTCGCAGATGAAGCATCCGGCGAAAGCCGTGGTCTGCGAGCACTGCTTGGAAACTCCGGTCCCGATAGGCGGATGATCGACGCCGAGCTCCTCATCCGCCTTATTGGGTTATTCGCTGGCCCAATCCCTTACGGAGGAAACCTCAAGGACTTCCTCGACAAGACCTGCGCTCAGTTGAATACCGGGTGGGATAGCTACGAGTTGCCAACCATCGAAGTCGTTGCGGAGATGGAGCTGGCCATCGAGGCACTCGTCTCAATATTTGGAGACAATCACGCCTGCCGGAAATGGACTAAAAACAGGTTCGAGCGGGCCTTTAACAGGGCACTATTTGACGTCCAAGTCGGCTCGCTACTCTCAGCCGAAGCCCGCGAGGCTGCGCTCAGAGTTCCCGAAAGACTGGTAGAGGGCCACAAAAGGCTATGCAATGACGATTCACGATTTGTGCGATCTATAACCTCGACCACGAAAACTCCCGAGGCGTTCTTTTCAAGATTCGATGCCTGGTCAAGAATGTTCGCTGATGAAACGGGAGTAACCCCGCCGTGGCCCAGCGCGATCAGCATCGAAAACAATGCCGATGAGTGACGGCCTCGAACCGCTACGCGCGGATTTGACAATGCTTGCCACGCTCCTACTCCCCCAAGCCACCCCGAACGCTTCACTCGACGACAATCCCTTAGCACTTGAGCCGAGCGAAGAAGACGCCATGCGGATTCGCGCCTACTTGATCCTAGCCCATTCCGGCATCGAGGAGATGATGGAGAACCAAATCCTGCAAGCAGTGCGGGATACCGTTGGCGAGCGCAACACCGCCCCGCCAGCCGTCGCTTTATCTCTTGTCGCGCAGTACGCAGACGACTTAAAGGGACAGAATCGCGGGAGAGTGCCCGCAGCACATGAAATTGCGGGAAAACTTGCTGGACTATACGAATCCAAAGTAATTAAGCCCAACAACGGAATTCGGCGTAAGTCCGTGGAGGCCATCTGCAAGCCCCTTGGCCTCGAATTGGACACTTTGGCCCCAGACATAGAGCCTGCCCTAACCGCACTAGACACTCTCGGCGCAAAGAGAGGCGCAGCGGCCCATTCGCTTCGTGGTGCCACACAAGAGGTGATTCACGCCCACCAAGCCCGCGCCTGGGTTGAGGACGCCCTGGTGGCCTTAGGCCAACTCCTCCCTCTTCTGCTATCAAGGATCAGGCGACGGGAGCTTATAGGCACAACCGAGTCACCATAGAATGTCGGGGGCTAGAGGAAGGCGAAGCGTTACCTCGAATGGCACCTTCCCGGCAGATTATTAGCCCTCGCATTCGCGAACTGCCTCGGACTTTGCGAAATTGCCGCGCTCAATTCTTGGCCTCGGGCCTAGGTCCAGCCGACAGTTTCGCAAGGTCGATGAGTTCCCGCAGATCAAGGAGCTTCCGAGGACTGTGGCGAAAGCTCGATGAGCGCGGCGGGGATATCGATCAGCCGAATGACTTGACCCGGACCAATGAACCGCCGAGCGACCAGTAGTCCTGCCTCGTGTGCTTCAGTTCCTGCATGGCTCGCCGAGGCATCCGCGATCAGCCACGGCGTGAAGCCGCTCTCGAATGCGTCCACGGCCCCCTTCAAGACGCAGCTTTCGGTAGCGATACCGCAGAAGTAGAACTCCACCCATCCGTGCCGCTTGAATAGCGCCATACCTTCCGACGTAAAGGGGCTATAAATTCTTTTATCAAGCACTACACCTCGATCTACATATGGGCGCAACTCAGGCACGAATTCAATATCGGGTGACGACTGGAGCCGTTGCCAGCCAAAGAAGCGCTCGAACGGGCTGCCAGGGTAGTTCAGGTATCGGGTGAAAAGCGTGTCGCCGCCGCACGCCTGCCAGCGGCGCACCAAGTCAACAACGATAGGAACGATGTGCGCCGACTGTTCGCGCACGAAGCCATTTTGCATGTCGGTCACGACAAGCACTGGGCGACCCGATGTCATTGGCTCAACCTCGATCCGTCTCGCGGAGGGTTTCGATGGCTTGGTCTAGGGCTGGCATTAGGTCACACGTTCGCAGAATCGCCCGACGCATCGCCTGATGCTGTCCGGGTTCTCGAAGACGGGAAACAGTAAGCCGGGAGCGCACTCCCCGAAGATAGCGCCACCCGTATTCGGACGGCACCCGTGGGTCCCGCCTCTGCTCTACCTGACGGGCGATCGCGTCGCAATAAGCCCACATGGATTGAATTGCAAGCTCGCAGGAGATTACCTCAGCTTCTGTCAAGGAACGCTCGGCTGAGATCGGGTGGTAGACGACTCCGGACCATGAGGCGTAACCCACCGAGATGCCCTGCACGCCGAACGACTCGATGCCTACGTGATCGTATGCCTCAGATAGCAACGACTGCTCGATCAGTTCGGCGTGTGCCAAGTGTTCATCATCCATTGGGCGGTCGCGGTGTAGCAACACCTTCGGAGTCGACATGATGCGTAGTGCAGTTCCTAGCAACTCCGCCGGCCACGCTGGCTCGACCACCCAGTGAGCACCAAGCACATATACCGCAGACTCGTCCTCCACCGGCGAGATGGGCGCTAGGTAATCGATGGCCCACGCAATGTTGTCACCGTACGACGCCACCCGCCACGCGGCCAGTGCTGCGATTGTGGACAACTGCACTGGCTCGACAAGGTGGAAAACCACGGACCCGCACGGCCACACATACAGCGTGCAGTCGCCTTCCGGGTGTTCGACCGGTGTCGAGTAGCAGGTGTGCCACTCCCCCACGGCTGGCGTGCAGCCCGCGACCTCCCGCAGTCGGGCAGCGCCATCGGCACCGACGAACGCTGTCACGAACTTGTGGGATCGCGCTGAGAAATGCGGTCGGTCCTCAGCGCCACTGGTTAGCTCACCGAACAGATCATGGGGCTTCGCGTCGTACACGAGGCAGTAGAGCTGGCGGTAGATCGGATCGGTGACCGCGACGCGCCCCGTCTCGTGGCGGTACATCGCCTTCTCGATGGCCTCGACGGTGGGCGTCTCCCGGATGCCGCGCTGCTGGCCGACGCGGTGCAGCTCGCGCGCAGCGCGCTTGCGTGACTCCCAGCCGGCCGCCTTCCGGCGGTTGACCAGCACCAGATTCGGCTTGAACTGCCGAGGGACCTCAGTGGACATGGGTCGTGTCCTTCGTGTCCGTGCGTAGTACCTGCCCGGATCGCCGCGCACCAGGCAGTCTCATTGGCAGGCGAGCAACGTGCCGCCGCAGACGGGAGCCGAAGACAGGAGGCACCAGATGAACCCATCTAGCCCGTGGTGCCTTTACGCGGCCTGTCCGCCTGCCACTTCCGGATCGTGTCGGGCTGCCACGCCGGGGACCGGCCGAACATCCGGTCAGGCGCGGGAGCCTGGCCGCGTGAGACGTAAGAAGCCCAGGTTGCGCGACTGATCGGGGCACCTACCGAAGCGAGGTAGGTGCGTACGTGGTCGGTCGTCCACCAGTCGGCGGGCAGGTCAGCGTCGGTCATCAGTACAAGCCTACGCGGTAGAGGTGCTTGCACGAATACAACGTGGCGCTGTAGCGTCTCGAATACAACGCCACGTTGTACCGGCCGGACGGCTCGGGGAACGACGGCACGCCGTTGCCGCACGCCCATGAGACGCCGGATCAGGTCGTTAGTTGACAACTCCACAGCGACAGGAATGAGCGCGCGTAGCCCGTTGAGCAGCAACTTCGCCTTGATCCGCATGGCGGTCGACCCCGGTATGTCCCGGGCGAGCGAAGCGAGTGAGGCGGGTTGCGCGCGCTGCATCTACCGATCCGGTTGTGCCGGATCACGTGTCACCCCGACCGGTAAGGCTCGGGGGATTTGTCCATCTGACCTGACCCTGTGGGGAGAGGTGATCCCGCTATGTCCGTGATTGCCGCGTGTGTACGTGTCACCAGCAAGAACCGCGCCATCTGGCGCACCTGCACGGCGTGCGGGGCGCTCGCTCCGCTGGCCCCTGACGAGAGCCGCTGCCGGGCCTGCCCGCAGACGTCTCGCCGTACTGAAAGGAACCGATCGAAGTGACCCCCGCCGAGATGGACCCGACCCCGGTTGACCTGGCTGCGATCGATGCCGAGTGGCCGTTGATCGCCGCTGAGTTGGACGTGCTCGACGCTGAGATCAGCCTGTTCTACGCCGACGACCGGGGCGGCCCGTCGCCGTTGGACTGGCGTAGGTTGCGCCGGGCCGAAGCGCGCGTCACCCGCGCCGCCACGATGGTGGTTCGTCCGCCCTGGCACGCCGATGGGTGCGTGCCTCACCGCCTGGCGGTGGTTGGCCGGACCGGTTGCGGCCACGACTGCGAGATCGTGCGCTGCCCCGGCTGCGGTGGCGAGCAGGTTCTCCACCGCGCCGACAGCGGGTGCCGGGCCGGCCTGCCTCGCGCGGTCTGATGTCCCGCATCCGCGCCGCCTACAACGACCCGGACGGCAACCGGTACGGCATCCCCACCTACTGGTGGCAGGGTGCCCCGCCCGGCTACGCCACCCGCCGTCAACTCCGCGCCGCCGGCCTGCGGCCCGCCGGGCAGCCGATCGCCGCTCAGGTCCTCTGGCGTGGCGTCGGCGGCACCCGCGCCGCGTACCTCTACCGGGTCGACCTGGCCCGGCCGAAGCGCACCGCCACCCCCGCCCAGCTCCGCGCCGTCCGCGCCGCCCTGCTGGCCCGGCGTACCTGCCGCATCTGTGGGCGGGTGCGCCCCTACTACATCCCGCGCTCGCTGGGCGAGTGCCTTGACTGCTTCGAAGGAGTCCCCTCGTGATCTGGCTGCTCCTGATCCTGCTGGGCGGACCGCTGGTGATGCTCGCCCCGTTCGCCCTCGCCCACGCCCTCAACCACGCCACCCCGACCGTGAAGGAGACGCTGCGATGACCGCCCGCAAGACCCGCCGCGCCGTGCTGGCCGAACTGCTCCTGCTCGCCGACCCGACCGACATCCGCGTCCACACCCCGGGTGTATCGCTGTCGGTCACGTTCGACAGCATCGCCGCCCTGAAGTCGTGGCTGCACCTGGCCGGACTCAACGACCCGGACATGCTGGTCGGCGAGCACGACGGCACTACCACCGACGGCCGCCCGTACCGGCAGATGAACGCCTACCCGAGGTGGCACGGCTGGGAGTTCTACGCCATCGCCACCGAGTACACCGACCCCGTCGAACCGCTCGACTCGTCGACGGCTGACCGGCTCGCCGCGCTGGCGGTGGCCTGATGACCGCACCCACGCTGAGCATCTACCCCCGCACCGTGGACGAGTTGATGCCCGAGGCTCACGCCCTGGTCGCCCGTCTCGGCACGGTCCCGTCGCGGAACCGGATCAAGACCGAGTTGCGGGTGGGAGGTCCGAAGGCCGACGCCATCATCGACCGACTGACCCGCCCCCCGGCCGACCCGGACCCCACCCCGACCGGCACCGACCCCACCCCCGGTGCCGCCGACCTGCCGCCGGTGGACCCGGACCCGCACCCGGACGCCGACGCGGTCGACCCGCCCGCCCCGACCGCACCGGGCACGACCCCAGACATGCCCGAGGCACCCGACGTCGCGTCGGGGCAGGCAGCACCCGTCGCAGACCCGGGTTCCAACATCACCACCACCCCGACCACCGCCCGTCCGACGGGCCGGGGCTGGGCATACGTCGGGGTGATCCTGGGCGGGGTGGTGTCGATCGCGGCGAACATCGCCCACACCTACCTGCCGAACCCGCCCGACGGCGCACCGGCCGGGTGGGCACCCGGCCCGGGGTGGTCGCCGTCGCCGCTGGCGGTGGCGTTCTCGGTGTTCTGGCCGGTAGCCCTGTTCGTGACGGTGGAGATCCTGACCCGCATCCCCTGGGGCAACGGAGCAAGTTCCGTGTTCGCCCGGGTCGCCGGAGTGCTGCCAGTCGCGGTGGTCGCCGCCGTCGTGTCCTACCGGCACCTGTCCGGACTCCTGGCCCACTTCGGCGAAGACCCCCTCACCATCGCCATCGGCCCCCTCGCCGTCGACGGCCTCATGGTGATGGCGTCCGCCGCGCTGCTGGTGACCAGCCGCCGCCGTACCTGACCCCGCCCGGCGGCACAGCCCCATGGCCTGGAAACCCGTGCTGTGCCGCCGGTCCGGTCACCCAACCCCCACACGAGAGGAGGGCACCTCTGATGGTGCCAGTACCCGACCCGGCCTGGTTCACCGACCGGATCACCGAAGTCCGCACCGAACTCGCCCGCGCCGACACCAAAGCCTCCACGTTGATGGCCGTCGCGGGTGCGGCGGTGACGGTCGGCGTGGCGATCCTGGCCCGCACCGACCTGCCCAGCCTCGCGCTGGCCGCCGGGGTGGTCACGGTCACCCTGGTCGGCACGGCGGTGGGACTGCTCGCCGGTGCGGTGCGGCCGTGCCTGGGCGGTGGTCACGGCCTGGTCCGCTACGCCACCACCGCGCCGGGGGACCTGATGACCGAGGCCACCGCCCCGCCGCTGACCGCCGCCGCCGAACGCGCGCACCACCTCGTGTGGCTGTCCCGCACAGCAGTCCGCAAGTACCGGCGGGTCCGCACCGCCGTGGATCTGCTGCTGGCCGGCATGGTCGGCACCGCGTTCACGGCTGCTCTGGCCCTGTTGCTCGGCTGACCGGTTTCCCGGCCGTGCCCACCCGCTCCCCCGGGGCGGGTGGGTGCGGGGGTCAACCGGCCCGCACCACCCCAGTTTTGCGCCGGACGCGGTACCGCCTGGAAACGAACCCGCGCCCGGCCCTCCCACTGAAGGAGAACCACAGCATGTCAGGCATGCCTCAGGAACGTGGCATCTTCACGGGTGCCGACGCTCTGACCGACAACGTGGCGTTGGTGGAGTGGTTCAACTCCACCCGCCGTATCCTGCACGCCGCTGCCCTAGAACTCGGCGTGACCGCTTCCGAACTCGACGCCCGGCTGCGTGTCGTCGGCGGCGGCATCATGGTCGGCGGACTCACCGGACGCGCTCGCGCCCGGCAGGTCGCCCGCCCCATCACCCACGCCTCCGAAGCCCTCGTCACGGCGTCGCAGTACATCGTGACCGCGTCGACCCGCTTCGAGGCCGTGTACCTGCCCGAGCTGGAGGCCGTCGGGTACAAGCCGCGCCGCGACGGGTTCCGGTTCACCACCGGCAGCGGGGGTGGCCGCTGATGGGCCGCCGCACGAGGATGCCCCGTCACGGTGGGCTTCCCCCGATGTCCTACAGCGTCGACCTTCGGTCGGCGGCCCTTCCCTACCTCGTCTGCCCCGCCGGGTGCCTCCTCGCGTGGCCGGCCGCCGCCGCGTCGCATCACTGGTGGGGCACCAACCCGTGGGCCGCCGCCGGCATCACCGCCGCCGGTGGCGGACTCACCGCCCTCACCTGGGCCACCGGCCGCGCACGGGGTGTCATCCGGCAGCGAGTGTCCACCCTGCTCACCGCGACCGGGTCGGCGTGGGCGCTCGGCGCGACCATCGGCGCACCCTGGGAACGCCCCTGGCTCGACGTGTGGGCCGGCGGCACCGTCGTCGCCTCCGTCGCGGTCGCGGTCATGCGGCTGATGGCCAAGGCCAACCCCGACGAACAATCCACCACCACCGGCGGTGGGCTCGCCGAGACGGTCGCCGCTCTGCGGGATGCGCGGATCGGACGGCCGAAGGTCGACGGGGCGAAGGTCCGCGCGTCGGTCGCCATGCCCCACGGCGACACCCTCGCCGACGTCGAAGGCTCCCGCGAATCCATCGCGTCGGCACTCGACGTCGCGCCGACGGCGGTGCGGGTGCACCGCAACCCCGACAGCGTCCGCACCGGCCATATCGAAGTCGTGCCGGTCGACCAGCTCCGCGACACCATCGCGTGGGCCGGCCCGTCCGCCCCCGGCCGGTCGGTGGGGGATGCGCCGTTGCGGTTCGGTCTGGCTGAGGACGGGGAGCCGGTCGGATTATCGCTCACCGGTCGGCCCGGGGTCCGTCCCGCCACCCACGTGCGCGCGACCGGCATGACCGGTTCGGGGAAGACCGAGTGGGCTTTGGTGGTCATGACCGACTACCTGACCCGCACCGACGGCGCGTTGATCGTGGTCGACACCGTGAAGCGGGACCAGACGGTCAAGCCGCTCAAGGGCGGGTTGACGCTGCTGGTCACCGAAGACGACCACGCGGAAGCGTTCTTCGACGTCCTCGCCGAGCAGGTCATCCCCGCCCGCACCGAAGCCCTCGGTCGGGAAGACCTGACCGAGTGGATGCCCGGTTGCTCGCTGTCGCACCTCACGGTGTGGGTGGAGGAATCAGCCGCGTGGTCCGGTCACCCGGCCCTCGTCCAGGTCGCCGAACGCGCCCGGTCGGCCGGCATCTGCCTCGTACTGTCCCAGCAACGCTGGACCCACGACCGCGCCCCCACCTCCCTACGGTCGCAGTTCGCCACGAACGTGTGCTTCGGCATCGACAGCCGCGACGACCCGTCGTTGGCCCTGACCGGGGAGACGGTCGACGCGGGAGCGTCACCGCAGGCGTGGGGCAGCAGCAAACCCGGCTACCTCTACATCGAATCCCCCGGCATCCCCACCCGCCGGTGGCCGATCCCCTGCCGCGCCGAACTGGCGCAGCGCGCGGACCTCGCCGAAGCCGTCACCGGCTGGGCACCCGTGCGCCGACCCCTCGACCCCGTCACCGCGAAAGCCCTCGCCCCCGTCATGCCCACCACCCCCACCACCGCGACCGCTGGGCCGGTCGCCGCGACGGTCCGCCCGACCGACACCGACGACGACGGCCAAGAGGTACCGGCCATGGCTGCCCGCCCCGGCGTCAACCCGAACGACCCGCCCGACGACGTCGACCCCTCCCAGGAGATCGACACCACCCCGACCCCGCGCCGGTTCGCCCTCGCCCTGCCGAAGCAGGTCGGCCCCGAACAGGCTCGTACCCTGCTCCGCCAACATCTGACCGCCCTCGCTGAGCAGGGGCACACCGAGGTCCGGCCGGCGGACTTCGGCGACGTGCTCGCCGCGACCGGCTACGGCGCAGCCTGGCTCAGCAAAGCCCTCAAGGAACTCACCGTCGGTCACGAACCTCTGCTGATGCCGGTCAGCCGCAACGGCCGCTACCGCATCCTGCGCAGCGCCTGACCACCCGTCGCGTCGGCCGTGTAATCGGTGTGAAGTTCACGCCGATTACACGGCCCCCCACCTAGGCAAACCCGCCGTGAAGTACACGTGCAATTCACGACCACCCCGCCCTGCCCACCCACAGGAGCAGATCGATGAATCCGGCCACGATCGCGCTTACCGCGCTTGCCCTCGGCACCATCCTCGGCATCACCCTCGGTGTCCCCCTCGGCCGTCGCGTCGAACGCGTTGCCTGGTACGCCGACGCCACCCTCGCCCGTGCCCGCGTCACCGGGTGGCTCCTGCGCGACCTCAGTGGCTGGCTCGCGGCCGTCGCGGTGGTCGTGGCCGTCGTCGTGTTCGTGGTCTGGGCGCTGCTGCGACCCCACCGCTGACACCTCAACGGCGCGCTTCGCGCCCTCACCACCCGAATGGCCAGTGCCCGCCCGGCGCTGGCCATCGTCACGCCGCACCCGCAAAGGAGCGGCTCATGCCCCCGAACAGCACCCGGTGCGAGCACTGGATCGGCCCGGAACGGCGCTACTGCCACCACCCCGACGGTGTCCGCCCCTACCTGCAAGGGCCACGCTGCCCGGCCCACACCCCGAACGCACTGGCCGGACGGCCCGAACCCTCATCGACGTCCCTGAACGAACCCGAGAGGAGCGCCATGCCCGACACGTCTGCCCTGGTCGCCCCCGCCCTCACCTACGCCGTACGCGGGTGGCCGGTGTTCATGCTCGCCCGGTCGAAACGACCCGTCGCCAACTGCCAGCCCTGCGCCGACGCTGGCTCCGATCACGACCGGGAAGGCTGCGTGTGCCTGACCTGTCACGGCTTTTACGCCGCGAGCACCGACCCGGACCGGGTCGCCGCGATCGTGGCCGCCGTCCCTACCGGGCAGCTCGCCCTGCGTACCGGTGCCGCGTCCGGCACCGTCGTGGTCGACGTCGACCCCGCCCACGGCGGTAGGGACACCATGAACGCGCTCATCGCCGCTGGGCTGTTGCCCCCTACGGCCTACGTGGTCACCGGGTCGGGCGGCCTGCATCTGTACTACCGGCACCCCGGACAACCGGTGCAGTGCAGTCAGGGCAAGCCCGGACAGGGACTCGGCCCCGGCATCGACGTCAAAGCCGACGGCGGATACGTGGTCCTACCCCCGAGCGTGCACCCGCGCACGGGCCGCCCGTACCAGTGGGCGCCGCACCGGGAGATGCAGGAGATGCCCCCCGCGCTGGTCGACGCCTGCCGACCCGCCCCGCCCGCACCCACCCCGGCCCCGGTCCCGGCGCACACGCCGACCAGCACCCGCCGGGCGGAAGGCATCTCCCATCCCGATCGGCTCCTCGCCGCACACCTGCACGCGGTCGCCACCGCCCCACAGGGCAGCCGCCGCACCACCCTCTACGGCGCAGCCCGAGGCATCGCCCGCATGGTCAAGGTCGACGCGATCAGCCACGACGACGCGGTGGCCGCGCTCACCACCGCCGGCCACCAGGCCGAACAGACCGACCGGGACATCCGCGCCGCCATCCGAGGTGGCTTCCGCGCCGAAGGACTCGCCGCATGACCGAGCCCCTGAACGTGCTGGAACTGTTCGCCGGCATCGGTGGCCTGTCCCTCGGGTTGCAGCGGGCCGGAATGCGCATCGTCGGGCACGTCGAGATCAACCCGTTCTGCCGCGCCGTCCTACACAAGCACTGGCCGGAGGTCCCCTCACATGACGACGTCCGTACTGCCGCCGCCTGGTGGCGCTCCACCGACCGGCCCCGGGTCGATGTCGTCGCCGGTGGCTACCCCTGTCAACCAGACTCCCTCGCCGGCCCGAAACTCGGCCGAGACGATCCCCGATGGCTCTGGCCGCAGATGGCCGACATCATCGCCGACCTGCGACCCGCCTGGGTCATCGGCGAGAACGTCCTCGGCCACCGCACGCGCGGACTGCCGACCGTCCTGGATGACCTCCACCGACTCGGATACACCCCACACCCCGGCGTTCTCCGAGCTTGCGAGATGGGCGCCCCACACCCACGACCCCGAGTGTTCGTCCTGGCCCACACCAACGGCCCGGGACGGCCGGCGCGGTGCCGGCTGGAACCAACCGGGCCGACCCCTGTCCGAACGCGTCGGTGGCCCACTGAACCCCGAGTGGGTCGAGTGGCTCATGGGCTTCCCGACCGGGTGGACCGAGTTACCGCCCTCGGCAACGCCGTCGTCCCCCACGCCGCCGAACACCTCGGCCACCTCATCCTCAACCACCACCAGAGCAGGTGAACCCATGACCCAACCCACCAATGCCGACCAGGTCGACGGCGCAGCGATCCTCGACCGGTTGCACGCCTGCCTCACCAAGTACGTGATCCTGCCCAGCCCCGAAGCGGTCGACGCGGTGACGCTGTGGATCGCCGCCACCCACGCCCAACCCGCATGGGCACACGCCCCCCGCCTGGTCATCCGCGCCCCGGAGAAGCGATGCGGGAAATCCCGACTGCTCGACATCGTCGAAGGCTGCTGCCACGACCCGCTCATCACCGTCAACGCCAGCCCCGCCGCCGTCTACCGGGCCATCGGCACCGGCCAACCACCCACCCTGCTCGTCGATGAAGCCGACACCCTGTTCGGCGGAAAGAACGCCGACGCCAACGAAGACCTACGCGGACTCCTCAACGCCGGACACCAACGCAACCGACCCGCCATCCGCTGGGACAACAACACCCAGAGCCTGGAGAAGATCCCCACCTTCGCCATGGCCGCACTCGCCGGCATCGGCGCAATGCCCGACACCATCGAAGACCGCGCCGTCGTCATCCGCATGCGCCGCCGCGCCCCCGGCGAGAAAGTCGCCCCCTACCGACACCGCCGCGACGGCCCCGCCCTGCGCAAGGTCGCCCAGCAGTTGGCCGGATGGCTCCGCGCCAACCTGACCGCGCTCGAAGCCGCGGAACCACCGATGCCGGTAGAGGACCGGGCCGCCGACACCTGGGAACCCCTCGTCGCCGTCGCCGACCTGGCCGGGGGCACCTGGCCGGCACGCGTCCGGCAGGCCGTCACCGTCCTGACCGCCGAAGCCGACGAAGCCGGCAACGTCTCCCACCGCGTACGGCTACTCGCCGACATCCGCACCGCCTTCACCACCCTCGGCGACCCCACCGCCGCACCCACCGCCGACCTGCTCACCGCACTCAACAACGACCCCGAAGCACCCTGGGCCGACAGCGGACCCAACGGACTCACCGGCAAGAAACTCGGCGACCTGCTCCGCGACTTCGAGATCCGCTCCGAGACGATCCGCTTCACCGTCGGACAAGCCAAGGGCTACACCCGCGACGCCTTCACCGACGCATGGCAGCGCTACTGCCCCGGACCCGAAACCCCTGCCACGGGGGTATCCGTACCATCCGTACCAACCTCGTTTCCGCAGGTCATCCCCGGTACGGATTACCCCACTGGTACGGATCGATCCGTACCACGACGCACCCCCGCCACCGCCCCCGGTACGCATTAATCCGTACCGCAATCCAATCCGTACCAGCCCTGACCAGGAAAAACGAGCTTGGTACGGATGGGACGGATACCCCCGGCCCCGGCGGCACCCCACCGCCGCACCAAGAAGCCGACCAGCAGAACGGCCCGCTGAGAGGTCGCCAGCCACACCGGCTAGGACGGCCAGGACGGTATCCCTACGGCGCTCTCAACGGGCCGTTCTACACCCCCGCTGCATCGACACCTCCGATCGCTGCCGCCATCTGTCGACCGAAAGGTGCTCACCGTGCGACTCGTGACGCAGAATCCCTCACCGGAGATGACCGCTACGCCGAAGGAAGACGACACCATCCGACTCTCGTCCAAGCCGTTCATGTCCACCGAGGAACTTGCCGTGCTGCTCGATGTCGACCCGTCGACCATCCGCCGCTGGCGCACCGTCCCGCCCTTGCAGGGACCGCCGTTCATCCAACTCTCTGACCGGGTCGTGAAGTACGCGACCACCGACGTGGAACGGTGGCTGTTGGCGCATCGAGTTGACCCAAGGAAAGCGGCCTGATGGCGACTCCGCAGCAGCTCCCCATTGGGGTGTCACTCACGTCTGACGTAGAGGTACGGGAAGGCCGTTACCGGGCACGCGTCCGCTGGTTCGACCCCATCACGAAACGCCGCCGCTCCAAGTCGATGGCGGTAGCCACGCCGGATGAGGCGCAAGCGTGGATCGATGAGATGGTCAGCGCGGCGCAAGGTGGGGTGGACCCGCTCGCTGCGACCATGCGCCTCGCTGACTACGGCGAGGTCGTGATGACCCTCGCCTTGCGCGGCTTGGAGCGTAAGACCCTTGACCCGTACCTGGCTGGCTGGCGCAAGCGGGTGGTGCCGGCCCTTGGGCACATCCCGGTACGAATGATCACCAACGGCGTGGTCGACCGAGCTGTGCACAGTTGGATTGCCGAGGAGTACAGCCGATCGACAGTCAAGAACAGCCTTGCGGTGTTGGCCCGTGTGATGGAGCAGGCGGTACGAGACGGCATCATCTCGCGGAACCCCGCCAAGGTAACCGGGTGGCAGCGCGAGTACCAGCGCGCCGAGGACGAATTGAACGACCCGCGCGCACTGGCTCTACCCGACTGGGAGTCGCTGACCCGACTTGCTGCCGCCTTGGTCGCACGGTCGGCCGACGAATTCGCCGGTTGGGGCGACGTGGTCATCTTCGCGGCCTGCACCGCTGCCCGGATCGGTGAGGTTTCCGGCGTGCGCGTCGAGGACATCGACCGGGAAACGTGGATGTGGACTATCCGTCGCCAGACCACACCCGGCCCCGGTGGCCTCATCGACAAGGGAACCAAGGGAAAACGCGCGCGGACCGTCCCCCTGATCGAGGAGATCCGGCCGATCGTGGCCCGCCGCCTGGACGCCGCTGCCGATCCGACTTCCCGCCTGTTCGTCGGGCCACGTGGCGGTCGGATCAGTACCGCCGTGCTGCGGGACGCGACGCATTGGGACGAGGTCGTGACGAAGCTGGGATTCGAGCACCTACGCCGACACGACCTACGGCACACCGGCCTGACCTGGTTGGCCGACGCCGGGGTGCCCGTTCACGTCCTCCGCAAGATTGCCGGCCACGGGTCGCTGACCACGACACAGCGGTACCTACACCCCGACCGGCAGTCGATCACCGACGCCGGAACAGCGCTCAGCGCGCACTTGAAGGCTCGCTGGTCCCAAAGTGGTCCCAAACTCCGCGCCGTCTAGATCAGGAAATCCCTACTACCCCGAAACGAATTAGAGGCCGTTGACCAGGGCGAATGCTCCGGTCGACGGCCTCTTTTCGTGCTGTCGGGACGGCCGGATTCGAACCGACGACCCCTTGACCCCCAGTCAAGTGCGCTACCAAGCTGCGCCACGTCCCGATGCTCCCCGCGTGGTTTCCCCGCGGCAGCCGGTACAGCTTAGCGCAGGATCTTCGCACCGCGCGCACAGCCCCCCGCCGCGTCGGTGCGCACCCCCACCACCCCTAAAGCGTCCTAGGAAAGAGGGCTGCCGTTCCCCAGAGGGAGGAGCGGCAGCCCTTGTGCGGTGGCGGTCAGCCGTGGGCCTTGCCCCGGCCGCCGGGGCCGAGCTTCTTGCGGGGGCGTACGGAGATTTCCACCGGGCTGCCCTCGAAGCCGAACTCCTCACGGAGCTTGCGCTCGACGAAACGCTGGTAGCCGGCGTCCAGGGGGGCGGTGGTGAACAGCACGAACCGCGGCGGGGAGACACCCGCCTGGGTGGCGAAGAGGATCTTCGGGGCTCGGCCGCCGCGCACCGGGTGCGGGGTGGCCTGTACCAGGGCGGTGAGCCACTGGTTGAGCTGTGCGGTGGGCACCCGGGTCTCCCAGCTCGCCAGCGCCTTACGTAGCGCGGGGGCGAGCTTGTCGACGGCCCGGCCGGTCTGCGCCGACAGGTTGAGCCGAATCGCCCAGGGGATGCGGCGCAGCTCCCGGTCGATCTCCTTGTCCAGGTAGTACCGGCGGTCGGCGTCGACCAGGTCCCACTTGTTGAAGGCGATCACCAGGGCCCGGCCGGCCTCGACGACCATGGTCAGGATCCGCTGGTCCTGCTCGCTGATCGGCTCGCTGGAGTCGAGCAGCACCACCGCCACCTCGGCCGCCTCGATCGCCCCGGCGGTGCGCAGGCTGGCGTAGTACTCGGTGCCGCTGGCCTTGCCGACCCGCTTGCGTAGCCCGGCGGTGTCGACCAGTTGCCAGGTCTCGCCGCCGATCTCGACCAGGCTGTCCACCGGGTCGACGGTGGTGCCGGCGACCGAGTCGACGACCGCCCGTTCCTCCCCGGAGAACCGGTTGAGCAGGCTGGACTTGCCGACGTTGGGCCGACCGACCAGGGCCACCCGGCGGGGGCCGCGCGGCCGGTTCTCGACGATCTTGGGGGCCTCGGGCAGGGCGTCGAGGATCGCGTCGAGCAGTTCCCCGGCGCCCCGGCCGTGCAGGGCGGAGATCGGGTGCGGCTCGCCGAGCCCCAGCGACCACAGCGAGGTGGCCTCCAGCTCGATCGCGCTGTTGTCGGTCTTGTTGGCCACCAGGATCACCGGCTTGGCGCTGCGCCGCAGCATCTTCACCGCGGCCTCGTCCACGTCGGTCGCGCCGACCATCGCGTCGACCACGAAGATGACCACGTCGGCGGTGAGCACCGCCGTCTCGGCCTGCGCGGCGATCGCCGCCGCCCGGTCCTTCGCGTCCGGCTCCCATCCGCCGGTGTCCACCACCGTGAACGTCCGGCCGTTCCACTGCGCGTCGTACGGCACCCGGTCCCGGGTCACCCCGGGGGTGTCCTCCACCACCGCCTGCCGGCGACCGATGAGCCGGTTGACCAGCGTCGACTTGCCCACGTTGGGGCGGCCCACCACGGCCACCACCGGCTGCGGACCGGTCGGCTCGTCGGCTTCGACGTCCGGTTCGCGCAGCTCCACCCAGCCGTCGCTCATGCCACTCCCCGCTCGGTGAGCAGCCCACGCAGCAGGTCGACGACCTCGTCGATGCCCAGCTCGGTGGTGTCCAGTTCGACGGCGTCGGCGGACTGCCGCAGCGGGTCGACCGTGCGGGTGGAGTCGAGGCGGTCCCGGCGGGCCAGGTCGGCGGCGGTCGCCGCGACGTCGACGGCGTCCTCGGCACTGCGCCGCCGGGCCCGGGCCGCCTCGGAGGCGGTCAGGTAGACCTTCAGGTCGGCGTCGGGGGCCACCACGGCACCGATGTCCCGCCCCTCGACGACGATCCGGCCGGCATGGGTGATCAGTTCCCGCTGCCGGGCCACCAGCAGCGCCCGCACCGCCGGGACGGCGGCCACCGCGGAGACCGCACCGGTCACCTCGGGACCCCGGATCTCCCGGTCGACGGTCACCCCGTCGACGGTCACGCCGTACCCCTGGGGGTCGGTGCCGATGCGCAGCTCGACCTCCTCGGCGACCTTGCCCACCGCGGCGGCGTCGGCCAGGTCGACGCCGGAACGCAGCACCGCCCAGGTGATCGCCCGGTACATCGCACCGGTGTCCAGGTAGCGGGCACCGAGGCCGGCGGCGAGCCGCCGCGAGACGGTGGACTTACCCGAACCGGACGGCCCGTCCACAGCGACCACGCAGCGCCCGGCCCGTACGTTTTCCTCCACCGTTGTCCTCCTCAGCCCGTATCTCGCGGGTCGTCGGTCGTCCCGACGCCGTTGAGCGGTCGTCCATCGTCGTCAATCATCCCGCGCCTCGCGGGTGTCTCCGCACCGCCGGTGCGGCGCACGCCACCACCGGCCCGCGGGCCGCGTGGAAGCCTACCGGCACACCTACCCGCTCAGACGGGGTCAGTCACCCACGGCCTTGAACAGGGCGGCGACCTCCGCGTTGGTCAGCCGCCGGATCCGCCCGGTGCGCAGGTCACCGAGCTTGATCGGCCCGATCGAGGTACGCACCAGCCGGGACACCGGGTGCCCGACCTCGGCCAGCAACCGCCGGACGATGTGCTTGCGTCCCTCGTGCAGGCTCAGCTCCACCTGGGCGGTTCGCCCCAGGGTGTCCACCACCTTGAACGAGTCCACCTTGACCGGCCCGTCCTCCAGCTCGACGCCGGCCAGCAGCCGCTTGCCGAGGTTACGCGGGATCGGCCCGGCAACCTCGGCCAGGTACGTCTTGAGCACCTGGTACGACGGGTGCATCAGCTTGTGGGTCAGGGTGCCGTCGTTGGTGAGCAGCAGCAGGCCCTCGCTGTCGGCATCGAGCCGCCCGACGTGGTAGACCCGCTGCTCGACCCGGTTGCCGATGAACTCGGCCAGCTCGTTGCGGCCCTTCTCGTCGGCCATCGTGGTGACCACCCCGCGTGGCTTGTTCATCGCCACGTACACCAGGCGGTTGTCGGCCTGGAGGCGTTCCCCGTCGACGTGGATCACGGCGGTGGCGGGGTCGACCTTGTCCCCGAGCTGGGCGACCCGCCCGTTCACGGTCACCCGACGCCGGAAGATCAGATCCTCGCAGGCACGTCGGGAACCGACGCCGGCGGCGGCGAGCACCTTCTGCAGGCGCTCGGCACCCTCGTACACGGGGGCGTCGGGCTTGGGGGAACGGTTATCGCGTGGCATCGGCAAGCTCTTCTACGTCGTCGGGGAGGAACGGGGCGAGCGGGGGCAGGTCGGCGACCGAGTCCAGGCCCAGCTTCTCCAGGAACATCGTGGTGGTCCGGTAGAGGAACGCCCCACTGTCCGGTTCGGCGCCGCACTCCTCGACCAACCCTCGGGAGACCAGGGTACGGAGCACCCCGTCACAGTTGACACCCCGGATGGCTGACACCCGACCCCGGGTCACCGGCTGCTTGTAGGCGACCACCGCGAGTGTCTCCAGGGCGGCCTGGGTCAACCGGACCGACTGCCCGTCCAGCACGAACCGTTCCACGTACGCCGCGTATTCCGGCCTGGTGTACAGCCGCCATCCTCCGGCCGCCCGGCGCAGCTCGAACCCGTACCCGGCGGCGGTGTAGCCGGCGGCGATGTCGTCGAGCACCGGCCCGATCCGTTCCGGCTTCTGCTCCAGCACCTGCGCCAGCACCAGTTCGCTGACCGGTTCGTCGACCACCAGCAGGATGGCCTCCAACGCGCCGCGCAGCTCCGCGTCGTCGAGTTCGGGTGCCGGCGGCGGGGCGACCGTCACCCGCCGTCGCCCGGCCGGCTGCCGCTTCGGTACTCCCGCAGTACCCCGCTCCCCCGCCGTCTCCGGGCCGGCGTCGCTGCCAGCCGCCCCACCGGCTGCGGTCACGGCGGCTGTGGTCACGTCCTCGTCAGGTCCGGGTTCGGGTGTCCCGTCGGTAGCAGGCTCGGGACCGGCCGTCCCGGCGTCGGCGGTCTCGCCGTCGGCTGCTTCGGCGTCGGCCGCGGGTGGTGCCGCCGCAGCGGGGAGTTCGTCGACGGTGTCCGTTGCCGACGAAACGGGAGCGTCCTCGGCCCCGGAGTCCGGCGCACCGGGTGCGGGTCTGCGCTGCGGGGCGGGACGCTCCCACGGGGGGATCCAGGCGGCGGCCTGGTCGGCAAGCGAGTCCTGCCGCTCCTCGTCGCTCATCACGTCACTCCTGCATCGATGCGGGCTCGTCCACCGTCCCGGCCGACGCCGGGTCAGCGGACACCGGGCCGGCACGCACCGGGGCGGTGGGGGCGGCCGGAGCGGGGTCCGCCACGGCGGGCGCGGCACCGGCCGGGTCGGGGTCGGCGGGGCTGCCGGCGTACTCGTCGACGTGCAGCTCGGCACCGCCGTCGGCGGGGCCGGTCCAGCGCACCGTCAACTCCTCCAGGGCCTCCTCCTGGACGAACGCGACCAGCCCCTCCCGGTACAGCTCCAGCAGGGCCAGGAAGCGGGCCACCACCTCCAGGGTGATCGCGCAGTCGGCGCAGAGCAGGGCGAAGGTGGCCACCCCGGCCCGGCGTAGCCGCTCGGCGAGGACCGCCGCGTGTTCCCGGACGCTGACCCGGACCTGGTGCACGTGCGCGATGGACACCTCGGGCACCGGCTTCGGGGTCATCGCCCGCACGGCGAGCTTCAGCAGCCGATGCGGGCCGATGCCGAGCACCAGGTCGGGCAGGGCCTCGGCGTAGCGGGCCTCCAGGGTCACCGCGCGCGGGTACCGCCGACCGCCGACCGCCTCCAGTTCGGCGATGTGCGCCGCCGCCTCCTTGTACGCCTTGTACTGCAACAGCCTGGCGAAGAGGAGGTCCCGCGCCTCCAGCAGGGCGAGGTCCTCCTCGTCCTCCACCTCGGCCGACGGCAGCAGCCGGGCCGCCTTCAGGTCGAGCAGGGTCGCGGCGATGAGCAGGAACTCGCTGGTCTCGTCGAGGTCCCACTCGTCGCCCATGGCGCGGATGTAGGAGATGAACTCGTCGGTGACGGTGTGCAACGCCACCTCGGTGACGTCCAGCTTGTGTTTGCTGATCAATTGCAGCAGCAGGTCGAACGGGCCGGTGAAGTTCGCCAGCCGGACGGTGAAGCCGCCGCTCTGCCCTGCCTGCGGCACCCCCGCCGGGTCGGTCGCCACGTCGGCGGCGACCTCGGCAGCCAGCACGGGCGGCTGCTGCGGGGTCGTCGGCGGATCCAGCGGTGGCGCGGTCACCGGACGACCGTAGTCCACGTCCCGGACGTCGTCGCCGTCCGGGACGCCCCGGCGTGCACCCCGGCCTACCGGTCGGCCTGGGCCGCGATCACCTCACGGGCCAACTGCCGGTAGTTGCGGGCCCCCGAGGAGGCCGGGTCGAGCGTCGTGATCGGCGCACCGGCCACCGTGGACTCGGGGAACTTCACCGTCTTGGTGATCACGGTCTGGTAGACCTTGTCGCCGAACGCCTCGACCACCCGTTGCAGCACCTGCCGGCAGTGGGTGGTGCGGCTGTCGTACATGGTGGCGAGGATGCCTTCGAGTTCCAGGTCGAAGTTGAGCCGCTCGCGGACCTTGTCGATGGTGTCCAGCAGCAGCGCCACCCCGCGCAGGCTGAAGAACTCGCACTCCAGCGGGATGAGGACGCCGTGCGCGACGGTCAACGCGTTGATCGCCAGCAGACCCAGCGAGGGCTGGCAGTCGATCAGGATGTAGTCGTACTCCTTGCGGATGGTCCGCAGCACCCGGGCCAGGGCCATCTCCCGGGCGACCTCGTTGACCAGCTGTATCTCGGCGGCCGACAGGTCGATGTTGGCGGGCAGCAGGTGCAGGCCGGCCACGTCCGTCTTGATCAGGACGTCCTCGGCGATGACGTCGTCCTGCATGAGCAGGTTGTAGACGGACAGGTCGAGGTTGTGCGGGTTGACCCCCAGGCCCACCGACAGGGCGCCCTGCGGGTCGAAGTCGACGAGCAGCACCTTGCGGCCGTACTCGGCCAGGGCCGCGCCCAGGTTGATGGTGGTGGTGGTCTTGCCCACGCCACCCTTCTGGTTGGCCATCGCGATGATCCGCGCCGGGCCGTGCCGGTCGGTGGGCATCGGCTCGGGGATCGGCTTGCGCATCGTGTAGGCGGCCGGATCGGCCGGGCCCAGGTCGGCGCCGAGCGACGCCTGCTGCTCACGGAGCTCCGACGTCCAGGCGTCGGCACGGTCACCGTTGCCAGCCATGTCCTCGTTGCCCCCTCCCGACGACCACCCGGCGTCGGAACACTCCGACGTCCTTCGCAGCGCCGCTGCGCACCCCGGTTGTCGCCCAGGAGGTCCGCGCCGATGCCGACTCTACGCCACCGGCGACCAGCGCGTTCGGCACCGGTCCGGCGTGTCGGGCATAGCGGCCGGTCAGCGGGCCGGCGGGGGGTCCGCGTCGCGGGCGCGGGGGTGGCTGGTGGCGTACACCTCGCGGAGCCGGTCCACGGTGACCAACGTGTACACCTGGGTGGTGGTGACCGAGGCGTGGCCGAGCAACTCCTGCACCACCCGCACGTCCGCGCCGCCGTCGAGCAGGTGGGTGGCGTAGCAGTGGCGCAGGGTGTGCGGGGAGACCGCGTGCGGCCCGTCCACCGGCAGTCCGGCCCGCCCGGCGGCCCGCCGCAGCACGGTCCACGCCCCCTGCCGGGTCAGCGGCCCGCCCCGGGCGTTGACGAACACCGTCGGGGTGCCCCGCCCGGCGGCCAGCAGCGCCGGCCGGGCCCGCACCAGGTAGGCGCGCAGCGCGTCGACGGCGTACCCGCCGATGGGCACCAGCCGGGTCCGGCCGCCCTTGCCACGCAGCAGGACGGCACCCTCGTCGACGTCCAGGTCGTCGACGGCGACGCCGACCGCCTCGGAGATCCGCGCGCCGGTGCCGTACAGGAACTCCAGCAGCGCCCGGTCGCGCAGGGCCAGGGCGGCCCCGTCGCCGGTGGCGGTGACCGGGCCGGCGGCCTCCAGCAGCCGGACCACGTCGTCGACCGGCAGCGCCCGGGGCAGCCGCCGGGCCGGGGTGGGTGGGCGCACGTCGCGGCTGGGGTCGTCGCCGGTCAGGCCCTCGCGGACGGCGAAGCGGTGCAGCCCACGCACGGCGGAGGCGGCCCGCGCGGCCGAGGTCACCGCGAGCGGCGGGTGGTCGTCGTCGCCGGCGCGCAGCCGGGCCAGGTGCGCCTCGACCTGCCGGGCGTCGACGGCGGCCAGGTCGGACACCCCGGCGGCGGCCAGGGTGTCCAGGTAACGGTCCAGGTCCCGCCGGTACGAGGTGAGGGTGTTCGTCGACAGTCCCCGCTCGACGGTCAGGTGGTCGAGGTAGCCGCGCACCGCCCGTCGCAGGGCCGGCGCGGGTTCCCCGCCCACCCCGGCCCCGTCACCTGTCGCCCCCGGCACCGCGTCCCCGGCCGGGCGGGGCACTTCGGGTGCCGGGGTCTGCGTCGTCTGCCCGGTCAGGCCAGCACCTCGTCGAGCGGCAGGACAGCCATGCCGTGCGCCTCGGCGACCGGGCCGTAGACGACCCGACCGTCGTGGGTGTTCAGGCCCAGCGCCAGGGCCGGGTCATGGCGCAACGCGTCGCGCCAGCCCTGGTTGGCCAGTTCCAGCGCGTACGGCAGGGTGACGTTGGTCAGCGCGTAGGTGCTGGTGTGCGGCACCGCGCCGGGCATGTTCGCCACGCAGTAGAAGATCGAGTCGTGCACCTGGTAGGTCGGTTCGGCGTGCGTGGTGGGGCGGGAGTCCTCGAAGCAGCCACCCTGGTCGATGGAGATGTCGACCAGCACGCTGCCCGGCTTCATCCGGGACACCAGCTCGTTGGAGATCAGCGTCGGGGCCTTCGCGCCGGGGACGAGGACCGCGCCGATGACCAGGTCCGCGTCGAGCACCGCCCGTTCGATCTCGTACGCGTTGGAGGCGACCGTCTGCAGGTGGCCCCGGTAGATGGCGTCGGCCTGCCGCAGCCGGGCCACGTTCTTGTCCAGCAGCAGCACCTCGGCCTGCAGGCCCAGCGCGATCGCGGCGGCGTTCATCCCGGACACGCCCGCGCCGATGACCACGGTCTTCGCCGCGTACACCCCGGAGACGCCGCCCATCAGGATGCCCCGTCCGCCGCCCTGCCGCTGCAGGTGGTACGCGCCGACCTGCGGGGCGAGCCGGCCGGCCACCTCGGACATCGGGGCGAGCAGCGGCAGCGACCGGTCGGGCAGCTCGACGGTCTCGTAGGCGATGCCGGTGACCTGCCGGTCGACCAGCGCGTCGGTGCACTCCTTGGACGCGGCCAGGTGCAGGTAGGTGAAGAGCACCTGGCCGGCACGCATCCGGTGGTACTCCTCGGCGATCGGCTCCTTGACCTTGAGCACCAGCTCGGCGGTGTCCCACACCTCGTCGGCGGTGCCGAGGATGGTGGCCCCGGCGGCGGTGAACTCGTCGTCGGTGAGGCTGGACCCGACGCCCGCGCCGGCCTCGACGAAGACCTGGTGACCGTGACGGACGAACTCGTTGACGCCCGCGGGCGTGATCGCCACGCGGTACTCGTGGTTCTTGACCTCGCGGGGGATTCCGACCTTCACGATGCAGACACCTTCCTCCGGGGTGCCGCACCCCGGACTGCGCGGTGCCCCGTCGGCTCCGTTGCCGACGCGGTCCACCGGTCCCGCCGGCGGCAGTCTAGGCGTGCCGCCCTCCCCCGACGGGCGGCACAGTGACAGCCGGTGCCCGATCCGCCTGACGGTGTGTCAGGCATACCGCGCGGGCCTGCCGTTCGGCGTCACACCCATCGTCGCACCGCGCGGCCCCGACCGCCGCACGGGAAACACTCCCGCAACGACGTCGTGACGCACCGCGCCGACCGGGTGGGCGTACGACGCAGGGGCCGCGCGGCGAACCGCGGCGGCCCCTGTCGGCGGACGGATTCAGCGGTGCAGCGGGGTGTCGGCGCGGCGCAGCACCGACCAGCCGGCGTCGCGGGCCCGTGCGGCGGCCAGCAGCCCGGCCACGCACGGCCCGTTGGTGATCTCCCCGGCCAGCGCCATGCCGACGGCCTCGTCCAGGTCGATCCGGACGACCTGGAGGTCGGCCTCCTCGTCGTGCCGCTCGTGGCGCTGCCCGACGGGCACCTCGGCCAACTCCCGGGCGAGGAACACCCGGACCACCTCGTCGGAGAAACCCGGCGAGGTGTGCACGTCGACCAGCAGGTCCCACCGGGCGGCGGTCAGGTCGGCCTCCTCGGCCAACTCCCGGGCGGCGGCCACCGGCAGGTCCTCACCGGCGACGTCCATCAGCCCGGCGGGCAGCTCCCACAGGTGCCGTCCGACCGGCTGCCGGTACTGGCGCACCAGCACCACCTGACCGGCGTCGTCGAGGGCGACCACGGCGACCGCGCCGACGTGCCGGGCGTAGTCGCGGGTGGCGGTGCCCCCACCGGGCATGGTCACCTCGTCGGTGACCACCGTGAAGATCCGCCCGGCGTACCGCTGCACCCGGGAACGCAGCTCGTAGCGGTGCTCGACGGCGCTCACGACGCGGACGACGCCGTCGCCGTCGCGCCGTTGCGGGACGCGTTCTTCGCCGTCGGGGCCGCCTTCTTCGCCGTCTCGGTCGTCGCCGCCCCGGGCACCGGGTCGAGGTCCACCGGCAGTTGGTCGGCCTGCGAGTACGCCACGGCCGCCTTGACGAACCCGGCGAACAGCGGGTGCGGGCGGGTCGGGCGGCTCTTCAGCTCCGGATGCGCCTGGGTGGCCACGAAGAACGGGTGCAGGCTGCGGTCCAGCTCGACGAACTCGACCAGCCGGCCGTCCGGGGAGGTGCCGGAGATGTGCAGGCCGGCCCTGGTGAGCTGGTCCCGGTAGGCGTTGTTCACCTCGTAGCGGTGCCGGTGCCGTTCGCTGATCTCGGTGGCGCCGTACGCCTCGGCCACGATCGACCCCTCGGCCAGCGTCGCCGGGTACGCCCCCAGCCGCATGGTGCCGCCCAGGTCACCCCGGCCGGCGACGATGTCCTGCTGGTCGGCCATGGTGGCGATGACCGGGTGCTTGGCGTCCTCGTCGAACTCGAGGGAGTTCGCCGCGTCGAGGCCGGCCAGGTGGCGGGCCACCTCGATGGTCATGCACTGCAGGCCGAGGCAGAGCCCGAGCAGCGGCACCCCGTTCTCCCGGGCGTACCGGGCGGTGCCGATCTTGCCTTCGATGCCGCGGACGCCGAACCCGCCGGGGATGACGATGCCGTCCACGCCGGCCAGGGCCGACGCCGCGCCGGCCGGGGTGACACAGTCGTCGCTGGGCACCCAGCGCAGCTGCACCCGGGCCCGGTGACCGAACCCGGCGGCCCGGATCGCCTCGCTGACCGACAGGTAGGCGTCGGGCAGGTCGACGTACTTGCCGACGACCGCCACGGTGACCGTGTGGTGCGGCTGGTGCACCCGCTCCAGCAGGTCGTCCCAGCGGGTCCAGTCGACGTCCCGGAAGGACAGGCCGAGCCGGCGCACCACGTACGCGTCGAGCCCCTCGCGGTGCAGCACCTTGGGGATGTCGTAGATGCTCGGCGCGTCCGGGGCGGCGACGACCGCCTCGGCGTCCACGTCGCAGTAGAGCGACAGCTTCTGCTTCAGCTTCTCCGGGATCTCCCGGTCGCAGCGCAGCACGATCGCGTCGGGCTGGATGCCGATGTTGCGCAGCTGCGCCACCGAGTGCTGGGTCGGCTTGGTCTTCAACTCCCCCGACGGGGCGAGGTAGGGCACCAGCGACACGTGCAGGTAGAAGCAGTTGTCCCGGCCCAGGTCGTGCCGTACCTGCCGGATCGCCTCCAGGAACGGCAGCGACTCGATGTCGCCGACGGTGCCGCCGACCTCGGTGATCACCACGTCGGGGATCTGGCCGTCGGCGTCCGGGTCGGCCATGCCGACGATCCGCGCCTTGATCTCGTTGGTGATGTGCGGGATGACCTGGACGGTGTCGCCCAGGTACTCACCGCGCCGCTCCTTGGCGATCACGTCGGAGTAGATCTGGCCGGTGGTGACGTTGGCCTTGCCGGAGAGGTCCCGGTCAAGGAACCGCTCGTAGTGCCCGACGTCGAGGTCGGTCTCCGCGCCGTCCTCGGTGATGAACACCTCGCCGTGCTGGAACGGGTTCATCGTCCCGGGGTCGACGTTGAGGTAGGGGTCGAGCTTCTGCATGACCACCCGCAGCCCGCGTGCGGTGAGCAGATTGCCGAGGCTGGAGGCGGTGAGGCCCTTACCGAGCGAGGAGGCGACGCCCCCGGTGACGAAGATGTGCCGGGTCGTGCGTGCTGAAGGGGCCAAGGCCTGCTCCCGTGTCGTCCGTAGCGGTCGTGCGAACCGCCGTGCCGATCAAGTGATCACGCGATCCACGGGATTCCACGGTAACACCTCCCCCGGGGCCACCCGGCGTCGCACCCGACCTCGGGCTATCCGGTCCCGACGCCGGGCCGGCCGGCCGTCGCCCCGGTCCCGGTCGACACCTCCGGCGCGGCGGTCCGCGCCACCGGCACCCGGGTCGCGCTACGGCCTGCCGGCCGGGTCCCGGCGGCCGGGCCGCCGTCGCCGTCGTCGTCGCCCGAACCGGTCGTCCCGCCGCCGTCGGGCACCGCCGTGGTGCCGGTGCCGTCGCCGGGGCGGGCCGCCCCACCGTCGTCGTCGGGTCGGCCGCCGGTCGGGGCACCGCCGGACGGGCCACCACCGGGGCCGTCCGGACGCGGTTGGCCGGTGCCCGGCTGGGTCCGGTCGGTGGAGTGGTCCAGCACCCGCAGCGAGGCCAACGCCGCCATCGGCACCACCAGCGCCCCGGCCGCCCCGGCCACGTCCAGCGCGGAACCGCCGAGCAGACCGGCGATCACCGAGGCCAGCGCCGTGCCGGCCAACGCCGCCCGGATCGCCGGGTAGATGCCGAACAGCCGCATCAGCCCACCCCAGGGTTGCAGCAGCGCGAACCACACCAGCAGCACCCCGACGACCGCCAGCACCGTCAACGGGCTGTTCACCAGGGTCTGGAAGTTCGCCGTGCTGGCCCGGTGCACGGTCAACCCGCCGGTGCCCTCGCCCAGGGCGGTCAGGAACCGGCCCAGCGCCCCCCGCTCCTCCACCGGCCGACGCAGGTCCACCACCGCGAACCCGATGGTCAACGCCAACCCGGCCATGGTCGCCCAGACCAGCCGGCTGACCGTCAACCAGCCGCCGGTGCTGATCGCGGCGGCCACCGCCACCCCGGCGGTCAACGCGATCGCACCGATCGAGTCGGCCCCCAGGTAGGGGCTGCCGACCACCACCACGGCCAGCCCACCCACCGCCACCACCACCATCGGCCGCCACTGCCGGCGGACCCGCTGCGCCAGCCACCCGGCGCTGAGCAGCGAACCGGCGAGGAACACCCCCAGGCCCACCGTGCCGAGGCCGGAGAACCGGCCCCCCTCCAGAGCCGAGTAACCGACCACCCCGTTGAGCTGCAACCGGGCACCGCTGAGCACGTCCGCGCCGACCACCAGGGTGGCCAGGCCGGCGACCGCGCCGAGCGGGCCGAGGGTGCGGTCGTGGCCGGGGGTGAACCGGACCAGGGCCGTCGCACCGACGATCAACGCGACGGTCACCACGGCGAAGTAGACGCCGGCATGCCCACCCCGCCACCACGGCACCGCATCGGCGAGCAGGGCCGCGGGCACCGCCAGCGCGACGGCGATCAGCAGCAGCTCCACGGTCGCCACGATCCGCGGCGACACCGGCGGCGGACTGTGCGGGCCGGCCAGCCGCCGGGCCCGGCGCAGCAGCGGCAGCACCGCGACGGCGAGAACGATCTGGGCGGCGGCGAGCAGCCCGAAGAACCAGCCGGCCACGGCCCGCTGGGCGGCGGCCTCCCGGTCGGCGTCGGCCGGCGCGGCGATGGCACCGGCCAGGTCGTCCGGGCGACCGTCGACCTTCACCGCCGGCCGGCCCAGGAAGAGCCGTTCGGGCATCGGCCGGCCCAGCGCCGTCAACGCCGTGGGCGCGAGGTCGACCAGTTGCAGGTAACCCTCCCGGCCGGTGCTGGCGGAGGTGAGCCAACCGTGCTCCCACCCCGGGCCGTCGGCGACGACCACGTGCAGCCGGGCCGGCGCCTCCGTGTCGGACACCCCGGCGACCAGCACCAGGGACCGCGGCGGCCGGGCCGCCAGCACCTTCGCCAACGCCTCGTCGGCCCGTCGGGCGTCGGCCCGTCGGTCGGCCGGGTCGGTGCCGCTGACCGTGCCCAGGTCGACGATGCTCAGCACGCACGAGCCGAGCAGCCCGGACGGGTCGGCCGGCAACGCCGGGGCGTACCTGTCGACCCGGCCGAAGGGGCGGGCGGCGGCGACGGCGGCACCGGGGCCGACCGCCACCGAGCAGCGCACCGACTCCGACAACGAACCGGGCACCGTGCCCCAGGGCTGCCGGTCGGCGTTGTAGGCGACCACCCGTTCCTGGTCGGGCAGGTTGGCGCCGATCCCGTCGGGTTGCTCCACCGTCACCGCCGCCGGTGGGCACCCGCCCGGCTGACGGCTGCCGTTCCAGCCGGCGTAGCTGCCCGCGCCGAGGGTGAGCCAGCCGTCCACCGGGCAGGTCGGGCGGTGCGCGGAGCGGGTCGACAGCGACCCGATGGAACCCTGCTGCGCCATCCGCCACAGCGTCGGGGTGCTCTGCGGGTCGACGTCGGACCAGCGCAGCCCCGCCACCCCGGCCAGCACCACGTAGTCGGCGGTGCGCCGGGGTGGGCTGCTGTCGGGGCGGGCGGCCAGGGCGGTGACCCCGAGCGCCACCACGACCAGGGTGAGCAGGACCGGGGTGAATCGGCGCAGCATCAGGCGCGTCCCGTCGAGGGGGTGTCGGTGCCGGGGGCGGACGCCCCGGCGCGGCCGGCCGGGTCGGCGTCCAGCTCCGTGTAGAGGGCCCGCAGCGCGGCGACCGTGTCGGCCTCGGTGGGCCAGCTGGCCGCCCGGGTGGCACCCCGCTTCGCCAGGTCGGCGCGCAGGCTCGGGTCGTCCAGCAGCGACCGGACGGCCGCGTCGACCGCGTCGACGTCGCCGGGCGGGACCAGCGACGCGCCGTCGCCGACCAGTTCGGGCAGCCCACCGACGGCGGTCGCCACCAGCGGTACGCCGGCCCGCAGCGCCTCCTGGGCGAACAGTTGCCGGGCCTCCCAGTCGCTGGTCACCACCGCCAGGTCGGCCCCGGCGAGCAGGTCCGCCACGTCGGTACGGTGCCCGAGCAGCGTCACCGGGGCACGCTCGGCGGAGATCCGGGCGGCCAACGGCAGGTAGGCGGGGCCACTGCCGGCGATCACCACCACCGGCGGCGGGGTGCGGGTACGCCACCGGGCGGCGGCGTCGACGAGCACGTCGTAGCGTTTCTGCGGGTGCAGCCGGCCGACGGAGAGCACCAGCGGCTGCCCGGCGGCGACACCGAACTCGGCGCGTACGGCGGCGCGACGCCGACGCGGGGCGGGCAGGGCCGGGGCGGCGACCGGGGCGAGCCGGGCGTCGGTGGCGCCCAGCGCGGCGGCCCGCTGCACCAGGTCGGTGGAGGCACCCAGGGCGACCCGGGCGGAGCGGGCGACGATCCGTTCGGCGAGCCGGGACAGCCGCCCGCGCAGCCCGCCGGCGAGCACCGCGTTGTGCCAGGTGACCACGAGCGGCGCTGCGGGCCGGGCGAGCGCGGCGACCAGCCCGGCACGCAGCCCGTGGGCGTGCACCACCCGCACGGGCTCACCGGCCAGCGCCCGGCGCAGCGCGGTGACCGCCCGCGCGTCGGCGGGTGTCGGGTTGGCCGAGATCTCCACCGGGGTGAAGCGGGCCCCGGTGGCGGTGAAGTCGAACTGTTCGGCGGTGGCGGCCGGACCGCAGACCAGCACCGGCTGGCCGGCCTCGACGAGCCCGCGCGCCACCGACCGGACGTGCTGGCCCACCCCGCCGGTGCTGGAGGCGAGCAGCAGCACCACCGTGCCCCGGGTGTCAGGGGCGGACGTCGCGTCGGTCATGGGGAGAGGGTCTCCTTCCCGTCACCGGCGTCGCGCGCAACGCCGTCCTGCGGGTCACCCGCCGGTCGCCGGCCGCCCAGCCGACGCCGTACGCCGGTGAGCAGCGGCCCGACGTCCCGCCGGTCCACCAGCCAGGCGACGGCGAGGAACAGCGCGCCGACCACGGCCCCGGACAGCATGCCCTGCACGAGTGCCCCGGCTGTCGTCGGGGTGCCGCCGCCAGCGGCTAGCCGGGCGGTGATCCCTCCGGCCGGGGCGGCGACCAGCGCCGCCAACAGGCCGGCGGTGGCGGCCCGGCCGGCCCCGGCCAGCGCCGCCGGCCCGGCGCTGCGGCGTACCGCGACGACCAGCAGCGCCCCGAGCAGCAGCATGCCGACGGAGTTGGCGAGGGTGACGGCGAGCACCCGGTCGGCGCGCGGCAGCAGCGCGGCGAGCGGCAGCGCGACCAGCGGCACCACCAGCCAGCCGGTGGTGATGGCGGCGGTGGCGGCCCGGGTGGCACCCCGGGCGTAGAGGGCCCGCGAGAGCACCGCGAACAGCCCGTAGCCGACCAGGCCGGGGGCGAACCCGGCGATCGCGGCGGCGGTCGGCTCCGCGCCGAGCGGGAAGAACCGGCCGACCGGTTCGGCGGTGCCGATCAGCGCCGCCGCGCCGAGGAAGCCGAACAGCAGCACCCCCCGGGTGGTCGAGGCGACGGTGGCGCGGTAGCCGTCGTCGTCGCCGGTCGCGGCGGCGGCCGACAGACCCGGGTACGCGGCGACCGCCAGCGGCACCGCGAGCACCGCCCAGGGCAGCAGGTAGACGGTCTGGGCGAGGTTGTACACCTGCGGGGAGCCGGTCGGGCCGCCGGAGACCCGGTTGAGGATGACCACCAGGGCGAGTTGCTGGGCGGTGACGGTGACCGCCCCGGCGACGGCGAGCCCACCGACGCGGGCCCGCGCGTCGGCGGGGAACGTGTAGCCGGGCCGCCAGGTCA
This sequence comes from Micromonospora humidisoli, assembly GCF_016900955.1. Classification (NCBI taxonomy): domain Bacteria; kingdom Bacillati; phylum Actinomycetota; class Actinomycetes; order Micromonosporales; family Micromonosporaceae; genus Micromonospora; species Micromonospora humidisoli. The sequence goes on from NZ_JAFEUO010000014.1 coordinate 49,821, forward strand.
GCCCGAGGCGGCGCAGCGGGACCAGCAGCGACAGCGACAGCACCACCACCCCGAGGGTGGTGCCGCCGGAGAGGATCAGCTCACCACCCCGGCTCACCTGCGCGATGCTCGCGTCCCGCCCCTGGGTGACGCCGAAGACGAGGTAGACCACCACGACGGTGAGGCTGGACAGCAGCGGCGCGACGACCGGCCAGGCGAACCGGCGGTGCGCCTGGAGCACCCCGGTGAGCACGACGCCGATGCCGTAGAGCGGCAGTTGCGGGGCGAACACCCGCAGCATCCGCGCCCCGGCGGCCACCTCCGCCGGGGACCGCCCGTCGGAGATCGCCGCCATGACCGGGTCGGCGAAGAGCGCCACCAGCGCCGCCAGCGGCACCAGCAGGGTCACCGTCCAGGTCAGCAACGCCCCGGTGGTCGCGGCCACCGCCCGCCGGTCACCGGCCGCGACCGACCCGGCCAGCAGCGGTACGACCAGACTGGCCAACGCCCCACCGGCCACGATCTCGAAGATGATGTTCGGAACGGTGTTCGCGAGGACGTACATGCCGCCGAGGTCGCTGCGTTCGACGACCCAGGTGAACACGGCGGTCCGGCCGAACCCGGCGAGCCGGGCCAGGACGGTGAGCACGGCGATCAGGGCGGCGGCGCCGGCCACCCGACCGGTGCCGGCGAGGGGGGCCGGTCTGGTCACGTCAGTCGGATCGCCGGCCCAGCGCGTCGAGTTCCCGCAGCACCGGGGTGCGCTGGATGACCGCCGTGAAGCTGACCTTCTCGCTGGCCGCGGTGAGACCCGCGAGGACCGCGAGCAGACCGGCCCGGCCGAGCGGGCCGGTGCGGGCGGCCAGGGCCACCCCGAGCAGCGCGCCGAGTGCGTTGGCCCCGCTGTCGCCGATCATCACCCGCTCACCGAGGTCCTCGTCGAGCAGCCCGGCGGCGGCACCGACCGCACCGGCGGCGATACCGGCGTGCGGGCCGCCGGCCAGCGGCACACCGAGCAGCACCCCCGACTTCAACGCCCGGCCGGGGCGCAGGTCGAGCAGGTTGAGCAGGTTGGCGGTACCGGCGACCACCCCCGCGCCGAGCAGCACGTCGGCGGTACGGCCGAGTGCGCCGTGGCGCTGCCGGCGGGGGTGCGCGGCGACCTTCGGGTCGGCGGCGAGCAGTACGGCCGCGGCGAGCCCGGCCGCACCCACCCCGGCCACCTTGACCATGCCGGCGGTGACCCGACCGGCCCGCAGGGCGGCGAGGTGACCGGCGAAGCCCTTGGCGGCCTTCTGCTCCGGGCGGGCGCCGACCACGTCGTCGTAGAGGCCGACGGCGCCCGCGCCGAGGCCGGCGACGAGCACCGCCGCGCCGGCCGGGACGCTGGCCGCGCCGAGCGCCCCCGCCCCGGACGCCCCGACGGCCAGCGCCGGCCCGGCGGCGAGGCTGACCGTACGGCCCCGGAAGTTGGTCCGCTCCAGCGCCGGCCCCGCCGGGGAGGTACGGGCCTCCCGCAGCGCGTACCGGGCGGCGGCGGCACCGGCGGCGGCGGCGAGCAGCCGCCCGATCCCGCTCATACGGCACCGCCGGACGGTACGGGCGGGTGGTAACCGGTCACCGGGGTACGTGGTTCGTTCACTGGGGCAGTCTAGGCACCAGCGTGGCGTTGTCGCCGACGCCGTACTGACCGGTGCGCTTCTCGGTGAGCTGTTGCACCAGGGCCAGGCTGGTGACCAGCTGCCCCTGCACCGTGTTGGCGTTGTCGACGGTGGAGATGGTCTGGGCGAGCACCGGGTCGCCCCGGACCACGGCCACCAGGTTGCCGCCGGCGGACCCGTTGCCGCCGACGACGATCGCGCCGGTCCGGTCGAACTGCTCGGCGATCTTCACCACCGACTCGTCCTTCTTCGCCGAGTCCTTGTCGACGTACGGCTGCCCGCTGACCACCACCACCGCCTCGGCCGGGCCGGTGACCTTCTCCTCGCTGGTCAGGTAGCCGGCGTTGACGTACGCGGCCAGCACCGCCCGCCGGTCGGCGTCGGTCACCGCGGGGGTGCCCTGCGGCCGGTCGAGCAGGACGCTGGCCAGCAGGGCGCTGGAGGTCTCCACGCCGTTGCCGTTGCCGGGCAGCGCCGAGGCGGGGGCGGTGGGCCGGGCGGCGGTGACGGCCAACTCCATCAGGCTGGTGTTGTTGTCCGGGTTGACGAACTTGTCCTGGATGTCGACCCGGCCGGTCACGGTGGCCCCGGCGGTCTGGAGCATCTTCAGCACGCCCTCGGTGTGCTCCCGCCCGGTGGGCAGGCTGAGCACCATGACCCGCTTGCCGGTCAACTTCCCCGGGAGGATGATCTGCGCCATCTCGGCGGCGAAATCCTCCTCCATGTCCAGTTCCTTCTGGAGGCTGTTGACCGACTGCCGCATCTGCTGGTTGTCCTTGCGCAGCGAGTTGACGGTCTCCTTGAGCGAGTCGGCGACCGGCCCGTTGAGGGCGGCCGTGCCGACCACCAGGCCGATCGCCAACGCCAGGAAGACCGCGGTCAGGGACACCACGTGGTACCGGAAGTTGATCACGCTTGCAGCCTCTTGATCGGTCGGGAGCTAGAAGAGCTGGCCGAGCTGGAACACGAAATTGTCCCACCACTCGGAGACCACACCCAAATACGCCTTGCCGACGGTGGAGACCGCCACGGCCGACGCCATCGCGGCGATCGCCGACAGGACCAGCAGCAGCAGCGACGACCCGGAGATGCTCTGCCGGTAGAGCCGGCTCACCCCCTTGGCGTCGACCAGCTTCCCGCCGACCTTCAACCGGGTGAGGAACGTCGAGGCCATCCCCCCGCGCCCCTTGTCCAGGAACTCCACGAGCGTGGCGTGGGTGCCGACCGCGACCAGCAGCGAGGCGCCCTTCTCGTCGGCCAGCAGCATCGCCAGGTCCTCGCTGGTGGCGGCGGCCGGGAAGGTGATCGCCGGCACGCCGAGGCCGTTGACCCGGGCCAGACCCGGCGCCCGGCCGTCCGGGTAGGCGTGCACGATCACCTCGGCGCCGCAGCGCAGCACGTCGTCGGTGACCGAATCCATGTCCCCGATGATCATGTCGGGGGTGTACCCCGCCTCGACCAGGGCGTCCGCCCCGCCGTCCACGCCGATCAGCACCGGCTTGAACTCCCTGATGTACGGGCGCAGCACGTCCAGGTCGGCCTTGTAGTCGTAACCCCGGACCACGATCAGGCAGTGCCGCCCCTGCACCGGCGTCTCGATGTCCGGCACACCCACCCCGTCGAGCAGCAGGTCCCGCTCCTGGCGCAGGTAGTCCATCGTGTTGGCGGCGAACGCCTCCAACTGCACCGACAGGCCCTCCCGGGCATCGGACATCGCCTTGGCGACCGTCTCGGCATCCTGGAGGTCACCATGCGCGACCGGCTCGTCGCCCAGGAAGACTGTGTTGCCCTCGATCCGGACGGTGTCACCCTCCCGGATCCGCTCGAACACCCCCTCACCGAGGTCGTCCAGCAGCAGGATGCCGGCACCGATCAACACCTCCGGCCCCAGGTTGGGATACCTTCCCGACACCGACGGCTTGGCGTTGAGCACCGCCGCGACACCGACCGCGACCAGCGAATCGGCCGCCACCCGGTCCAGGTCGACATGGTCGATCACCGCGATGTCGCCGGGGCGGAGCCGGCCGACCAGCCGCTTGGTACGGCGATCCAGACGTGCGGTGCCGAGAACTGAGTCCGGTTCCGCGTTCCGGGCCCGGCGCAACGTGGGTAGACGCATCGTGACCATCCTGGCATGGGAGGCAGGCATTTCCGTCGCGACATGCCTGAGCAGGGCCGCCTACCCAGGGAAGCACACCAGAGCGCAGGCTGGTGTGCCTCCGCTCACAATCGTTGCCCTCAGGGCCGCCTTTCCTTCGCCGCAACGGCCAGCAGCTCCTCGGCATGCGCGATACCCAGATCCGAATCCGGCAAACCCGCGAGCATCCGGGCCAGCTCCCGGGCCCGCTCGGTGTCCTCCACCACCCGCACCCCACTGGTCGTCACCGCGCCCCCGGTGTCCTTCGCCACCACCAGGTGCCGGTCGGCGAACGCCGCAACCTGCGGCAGGTGCGTCACCACCAGCACCTGGTGACTGCGCGCCAACCGGGCCAACCGCCTACCGATCTCCACCGCCGCCTGCCCACCCACACCCGCATCGACCTCGTCGAACACCAGCGTCGGCGGCCCCCCCGAACCGGCGAACACCACCTCGATGGCGAGCATCACCCGGGACAACTCACCCCCGGAGGCACCCCGCTGCAACGGCAACGACGGCGCACCCGGATGCGCCAGCAACCGCAACTCCACCTCGTCGGCACCGTCCGGACCGACCCCGCACTCCACCCCGTTGACCGCGAGGGTGGGCTCGGACCGGCCGGCCGGCCGGGGCAGCACCGCCACCTCGATCCGGGCGTGCGGCATGGCCAGCCCCGCCAGCTCCACCGTGACCTGCTCGGCGAACCGCACCGCCGCCTCCTGCCGGGACGCCGACAACCTCCCGGCCAGCTCGGCCACCTCACCGGCCAGGCGCTGCGCCTCCCGGTCCAGCTCGTCGAGCAGCTCGTCGGAGGTGTCCAGGTCGGACAACCGGGTCCGGGCCCGCTGCGCCCACGCGATCACCCCGTCGACGTCGTCGGCGTACTTACGGGTCAACGCCCGCAACGCGGCCCGCCGCTCGTAGATCGTCTGCAACCGGGCCGGGTCGGCGTCCAACGCCGCCAGGTACGCCGACAACTCCGCCGACACGTCCGCCACCAGGGTCGCCGCCTCCTCCAGCCGGCCGGCCAACTCACCCAGCGCCGGATCGGTGCCGGCCTGCGCCTCCAGGGTGCGCCGGGCCGTACCGAGCAACGCCGTCGCATCCGGCGTGTCGTCGGCCGCCTCCACCCCGCCGGCCACACACACGTGCGCCAGCTGCGCCGCCGTCCGCAACCCCTCGGCATGCTCCAGCCGCTGCACCTCGGCCTTCAACTCGTCGTCCTCACCCGGCTGCGGATCGACCCGGGTGATCTCGTCCAGCCCCAGCCGCAGCAGATCGGCCTCCTGGTGCCGGGCCCGGGCGTTGCTGCGCCGGTCGGCCAGATCGTCGACCACCTGCCGCCACCGCCCGTACGCCTCCCGCAACGCGTCGACCAGCTTCTCGTGCCCCGGCCCGGCGAACCGGTCCAGGGCGGCCCGCTGCTCGGCCGGCCGCAGCAGCCGCAGCTGGTCGGACTGGCCGTGCACCGCCACCACCTGCTCGCCGACCTCGCCGAGCATCGACACCGGCATGCTGCGGCCACCCAGGTGCGCCCGGGACCGGCCCTCCACCGTCACCGTCCGGCTCATCAGCAGCGAGCCGTCGTCGTCGGGCCCGCCACCGGCGTCCACGATCCGGGCGTGCACCACGTCGGCTACCCGGCCGTCGAGCCGCAACCGCCCCTCGACCGTCGCCCGCCCCGGCGCGGCCCGCACCCGACCCGCGTCGGCCCGCCCGCCGAACAGCAGGCCGAGACCGGTCACCACCATCGTCTTGCCGGCACCGGTCTCACCGGTGATGACGTTCATCCCGCCGGCCAGCGGCAGGGTGGTGTCCTCGATGACGCCCAGTCCGGTGATCCGCAGCTCTTCCAGCACAGCACCCGACAGTAGACGCGTGCTGCGACAGTTGACCAGCCGGCACGGGGCACCGCACCGGCAGGAAATCCTCCACCGGCACAGCGCCGCTGGTCGACGGCCCCGCAGGTGACCACGGACACCCGCGCCGGCCCCGATCAGCGGCGGCTACCGCGCCAACCCTGCACCGGCAGATCGAACTTCGCCACCAGCCGGTCGGTGAACGGCCGGTCCCGCAACCGCACCACCCGGACCGGCAACGCACCCCGACGCACCGTCACCGTCGCCCCCGGCGGCAGGTCGTAGACCCGACGACCGTCACAACACAGCACCGCCAGCGTGGTGAACGGATCGACCGTGATGACGAACGTGGACGTCGGCGCGGTCACCAGCGGCCGGCTGAACAGCGCGTGCGCGCTGATCGGCACCAGCAGCAACGCCTCCACCTCCGGCCAGACCACCGGCCCCCCACCGGAGAACGCGTACGCCGTCGAACCGGTCGGCGTGGCGCACACCACACCGTCGCAGCCGTACCGGGACAGCGGACGACCGTCCACGTCGACGAGCAACTCCAGCATCTGGGCACGTTCGCCCTTCTCGACGCTGATCTCGTTGAGCGCCCACGACTCGATCGTCGGGCCACCGTCGAACTCGGCGGTGACGTCGAGGGTGAGCCGTTCGTCCACCGTGTAGTTGCGCCCCACCACGTCCCGCACCGCCGTGTCGAGATCGTCGATCTCGGCCTCGGCCAGGAAACCCACCTTGCCCAGGTTGATCCCGAGCAGCGGCACCTTCGCCGGCCGGGCCAGCTCCGCCGCGCGCAGGAACGTGCCGTCCCCGCCGAGCGCGAAGACGATCTCGGCACCCTCGGCCGCCTGGAGACCGTCCACCGGCACCACCCCGGGCAGGTCGAGATCATCGGCCTCCTCGGCCACCACCCGCACCTCGAAACCGGCCGCGATCAGGTCGGCGGCGACCGCCCGCGCGTGCTCGGTGCTCCGCCGCCGCCCGGTGTGCGTCACCAGCAGGGCCGTGCGGCTCACCGGTGCCACCGTCCGCCCCGCACCCGGCCAGCCCCACCCTCGTCGAGGTCCACCGGACCCGCCTCCCGTCCACCCTCGCGGGGCGTCGTACCGACACCACCCACCACGCTCACCCTGCCACCTTCCCCGACACCGGGTCCGGCCCGGGGCCGTTCGGCCCGGCGTCCACCACGGCACGCACCCGACCGGGATCGGCCGGCGGCGCGTCCCGGCGCAACCATACGAAGAACTCCACGTTGCCACTCGGACCGGGCAGCGGACTGGCCGCGACGTCCGCCAACCCGAGCCCGAGCCCGGCCGCGCTCGCCGCCACCGCCAGCACCGCCTCGGCCCGCAGCGCCGGATCACGCACCACCCCACCCGCGCCGACCCGCTCCCTGCCCACCTCGAACTGCGGCTTCACCATCAGCGCCAGGTCACCGTCGCCCCTGGTGCAACCCGCCAGGGCGGGCAGCACCAACCGCAGCGAGATGAACGACAGGTCCGCCACCGTCAGGTCGACCTCCCCACCGATCACCTCCGGGGTGAGCGTCCGCACGTTCGTGCGGTCCATCGCCCGCACCCGACCGTCGGTCCGCAACGACCAGGCGAGCTGCCCGTAGCCGACGTCCACCGCGACCACCTCGGCCGCGTCGGCGCGCAACAGCACGTCGGTGAACCCCCCGGTCGACGCCCCGGCGTCCAGGCACCGCCGGCCCGCCACCCGCAGCCCACCGGGACCGAACGCGGCCAGTGCGCCGGCCAGCTTGTGCCCACCCCGGGAGACGTACTCGTCGGTCGGGTCCGCCCCGGTCACCAGCAGCGGATCGGCCGGGTCGACCATCGCGGCGGCCTTACGCGCGGGCACCCCGCGCAACTGGACCCGACCCGCCTCGATCAACGCGCCGGCCTGCTCCCGGGACCGGGCCAGGCCGCGACGGACGAGTTCGGCGTCGAGCCGGGTACGACGTGCCATGGGGGTGGTTCTCTCCGGTCAGGTCTGGTCGATGGTGGCGAGGGTTTCCCGCAACGTCTGGTACGCCGCCTCGTACTGGGCGATCTGGTCGGCCGGGGACAGGCCCTCGGCGTTGGCCATCGCCCGCACGGCGGCGTCGACGGCAGGATGCCGGGCGTCGTCGACCTCGTCGTCGCGCCCGCCGACCGGCGGCGGACCGGGCCGGCCCAGGTGCGGCGGCGGACCGGGCCGACCGACCGGCGACGGACCGGGTGTCCCGACCCCCGACGGGCCGGGACGGCCGACGGGCGGGCCGGGTGTCCCGGCGGGGAACGGGCCGGGGCGGCCGGCAGGCGGTGGACCGGGGCGGAACGGGGTGGTCACGACCGGCTCCCCGGGGGACGGCTCACCCGGCACCACCGGAGCCGTCGTGGCCGGGGGTCACCTTCCCGGGGCGGGCAGCATCCCCGCCGGGTCCGGTCGACCCGGCTGCCGGCGGGGCCGCGTCCGCCGTCGACCCGGCCCTCTTCGCCACCGCCTTCTTCGCGACGGCCTTCTTCGCCACGGCCTTCGGGGCCGTCGTCGCCACCGTCGTCGGGGTCACCGCCTTCTTCGCTACGGTCTTCTTCGCGACGGTCTTCTTGGCCACCGTCCCGGTCGGCGGTCGGGCGGTACCGGCCGCCGCCGCGTCGGCCTCCGTTGCGGGGGCCGGCCGGGTCGCCGCGCCGCCACTGCGCGGTACGGTCGTGTCGGGTGCGGCGTCACCGGCCGGCAGCCCGCCCGGGGCACCCTTCGCCTCACGGAGCTGCCGTTCCAGGTCGTGCACCCGACGGGTCAGCTCGGCGACCTCGTCGGCCGTCGCCAGCCCCACCGCGCCGAGCGCCCGGTCGACCTCGAACCGGACCAGCTTGGTCAACGCCTCCCGGTTCGCCACGCCGGTGGCGAACAGTTCCTCGGCGAGCGCCTGCAACTGGACGGCGGTCGCACCGCCCGTCCCGGCCAGCCGCCGGGCGGCGTCCTGTGCCCTCTTCCGGGGCGCCTCCGTCAGGCCCAGGGCCAGCTCCAGGTAGGCGCGCCACGCGTCCTGCATGACTCAAGTCCTTCCGCGGGGGCAGTGTGCGGCCCTCACGCTACCGGGCGCCCCGAGGCGTCCCTTGCGGTACGGTGCCGGAAAACGGCGTGGCGGGTACGAAGGAGACGATGTGGCAAGCGTGGACGAGTGCCGACAGGCCCTGCGGGATCTTGCCGACCGGTTGGACCGGCACGCCGAAGCGTCCAGCAAGATCGATCTGGACCGGACCCTGGCCTGCCGGATCACCGATCTGGAGACAGCATTCCACGGCCGGATCGAAGGCGGCCGGCTGGTCGATCTCGCCGACGGCGACGACCCGAAAGCGAAGATCGCCCTGGTCACCTCCAGCGACGACCTCGTCGCCCTGGTGCGCGGCCAGCTCGACGTCACCAAGGCGGTCGCCGCCCGCCGGGTCTCCATCAAGGCCAGCCCGTTCGACCTGCTGAAACTGCGCAAGCTGCTCTGAGCGACGACGCGACGACGACAGGGCCGGCACCGCTGCCCGGTGCCGGCCCTTCCACCGTCAGGTGGCGTGCCGTCAGGTGGCGTGCCGTCAGGTGGCCAGGCCGAACCCGGCCAGCGCCTGCTCCGCCTCCGGCGAGGCCGGGCGGACGTCCGCCCCGGTACCCGCCTCCCACGCGACCGCACACAGCACGGCCAGCGCGTCCAGCGGCCGGCCGGCACCGCTCAGCTCCACCGCACCGTCCACCGCCACCGCCGACCATCCACCGGCCTGCGGGGCACCGGGGACCCGGACCACCGCCGTCGGATCGAAGAGCCCGGCCAGGTCGGCCGCCACGTGGGTCGGCCGCCGCTGCTCGGGGGCACCCAACAGCTCGGGTACGTCGCTGACGCCGGTGAGCACCAGCAGGCTGTCCAGCCCGGCCCGGCGGGCGCCCTCGATGTCGGTGTCCAGCCGGTCACCGACCACCAGTGTCCGGCCGGTGCCGGCACGCCAGGCGGCCGTGGTGAACAGCGCCGGCTCGGGCTTGCCGACGACCACGTCGGGTGCCCGGTCCAGGGCGTGCCGCAGGGCCGCCACCAGCGACCCGTTGCCGGGCAGCGGGCCCCGCCCGCTCGGCAGCGTCCGGTCCGTGTTGGTGGCCACCCAGATCGCCCCGGCCCGGATCGCCACCGACGCCTCGGCCAGGTCCACCCAGCCCACCTGCGGGCCGTACCCCTGCACGACGGCGACCGGCGCGGCGTCGGCGCGGTCGACGGGGGTGAGCCCGACGGCGCTGATCTCGGCGCGCAGCGCCTCGGCACCGACGACGAGCACCGCCGCGCCGGCCGGCAGCCGGTCCCGCAACAGCTCCGCGGAGGCGGCGGCCGAGGTGAGCACCTCCGCCGGATCAGCCGGTACGCCGATGCCGGTGAGCAGCTCGGCGACCTCGCTGGAACGCCGCGAGGCGTTGTTCGTGGCGAACGCCACCGACCGGCCCTCGGCCCGTAGCGCGCCGAGGGCCTCGACCGCGCCGGGGATCGGCCGGTCGATCAGGTAGATCACTCCGTCGAGGTCGAAGACGACCAGGGCGTACCCGTCGATCAGCCGGTCCCCGGCGACTGCGGTCATCGCTGGTCCGCCTCCGCCGCCGGTCCGTCGACCGGCCGCACCCCACCCGTGGCCGTCACGTCCTCGGCACCGGCGGCGTCCTCGGCGGCGTCGGGAGCGTCCCGTCCGGCCTCGGCAGCGTCCGGCCGAGTCAGCTCGGCACCCTCGTCCTCGGCACGGTCGTCGTGGCTGTCGCGAGCCTCGTCGTCGACGTCGTCTTCGTCGTCGAAGTCGTCGTCCTCGTCACGGTCGTCGGCGGTCCGCCGGGCCCCGGCGTCCGGGTCGGCCGGCAGCGTGCCGTCGGCGTCCCCTGCGGCAACGGGCTCCTCGACCGGCTCGTCGTCCTCGTCGTCGCCCTCGATCACCACGCCGTCGAGTTCCAGCAGCCGTTCCGGCGCGTCGGTCTCGCCGTCGGCATCCACATCGGCGGCCCGCGAGAACCACTCCCGAGCCTCCTCACGGCGGTCCACCGCGAGCAGCGCGTCGGCGTACGCGTACCGCAGCCGCGCGGTCCACGGCTCGGCCACGTCGGTGGTCAGCTCCGGCACCTGGAGCATCGCCACCGCCGCGTCCTTCTGCCCCAGGTCACCCCGGGCACCCGCGGCGACGATCAGCAGTTCGACCGCGACGGCCTTGTCGAGCTTGTCGTTGTCGGCCCCCCGGAACAGGTCGATCGCCCGCTCCGGACGCCCCAGCGCCCGCTCGCAGTCGGCCAGCACCGCCAGGTGGCTCTGCAACCCGGTCATCCGGTGGTACGTGCGCAGCTCGGCGATCGCCGTCTGCCACTCCCCCGCGTGGTACGCGGCCAGGCCGACCGCCTCACGTACGGCGGAGATCCGGGCGGCGAGCCGCCGGGCGGCCATCGCGTGGGCCAACGCCTCCGCCGGGTCCTCGTCGATCAGCTGACCGGTGGCGACCAGGTGTCGGGCAACGGTCTCCGCCACCGGCTTGTTCAGCGACAGCAGCTCAGCACGGACCGCCGTGTCGAGGTCACTCGCGGAGATCTCGTCCGGCAGCACCGGCGCGACCGCCCGGCCGTCGGTCTCGTCCCGACGCTCCCGGTCGGGGCCGAACCCGCCCTCCCGGCGGCGGTCGTCCCGCTGGTCGTCCCGGCGCGGCCGGTCGTGGCCGCCGCGCTCGCCACCCCGGAAGCCGCCCTCACGACGGTCACCGCCGCGCGAGTCGTCGCCGCGGAAACCGCCCTCGCGGCGGTCACCGCCACGGAAGCCGCCTTCGCGGGAGTCACCGTCGCGGCGGAAACCACCGGGACGGGAGTCACCGTCACGCGGACCCGACCGGAAACCACCCTCACGACGCTCACCGGAGAAGCCACCCTCGCGACGGTCCCCACCCCGGAAACCACCCTCACGGGAGTCACCGCCACGGAAACCACCCTCACGACGATCGCCACCACGGAAACCACCCTCACGGGAGTCGCCCCCACGGAAACCGCCCTCACGACGGTCACCGCCGAAGCCACCGGGCCGACGGTCGCCGCCACGGAAACCACCCTCGCGGGAGTCACCGCCACGGAAGCCGCCTTCGCGGGAGTCACCGTCGCGGCGGAAACCACCGGGACGGGAGTCACCGTCACGCGGACCCGACCGGAAACCACCCTCACGACGCTCACCGGAGAAGCCACCCTCGCGACGGTCCCCACCTCGGAAACCACCCTCGCGGGAGTCACCGCCGCGGAAACCACCCTCACGGCGGTCACCGCCACGGAAGCCGCCTTCGCGGGAGTCACCGTCGCGGCGGAAACCACCGGGACGGGAGTCACCGTCACGCGGACCCGACCGGAAACCACCCTCACGACGCTCACCGGAGAAGCCACCCTCGCGACGGTCCCCACC
>NZ_JAFEUO010000015.1:0-48892 GCF_016900955.1 Micromonospora humidisoli
CCAACGCCCCACCTACGACACCCTCGTCCAACACCAAATCACCACCGCCAAAAACACCACCACCGACACCCCCGAACAACAACTCACCACCCTCCTCCACACCGGCGACACCTGGACCATCAGCTAGTCGTCCGCCGACACGTCGAAGTGGCCGTTCCCCGCGTCGGGGACCGGCCACTCGTCGGTGGGGAAGACCAGCGGTGTCAGGCGCACCGGCCGGCGTCAGGAGCGGCCGGCCGGAGAGCAGGGGCCGGCCGGCCGGGCTCAGGAGGCGGTGGCGGTGGCGGTGGGGCGGTCGTCGCGCACGTGCACCAGCATGTCGCCGGTCTCGATCACCGCGCCGGCCTTGTCCGCCAGGGTGACCACCTTGCCGCGGCGTACCAGGGCGATGACCAGGGACTCCAGCTCGCGGGGGGACTTACCGACCTCGTGCCGCTCGGCGGAACGCATCGCCAGCGCCATGCCCTGCCCGGGGGTGAGCAGGTCCTCCACCACGTCGATCAGGGGCGGCGCGGAGGTCGAGAGGCCGAGCAGCCGACCAGCGGTCGCCGAGGACACGATCACGTGGTGCGCGCCGCTCTGCCGCAGCAGCGGGGCGTTCTCGGCCTCCCGTACGGCGGCGATGATGCGTACCTGGCCGGCGGTGAGCTGCCTGGTGGTCAGCGCCACCAGCACCGAGGCGTCGTCGCTGTCGGTGGCGATGATGACCGCCTTGGCGTTGCGGACGTGCGCCTCCTCCAGCACTGACGAGCGGGTGGCGGAACCCTCGATGGCGACCAGTCCGGCCGAGGTGGCCTGCCGCAGCGCCGTCCCGTTGCGCTCCACCACCACGATCCGGGACTTGTCCAACCCGTTCTCCAGCAGGGCGGAGACCGCGCTGCGGCCCTTGGTGCCGTAGCCGCAGATGATGACGTGGTCCTTCACGGTTCTCCTCCACCGCCCCAGCCGACGGCCGGTCCGGTACTGCTCGGTCAGGACTTCCAGGGTGGTGCCGACCAGGATGATCAGGAAGATCACCCGAGCCGGGGTGATGAACAGGACGTTCACCAGCCGGGCCGACTGGTCGAACGGGGTGATGTCGCCGTACCCGGTGGTGGAGAGGGTGACCACCGCGTAGTAGAAGCAGTCGAGCAGGGTCAGCCCGTTCTCGTCCACGTCGCGGTAGCCGCCACGGTCCAGATAGACCACCGCGACGGTGACCAGGACCAGCCCCAGGGCGGCAGCCAGGCGGAGACTCAACGCGCTGAGCGGACCCCGCCGCTGCGCCGGGAAATGGATCACGGTCGGTCCTGCTCCCCCTGGGTCGCCTGCACGAGCACAACATAGCGGTTGGCGGGCCGGTCGACCCGCCGGGCCGACGACCCGCACCAACGGTGAGCACCCCGTCACCTTGCACCGGCCGGGGTCAGGTGACCGGCCGGGCCACCGCCGGTGCCGGGCTCCCCGGGCCCGCCGATGCGGTCGGCCTGTCGTGACCCCGCCGGGCCGGTGCCGGGGCCACCGACGGGGCATGATGGGAGGGTCCCGGGACACCGGCCACGAGGAGGCCCGCATGTCGCTGCTGCGTCGGGTGATCGGCGGGGTGCTGCGCCGGGTACGACTGCGTCAGGGCCGCACCCTGCGCGAGGTGGCCGCCGCCGCCGGGGTGTCCCTGCCCTACCTCTCCGAGGTCGAGCGTGGGCGGAAGGAGGCCTCCTCCGAGGTGCTGGCGGCGATCTGCCGGGCGCTCGGGATCAACCTGTCCGACCTGCTCGAAGAGGCCCGCGACGAGTTGCGCCGGGTCGAGCGTCGGGTCCCCGTGCCGCCGGGCGGCAGCCTGGCCCGGCTGGACCGGGTGCCGACCGCCCGCCGCGACGGCACCACCGCCCACCTGTCGATCGGTCGGCCCACCGTCGGGTCCGGCCGTCCGGGTGGCGGGGTGCCGTCCACCGTCGGGGGCGCCGGGTTCGCGGTGACGAGGGTCGCCACGCCCGTCCGGGTGGTCGCCGTGGCGTCGGCCGCCCGCCCCGCTGCGCGTACCGCCAGGGTGCCGGCGCGGCGGTGGGCCCGGACGGGCCGGCGGCGGCTGCCGGTCGGGTAGGCCGGCCGGGTTCTGCCGACGGCGGATCTGCCGGGGGCAGAAAGGCTGGGCAGGTGACCGCCCGGCGGCGCAGGCTGGACCCGCCGGTTCCCGGGGCGGAGCGAGGTCGCCCACCGGCGACGCGGAGGGTGGTCACCATGATCGGGTACGACGTGCGCATGCTGGACGGCGGGCAGCCGGCCTTCGGCGACCAGGTCTTCGAGCGGCTGCTGCGCGAACGCATCATCTTCCTGGGCACCGAGGTCACCGACGCCTCCGCCAACCAGATCTGTGCGCAGATCCTGCTGCTCGCCGCCGAGGACAGCAAGCGGGACATCTACCTCTACATCAACTCGCCGGGTGGTTCGGTCAGCGCCGGCATGGCCGTCTACGACACCATGCGGTACGTCCGCAACGACGTGGCCACCCTGGCGTTGGGGCTGGCCGGCTCGATGGGGCAGTTCCTGCTCTGCGCGGGGGCCGCCGGCAAGCGGTTCGCCCTGCCGCACGCGCGGATCATGATGCACCAGCCGTCCGGGGGGATGGGCGGCACCGCCGCCGACATCACCATCCAGGCGGAGAACATGCTGCACGTGAAGCGGACCATGCAGGAGCTGATCGCCGGGCACAGCGGGCGCACCCTCGACGAGATCCAGGCCGACTGGGACCGGGACCGGTGGTTCACCGCCGAGCAGGCCCGGGAGTACGGCCTGATCGACGAGGTGCTCACCCGGGTCGACCAGCTTCCCGGCTGACCGTGGCTGCCCCGGGACGGTGCCGGCCCGGGGGAGCACGTGCCGACGGCCGGCGGCGGGTGCCGCCGGCCGTCGCGCCTTGACCCGCCGACAACGTCGTGACAGCCTCACCCATAGATAGGTGTGCATGGCTCGGTAGGTCGACGAGGGGGTCGCCGTTGAGCGACACGGACTTCGCCCCGGTGAGCGACCGGGTCTCCATCCTCGCCCGCCGCTTCCCGCACCGGGTGGCCCTGGCCGACCGGACCGCAACGGTCACGTACGCCGAACTGGAACAGCGGGTGGACAGACTCGCCGGGACGCTGTCCGGAGCCGGAGTCGGGCCGGCGACCATGGTCGCGGTCGTCCTGGAACGCGGCCTCCCCCTCGTCACGGCGGCCCTCGCCACCTGGCGCAGCGGCGGCGTCCTGCTCCCGCTCGACCCGGCCAGCCCGCCGTCATGGAACCAGGCGGTCGCGACGGCGGCGGACGCCACGGTGGTCGTGTCGACGTCCGCGCTCCACCGGGCCCCGGGCGTGCGTCAGGTGGACCCGACCCGGCCCGGTCCGACGCCACCGGGTGCCCTGCCGGCCACCGTCGACCCGACCGGGCTGGCCTACGTCATCCCCACCGCCGGCACGACCGGCACCCCGAAACTGGTCATGATCGGCCACGACGCGGTCGCCAACCTCCTGGCGGCCCAGCGTCGCTGGTTCGGTGAACTCGGCGACGACGCCCGCGTCCTGCTCCACTCCGGCCCGGCGGCGGACGGCTGGATCTTCGAACTCCTGCTCGGTCTCGGCGCCGCCTGCCCGCTGGAGGTCGCCGACCCGGAGTCGCTTGTCGGTGCGCCGCTGGTGCGGCTGCTGGCGGAGCGGGCCGTCACCCACGCCGTCCTGCCCGCCGCCGTGCTCGACACCCTGCCGGAGGACGACCTCCCCCGGCTCCGCACGGTGCTCAGCGTCGGCAGCGCGTTGTCGCCGGCCACGGCGCGTCGCTGGGTCGACCGGTGCGAGCTGGTCAACGGCTACGGACCCACCGAGGCCACCGTGGCCAGCACCCTGCACCGGGTCACCCGCGCCGACACCACCGGCGAACACGTGCCCGTCGGCCGTCCGATCGCCGGGTACGACGTCCTCGTCGTCGACCCCGACGGGCAGGTCGTCGCCGACGGCCGGCCCGGTGAACTCGTCATCGTCGGTGTCGGCGTCGCACGCGGCTACCTCGACGCCCCCGACCTCACCGCCGAACGGTTCCGCATGCTCGACGGGCACCGGTCCTACCGCACCGGGGACCGGGCCCGCCGGGACGCCGACGGCACGGTCCACCTGCTCGGTCGGCTCGACACGCAGGTGAAGGTACGCGGCTTCCGGGTCGAGCCGGCGGGCGTCGAGGCGGCGCTGCGCCGGCTGCCCGGGGTCCGGTCGGCGGCCGTCTCCCCCGTCCCGGCGGACGCCGATCCGGTGTCGCTGGTGGCGCACGTCGTGCCGGCACCAGGCTACCGACCCTCAGGCACGGCGCTACGGGCGGCCCTCGCCCGTGCCGTCCCCGCCCACCTGGTGCCGGACGTGGTCGTGGTGGTGGACGCCCTGCCGCTCACCGCCGCCGGCAAGGTGGACAGGCGGCAGCTCGCGGTGCCGGCGCGACCCCGACCGCCACACACCCCGACCGAACGCGCGATCACCGCCATCGTGGAGGAGCTGGTCGGCGTCGACGGGGTCGGCCTGGACGACGACCTGACCGACGTGGGCTGGCACTCGCTGCTGACCACCCAGGTCGCGTTCCGGATCGAACGGCGGCTGGGCATCCGGCTCACCATCGAGGAGATCGTGCGGGCCGGCACCGTGGGACGGATCGCGGCGGTGGCCGGCGGTCGGACGCCGGACGCCCGATGAACGGCAGGTCGACCGTGCCCGGCCTGTTGCGGCAGCGCGCGGCGGACACCCCGGACGCCGTCGCCCTGTGCCACCCGGACGGTTCGACCCTGACCTTCGGGCAGTGGGACCGGTCGACGGACGCGCTCGCCGCCGCGCTCGCCGCCGACGGGCTACGGGTCGGCCAGCGGGTCGCGCTGCTCTTCGACGAACGGGAGTGGTTCGGGTTCGCCACCGCGTTCTGCGGCGTGCTCCGGGCCGGTGGGGTGGCGGTGCCGCTGTCGGCCCGGCTGCCGCCGGGGCAGCTCGTCGACCGGGTCACCGTCGCCGGGGCGGTCGGGACCATCCGGGAGGGCTGCGCCGTGCCCCCGGAGCTGGGCGGTTGGCAGCGCAGGCCGGCCGACGCCGATGCCAACGCCGACGCCGTCCCCGACCGGGCCACCCCGGCCGGCCCGGCCCAGATCATCTTCACCTCGGGAACCGAAGGGTCGGCCCGGCCGGTCGTCGCCACCCACGGCAACCTCACCCACGGGCACGACGCCACACCCGGCCGGCGGCAGCTCGCCCACTCCCGTCACTTCCTGCACGCGTTCCCGCTCGGCACGAACGCCGCCCAGACCATGCTCCTCACCGGCCTGACCGCCGAGCCCGCCGCGCTCGTCATGCCCCGGTTCGACGCCGCCGAAGTCGGTGCCGCCGTCGAGGAGTTCCAGGTCGGCACCCTGTTCCTCGTCCCGGCGATGGCCCGGGAACTGCTGGACTCCGGCGAACTCCACAGTCGGGACCTGTCGTCGGTGGTGCTCGTGGGGACCACCGGCGACGTGCTGCCCGGGTCCGTCGCCCGGGCCCTCGCCGAGGCGCTGCCGTACGCCACCATCGTCAACACCTACAGCTCGACCGAGGCCGCACCGGCCCGGACGACGATGGTGTTCGACAGCAGACGCCCGGACGCCGTCGGCCGGGGCCGGGTACGGATCACCGACGATGCCGGTCGGGAGGTCCCCACGGGCGAGGTGGGTCACGTCTGGATCGGATCCGCCGCGCCGCCGCGCCGCTACCTCGACGGCGGTGACACCGGGACGTTCCGCGACGGCTGGACCCGTACCGGCGACCGGGGCCGGCTCGACGACGAGGGCTACCTGCACCTCGCCGGCCGCGACTCGTCGACCATCCACACCGGCGGGACGACGGTCTCCCCGTTCACCGTCGAACAGGCACTGCGCGAGCACCCCGACGTCCGGGACTGCGCGGTGACCGCCCTCGCCGACCCGGTGCTGGGCGAACGGCCCGCCGCCGTACTGGTGACCCGTACCGGTGCCGTACCTGCCGACCTGCGGACCTTTCTCGCCGGCCGGCTGTCCGGTGCGGAGATCCCGCAGCGGGTCGTCTGCGTGGCCGCGTTGCCGCGCAACGACGGCGGCAAGGTGGTGGTACGGGCGCTGCGCGACCTCTTCCCGCCGGTCGGGTCGACGGCCACCGCCGCCCCGGTGACCGTGGTCGAACGGCACCTGGCCGACATCTGGGCCACCGTGCTCGGCGTGGCCGCCGTGGGACGTGACGACGACTTCCTCGCCCTGGGCGGGAACTCGATGTCGGCGTTGCGGCTGGCCCGCCTCGTCGCCGACCAGTTCGCGGTCCCCACCCCGGTGTCGGCCCTGTACGCCCGGCCCGGCCTGGCCGAGCAGGCCGCCTGGATCGCCGACCGGATCGCCGACTCACCGTGACGCACCTCGTGCCGACCTCACCGCTGCAACGGGGCGTCTGGTTCAACGAGCAGGTGGCCGCCCTCGGGCCGGCGTACACGGTCGCGGTCACCGCCGACCTGCGCGGCCCGCTCGACGTGGGCCGGCTGGCGCGGGCCTGCACGGCGCTGGCCACGCGACATCCGCTGCTGACCGCCGGCTGCCACAACCTCGACGGCCTGCCCTGGCTGGCGGTCGACGAGCACCCGCTGACGCTCACCGTCGAACCGGTCACCGACGGGACCCTCCGGGGGCGGGTCGAGCGGGCCACCCGAACCCGGTTCGACCTGTCGGCCGGGCCGCTGGCCCGGGTCTGGTGGTTCGCCCCCGCCCACGACCGGGGGGTGCTCGTCCTGGCCGCCCACCACCTGATCGTTGACGGCCGGTCCAAGGACGTGCTGCTGCGGGACCTGGCCGACTGTTACGGCCACGACGCCCCGGCGACGGCGGCGCACCCCGCCGGGCCGGATGGGCCCACCGACCCCGGGGAGCCCACCGACCCCGGTGACCACGGGGAGCCCGCCGGCCCCGGGGCGCACCAGCCGTCGGAGGACCTGGTCGTCGCCGCCGCCGAATACTGGTGGCGGAACCCTCCGCGACCTGTCGAGCTGCCCCGCGACGGCGGTGCGCGGCCCGGCGACCGGGTCGTCCGGACCCTCACCCCCCGGACCCGTACGCTGCTGGCCACGGCGGCCGTCGCCCTGGCCGCGACCCGGTTCGAGCTGCTGCTCACCGTGCTCACCTGCTGTCTCGCCCCCGCCGACGGGCCCACCTCGATCGCGCTCGAACTGTCGACGCGTACGCCGGCCGAGGCGGGCCGGATCGGCATGTACGTCAACGAGCTTCCGTTCACCCTTCCCACCCCACCGGCCGGCCCGTACGCGGCGGCGCTGGCGACCGTCCGCACCGGCCTGCGCCAGCTCTACGCCCACCGTACGGTCCCGTTGGCGATGTGCCGGCCCGGGACGCGGCCGTTCCTGGCCACCGCCGCCGTCTCGGTCAGCTACCGGCGGATCGCCCCCGGCCCGGTCTTCCCCGGCCTCACCACCACCGTGGACTGGTCACCGTTCAACGGGGTCGCCCGCAACGCCCTGCACGTCATGATCGCCGACGGTGAGCAGACCCGGGTCACGTTCCAGTTCCCGGCGTCGACCGGGGCACGCCGCCGGGCCGGCACCCTGATCGACCACGTCCTGGCCGGGCTCGACCGCAGCCTCGCCGCGCCGGAGTCACCCGTCGTCCGGCCGTCGCAGGAGCCGCCCCCGTGGACCTGAGCCTGTTCTTCTTCTCCGCCAGCGACGGCGACGCCCACGACCTGCTGCTCGACAGTGCACGGTTCGCCGACCGGCACGGCTTCACCGCGGTCTGGACGCCGGAGCGGCATTTCCACGAGTTCGGCGGCCCCTACCCGAACCCGGCGGTGACCGGTGCCGCCGTCGCGGCGGTCACCAGGCGGGTCGGGGTACGCGCCGGCAGTGTCGTGCTCCCGCTGCACGACCCGTTGCGGGTGGCCGAGGAGTGGGCGGTGGTGGACCGGATCTCGCACGGCCGGGCCGGGGTCGCGTTCGCCTCCGGTTGGCACGCCGTCGACTTCGTCCTCGCCCCCGACCGGTACCCGCACCGCAGGGCGGCGCTGCCGGAGCTGATCGACCAGGTGCGCGCCCTGTGGCGGGGTGGCACGACGTCCCGGCCCGACGGTGCCGGCGGTCTCGTCGACGTCGAGGCGTTCCCCAAGCCGGTGCAGACCGACCTGCCGGTCTGGCTCACCAGCGCCGGTGACCTGGCCACCTTCGAACTCGCCGGGCGGCTCGGCGTCGGCGTCCTGACCCACCTGCTCACCCAGAGCCTCGACGAGCTACGTCCCAAGATCGCGCGGTACCGGCGGCTGCACCCCGGGCGGGGCCAGGTCACCCTCATGCTGCACACCCTCGTCGGACCTGACGACCCGGGCGTGGCCGCGCTGGCCCGGGAGCCGATGACCAGGTATCTGCGGTCCTCGCTCGACCTCGTGGCGGGGATGCTGCCGGGTTCCCCGTTTCACGACAGCACCGTCACCGACGACGAGGCGGACTTCCTCATCGGCCGGGTGCTCGACCGGTTCCTCATCGAACGCGGGCTCTTCGGCTCGGTGCCGACCTGCGCCCGTACCCTGCGCCGGCTCGCCGACGCAGGCGTCGACGAGGTCGCCTGCCTGGTCGACTTCGGCGTGCCGGCCGAGGCCACCCGGTCCGGCCTCACCCACCTGGCCCGGCTGGTCGGGCGGTGACCCCGACGTCGGCCCCGGCCCGCGCGCACCGGCAGCGCCTGCGCCACCGCCCGCCCGGTGGTGCCGCCTCCGCGCCGGCCGGTGCCCACACCCGCCGTCCGCCGATCGAAGGAGCGCTGATGGACGACGACCTCCCCGGTTTCCCGCTGCCGCCCGCAGCGGGGCTCGCCCCCGCCGCCGACTACGCCCGGCGACGTGAGCAGTGCCCGTTCGGCCGCGTCCGCCTGCCCAGCGGCGACAGCGCGATCCTGCTCGTCCGGCACGCGGACGTCGCCGCCGCCGTCACCAGCCCGGCGCTGTCCCGCAACCACCTGCTCACCGACGCGCCCAGGCGCAGCGGCGAACCCAACTTCCTGTACGACCCGGATCTGCTGATCAACCAGTCCGAGCGGTCCCACACGGCGGTGCACCGGGTCGCGACCCGGGCGATGAACCACGAGCGGGTCGCCACCCACCTGCCGGTGGTCAGGCAGGTCGCCGACGACCTCGTGGACGCGATGACCGCCGACGGACGCCGCGGGGGCGACCTCGTCACCGGGTACACCGACCGGCTCCCGCTGCTGTCGATCACCCGGCTGCTCGGCATCCCGGACGACGACTGCGACCGGATCCGCCGCTGGTCGGGGGCGTACACCCACTCGCATCCCGGCACCCCGCAGGAACGGGCCCGGCTCGTCGACGAGTTCGGCGGGTACGTGCGTGGGGTCGTCACCGGCGGGTCCGACACCGCGCTGCTGGCCGACCTGGTCGACCCACCGGACCCCGGCCCCCGGCTGTCGACCGACGAACTGGTCAGCCTGACCCGGCTGATGTTGTCGGCGGGGGTGGAGGCCCCGGCGACCGTGCTCGGCCGGGCGATGCTGCGGCTACTGGGGGACGACGCCACCGACTGGCGGGCGTTCGTCAGGCGGCGGACCGACCCCGTGGCCATGGCCGACGAACTGCTCCGTCTGGTGTACGCCGGCAACGTGGCCGCCCTGCGGACCGCGACCACCGACCTGGCGCTGCCCTCCGGCACGGTGCCCCGGGGCACGGCGGTGCTCCTCGCCTGGATCTCCGCGCTGCACGACCCGCAGGTCTACCGCCAGCCGGAGGCGCTCCTGCCGCACCGCCGCGGGCCGAAGTTCGTCGGGTTCGGCGGGGGCCGCCACTACTGCCCGGGTCGGCGGCTCGGCCGGGCGATCCTGGCCGTGGGGCTGGCCCGGCTGCGGGCCCGGTTGCCCGGTCTGCGGCTGGCCGCCGACGGGCCGTTCCCCATCGTGGAGCGGGAGGTGGGTGGGATGGTCACCATGCTGCCGGTGCGCTGGTAGCGGGCGCCCAGGCCGTCGTGGGTCACCCGCCCCCGTCGGCCCGTCCGTCCGCCACGTCCCGCCCTCCCGAGCGTCAGATCAGCCCCTCCCGGACCGCGTACGCCACCGCGTGGGTGCGGTTACGCAGCTGGAACCGGCTGGTGATGTCGTGCAGCACGTTCTTGACGGTCCGCTCCGAGTAGCTCAGCCGGGTCGCCACCTCCCGGGTGTCCATCCCGTCCGCCACCAGCCGCAGGATCTCGCTCTCCCGTACCGAGAGCCCGTTGACGTCGATGCCGCGCGGGGCGAGCACCGTCTGCTGGAGCCGGGTCACCTGCTTGACCAGCAGCCCGAGCACCTCCGGGGGCATCGCCGCGCCACCGGAGGCGGTGCTGACCACGAGCTGGGCCAGCCGGTGGCCGGTCGCCTCGGTGCGCGAGGCGAGGGCGCGTACCCCCAGCTCCACCGCGGGGATCAGCGCCGAGTCCGACTCGACGGCGGCGACCAGCACGAACCGCCGGCAGCCCAGCCGGCGTACGGCCCGCAGCACGTCGAGCGTGCCGTGGTCGAGGGTGTCGGCGGCGACCACGCCGACGGTCTCGGCGGTGATCATCTGCGCGGGCACGACCTCGATCTCGGCCCGGCCCCGCAGCGCTGCGGTGATGCCGGCCGTGGAGATCGGGTCGGGGGTGCGGATGTAGGTCTGGGCACGTCCGTTCATGGCGGTTCCTTAGCTTCCGGGCTGAGTCGAGCGTCAGCTGCCAGGCTGCCGTTCAGCAGGGGACAAGATCGGTGGTCCGGAGGCCGGTGCCGTGCGGTTCCGTGACCGGGGGCAAGTCGCTTCGCCGAGGTGGACACCGGCCGACGGGTGGCGGCCGTGTCCGTCGTCCACGGTAGAGACGGCGGTCGGCCGGGCACTGGAGGCCGACTGGACGCCATCGAATCGACATCCTTGCCAGGCGGCAACGTTTTGAGCTGCCCAAATGCCCGACCGTCCAGAAGTGAGCCGCCGGAGCACCGGCAGAACCGGCAGAACCGTTGCCCCGACGGGCGACCACTGGTGCCCGATCGGCAGGTTTCGCCGGTGTGTCACCCGGTGAATGAGTGTCGAAGATCATGGTCATCCGACCGGCCAACCGGCAGAATCATGTGCTGGCCGCGCTGGTGGGAAGGACGCGCAGCCATGACAGGGAGGCCGGTTGATGGCCGACGGCGGTGGTGAGATCCGACGACGACGACTGGGTGCCGGGTTGACCCAGGAGCAGTTGGCCGAACGGGCAGGAATCAGTGTCCGGGCGGTGCGCGACATCGAACAGGGCCGGGTACGCAACCCGCGCGCCGAATCCCTCCGACGCATCGCCGACGCCGTCGGGCTGCCCCACCTCGATCCGCCCGGCCCCGCGCCACCCGCCGCGTCGGCACCCACCCTCCGCATCGACGTGCTCGGCCCGCTGCGCATCCAGATCGGGGCCGAACCGGTCGCGCTCGGCGCCAACCGGCAACGGATGCTGCTCGGCCTGCTCGCCCTGCACCCGGACACGATCGTGTCCCGCCACGAGATCGTCGACGTGCTGTGGGGTCACGACCCGCCGGACAGCTGCCTGAACCTCGTCCACACCTATGTCGCCCGGCTGCGCCGGGTGCTGGACCGGCCCGGCAACGCCGGCACCACCATCACCCACGTCGGTGGCGGCTACCGGCTCCGGGTCGACCCCACCCAGCTCGACCTGAGCGAGTTCGCCACCGTGATCGAACGCGCCGAGGGCAGCGTCGCGGGCGACCTGGCCAGCCTGGACCGGCTGGCCGGCGCACTGGCGCTGTGGCGCGGGCCGGTCCTGGCCGACGCGGCACCGAGCCTGGCCCAGCACCCGACCGCCGTCGCCCTGAACCGACGCCGCATCGCCACCGCCGTCACCTACGCGACGCTCGCCGTCGACCTGGGACTGCCCGACCGGGCGGTCCGGGAGCTGCACGCGGTGGCCCGCCACGAACCCCTGCACGAACAGGTGCACGCCCGGCTCATGCTCGCCCTGGCCGCCTGCGGCCAGCAGGCCCGTGCGCTGACCCTGCACCGTAAGCTGCGGGACCGCCTCGCCGAGCAGCTCGGCGTGGAACCCGGCCCGGAACTACGCGAGGCGCAGCTACGCATCCTGCGTCAGGACCTGCCCCGGGTGGTCGCCCGCCCGGCCGCCGGTGACGCCCCGGCCGTACGCCCCGGCGTCGCGCCGCACCGGCCCGAGGCGTCACCGCCGGCCCGCCCGCCCAGCCACCGCCCACCGGCACAGCTGCCCCCCGACGTCGCCTTCTTCACCGGGCGCGACACCCAGATGGCCGCGCTCGACGCGCTGCTGACCGGGGAGACGGCGACCCGGGGCCCGGTGGTCATCTCCGCCATCACCGGGATGGCCGGGGTCGGCAAGACCGCCCTGGCGGTGCACTGGGCCCACCGGGTGCGCCGGCACTTCCCGGACGGACAGCTCTACGTCAACCTGCGCGGCTACTCGACGGCCAGCCCGGTACGCGGGGAGGAGGCCCTGGCCGGGTTCCTGCACGCGCTGGGGGTGCCGGCCGAGCAGGTGCCGGTCGATGTCGGACAGGCCGCCGCGCTGCTGCGTACCATGCTGGACGGTCGCCGGATGCTCGTGGTGCTGGACAACGCCGCCGGCGCCGACCAGGTACGCCCGCTGCTGCCGGGCAGCGCCGGCTGTCTGGCGTTGATCACCAGCCGGGACCGGCTCAGCGGGCTCGTCGCGGTCGACGGCGCACGCCGCATCGACCTCGACGTGCTCACCGCCGACGAGGCCGGCACCCTGCTCACCCGGATCATCCCGACCGGACGGGTCGCCCACGCCACCGAGATCGCCGAGCTGGCGACCGCCTGCGCCCGGTTGCCGCTGGCCCTGCGGATCGCCGCCGCCAACCTGATCGACCAGCCCGACCAGTCGATCAGCGCGCACACCGGCCGGCTCACCGCCGGTAACCAGCTCGCCGACCTGCGCATCGAGGGCGACGACCAGGCGGCCGTCCGGGCCGCGTTCGACCTGTCGTACGCCGCCCTGCCCGCCCCGGCGCGGCGGCTGTTCCGGCTGCTGGGCACCGCCCCGGGGACGGACGTCACGGTGGCCGCCGCCGCCGCGCTGGCCGGGATGGACGAGCCGACGGCCGCCCGCGAGCTGGACCGGCTCGCCGCCGCGCACCTCGTCGGGCAGGTGGCTCCCGGCCGGTACGCCTTCCACGACCTGCTGCGGCTCTACGCCCGGGAACGGGCCACCGCCGAGGACCCCGGGCCGGAGCTGCGGGCCGCCACCCGCCGCCTCTACGACTGGTACCGGCAGCGCACCGAGGCCGCCGCCGTCGCCGTCTACCCGCACCTGGTGCGGTTGCCGCCCGACGGGACCGTACCGGTCGCCGGGTCCCCGCCGTTCCCCACCCCCGCCGGGGCGATGGCCTGGCTGGAGGAGGAGCACACCAACCTGATGCGGGTGATCGCGCAGGCCGCCGAGGACGACGCCGGCCCGGCCGCCTGGCGGATCCCGGACGCGCTGCGCGGCTACTTCCAGTTCCGCCCGCACAGCGACGGCCTGGTCGCCGCGACCAGTGCGCTGCGCGCCGCGCAGCAGTCCGGCGACCACGCCGGCGAGGCCGCGAGCCGGCTCGGGCTGGCAAGCCTGCACCTGCGTCGCGGCGAGTACGCGGTGGGCCTGTCGCACGCCACCGCGATGATCGACGCGGCACACCGGGCGGCCTGGCCGGAGGGCCTGGCGGCGGCGTACGGCACCTGCGGGCTGGTGCACCTGCGGGCCGGGCGGCTGGCCGAGGGGGCCGAACTGACCCGGCTCGCGGTGAGCATCCACGAACGCCTCGGCGGTCCGGAGCGGCTCAGCACCAGCCTCGGCAACCTCGGGGTGATCTACCGGGACATGGGACGGCTCCGCGAGGCCGCCGAGGTCTTCCGGCAGGCGTTGGCGTTGACCCGCAGCACCGGGATGCGAATGAGCATCGGGATCAGCCTGAGCAACCTGGGTGAGGTGCAGCATGCCCTGGGCCAGCACGACGAGGCCCTCGACCACCTGCGGGAGGCGCTGGAGCTGAGCCGGCGCACCGGCTACCGGCCGACCGAGACGGAGAGCCTGCGCCGGCTGGCGGCGCTGCGCGCGCAGACCGGTGACCTGGGCCCGGCGACCGAACTGGCCAACGCCGCGCTGGCCCTCGCCGACCTCATCGGCGACACCGCCCAGCAGGCCGCCGCCCGTAACGTGCTGGGCGCGATCTACCTGCGCAACGGTGATCCGGCCGCGACCACCGAACACCGGCGGGCGCTCGAACTCGCCCGCGCCGGTGGGGCCCGGGGTGAGGAGGTCGAGGCGCTCATCGGGCTGGCCGAGGTGCACCGGGACACCGATCCGACGGAGGCCCTCGCGCTGGCCCGGCAGGCCCGCGCGGTGGCCCGCGCCGCCGGTTACCGGGTCTGGGAGGGGCACGCGCTGATGGTGGCGGCCGAGGCGTTGCGGGCCACCGGCCCGATGACCGCCGCCCGGACCGCCGAGGAGGCGTTGGCGACCCACCGGGAGACCGGGCACCTGCTCGGCCAGGTCCGCGCGTTGCGGTTGCTGGTCGCGCTCGGCGCGGACGGCGGTGTCGACGCGGCCCAGCAGGCGACGTACCGGCGGGAGATCGCCGAGTTGTCCCGGCGGCTGCGGCCCGCCCGGGACGAGGACGTGCCGGTCAGCCCGTGACGGTGAACCGGCGACGGCTCTCGTCGTCCAGCGGGGTCAGGGTCGGCCGGCCGGTGGGGTCCACGTCGAACGCCAGCCGGCCCTCGACCGGGGCCGTCTCGTCCTGGTGCGAGACGTGCCAGCCGATCCGGAGTCGCGGCGCGCGGTCGTTGCCGCCCGGCTCCCAGTCGGGAGTGAGGACCAGCCGCGTCCACGCTCCGGTGCTGTTGCGGACGGCCTGCGGACCGGGCCCGCCGTCGACGCCGGACACCGACAGCCCCACCTGCCGCAGGCCGGTGTGCCGCCGCCCCCGGTGCCACAACACCGGCCACGCCTCCCGGTTGGCCGTCGGGTCGTCGCCGTAGTAGGCGTCGACGTCCGCGCCGTCCTCGGGGGGCTGGTGGGCGGTGCCACGATCGACCCCGGCCGGAGCGACCAGGTAGCGGTGCATGGTGAACCGGAACCCCAGCAGCAGCCGGACGCCACCGGCCCGCCCCGGTCCCCGGTCGGCCCGGTAGGCCAGCAGCAACGCGCCGGGTTCCGGGGCCGCCTGGTCCAGCATCGCCGTCCGCTGTTCCCCGGCCGCGTCGCGGACCGTCAGCGTCTGCGGGCCGTCCAGCCCGTCGAAGCCGGTCACCACGACCGTGTCGTCGGCGTACGGGGTCAGCCGGGGCCCGGCCAGCTCTTCCGGGGCGGCGGTGAGCCCGGTCGCGTGCCACACCGGGCGGGCCGCGTCGGATCGCCGGGCAGCGGCCGGGGCCACCGGCGGCCGGTCGTGCACCCCGGCGTCGACCGGCGTGACGAGGAAGTGGGTCCGGGTCGCCAGGGACCGGTCGGCCACCTCGAACAGCCCGTCGCTGTGCACCAGGAACGAGCCCACCTCGTCGTGTTCCGGGGTCAGCAGCACCCCGTCGACAGTGGTCCGCTCGTGGTGCACCCGGTAGCCGACCCGGACCGCCGGCATCGTCCCGTGGCCGGCCTCCAGCCGGGCGGTGAACACCAGCGAGCCCACCTCGTTGAACTTGTTGAACGGGTTACGGCCGGCCGTGACCGCGTGCGGCGTCACGCTCAGGTCGGTGACGCCCCAGCAGGGGAAGGACGCCAGCGCGGCCTGCCGGGACGACGCCGGGCCGGCCCCGACGTCGGCGGCCACGTAGTCGAAGGTGGTGAACCGGACCAGCAGGTCCACGCAGACCCGCTTCGGGCCGGTCGGGCCGCCGCGCCGACGCAGGTAGCGCAGCCAGTACGAGTGCCGCCGCTGCTGGTCGCCCCGGACCATCCCGGTGCCGGCGAGGTAGGGCTGGGCCGGAGTGACCAGGTCCCGCAGCGTCGCCTGCTCGGGGAAGCCGGCACCGGCGAACCCGGTCACGGTGAAGGCGTCACCCACCGGCGGGTCGGTCCGGTAGCCGACCAGCCGCATCCGACTCGGCACGGTGTCCTCCGCTCAGTTCGTCACGGTCAGGTACTGGTAGGTCTGCTCGTCGCCGAAGCGGACCAGCGGCCCGCCGGAGGCGTCCACGGTGATCAGGAACGTGCCGCCGAGCGGTGTGCCGGGGCCCGTGGCCGGGGCCACCGGCACCTCGGACCAGCGGACGAGCAGGCCCGGCAGGTCGCCGTCCGGGCCGTCGTACCACTCGGGGACGAACCGCAGCCGCGAGCCGACCGTCCCGGGCGGGGCGGGGTCGGCGTCGTCGGGCAGCGGGCGCAGCGACACGTCGGCGAACCCGGGGTGCCGGCGGCCGTGGTGGAAGACCACGGCGTCGGCGAACTCGTTCGACTCGACCAGGTACGAGCAGGTGAGCAGGCGCAACGCGAGACGGGCCCGGACCCGGCCGGCTCGCGGCCCCTCGGCCGGGTCGCCGGGCCGGGCGTACTCCACGATCATGCCGTCGTCCCGGGTGTCGACGCCCATCGACGCGCGGTGCCAGCGCGGATGCCCGTCGTGCCACACCTCGATCTGCGGCGGGCCGGCCACCCGCTCGAAGCCCTGCACCTCGACCGCGCCCCGGCGGGCCCGGCCGGTGAGCACCCGCATCGCGGTGACCGGCGGCGGGACGGTGACGCCGGTGGCCTGGTAGACGGTGAGGCTGCGGGTGGGCGGCGGGTCGGCCCCGACCAGCGGTCGCCCGTGCACCTCCCCGCTGACCGGGACCAGCCGCCACGACGAGGGCCCGGACGCCGGTTCCAGCGTGATCCCGCCGTCGCTGTGCACGGTCAACGCCCCGGTCTCCTCGTGGCCCGGGGCGACCGCCGGGCCGAGCACCGGGTTCTCCGCGTGCCGGACCCGGTACCCGATCCGGATCGCCGGCACCGGGGCCCCGGTGCCGGCGGCGGGGGCGAACACCATCGTCGGCTCGAAGACGAGGTGGCCCGGGTCGTTGAACTTGTTGAACGGGTTCCGTCCGCCGGCACCGGTGTCCCGCAGCGTGATGCTCAGGTCCTCGATTCCCCACAGGCCCGGCGGCGGTGCCGTCGAACGGGGCGAGTACCGGTCGGTGCCGGGGCGCGGCTGGTAGGGGAAGGTGACGAACCGGATCAGGAACTCCGCCGCGACCAGCTTGCGACCGTCCGGCCCCCGGTGGCGGTAGCGCAGCCAGTAGCAGTGCCGGTGGGTCCGGGTGCCCCGGTCCAGCCACACCGCGCCGTCGAACTGGTCGGGCCACAGTTCGTCGGCGAGGAACTCCCCGACCGGCAGGCCGGCGTCCCGGAAGCCGGTCACGGCGAACCGGTTGCCGGACAGTTCCTCCGGCTCGTACTCGATGCTGGTCACGGGGTGACGTCCCTGCTCGACCGGTCGACGGGGGCCGGGCACGACGATGGCCGGTCGGTCCATCGGGCCCGCCGGTGCCGGGCCGGGAACCGCTGGTGACGCGGTCCCGGCCCAGCACCGGGCGGGTCACACCAGGTCGTACTCGCGGGCCAGGTACTGGAACTTCTCGACGGTCAGCACCGTGGCCAGGACCCGCTGGTCGGCCACGGAGAGGTCGTCCACCTCGTCGTCGACCACCCGGTCGAGCACCTCCCGGGCGGTCTGCGGGTCGAGGTCGGCGAGCGGCTCCGGCGTCGGCCCGACCGGCTCGACCTGGTCGGCCGCCCCGACCTGGTCGGCCGGTTCCGGTTCCCCGCCGGGGTACGCCGACCCGGCCGGCCCGTCGTCCTGCTGCCCGTAACCGTCCTGGTCGTAGCCGTGCTGGTCGTGGCCCTGCTGGTCGTAGCCGTGCTGGTCGTAACCCTGCCCGTCGTGGGACTGCCCGGCCTGCTCGTAGCCGGCCTGGTCGTAGCCGGCCTGGTCGTAGGCTTCCTGGTCGGCGGCCTGGTGGGCGGCGGCGATCCAGTTCTGGGTCACCGAGTCGATCACCCGGGCCATCTCCGTCGCCGGCTCACCCAGCTCGTCGACCGCGAAGATCTGCACCGGCGGGTAGGCGCTGGCGTGGTGGTAGACGGTGTCGTAGAAGTCGGCCAGCCAGCCGTTGCGCTGGTACCAGCCCGGGTCGCCCCAGCCCTGCCCGAGCAGGTCCGGCACCAGCTCCCAGCCGGCCTCCGGCTGCTCGGCGAGGATTCCGTGCGCGCTGACCGCCGCCCAGCACAGATAGGCGTACGCGTCGTCGAGGCCGGCCGGGCCGGTCGTGTCGAAGGTCTCCGGATAGTTCATCGGTCGTCTCCCACTCAGCCCGTGACGGTGAAGTACTTGTTGCTGTCGGCGTCGAGCAGGCGGAGCACCGGACTGCCTGACGAGTCGATCCCGAGGCGGAACTGCCCCTTGTTGCTGTGCTGGCGGCTCCGCCCGTCGGCACCGGCGTGCTCGGCCGTCCAGTCGATGCGCAGCTGCACCCCGACCTGCCCCGGCACCTCCTCGACGTACGGCCCGAAGAACAGCGTCGACTCCTCGTGGTGCCGGTTCTTGACCGCGTCGACGTCGTACTGCCGGCCCTTCTCGCCGACCACCACCGGATCGCCCTGTCCCACCTCCAGCACCCGCAGCGACACGTTGCGGAAGGCGGTGTAGCGCACCCCGCCCACGTAGACCATCTGCCGGTGGCCGTCGTCGGGCGCGGTGACGTACTGGACCATGGTGAACCGCAGCAGCAGCAACGCCTTGATCTTGGTGCGGACCTTCCGGCCCAGCACGGCCCCGTCACGGACGTACTCCAGCCGCAGCGACGTCTCGTGCCCCTCGTCGTCCGCCGCCGAGGCGACCACCGGCGGTTGACCGTCGTTGAGGACGGTGATGGTGTTCGGGCCGTCCATCCGCTCGAAGCCGATCACCTTCATGCCCTTGTGCTCGTGCGGGTCGAGCATCCGGCCACCGTGGTCGATCCCACCCAGCTCGATGCGTTGGGCCCTGAGCACGCCGGTCGTGACCGGCTGGCCGTCCTCGTCAGCCGGAGCGACGCGGGTCGGGCGGTCGTGCACGCTGCCGCTGAGCGGGGTGATCCGGAAGTGCTTCTCGGTCCGCCCCTCCCCCGGATTGATCTCGAAGCTGCCGTTGCTGTGCACCAGGAACGCGCCGACGTCGTTGTGACTCAACCCGAGGGGCGCGCCGAGCAGGTTCTTCGCCTGGTGCTGCACCCGGTAGTTGATCCGCAGGTGGGGCATGCCGCCGTTGACGGCGGCCACCTCGAAGGTCAGGCTGCCGGACTCGTTGAACTTGTTGAACGGGTTCCGCCCCCGGCCGGTCGCCATCAGCGACACGCTCAGGTCGGTGATCCCCCAGAGCGGGTAGTCGCGCAGGATCTCCAGCTCCTGCTCGGTCGGGCCCCCCTCACCGTCCTTCGGTACGTAGTCGAAGGTCGTGAAGCGCACCAGCAGCTCCACGCAGACCCGCTTCTTGTCGGTGACCCCGATGCCCCGGCGCAGGTAGCGCAGCCAGTAGACGTGCTGCCGGGACTGGCTGCCCTGGACCATGACGAGCTGGCCGTGGGCGATCGGCACCGGTGAGATCAACTGGTTCAGCGGCAGCTCGGTCCGGAACCCGGCGTTGCTGAACCCGTTGACCTGGAACACCCCGTCCGTCAGACCCTTGGCCTGCCCCTGCGCGAACCCGATCATGTTCGCGGTGGTGTTCAGGGCGATGGCGACTTCTGTCACGGATACACCTCCGACGTGGGACCGTCGGGCCGGTCGGCCGACGGTGGTGGTGGTTGTCGGGTGCCGCCGCCGGGGCCCGGTGCCCCGACGTCACCCACTGCCCGGCACACTCACTCCCGGGCGAAGAACTCGAACTCGCTGACCGTCACGTCGGTGCCCTTCTCGGCCCGGTGCACGTCGGTGACCTGGATCTGCACGCTGGTGACCCCGTCGGCTTCGTCGAGGCTCAAGGTCTGGGGCTCCCCGGTGTCCTCGACGGTGAGGGTGTCCGACCGGTTGGTGGAGTAGACCAGGTGCAGGGTCATCGGCCGGTGGGTCGCGGTGTAGTCCTCGGCCGTACCGGCGGTCACGATCAACCGCTCCAGGTCGACCTTCGCCGCGAAGCGTAGGGTGACCGTCGGCGGCTTCTCCTTGTCCCAACGCACCTGCCAGTGCGTGTTGCGGTACTGGTCCACGCTCAGCTCCGGACCGTGGTCGCGGACCGACGCACCGCCGGTCACCTCCACCGGCCGGACCGCCACGAACCGGGGGTTGATCTTCCGGTCGGCCCAGTCCCGGGCCCCGGTCACCGGCCCGGAGACCGCCCCGTTGATCCGTTCCCGCAGCGGCGGGTAGACCAGGTACGCCACCCCGATCGCGAAGAGCAGCACCGCGGCGACCGCGTTCGACCGCTGGTAGATGGTGTGCAGCACACCGCCGACCCCACCCGGTCGGCCGCCGCCGGGCGCGCCGGGGCGGGTCCCGGCCGCGGTGACCCGGGGGCCACGGCGTGGCAGCAGGCGCTGCCACCAGCGCCGACGCACCACCTCGGCGGTCCGCAGCGAGTCGCCGCACCGGCTACAGAACCGACGGGTCGGCGCGTTGCCCTCGCCGCACCCGCCGCAGATCAGGTCACCGGGTTGCCGTCGCCGGGTGGGTGCCTTCGCGCCGACGGTGGCCACCCGGGGCCGGACCGCCTGCGGGCTGACCTCGTCGGGCTCGACGGTCGCGGCGGTGGCCCGGGAGCCGACCCGTCCGCCGGTGGCCGGCGCGCCGGGCAGCACGGAGTCGACCGACCCGTCGGCGGCGACCAGGGCGCTGGTGTGCGGCGCGGCACGCGTGTCGCGCCGGGGTGGGGAAGCCGGATTCCTCGGAGCGGTCGGCAGCTTCGCCCCGGCCACCCCCGGCGGCGGGGGCGGCAGCCGGCGCGGCGACCCGGCGACGCCGGTCGGGGCGATGACCGGCACACCGGCCGGGGGGCCGCCGGTCGGCGACGACGCGGCGGCGGCCGCCGGGTCCGCCTCGGACGGGTCGGGGCGGGCAGCGGGCGGCACGGTGCGGGCCGCCCGGTCCGGTAGCCGGGCCGCCGGCACCCCCGGCGGCGGCGGTGGCAGCCGGCGCGGCGGCGTCGACCCCGACGCCGCGCCGCCCTCGGACGCAGCCGTCACGGTCGACGCGCCGGCGGCGGAGGGCCCGGTCGGCGACGTGCCGGGCGGCGCGGACCGTACCCCGGGAGCGCCGAGCCCCGGCGGGGCGGACCGGACACCAGGCGGACCGGACCCCGGCGGACCCGGCCGCGCCCCGGGCGGACCGGACCGGACACCAGGCGGCGTCGTCCCCGGCGGGCCGGAACGCACACCGGGCGGCACGGCACCGGGCGGCATTGCACCAGGCGGCATTGCACCAGGCGGGCCCAGGCCGGGCGGACCCGGCCGCGTCCCCGGCGGACCCACCCCGGGCGGACCCGGGCGGACCCCCGCCGGACCGGCCCCCGGCGGCCCGGGACGCAAACCCGGTGGGCCGCCGGGCAGGCCGGACGCTCCCCGGCCCGTCCCGCTGCCGACCCGCACCACACCCTCGTCGACAGGCGAGCCGCCAGGTGCGGGCGCGATCACCCCGGCGATACGTTGCAGCAGCGTGGGCTTCTGCCGGAGCTCCTGCTCCGCCTCCTGGACCGTCTCGACCGGGATCTTCGGCACGGTCTTCTCGCCGGTCCACTCCAGGAAGCTGCCGCAGGACCCGCAGAAGGTGTCCGCGTCACCGTTGTGGTTGCCGCACTCACGACAGATGATCACGGTCGAGCACCTCCAGGGTCGTCGTCACGTGCGCCGGTACGACCGCGCGGCACAGCTCGTCGAGGGCGTGCCGGGCCACCGTCGCCGGCTCGTCCACCCACACCCGCACGTGCACCCGGGGCGGTGGCAGGACGGCCGGCAGCGGCTCCGGCCGGGTCGACCAGGACACCCCGGTCGAGTCGAGGACCTCCACCTCGCCCCCGGTGGCCAGCTCCAGGGCCATCCGCAGCCCGGCGACCGTCCCGCGCAGCCGGTGCGCGGCGACCGCGCCGGCCACCATCGCGCGCTGCCGCTCGACCGGCCAGTTCTCGTCGAGCTGCGCACCGACCCAGTGGCCCAGCCAGAGCAGGAAGTCCGGCGGGGTCAGTGCCGGGTCCAGGTACGCGTCGAGACAGTCGAGGGTGGACACCACCGGCGCGAGCACCTCGTCCAGCCCCTCGGTCCAGCGCACCAGCAGGTCGTCCTCCTGCAACAGGGCGGGCAGGAAACCGGCGATCGGGTACGGCATCGCCACGTCGACCAGGCCCCGCATCAGTGCTCCTCCACCCGGAGCTGGTGGTCGAAGGAGAAGACCAGGCTGTCCGGTTCCAGGTCGATCCGGCCGGCCTCGGTGCCCCGCTCGCCGGTCACCGGGTTGGCGGTGAACAGCCGCAGGTCCTCCACCAGCTCCACCCCGCGTACCCGCTGCAACACGGCGAAGAGTTCCCCGGCCTGCACCGGACGCCCGAACGGCCAGCCCCGACCGTCCGGGCCACCGCCGGTCAGCGGGCTGAGGAAGCCGTACAGGGCGGCCAGGCCCTCCTCGCGGACCCGCTCGACGACGACCCGGGGCCGGGCGACGACCCGGGCCACCACGGTCACCCCCCGGTAGCGGGGCGGCTCGACGACCACCCGGGTGCCGATCAGCCGGGTGGCGTCCAGCCGCGCGGCCACCCGGGCGAGGCTCGACTCGGCCGGGATCAGGTCCTCCAGCCGCAGCCGGCCGTCCTCGGCGGGGGCCGCCGGCACCACCAGCAGCCGCGCCACCGGCGGACCGTCGCCGTTGCTCGGCACGCAGCGGACCCGGGCCAGTTCCGGGGCGGCCTCCCGGGCCAGCACCTCGTGGTCCTCGGCGGTCACCGCGCGACTGCGGCTGCGCAGGGTCAGCGGGCCCCGGCGGCGGGCCTCGTCAAGCGTCTCGCCGTCCACCCCGCCGCTGGCCGGGTGCCGGTTCTCCACCCCGGCGACGTACGGGATCGAGGTCCGCAGCGCGGTGACCGCGCCGACGCCGACGTTGCCCCGGCTGCCGCCGCCGACCGCGTACCGGCGCAGCCGCAACCGACCGCCCCGGGGCGGCACCGCGCCGTAGCGGCGCAACCTACCGTCGGGTTGCCGGACCGCCGGGCCGAGGACCACCTCGCCGGCCACCCCGTCGAGCAGGAAGTGCCGGTCCTCGGGGCCGCTGCCGGCGAAGTGCTCGACCGGCGACCACCGCTGCCAGCCGTCGTCGGAACTGACCTCCAGCACCGGGTCACCGAAGCCGGCCAGCACCGGCCGGCGGGTCAGCGCGAACCGCTGACCGGGCACCCCCTCGGAGTCGCCGAGTTCCTCGTCGTCCACCAGGTCGGCGTGCACCGCGTCGGTGGTGCCGCCGACGGTGTTGGCGGCCAGCCCGAGGACCACCGGCGAGGCGCTGTAGCCGGGCTGCCCCTCCTGCGGGGTCACCACCCGGGCCCGCAGCCAGCCGGCCAGTACCCCGTCGACCAGGCTGGCCTGGTGTCCGGCGGGCACGTGCAGCAGGATCGCGCCGGGACGGTTCAACGCCCCGGTCTCGTCCAGCCCGACCTCGCAGTCGAGCCAGCCGTCGGCACCGCGCGCCTCCCAGCGCAGCGGTGGGTGCAGCGGGTTGACCCCGACGCCGTCGACGCGTCCCTCGAACTCCAGCCGCACCGCGCAGCCGCCGACCGCCCGGTCCAGCCCGATCAGCAGCTCGTCGCCGGGCTGCGGCACCGGGGAGAAGGCGGCCACCGGGCCGCCCAGTTCCAGGGCGCCGGTCTGGTCGGTGATCCCGTCGGCGGTCCGGACCCGGAGCTGGGTCAACGCGCAGGGCGGCACGGCGAGGTCGGCGAGGGTGGCGAAGACCAGCGGGTCCCCGCCGTCGCCGACGGTCACCGCCCGCGTCCCCGCCGGCACGACCTGAGTGGCGCGGGCCGGGGTGGACAGCCAGAAGGTCAGCGTGGTCCGGGCGGCCGTCGGCGGCACCAGGCGTACCCCGATCAGCTCCAGGAACTTCACGTAGAGCCGGTCGGGCACCCGGTTGAGCCGGTAGATGAGCTGGTCGGTCAGGGAGGCGAACGTCTCGATCAGGGTGATCCCCGGGTCGGCCGGGTGCAGGTCCGTCCACTCCGGGCAGCGGTCGGCGATCAACCGGCGGGCGTCACCGACCAGGTCGTCGAAGCCCCGGTCGTCGAGGTCGGGGGCGGGCAGCGCCATCAGCCGAGCACCCCCGTACCGGTCAGTTCCCGGTCGCCGGGCAGGGTCCGCAGGTTGAGCCCGAGCGTGCCGGGCTCGTCGGTGTCGCGTACCCGGTAACGGATCTCGATGTGCAGCAGCCCGTCGCCGCCGGCCGGGTCCTCGGTGACGGCGACGTCGTCGATCTCGGCCCGGGTCTCCCAGCGTTCCAGCGCGGCGCGCACCTCCACCGCCACCGCCCGCCGGGTCTGCCCGGTGACCGGCTCGAAGACGAAGTCCCGCAGCCGGGAGCCGAACTCCGGCCGCATCGGGCGCTCGCCCGGGTAGGTCGCCAGGATCACGCACATCGCCTGCTCCAGCAGGGCGGTGCCGCTGATCGTGGCGAGCCGGCCGTTGGGCTGGACCCGCAGCGGAAAGGCACACCCGGTGCCGATGACGTCGGCCTGCATGGCACTCCTCAGTTGAGCTGGATGGGTTTGCCCTTGATGGCGGTCGACGCGGTGCCGCTGATGTTGACCTGCGTACCGCTGATGTCGACCGTCTTGCCCTTGAGCTTCAGGCTGGTGCCGCCGTCGAGGGTGAGGCTGCCGCTCGGCCCCGCCTTGATCTCGACGGCGGTCTGTCCGGTGCACTCGATCAGCAACTTGCCGGGTTTGTCGGGGGCGCAGCGCAGGGTCACCGTGCCGGCCACCTGGTCCATCGCCAGCGACAACTTGTCACCCTTGGTACCGAGGACCACGTCGGCGGCGGTCGGCTGCCCCTTGCCACCGGGCGGCACCTCGTCGTGGAAGACCAACCGGCTGCCCGACGGCGACAGCAGGCCGCGCCGGATCACCGAACTGGTCTGCCCCACCGACTTCACCCCGCTCGCCCCCGGCTTCGTCGACGACGACTGGCCGCCGTCCAGGCCGTAGCCGGTGTGCCGGCTGGGCAGGCTGCCGAGCACGTACGGGCGGCGGACGTCGCCGAACTCGAAGGCGACGAGCACCTGGTCACCCGGCTCCGGCACGAAGAACGCGCCACCTGTGGGGCCGGCGAAGAGCTGCCCGACCGGTGCCCAGTCGGTTTCGTGGTCGGGCGACAGCCAGGGCAGCGCCAGGGTGACCCGGCCCAGGTTCTGCGGGTCCTTGACGTTGCTGACCACCCCGCAGACCACCCCGTCGATCCGGGCCGGATCACCGCCCCCGCCGGTCCCGCCGACGTTCGTCAGCCCGAGCAACGAACGGTCCTCGGCACCGCCGACGGTGAACTCGGTGCGGTAGCCCTCCTCGGTCTCGTCGAAGACGTGCCGGGCGGCGCTGAGCGTCCAGGTGCCGGCGAAGGGTGCGGGCACCCCGTCGACCTTGACGGCCTTGCCGGCGACCAACCGGGCGTCGCCCAGCGCCTCCCCCTCCGCCTCGGCGAACCCGCCACCGACGCTGGCGGCGAGCCCCTTCGCGGCCTGGGTGACCGCGCCGTCGGCCCGGCCGGGCACGGGCAGCCCCCGGCCGACCAGGACGTGCGCGCGGGGTCCGGGGGCCGGGCCGACGTCACCTACCGCGCTGTTGCCGGCCCGGGGTGGTGCCGGCGCACCCCGGGGGACGAAGGTGTCGGCGGCGGCGGTCGGCGTCCGGCCGGCCAGGCTCACCCCGTCGGCGGTGGTCGCGGTACGGCTCGCCACGACCGTCGCGGCGACCGGGTCCCAGGCCCGCACCTCGACCTCGGGGGCGAGGTTGCCGGCGCTGACCCGGGGCAGGAAGCGGCGCAGGTTGCCCCGGAAGGTCAACGGCACCGGGCTGCCGGCCCGCCGGGCGGTGGCCGCCCGCCGGAAGTGGAACCGGTCCCCGTCGGCGCCGATCTCGTAGCCGATCTCCCGGGCCCGGGCGCTGAGGAACTCCCAGTCGGTCTGGGCCACCTGGGACAGGTGGGCCAGCCGCCCGGTGGTGGCATCGATCGTGCCGACAGTCAGTTTCGCGGCGGTCGCCACCTGCCGGGCGACGTCGGCGTCCGACTGGTTGAGGAAGGTACGGGTCCGCCGTACCCGGTGCAGCCGGTGGTCGTGGGTGTAGCCGCGCACCACCACGTGCGCGCTGACGTCCACGAAGTGCCCCTCCACGGCGGTCACCTCGCCGCTGATCAGCCGGTGCTCGGCCGAGCCGTCCCCGGTCGGCCCGAAGACCTGCACGGCGGTGCCCAGCTCCAGCCCGGCCGTACGCAGCACGCTGCCGTCCAGGTCGGCGAAGGTCAGCTCGAACATGTCCGGCAGGGCGGCCTGGGTGTCCACCACCACCCGTACCAGTTGGTCGGCGGCGGCGGCCGGCAGCGCCCGGCCGGCGGTGCCGACGGTGACCCGGGGGCGCAGGGTTGCCGTACCCCAGAGCAGGCCGTGCCGGTCGATCGCGGTCATCGTCGCGCCCCCACTACCGCCGCGCCCCGACGGACGCGCCCCTGGCCTGCGCCCGCATCGGGTCGTCCAGGCCGCTGGCCAGCGCCCGCTGCCGCCACTGCGCCGGGTCGGTCCGCACCGACCGGGTCGGCACCGGGCCGCCGCGCTTGGGGAAGATCTCCCCCTCGATGACGATCAGGTCCAGGGTGGCCTGGGCCCGCACCGGCTGCCCCTCCCCGTCGAACCGGGTCAGGTTGACGTTCAGCGTGCTCAGGTTGACCGCCATCGACAGCTTTCCCCAGGTGAACGTCAACCGGGGCAGCTCGATGCTGGACGCGCTGCGGCTCTGTTCGTCGACGCTCGGCGGGCCGGAGAACGCGATCAGTTTCTGCACGTCCTGGGCCACCCCGGCACCGACCAGCAGCACCTCGCCGGCCATCACCCGCAGGGCGGTGTCCGAGGTGAGTTCCACGCCCCGGCCCCGGCCGACGAGCTGGGAGGCCCGGGAGGAACGGGTGATGCCCATCTTGGCCGGGTTGTAGGAGAACGCGACCCGGCCGAGCGTCGGCGACGACAGGGTGGCCGTCTCCGCCTTGGCCTGTAGGTCGGGGAAGAACCCCTCGTGCACCAGCTCCAGCCGTTCCACCGCGACCTGGTTGCTGTCCGAGGAGAGGTCCGGGCCCGTCCACGACGACGGCCGTACGCCGTAGAGCAGCCAACTGGTGACCGGTTCGCCGTCGGCGTCGAGCAGGGTGATCCGGGCGGTGGTCCGGGTGTCGTCGCCGGTGCCGTCCTGCCACGAGCGCAGCACCCCGACCAGCCACTGTTGCAGTTGCGCCGAACTCTCCCGGTGCACCGCCCGTTCCAGCACGACCGGGGCGTAGCTGACCTCGCCGGGCAGGTGGTACTGGCCGACGTAGTCGCCGGTCACCCGGACCACCTCGGGCCGGAAGTCGGCCCGCAGGCCCCGGCAGGAACGCCACAGCCCGATCTGGACGTCACCGATGGTCACCTGGAACCGCATCGCCAGGCCGAGCTTGAGGGTCCGCTTGACCCCCGGCCCGTCGCGGAACATCTGGAGCAGGCCGCCTGCGGCGAGCCCCTGCGCGGTCTGGCTCGGGTCGCCCAGCATCCCGCCGAGCTGACCTGCGGAGATCGCGGCCATCAGAGCGAGAACTTCACGTCGTCGTGCAGGAAGCCGGTGTGCGCCAGTTCCAGGGTCTCGACCGCCACCCCGCTGTGGCTCGGGTCGAGTTCCGACACCGACCAGCCGACCGGGAAGAAGTGCTTCAGGTCCCAGCCGACGATCTTCAGGCCGACGCTGTCGACGAGTTGGATCGTGCCGCTGAGCGGGCGGTACCGGTTGGCCTGCTGGCAGAGCCACTCCTGGACGACCTGCGAGTCGAAGCAGACCGCCCGGCTGAGCCGGATCCGGCTGTAGGTCGGCTCCCCCACGTACGTGAAGACGTCGTTGCTGTCCCCGGCCCGGTACTCGCAGACCTGCCAGGTCACCCCCAGCCCGGAGACCCGGGACCAGGAGCCGAGGTTGTACCGCTCGTCGTCGATGACCACGAGGTACCTGTGGTTGACGCCGGTGACCTCGAAGAAGCCGCCCATCAAGCGGGCCGCGGTGGAAAGACCGCCTGCCATCGTTTCGCCCTCCTCGTCGCCTCGTCCTGGCCCGCATCCGT
Source organism: Micromonospora humidisoli (assembly GCF_016900955.1). Classification (NCBI taxonomy): domain Bacteria; kingdom Bacillati; phylum Actinomycetota; class Actinomycetes; order Micromonosporales; family Micromonosporaceae; genus Micromonospora; species Micromonospora humidisoli. The sequence continues at coordinate 28,329 of NZ_JAFEUO010000015.1, forward strand.
GCGGTCGTGCCACCTGCCGTGCGTCGTGCCGCCTGCCGTGCGTCGTGCCGCCTGCCGTGCTCAGCGGAACTGGGTCAGCCGTCCGCTGCGTTCCCGGTCGACCAGCAGTTCCTGCCGCAGCCGTCCGCGTAACCGTCCGTAGAGCCGGCCGGCCAGTTCCTCCAGGTCGTCGGGGTTCTCCAGGTCGACCGGCCGGCCCGGCGACCGGTCCGGCACCAGTTCGGCGTCCCGGTCCAGCCGGGCCGCCGTGGCCCGCCCCCGGTCGGCCACCGTGCGCAGCTCCGCCCGTAGCCGCTCCACCGCGTCGCGTACCTCGGCGATCCGGCCCGCGCTGCGGTCGATCGCGGGTGCCGCCGTCGCGGCTGCCACCTCGGCCCGCAGGGCGTCCGGCGGTGGCCCGGCCGGCGGGTCGGCGGCCTGGTCCTGCTGCTGGTCGAGTTCGCCACGTACCAGCGCCCGCAGGTCGTCGAGGGTGGCCGCCGGGGTGTCCATCGACGCCCGCTGGAGCGGGTGGGCGGCGGCCGGCGGACCGGTCGGCGGGGCCGGGGGTACGCCGCCCGCACCGGGGTTCGCCTGCCAGGTCAGCCCGCCGCCGGGGGTGGTCCCCCAGGTGCCGACGGTGCCCGGGGGTGTCGGTGCGGCACCCCCGCCGGCCGGTGGCGCGACGGGTGGCAGCGGACCGCCCACGCCCGGCCCGCCGCCGAAGGCGTGCTCGGCGGCGAGCGCCCGCGCCTCCAGGTCCCGACCCGCACCTGTCGACTCGGCCGGCGGAGCCGCCCCGAACGCCCGCTGCTGCACCACGTGGGCCAACTCGTGGGCGAGCAGCGCGCGGGCCGGCGGCGCGTCCAGTGGCCCCGCCGAGGCCGGCAGCAGCACCTCACCGCCCCGGGTCGCCGCCCGCGCACCGGCCTGCTGCACCACCTCGGTGGCCGCCGCGCCCCGCCACACCGGCACCGCCGCGACATCCACGCCGTACTGTTGCCGGAAGCCGTCCACCAGCGCGGCCGGCACCTGCTCCGGCAGCTCGCCGACGCCCACCGGCGCGGTCGGCGGGGCCGCCCGGTGCGCCGCCGGCACGGTCCCCTCCAGCGTGGCCGGTGTCGGGCCGGGCCGTCCGTCCGCCACCACCGGCGCGGCGGTCACACCCCCCACCGGGTACGCCGGGACGTGCGCGTCGGTGGGCACGGCCGTCGTCCGCGGCTGCGGCCGGTCGACCCACCCGGTCTGCTCCGCCGACGGTACGGGCGGGTGCGGGGCCACTTCCGCGTGTCCCCGGCCCGGCGCTCCCTGACCGGCCCGGCCGTGCTCCCGGTCCACTCCCGACGGCGGCCCGGCCGGCGGCGGCTGCTCCGGACGACGGGTGAGGAAGAAGGACGACGGCGGGGGCACCGGCCCGGGGCGGTACGTGTCGCGCCCCGCCGCCGGACCCGGCAGGTCGTCCCCGGTGTCGCGGCTCCCCGCCGAACCCGGCAGATCGTCCACCCACGCCGCCGAACCCGGCAGGTCGTCCACCCACGCCGCCGAACCCGGCAGGTCGTCTCCGCTGTCGCCCCGCGCCGCCGAACCCGGCAGGTCGTCCGTGCTGCCGGGTCCCGCCGGGCCTGGTCGGCTCTCCGGGGTCGGTCGGTCGACGCGGTCCGTGACCGGCCGACTCTCCGGGGTCGGCTGCCCGACGAGGTCCGCGACCAGGGTCGGTGCCGTGGCATCCGTGGCCGGCGAGGTCACGCCGCCCGGGGTCCACCCGGCCGGCTGAGTCAGCTGTCCGGGGGCCGATCCGGCCACGGCCCCGTCGGACCGGTGGTCCGTCGGCCCGGTCGCCTGCGGGCGGTCGTCCACCGGCCGGGACGGCCCGACGGGCGTCGGGCCGTCCCGCCGACTGTCGGCGGGGACACCCCGGTCGCCGCCGGTGGCATCCTGCGGGCCGACCCGGCTACCCGGGCCGACCTGGTCCTGGGCGGCGGACCCGGCTTCCGGGCCGGCGGCCCCGGTGAGCTGTCGCATGGCAGCGGCGGTGGTGCCATCCGGTCCCTGGTCGGCCGGGGACGTCGGCTCCGGGCCCGGTCGGGCGGTCGCCGGCCGGGTGGCGCGACCCCGGCGTCCGGCGAAGGCCACCTCGACGGGACGCACCTCGACGGCCGACGGCGGGGTCCCCTCCGGAGCGTTCCGACCGTCGTGACCCGCCGCCATGGCGACCGCGCCCCGACCGGTGCCGGTGTCCGGCTGCGCCGACCGGGTACGCCCGCCGCCGCCCGACGCCCGGGCCTCCTCGGCGGCCCGGGTGGCCTCCGCCGCCAGGTAGGCGACCTCGAATCCCGGTGGTGGCCAGACCTGTGCGGTGGGCAGGCCGGCGGCGGCGAACTGCGCTGCGGTCCGGGCCGTTGCGGCATCCGCCCCGGCACCGTCGGGTCGCCCGGTGGACGTTCGTCCCTGCGGCTCCCACGGTCCACCCGTCGGAGCCGCGCCCTCTCCCCGGGGCCCGCCCGCCGCCCCGATCGGGCCACGCTCCACGGTCGGGCCCTGGTCGGGAGCACCGGCGACGTTCGGAGCCGCGCCCAGCGCCGGGCCGCCGTCCCCGGCCGACCCCGGAAGCACCCCCCGCACCAGCGCCGGCCCGTGGCCGGAAGTCGGGCCGTGGCCGGAAGTCGGGCCGTGGCCGGGGGCAGGGCCCGGCCCGGGAGCCAGGTGGAGGCCGGGGGGCGAACCGTGGCCGGGGGTCAGGCCATGATCGATGGCCGGGCCCGGGCCGGGAGTAGGACCGTGGTCGGACGTCAGCCCGTGGTTCGGTGCCGGACCCTGCACCCCGGTCGGGCCGTAGGTGTCGGTCGGGGCCGGGAACGCGGTCGGCTCCGGTGCCCGGGGCCCGACGTGCGCTGGGGTGAGCTCGACCGCCCCCGGCGGCGGGCCACCCCACCAGGTCGGATCGTTTGGCGACGACGTCCCGGTCGCCGACTGCGGGACGCCCGGAAGGTGGCCGCCCGCCCGGGGAAACCGCGACACGTCGTCCCCGCTCGGCGGTACCCGGTACGCCACCGGACCGACCGGCCACGGGTCATCCGGCCCGGTCACCACCGGCCGGACCGAACCGGTGGGCGTCCATCCGGCGGGAGCGGTAGGCGTCCATCCGGGCGGAGCGGTCGGCGGGCGGTGGGGCGGGTCGGTGTCGTACCGGACCGGGGTCGGGTCGGTGACCGCGACCGGCCCGACGGACGGCGCGAAGGCTCCCGGGGCCGGGCCGACGAGCGCCGGCGCAGCGGCGGTCGGGGGCAGTGCCGGGCCGTCCGTGGCCGTCCCCGGCGGCGGGATGGTCACCATCGCCGAGGCGGGCGTCACGGTCAGCAACGGCAGACCCCGGAGGACCGGGTACCCGTCGGTGGGCACCGGCGCGGCGACCGGAACGGATGGCGCGACCGGAACCGGCGGCGGTGCCCCGACCGGCCGGCGACGACGCGGCCAGAACGGCTGTCCGGGGCGTAACGACCAGGACATGCCCACCTCCTTCGGGTTCCGGTACGGGTGTGCGGCGTCGAGCTGCCGGGTGGGTCAGGCGTCGCCCGGTCGACCGCCGGCCAGGTCCACCGCGAAGCGCCCCCCGCAGCCGGGGCAGGCCACCTCGGCCCCGGTGTGCCCCTGCTGGTTGATCCGCCGGTAGAGGTCCTGGAGGAAGGCCAGGTCGGAGGCGAAGAGGTGCTGGATCACGTCGACGTCCACGGCCTGCACCCCACCGATGCGGGTGACCGTCCGGGCGAGCAGCAGCACGGCGAGGAACGCCGGGTTCTGGCGTACCCGGGGATCGCCCTGGGGGGTGATCTCGTCGCGGGCGGTGGCCAGCCGCATGGTGCCCTCGCGGTGCACCCCGCCCCGGTCGTCGACCAGCCCGCGCGGCAGCACGAACGGGTACTCGGTCCGCAGGCCCGCCGCCGGTCCGGCGGCGGGCTCGGCGAGGCTAGATCCGCGCATTGAAGTCGAACAGGTCGTCACACATCAGGGTGACCGTCTGGTAGACGATGTCGGTGGCCCCGGCCTTGACCCCGCTGACCTCCACCCGCGACGGCCAGGCGTTGGTCATCATGTACGTCAACCGGGCGTCACCGTTGAGGTCGTCACCGGGGCCGTAGAGCTTCAACGCGCAGTCCCGGTAGGCGTCGTACATCATGTTGCGCACCTTCTGGTGCCACAGCCACAGGTCGCCGTTGAGGTCGAGGCCCCGCTTGAGGGTGACCGTCGGCGGCTTGGTCCGACCGAAGTGCCGGGAGAAGATCGGCCCGGTGGTGCCGGCGGCCATGTACTCCGCGTTCTCCACCTCGCTGCTGATCCCGACCAGTTCGGCGAAGTTGATCGCCGACATGCCCGGCACCTCCAGCCGGAAGACGGCGGCACTGATGATCTGGGTGTTCTGCTTCGGGTCCTGGGTACCCTGACCGGCCATGCTCGTTTCTCCTGGTCTCGTCGTCGCTCAGGTCGGGTGCTCGCCGCCGGGGCCGGTCAGTCGCCGGAGCCCTGGGAGAGCTGGGAGAGTCGGAACACCACGAACTCGGCCGGCTTGACCGGGGCGATGCCGATGTCGACGGTGAGGATGCCGGCGTCGAGGTTCTCCGGCGGGTTGTTCTCGGCGTCGCACTTGACGAAGAACGCCTCGGACCAGGTGTCGCCCATCAGCGCGCCGCTGCGCCAGACCCGGCGCAGGAACATCGTGATGACCCGGCGCACCGCGTCCCAGAGGCGGGGGTCGTTGGGCTCGAAGACCACCCAGTTGGTGCCGAGCAGGATCGACTTCTCGATCCAGTTGAACAGCCGCCGGACGTTGAGGTAACGCCACTCGGCGTCGCTGGACAGGGTGCGCGCCCCCCAGATCCGGATGCCCTGCCCGGGGAAGGCCCGGATGCAGTTGACCCCGATCGGGTTGAGCTGGTCGTGTTCGCCCTTGGTGAGCCCGCTCTCCAGGGCGAGCGCACCCCGGATGATCTCGTTGGCCGGTGCCTTGTGCACGCCCCGGGTGTCGTCGTTACGGGCCCACACCCCGGCGACGTGCCCGCTGGGCGGCATGAAGACCGCCCGGCCCTGCGCCGGGTCCATCACCTTGACCCACGGCCAGTAGAGGGTCGCGTACTTGGAGTCGTAGCCGGCGACGTCCATCCGCCACTCCTTGAGGCGCTGCGGGTGCAGGCCGGGCGGCGGGTCGAGGATGGCCACCCGGTCACCCATCAGCTCGCAGTGCGCGATCATCGCCAACTGGACGGCCTTGAACGCCTCGTCGTCGATGGCCCCCCGCTGGTGGGCGGCGGCCAGGTCGGGGACGCAGAGCATGGTGATGTCCTCGATCGCCTCCAGCCCGGCGAAGCCGGTCCGGTCGCTGACGTCGCCCACGTAGTCCTCGGCGCGTACCCGCAGGTCGCCGGTGCCGGTCGTGGTGGCCGGCAGCGCGGGCGCGGCGAGGGTGATCTCGGCGCCGCGTCGGGGCGGGGCGAGGGTCGCGCCCTTCGCCTCCTCGATCTGGATCAGCTTGGACTGCTGACGGACGGCGGTGACCACGTTGCCCGCGCCCCGCTTGGTGGTCAGGTTGTCCAGCGTCTCGACCGGCTTGCCGGCCTGCTTGACGACGAGCTTGAACGCGTCGTCGCCGCCCTCGGAGGCGTCGGCGACCTCGACCGAGAGGTCCTGGCCGGCCGGGCCGGGCAGCGCCGCCCGGACGGTGAAGGAGAGCCGGCCGTTGTCGCCGGCCGCCGGTACGGCCGCAGCCGCGTACGACTCACCGGCGGCTTCGTCGGCGGCGGAGTCCGCTCCGGCACCACCGCCCACCCGGACCACGTACGCGGAGCCGCCCCCGTTGAGGAAGTAGCCGTAGACCGACAGCGGCAGGAAACTACCCGCCACGAAACCACCGAAGGTGCGGGTGTACTGCGTCCAGTTCGTGATCAGCGTGGGCTCGTCGACCGGCCCCTTCTCGGCGAAGCCGACGAACGCGGCGACGGCCGTCCCGACCGCCTCGATCGGCCTCGACCCGGAGGAAACCTCCTCCACGTAGACGCCCGGCGACAGATACGTCGGCATCGAACCTCCTGTACGACGGTGTGATGTGACCGAGCCTGCCAACGTCGACCGGCCGTCAGGGCTGCCCGCCGGGACGCCGCCGGGGTAGCCACCACTGCCCCCAAGGGCAACCGATCCGCCCCGACGGCCTGCCCGGTCGCCGGCCGCGCTCCCGTCCGGGCAGCCGGCAGGGTGGACGGATGATCTGGGATGTCGACCTGTCGGTCCGGGCCTGGTTGGGCCACTACCTGCCGGCGGACGTGCCTGTCGTCTTCGACCCGCCGGACCGGTGCGCGCAGCGCGCCGACGGTGACCTGGTCTCGGCGTTCCTGCTGGACGTCGAGGAGGACTCGGCAGGCGTCTCGGCGACCTGGGACGAGCTGCGCGACGCCGACGGCCAGCTCGTCGGGCGTCGACCGCCGGGCCGCCGGTACCGGTTCAACTACCTGTTGACCGCCTGGGCGGCCGACACCGAGCGGGAGCACCGGCTGCTGGGTGACCTGCTGGTGGGCTGCGCGAGCTGCACCGCCCTGCCGTCCGGGTTCCTGACCGGCGCGGTGGCCCGCGCCGGTCAGCCGGTGGTGGTGCGCAGCGCGCCCCGGCGCGAGGGGGACGCCGGTTCCGCCTGGGTGGGGTACGGCGGGACCGCCCGGACCGGGTTGCACCTGCAACTGCTCGTGCCGTTCGTGCCGGAGACGCAGACCGACCTGGCGCCGCCCCCGCGCGAGGTCAGCGTCAACAGCGGCGGCGGCCGGCCCGCCGGCCCGGGGCTCGGGCAGCCAGGCCGCCGGCCCCGGGGCGGGATCAGCGAGCCCCGGTGACGTCCCGGTGCCCGATCAGGCGTTCCGCTGCCCGTTCAGGTAGCCACGGCTGCCCCTTGGTGTTCCTCGTTCGTGGTTCTGCCGGCCCCGCCCGCGCGGCGAGACTGCCGGCATGAGTGTCGCTGTGGGACTTGTCGAGACCGACCTCACCGTCGCCGCCGGTGGCACGGTCGGCTGCACCGTCCGGGTGCGTAACACCGCCGCCGTCGTCGACCAGTTCACCCTGGACGTGGTCGGCGACGCCGCACCGTGGGCCGAGGTCGAGCCGGCGACGATGAACCTGCTGCCCGGCACCGAGCAGGAGGCGCGGGTGACGTTCACGCCGCCGCGTGCGGCGACCGTGCCGGCCGGCAGCGTCGACTTCGGGGTACGGGTGCGGGGGCGGGAGGACCCCGAGGGTTCGGTGGTCGAGGAGGGCACGGTCACCGTGCAGCCCTTCGTGGAGCTGGCGACGGAGCTGGTGCCGCGTACCTCGCAGGCACGACGCGCCGCCCGGCACCAGCTGGTGATCGACAACACCGGCAACGTGGAGACCACGGTCGAGGTGCTGCCCGCCGACCCGGACCGGTTGCTGACGTTCCGGGTGCTGCCGGCCGCGCCGGTGCTGCGGCCGGGCACGGCCACGTTCGTGAAGCTGCGGGTACGTCCCCGCAAGCGGTTCCTGCTCGGCCCGGACCGCAACCTGCCGTTCCAGGTGGCGGTGACCCGTCCCGACGCCGAGCCGATCACCAGCGACGGCCTGCTGGTGCAGCGGTCCGTCCTGCCGGCCTGGTCGCCCCGGGTGGTGCTGGTGGCCGCGGCGGTGGCGGTGGCCCTGGTGGGGCTGTGGTTCGCGGTGCTCAAGCCCACCGTGCAGTCCACCGCCAAGGAGGCCGCCCAGGTGGAGACCAAGGAGTTGTCCCAGGAGGTGGCCGAGGTGAAGACCCAGGCCAGCGAGGCGGCGGAGACCGCCGAGCAGGCCGAGAAGGTGGCCATCGTCGCGGCCGGCGTCAGCCCCAAGCCGAGCGCGGCCCCGAGCCCGACGACCGAAACCGGAAAGGGCAACGGCAACGGGCCGGGTGCCCAGGGCGGGACGCTTGACAACGCCGACCCGGAGACCGCCGCCGACTTCCGGGTGGCGACCAGCGCGTCGCCGACCACCACCAACGAGTTCACGCTTTCCACCTACCGGCCGGCCGAGAAGAAGGTGCTCTGGGTGACCGACATCGTGTTGCAGAACCCGCACGGCGACGCCGGCCTGCTCCAGGTGCGGCGGGGCGACACGGTGCTGCTGGAGACCGGCCTGAACAACTTCCGGGATCTGGACTACCACTTCGTCCAGCCGCTGCGGTTCTCCGCCGGTCAGCCGGTGACCGTCGCGGTGAAGTGTGCGAACCCGGGCACCACGGCGTGCACCCCGGCCGCCTACTTCGCCGGTCAGCTCGTCCCGGTCGCGCCCACCCCGAGCCCCTCCCCCAGCCGATGAGCGACCCGCAGGCCCCCGGCCCCCGCCCCGCCGGCCGGGTCGACACCGCCCACCCGGCGGGCACCGACGACCCGGCCGACGTCGACCATCCTGCCGACGTCGACCATCCTGCCGACGGCGACCACCCGGCGGGCAGGGCCCACCCCGCGCCGGTCCGCGCGGCGGTCCGCTCCCGCGACCCGATCTCCCAGGCCGGGGTGACCGCCCAGCTCGGTACCGTCGGGGCGGAGGAACCCGCAGGGGCGCGGCCGGTCGTGGTGGCCGGCCCCGACGACGACCCGGACATCCTGGTGATCGTCGCCGACACGGTGGACGGATGGCTGCTGGCCCAGCTCGACGCCCTGACCGGCCGGCCGGCCCCCCGGCCGGTGCTGGTGGTGGGGCAGCTCGACGACACCGCCGGCCTCCAGGCGATCGAGGCGGGCGGCCTCAACCTGGTACGCCGTTCGGAGAGCACCGCCACCCTGCTGCGCGAGGTGGTCCGGGCCGCCGCCCGGGGCGAGGCGCGACTCCCCACCGACCTGCTCAGCTCGCTGCTGACCCGGGTCGGTCGGGCGCAGCGGCAGGTGTTGGCGCCCCGGGGGTTGACCATCCTGCCGCTGTCCCCACGTCAGCTCGCCGTGCTCCGGATGATCGCCGCCGGGGCGGACATCGCGACGATCGCCCGGGAACTGTCCTACTCGGAACGCAGCATCAAGAACATCGTGCACGAGATCACCACCCAGCTCGGTGTCCGCAACCGCACCCAGGCGGTCGCGCACGCCATCCGCGAGGGGCTGATCTGATCCGGTCCCGTCGTTTCAGGGGAGGTTGTCATCGTGGGCGTGCCTGCGGCGAAGCTCGGTGACAAGGTGGTCGGCACCGACACGCACATCATCATGGTGCCCTCACCGACCGGGCCGGTGCCGACACCCACTCCGATGCCCTTCGCCGGGACGATCGCCAACGGGTGCAGCACCGACGTGCTGATCGAGGGCAAGCCGGCCGCCGTCGTCGGTAGCGTCGCGGTGAACGCCCCGCCGCACGTGCCGACCGGTGGGCCGTTCCAGACGCCACCGAACAACCAGGGCACGATCATCGCCGGCAGCCCGCTGGTGCTGATCAACGGCAAGCCGGCGGCCCGGCACGGCGACAAGGTCAACACCTGCAACGATCCCGCGCCGCTGCCGGCCGGCAGCATCATCGCCACCGGTCAGGTGCTGGTCGGCTGAGCCGGGCCGCATGCCCCGGGCGACCCCCACCGGGGGGTCGCCCGGGTCCCGGTGCGCCCACCCATGGACCCGGTGCGTTCCGGCCATGGCCCGGGTCCGGGCCGGTCATGCGGGCGGGCCGGTCAGCGGCGGCGGGTGAAGGGCCCCGGCTGGGCGGTCGCCGACTGCACCAGGAACGTACCGCTGGTCACCTGGCCCACCGCCGGCACCGAGGCGAGCGCGGCCCGGGGGCCGGCGAGCCCCTCCCCGAAGACCACCATCGGCACCGCGAACCGGCCGGACGCGTCGGCGACCGCCGGCACCGTGCCGGTGCCGTCGACCCAGCCGACCAGCACCTCGGCACCCGCCGGGAAGCCCTGGCCGAGCGCGGTGACCACCTGGCCGGGACGGCCGACGCCCGGGTTGAACTGCAACGTCGGGCTGCGGCCCGAGACGCTCAGGGCCAGCGACTGGGCGGCGACCCCACCGGTGTCGGTGGCGCTGGCGAGGCTGAGCACCGACGTGGCCGCGCCGATCGCCCGGGGGGTGGCGGTGAGGGCCATCGTGCAGGACCGGGCGACGGCCAGCACCCCGGCGCAGGTGGAGCCGGTGACCGCGAAGACCGCCGGGAGGGGTTGTTCGGCGAGGGCGGCGGCCACGGTCAGCGGGTAGTCGCCGGTGTTGGTGAGGGTCACCGTCCGGGCCGCCGAGGGCACCCCGAGCGGGGCCTCGCCGAGGTCGAGCGTGGCGGCGTCGGAGTGCAGCACGGGTACGTCAGGTGCCGCGCCGCTGACGGTCACGGTCAGCCGTTCCGGCTCGCCCTGCACGATGCCGTCGACGGAGACGTCGAGCCGGCAGGCGTACTCCCCGTTGCGGGCCGCGGGGTCGACCGCGACGGAGACGGTGAGGTCGACGGCGCCGCCGCTGTCGACGGTCTGCTCGGCCGGGGTGACCGACGCCGTGAGTTGCGGGTCGCAGTCGGTGACGTGGGCGGCGACGGTGCTCTGGATGGCGCGGACGCCGGCCAGGATGGCGTTGGAGACCTCGGACGGGCCGGCGGCGTTGAGCAGCACGCCCCCGGTCCGCCTGGTGATCTCGGTGAACTGTCCGGTCTGGTCGAGGGAGTAGCTGCCCGGGTTGCCGACGTCCACGGCCACCACCCGGACACCCCGGTCGGTCAACGCCCCGATGGTGCCGGCGAGGTCGTGGCCGACGCTCGGGTCGTGCGACGGCGCGTCCCCGAAGATCACCACGATCGGGCTGCTCTCCGTCCGCAGGCTCACCGCTCCGGTGGCCACGGAGTACAGGGCGTTCAGCCCGGCCTCCGGGTCGTCGCCACCGCCGTCGGCGGTCCAGACGTTCACCGCATCCTGCACCTCGGACGGCACGGCGGTCAGATCCCGGTTGAGCCGGAAGACGAACTCGTCGCCCTCGTCCCGGAACTCGGCGACCGCGAACCGGGCGTCGGGCTGGACGCCGCTGATGTCGTCGACGATCCGCTTCGCGTTGACCCGGACGTCGTTCAGCGCCGCCTGCATGCTGCCTGTCGTGTCGGCGAGCAGCACCACGTCGGGCCGGGGCGGGATGGTCGCGGTGGTCACCGTGCGGGTGACCACCGCCGAGCCACCCGGGGTCAGCCCGAGGGTCGTCCCGGCCGGTTCGCCGACCAGGGGGGCGACGCCGTCGCCCACGCTGATCCGCAACGCCGGCCCACCGGCCGGTCGCGGTGCCGTGAAGAACTCGGCGTACGCGGCCGGCGGTACGCCGGCCACCAGGAGTGCCACCACAGCGAACGCCGACGCGGCGCGCAGGGAACGGGACGCTGACGCTGCCATGGTGGACAGTGAACGCGGCCCGACCGGGTCGACCGCGACCGCGCGGGAAATCCTGCGGGCAGTCCCGGCTGCCCGTTCGGGCACCGACCCGGTGCCCCGGCCGGCTGTCACCCTACTGCGGGCGGGCCGTCAGCACCCGGACGTCCAGCCCGCCGGAACAACGCCGGACGACCGCCGCCACGCTCTGCTCGTGGCTGGTCCGCACCGGGTCGACGGTGAAGTACGCCTTGCGGCCCCGGCCGTGGCGCACCACGTAGCTCTCGGCCGTGCCACCGGCCCACGGGTCCCCGAACGTCTTGAGCACGTTGTAGATCGGGGTGTCCATGTCGCTCTCGTCGGTGTAGAACATCACCAGGTCCTTGAACTGCACGTAGTGCGCGTACGCCCCGTCGTCGGTGAGGGTGGCGATGATCCCGGTGTTGTGCGCGTTGAGGGCCGAGTCGATGGTCACCGTGATGAAGATGTGCTGCGGGAAGACGTGGATGGTCAGCCGATCGTCCCGGTACATGCGGGGCATCCGGTTCATCGCCGTACCGATCATGGTGGCGAGTTCGTCCACGTCCACCCCCCACGGGCTGACCAGGGCCTGGGTCTGCGCCCAGGAGTAGTGGCCGGGCAGGTTCGAGTTGGCCTCCGGGTTCAGGGTGAAGGCCACCCCGATCTTGAACTCGTTGTGCTGCCACTCCGGCGCGTCCTCGCCCTCCACCAGCGGTTCCGCGAACCGGACCGACTTCGCCGGGGCGGGGGGCGCCACCAGGTCGTCGTCGGACGCGATGTGACCGAACGCCCGGTCGTACCCGGAGTAGTCGTAGCTCTCCTCGCTCTCCTCGTCGCTCTCCTCCTCCTTGCCCCTGCCCTGGTACCGGAGCGCCTCCTCGGCGAGGGCCTGGCAGGAGGCGACGAAGGCGGGCATCACCTCGGGCACGGACAGCGCCTGGACGGCGGCCTGCTGCACCTCCTCCCGCCAGAACGCGAACAGTTGCTCGTCGTCGAGCAGCAACGCGGCCAGCGCGGTGAAGTCGTCATCGTTGCGGAGTTCGACAGGCACGTCCGGGAACCGTTGGGCGGTCTCCGTCAGCGCCGTGGTCATCGCCCAGTCGTCCCACGGCCGGGGCAGTTGACGCTCGAACGTGTCGAGCGTCGCCCGCGCGTCGTCGCCGTGCCGGTAGGTGACCAGCAGGTACTCCAGGCTGCGGATCAGGTCGTGGCGGTCCGGGTGCATCTGCTCGATCCACCTGCCGAACATCCGGGTGCCGTAGTCGGCGTCGAGGACGGTGGCGAACTCGACAAGCTGGAAGTAGTCCGGGCTCTGCGTGGCATCTTCCCAGTAGTTGTCTTCCCAGGTCATGACCGCTCTTTTCGGATCGGCGACAGTCGACCCGGCCACCCTGCCCCGAACCCGGCCGGCACGGTACGCGGCCACCGACCGTCTTAGGGGCAGTCCACCCTGCCCCGGCGGGCAAGCCCGGTGGTGGGTCGGTGCCGCGCGTGCGGTGGCCCGCTCACGCCGGCCGGCACCGGCGCAACACCCCGTCGGTGACCGCCGCGAGTTCCCCGGTGCCCCGGTGCCGGCAGGTCGGCACGAAGCCGGGCACCGTCGCGGTACGGTGCCCGGTCAGCGGGTCCCAGACGTGCAGGCCGTCGGGGTGCGCCGAGTAGAGCCGCCGGCCGTCGGAGAACCAGGCCCCGGCGGGCCCGGCGAAGGTGGTCAGCTCGCGGCCCGAGGCCACGTCGAACAGGCGTACGCCGGGCAGCATCGTCTCGTCGTCGTCGCCGAGCCCTCCGACGGCCAGCAGCGTGTCACCGACGAAACAGAGCGGCCCGTTCCAGAAGTAGTCGCGCTGGCACAGCGTCCGGCGGGTCGGCCCGTCCTCGGACTCCCACACGTTGCCGTCCAACCACGGGCGTAACGCCCACACCGAGGGCACCCCGACCGGATGCCAGACCCAGCCGTCGTCGGCGAGGACCCGACCGCCCGGGGAGCAGAGCAACCGGCCGTGGAAGTAGTCGAGATGGTGCGCCGGCCGCTCCCCCTCCGATGTCGTCTCCGGCTCACGTGCGGTCAGCAGTTCGCCGGTGGCCGGGTCGCTGACGTCGAGCCGGTTCCACCGGGTGCGGTGCACCACCACCGGTCGGCCGTCGACCCGGGCGAAGGCCAGCGCGAACGGCACCGTGTTCGCGTGGTAGTCCCCGCCGTCGAGGGCGAGCGTCACCACACCGCCCCGGCCGAGATCCACCACCCGTCCGTACCGGCCGAAGTCGTTGACCACGGCGGCGAAGCGGCCACAGCCGGAGACGTGCAGCCGGCGTCGTAGCCGACGGTCCAGCCACGGCTGCTGCCCCGGCTCGTCGACCAACTCGACGGTGGCCAGCACGGTGGCCCGGTCGTCGTCCGGGTCGAGCGCGACGATCGTGCCGTCGGCGGTGAGCACCAGCCAGCGGGAGCCGTCGGCGTCGTCGACCGGGGCGAGATCGATCACCTGCCCCAGTGACACCGGCAGCGGCCAGTCCGACACCGTCGCATCGAGCGGTTCCGGCCGTTGCAGGATCTCCGGCTCGCCGCGCCAGCCGAGCAGTTCCCCGTCCTCGACGAGCCGGTCGACGCACCCCTCGCACACCACGACCAGCGCGGGCGACCCACCGGCCTCGCCGCACTCCCGGCAGACCAGGTCGAACGCCAGCCCGCGCCCGGTCAGCAGGCGGAAGCACGCCACCTCCCGGTCCTCCGGCACGCCGACCAGGTGGGAGCAGACCCGGCTGGTGGCCGCATCCGCCGGATGCCCGCACGGCAGTGTCAGCACGACAGCACCCTATCCGGCACCGCCAGACGACGTCCGACCTCGTCGCCCCCCGCCTGTCGGCCCGGACAGCCGTAGCCGGATCTGCACCCCGGACAACGGGGAACGTCGCGACAGGCCAACATTCGTCCATGCGACCCGGTATCCGGCACAACCTTCACGGCCGTCTCCGCTCACCGTGGTTGAAGCGGTCCATCGCGGCGCTCGGCGTGCTGCTGCTGGCCGACAGCTTCCTCCCCTGGTACCGGTTGAGCTGGACGGTCAGCCGGTACGGCAGCGGACAGCAGACCCACCACGTCAACACAGCCACGGCGTGGCACAGCTCATCGGCCTGGTCGCTGGCCGTGCTCCTCGGCGTCGTCGCGGCGGTCGGTTACGTGACCTGTGGCGTCTACGCCAACAGGTGGCCGACGCTGTCGGTACGGCTGCGCTGGCTGTTTCTGCTCACCGGGACGACGGGTCTGCTCGTGGCGACCGTCTCCTGGTTGGCGATCCCGTCAGTGGACGCGCCGGGCGGGTACGGCTTCGTCCCGGCGGACGAGATCGCGGGTGGGGTCCGGCTCGGCGACATCGTGCGTGACCATCTCTCCGCCAGGGAGGTGAACGTGGCCTGGGGCTTCTACCTCGCGGTGTTCATCATGATGGCTCTGGTGCTGCTCATGCTCCTGGACATCGTCCGGCGGGCCGACCGCCATGCTGTCCCCAGCCCCGGATAGAGCAGCGACTGCGCCGCAGGGCTGGGGCCACAGGGTGACCGAAGGATGTCGGCGTGCTGATCTTGGAGGTGCCCCCGGCAGGATTCGAACCTGCGACACACGGTTTAGGAAACCGATGCTCTATCCCCTGAGCTACGAGGGCGCGACGGCCTAGTCTAGCGACCTGCGGGTTCACCTGGGGTGGCAGGGAGTGGCCCACGTTCCCCCGCAGCACCCGGACCTGCGTTCGCCCAGCCCAGGACCACAGCTCGAGCACACGAACCCCCGTTTGCGACCACAAGCGGCTGTGGTCACCCGCGTTCGTACCGGTTGACCCGGGCTGGCATCTGCTGGCGAGCACACGTCGCGCACATCATCGAAGATCAACGACCTGCCGTCTGTATGCCCACCTTCGGCGTCGCCGCTAGAGGAGCACGGAGCGCTCACCCCGGGGTAGCTCGCGCCCCGCCGTCATACCGACTACGACGGCCTCCACCGAGCGTCTGATTATGCCGAAATGCGCGAGTTGGTCAGGTCGCTTGCCTGTACGCCATACCGCATTCGACTCGCACGTAGTAACCCACAGCGGGGTTGATGATCAGCCCGCGATAATGGCCGGCGTGGAGGAGGTCTCGGTCGTCGTCGCCCATCGCGAGCGCGCGACCCTGCGCGTCGGCGACGTGTTCCTGAAGGTCGACAGCGATCAGGCGCGCATCGATGTCGAAGTCGAGGCGATGCGGCTGGCGCCCGTACCGACCCCCGAGGTCCTGTGGCGCAGGCCGCCCGTCCTCGCGATCGCCGCCGTCCCCGGCCAAGCGCTCGGCCGGCTCGGCGAGCCGTCGCCCGCGTCACCGGCGGCATGGGCTGCGGCAGGCGCTGCGATCCGGAAACTGCACGACGCGCCACCACCGCCGTGGGCCGGCAAGAAGCTCGTCGGGCTGGACGCGGAACTCCAGCGCGAATGCGCCTGGCTCGTCGACAGCGGCGTCCTGCCGGCCGACCTGGTCGACCGCAACCGCGAGATAGCCGAGGCCGCGATCCGGCCATGGACGCCGGTCTTCATGCACGGCGACCTGCAGATCACCCACATCTTCACCGACGGCGACGAGGTCACCGGCGTCATCGACTGGTCCGAGGCGGCACCCGGCGACGCGCTGTTCGACCTGGCCATCCTGACCCTCGGACACGAGGAACGGCTCGACGATCTGCTCGCCGGTTACGGCACCGTGGTCGACCGGGACATGATCCGTGCCTGGTGGTCGCTGCGCAGCCTGCTGGCGTCCCGCTGGCTGATCGAACACGGATTCGACCCGTCCTCGCCGGGCTGCGAGTTCGACGCACTGAGATCCCGGATGTGAGGCTGCACGAGCCCGAGGGCCACGGGCGGTGAGGGGGCGCGGCTGTCGTGGCTCACAAACGGTGCCGTCGCCATGTCGTATGCGACGCCGAGCGTGGGCATCCGGACCTGCCGCGAATGGATCGTCATCCTGAGTGAGGGTGGTGGTCGCCAGCTTCCGGAGTAGCCGATGACAGTGTTCCGCTTGCCTCTTTCAGGAGTTTCTCGAAGGATTGGTCAGATCGTCGAGCGTGTTCTCGATGGCCATAGCCAAGCCCGGGTCGCGGCCGCCAGTCCGGATCCCCTTGAGCGCTGCGGTGGCGACTGCCGTCAGGCGGGGATCGTCGAACGCCAGGATGTCCATGAGATCGATGCAGGAGTAGAGGTCGGCTTCCGAGGAGGATTCCGTCTGGAGCACCGCGACGTAGTGCCGGAAGCCGCCCGCTACAGCCTGCCGGATCTCGGCGACGTCGACCGCGCCGATCTGTTCGTGTGCTGGTCCGGTGATTTCGGCAGTTCCTATGAGTGACAGGAGATCAAGGGCTACGCTGCGCCCGGCCGACGTCATCTCGGGCAGCGTCGCGACCAGGACGGTGGCGACTGGCGTACAGCCCTCACAGGGACCGGCCACGGACAGGAGAATGCGCTCGATCCACTCACCGAGCCGTACCGCTTCCTTCTTATCTGGGGCCGCTACAAGCCCGCGTACGGCATGCGGCACCATCTCGGCGTAGCCCTGGTACGTCTGGATCCGAGACCAGTCGAAGCGGCCAAGCTCATCATCGATACCCCCCACGGGACGATCCTGCCACTGTAAACGTATGAACAGCGCCAGATACCTCGTCCGGAGTTGCGTATGACAGGAAGGCGAACTGGGCGCCCAGGCATCCGTCTGGCGGGCGCCGACGTGATGCTGGTCGGCTTGTTCTCCGCCAAGGACAGGCGGGTTGACGCGAAACTTGACCTCCTGGCGGCTTCAGTGGAAGCACGTGGTGGACGGGTGGTTGGCCGGCAGATCCAGCGGCGGGGCGTCTCCCGCGGCGGCGCGAGCAGGATGACGTCGCCGTTCTCTCGGCGAACCCTGCTCAGCTCGGGCAAGGCCCACGAAGTCGCCGACGCCTGCCGGTCAGCCGCAGTCGCCATGGCCGTCTTTGTCAACCCGTTGACCGAGCATCAGCGGACAGTTCTCAGCGATCTACTCGGTTGCCCGGTGGCCAGCGGCGACGACCTCACCTGAACATCCGCTCATGCCGTTCTCGCGCCGCTGAAGGTCATCGGCCGCTGGCGTCAGCGGCCCGGACCCGCCCATCGCGGTACGGTCCCGCAGTGTCTGCCAGCACCAAACGCGTCAGCGCGCGGCGACGGCTCCCCGCTAAGCACGTACCACTGCCGTCGCAGCGGAGACCGCGTCGGCGACGGCATGCCCCAGCGGGGTGTTCTGGGCAAGTCGGGCAGCGAGGGTGCCGAGGAACTGGTCGCCTGCGCCGGTGGTGTCGATGGCGTGGACGTGTGGTGCGGGGACCAGCTTGATGTGTTCGGCGGTGCTGTAGGCGGCACCGCGAGCGCCTGCGGTTACCACGGCTACCCGTGGTCCCAGCCCACAAAGTTCCTGAGCCGCGATCGTCGGATCGGCGTGGTGCCGGCCGAGGATCGCGGCGGCCTCGTGTTCGTTGCAGACGAAGAGGTCGAGGGCGGCGAGCACGGCTGACCCGAGCGCGGCGTGCGGTACGAGGTTCCCGATAAGTGTCTCAGCCCGGTGGTGCTGGATAACGGCGTCGACGGCATCGGGTGGAAGGTCGAGTTGGGTGAGCACGGTTGGTGCGTGCAGCCGCCGTAGCGCGTCGCGCACCTGGTCGGCGGTGAGCTCTGTCGCGGGAGACAGTGCGAGGACGATGTGGTTCTCGGCGTCGGGGGTGACTTCCACGATCGCCACGCCGGTCGGCGCCGACGGTATGAGCTGGAAGTGCGACACGTCGACGCCCGCGTCGGTGAGGGCGCGTCGCAGGAAGGTGCCCCATTCGTCGGTGCCGGCGTTGGCGACCAGGGTGGTCCGGGCACCTGCGCCGGCAGCGGCCCTGGCCTGGTTGAGGCTCTTACCGCCGGCTGTGGTGGTGGCGGGTGCCGAGGCGAATGTCGTACGGCCAGGCTGTGGTCGCCGGGGGATCCGGACGGTGATGTCGATGTTGGCGCGGCCGACGACGATCACCTGCGGTGGCGGTGGGGACGTCCCGTCGGGCTGGTGGTCGGTCATCCGGTGGCGGCGACCCGGTCGAGGAGTTCCCGGACCCGCTGGTGGTAAGAGAAGGGCTTGAGCTGCCGGGTCAGGGCGAGAATGTCCCGGTGGACGCGTGCTGAGCCGGTCGTGGTGGCGAGGGTCAGCGCTTCGTCGGCGGTGGTCGCGGCCTGCTCCGGTTCGGCGGCGGCCAGGTAGGCGTGTGCTGTCCGGGAGAGGTACATGCCGCGTTCCCGCCGATAGCGGTCAGGCCAGTGGTTGACGGCGGTGGTGAAGCTGGTGATGGCCCGGTGCGGTTGGTTGAGGCGGAGCCATCCCTCGCCCTCCTGGGCGGCCAGGTACGGCGGTGTGCAGAAGGACCCGAGTGCGTGCTCGTCGTCGGTGGCCGAGTCGGTCGCGACGAGCGTGTGGGCGCGCTCCATTGCGGTCTGGAACCCGGCGGTGTCGTTGTCGAGGGTGCTGCCGTGTGCTTCCTGCACGGCGGCGAAGGCGTGGACGAGCGGGGGCACGTCGGGGTGGCGGGAGGCGGCGCGGGCCAGTCCGACGATGCGGTCGTCGTCACCGGTGCCGACCATACGTTGCGCCCTGCGTGCCAGCACGTAGGAGCTGAATTCCCGGTCGTCGGCCTCCTGGGCCATGCCGGACGCGCGGTCGAGCCAGCGGTCCCCGGCTGCCCGGTCGCCGAGGTCGTCGCTGAGCCAGCCGCCGAACTCGCTCCAGCGGGCCTCGGTGCTCAGAAGCCGGTCGCGAAGCTGCCCCCGGGCCTGTCGACGGAGGGCGGCGATCTGCGTGATCTGCTGCTCGACGGTCGCCAGGATGGTGCGCCCGCCCAGCTTGTCGTCGGCCTGCACCAGGAGGGCGCGGAGTTCGGCGAAGTGGTCCACGACAGCGGGGTCGACGGCTGTCGGGCGGGACGCTCCAACAGGGCCGGCAGCCTTCAGGGCGGTGAGACCGGCGGCGAGTTCCAGCAGTGTCCGCCGGGTCACCCGGAATGACATTGCCTGCCCGTCGGACATGACCTCAAGGGTAGCCGTGGCGACGCCGTCACGGTGCTCCTCGTCAGGTGTGAGGGCGATGTCGGCAACAGCCGACAGCGGTGCCGCAGTGTTGGGCATCGTGTCCACGATCGCGTGGACACCATTGCTCGGCGTTGCAGGGTGAGCGCGAGCGCGCGGATCCGCAGCGCCGGCAGCGACCGCTGGCTGCCGCGAACTCGACAGTGGACCGTCGTCATCGCGGGCTATCGGTGGCAGGGCAGCGGCGATCCGGGCCATCCGCGCCTGTTCACGGGCCAAGGCGCTCTGGGCTCGGTACCGTGCCTGCAGCTCAGCGACCTTCCGGTGCTGCGCGATGAGCGCGCCGTCTGCCGAGAGCGCCTGATCGGCGAGCTGCCAGAAACTGGCGGGTGACTGGCTCCGGCCGATCTCGAGGTTGGCGACGGTGCTTCGGGAGTAGCGGATCCGCGCGGCCAGGCTGGCCTGTGTCAGCCCTGCGGCTGCCCGCCACGCGGTCAACTGCGCGCCGAGCGCCTTCTGTGACTCGGTCACCTGCTCCGGCGTAATCAGCATCCACATCACCGACCAGTTGTGTGATCAGAATTGTCATTCGAAATGTCGGCAGTTTGTCAGAGCTGGCCGACACTCCCGCCGACCGGGTGTGCTGATCCTGCCACAGCGGATCGAGAGAAGCCACTGGCGGCACAGCCAATGGGTTGTTGTCCGATAACGAGCCCTGTGTGTTGTCCCAGCCGGTGCCATCAGTTCGATCGGCGCCGTCAAGCGCTCGAAGTAGAGCTTTCGAATGTCAGAACTGGGAGGGCTGAATGCTCTGAATCGTGGCCGGTGGTGCCGGCATATATCGCTCTCAGGCTCGCAAGCAGCCAGTCGTCTGCTCACCTCGCGCGTCGTCGTCGCCAGAACGGGGTGCACAGGTAGCCGGAGCGCCCGTCAGCACCGGGCCAATCGGCACCCAACACACGGACAGAACCCGCTCGGCCGAGTTGGTGGCCCGGGGCCGACCCCGACCGCACCGCAAGGAGGACTGGGCTTCCCCCTGAGATGTGGACACCCTGAGACTGGATGTTGGTCCAGAGGAAGGGGTGTCCCCGTTGGGGCGTCCATCGAAGTACACGGAAGAGTTTCAGCGTGACGCGATTGAGCTGGTC
>NZ_JAFEUO010000016.1:0-36193 GCF_016900955.1 Micromonospora humidisoli
CACCGACGACGCCACTCCACACTCGGCTACCTCAGCCCCGCCGACTACGAACAAACCCTCACACCAGCTACCCTGCACCAGATCGCGGCATAACCCGGTGTCCACATCCCGGGGGGAACCTCAGTTCGTGGTGGTGTGGGGGTGGGGTGTTATTTGCCTTTGTGGATGGCGTTGCGGCGGATGACGGGGTAGCGGGTTCGGCGTTTGCGGCGTTTTCCGGCGGGGCGTCCGGGTCCGGGGTGTCCGGGTTTCGGGTGGCCTGGTGGTTGCCAGGCGTTGCGTAGAGCGGGCGAAACCTGTCGGCGGGTCTGGCCGGGGGTGGGGGTTGTGGTGGTGGGTTCCCAGGGCAGCCGGTGGTGGGTGAGGTGGGTGCGGGTGCAGAACAGGTGGAGGTAGGCGTAGGCGTGTAGGCGGAGCCAGGTGGTCAGGGTGTCGGGTTGGCGGGGGTGGAAGTCCGGGGCGTGGGCGGTGGTCTTCAGGTAGCGGAAGTAGTGCTCGATGTCGTAGCGGGTCAGGTAGGTCATGACGAGGGTGAGTAGGTCGTGGCGGGTGCCGGAGTACCAGAGTGCGAGGTCGCCGGCGCGGCGGCTGGGGCGTAGGTGCTGGACCCGGGCGAGAAGCACGGTGCCTTCCACGATCGGGAGGGTGGTCTGGTCGGTGAATCCGCGGCTGGCGCGGGTGAGTTTGGGGTGGACGTGGTGCCAGGCCCGGACGGTGACGGTGCCGTAGATGTCGAGTGGTCCGCTGACACCGGCGTCCGGGGTGAGGTCGGGTTCGCGCAGGGTCAGCCGGAATCCGTGTCGGCGGGGCCGGCCTCCGAGTGGGTGGGCGGCCCGGTGTTCGGGTCTGGTCCACATGGTCTGCGAGGTCGCGAGTCTGACCAGGACGTCCGCGGGAATCCTGCGTTCGCGGATCAGGTGGGTGATCCGGGCCGCGGGGTAGCCGGAATCGAGGAGGAACAGCGACGGGTCGCCCGGGCGGGCGCCGTCGGCTGCGCAGATCTGTGCGATGTGGCTGACGGTGACCTCGACCAGGTCGTCGTCGGAGGTGATGCGGTCGGCCAGGACCGGCACGACCCACGAGTCCGGGGTCAACGTCAACCGGACGACGTGCTGATACCGCCACCCGGTCCTGATCAGCGCCGCGCCACGCGGGCCGCCCGGGGTGTACTGCGGTTGCCGGTCCGGACTGGTCGGCGCGTTCGGCCGGGGCCACGCGGTGGTATCGACGGCATACACCCGCGGCAGACCGGACCGAGCGGCGATCCGGCACGCCGCCCGCAACGCCCGGCCGGTATCGATCTCGCCGTCGCGTAACGCCCGGTACGCCGCGGCGTGCCCGGTGACCGTGCCCAGCGACAGATGCGCCGGGCAGCCACACCGTCCCTGGTCCGCGGCCAGCTCATCGACCAGCGAGAACAACGTCCTCGACCGCGACACGAGGACACCCTCGTACAACTCCCGCCGCCACGAATCCAACAAGATCCGGCCCAGCTCGCTGTCACCGGCACCGGTAGCCGCTACGCTCCTCATCGAGAACCCTGCCCATTGATGATCTTTGTGTGAGAACTCAGATCATGGACAGGGTTCTCCCCGTTCCGCTATACCTCGACCACCACAAATCCCCACGATGGTCAAAACACGAGGACGTCGGGATGACCGGAGTCATCCCGACGTTGTCTGGTTCGGTCTGCGGATCGGCGGGTGGCGGAGGTGGCGGTAGCGTCGATGCGGGATACGAGGTGGGCGGCCTCGTCGATGACGTCCTGCTGGTGGGGGCGCAACGGTTCGGCGGTGTAGGCGGCGACGACGGTCGCGAAGGGGTCGGTGACCCGGGTGGTGGTGCCGGTGAGTTCTTCGAGGACGGCCAGGACGCAGTAGGGGGTGTAGAAGGGGCTGTAGCCGCCTTCATGGGCGGCGATGAGTCGTCCGTGGCAGAGCCGGTCGGCGGCGTCGACCAGCAGGCGGGTCATGGCGCGGTAGGTGCTGGTGGTGAGCATCTGTCGGGCCATGGGGTCGAAGACGTTGGCGTCGACGCCGTTGGCGAGCAGGATCAGGTCGGGGCGGAAGCGGTCGAGGGCGGGGATGACGACCTGCCGCATGGCGTGGAGGTAGGCGGCGTGGCCACTACCAGCCGGTAGGGGCACGTTGAGGGCGTAGCCGGTGCCGTCGGCGATGCCGTTTTCGTGGGTCCATCCGGAGTCGGGTGGGAAGCAGTTGGCCTGTTGTAGGGAGATGGTCAGGACGGTGGGGTCGGGGTAGAAGATGGCTTGGGTGCCGTTGCCGTGGTGGGCGTCCCAGTCGACGATCGCGACACGACCCATGCCGTGGACGGTTTGGGCGTGGCGGGCGGCGATGGCGAGGTTGTTGAGCAGGCAGAAGCCCATGCCGGTGTCGGCGGTGGCGTGGTGTCCGGGTGGGCGGGTCAGGGCGTACCCGTTGGTGATGTCACCGTCGGCGACAGCGGTGACGAGGGCGAGCAGGCCACCGGCGGCGAGGCGGGCGATGTCGTAGCTGCCGTGCCCGACCGGGGAGTACCCGTCCCCCGCGTCCCCTCCCCCACGCCGGTCGCTCTGGGTGCGAATGTGCTGGACGTGTGCGGGGGTGTGCACCCGGAGCAGTTCCGTCATGGTGGCCCGCCGGGGCTCGATGACCAGCAGCTCACGCAGGAGCCCGGAGACGTGGATCAGTTCGTGGGTGCGGCGTTTCGCCTCCGGGTTCTCGATGTGCACGGCGGGCTGTATCCCGGCGGCCGGGTCGGCGGGTAGCAGGCCGGCGCTGGTGCCGGTGTCGTGCCACAGGTACGCGTGGTGGAAGACGTAGCCGGTGGTCACAGTGATCGCCTCGCAAGGGGGTCAGTGGACAGGTTCGGGCAGCGGTGAGCAGGTGCGCCGGGACGCGGGCTCGTCGGGGGGAGCCGGGGCGGCGGGGTTGCCGGCAGCAGGTCAGGGGGTGCTGATGCCGGCGGTGGGTGAAGACGCCCGCCGGGGACGGGGGATCGACCTCGGCAGGTGTGGGTGACCCGGGTCGGGACCGCCAGCCGGCGAGTTGGTGTCGGTGAGGTCGGTGACGAAGGCGTCGATCTGGCCTTGGGTGACGCCCGGCATGCAGATGAGGTGGCTGACGTCGGCGTCGGTGGCCAGGAGCCACTTCGCCCGCACTGCGGCGGGTGGGGTGAGCAGGACGACGGTGAAGGCGTGGGGATGTCGCCAGGCGGGCCAGCCGGCGGCGGTGAGCCGGTCGACCGTGTAGGCGGCGAGACGGCGGGCCTCGCTGGCCCGCCACCGGTGTCCCTCCCGGCCGTGGGTGGCTATGGCATGCCACAGCAGGGCGGCGGCCAGCCCACAGCGGGAGCCGGTGACCGTCGAGTCGAGGGTGGCGGTATAGGTGACCGGGGCGCCCTCGCGGCGGAGACTGTCCCGGATCAGGACCACCCCGCACGGTGTCGGCACCCCGAGGAACTTGTGCCCCGACACCGTGACGCTGCCGATGCCACTGTCGTCGTCCAGGCGCAGCCGCCCGTCGAGGGCGAGGGGGATGCCGGACAGGGCGGCGTCGACGTGCAGGTGCCAACCCGGCACCTGGTGGGCGTCGAGGACGGCCCGGATGCGGGTGGTGTCGTCGACCGCTTCGGTCATGGTGGTGCCGGCGGTGGCCACGACGATCGCCGGCCACCGCCGGTGGCGGCGCACCCGGAGGGCGAGGTGGTCGTAGTCCATCTCCCCGTCCATGCCAGCATTGACCACCACACCGCGTGCCCCGAGCATTTCGATGATCTTCGGGATGGAGTAGTGGGCGGCGGTGGAGTAGTAGATGCGGGCGGTTGGGAGGCGGCGGCGGGCGGCGTGCAGGGCGGAGAGGTTGCCTTCGGTGCCGCCGGTGGTGACGTATCCCCAGCGGTCGTCGGCCGGCATGGCGAGGGTGTCGGCGAGCCAGGCGATCACGGCTTGTTCGAGGACGCGGGTGTGCGGGGTGCCGCCGGTGTCGGTGGGGTCGCCGATGTTGTTCCACAGGCGGTGACCGAGGCGGGCCATCACCTCCCGATGGTCCAGGTCGACCGCGCCGGGGAAGCCGATGCTCGTCGGCGCGGCCGTGTCGGCCTCGGCGACCAGGTGGTCCAGGACCGCGGTGATGTCAACCGGCGTACGACTGAGGTCCGCGGCCTCGGTGAGAGGCGCGGGGGTGTGGGTCATGCCGGACGTCCCGCGAGAAGGTGCCCGGCGAGAGTGCGGTGCAGCCGGGTGAGCTGCGCCCAGGTGTCCCGGGTGACGGTGTCGCCCTGCTCGGTGAGGTGCTCGTGCGGGTTGTAGTGGATAACCCGGTCCGGGTCGAGGGGCTTGGTGCAGCGGACGCCGTCCGCGCCGATCGGGGCGTGCGGGTCGCGGTCGACGTGCAGGGCGGTGCCGTCGGTGAGCAGGACGAAACACTGGCCCTTGAGGTCGAACACGGAGCGGCGGCGGTGGTCGTCGGGGTGGCGTAGGGTCCGGGCGAGTTGCTGCCAACGACCCTGGTCGGAGTCGAGGGTGGTCACCCCCACCCCCACGTAGACGGCACCGGCCGGCAGGGTCATGTCGCCGCCGTTGACCATCGACCCCTGCGGGCCGAGGGGATGCCACCTGCGGCCCGCCGCCCCGGCCCGGGTGATGCTGTCCCCGACGACCTCGGTGAGGTCGGTCAGCAACCTCGGTAGGTGCTGGGATTCCGGGGAGGCCAGCCACAACCGGTAGGCGGTGTGCAGCTGGTAGCCGTGGGGTTGGGCCGCAGCGTCGGAGACGAAGAACAGCATCACCCCGTGCGGGCCGAGCGCGTCGCGTTGCCCGTACCGCTGGTCTGCCTCGATCATGTGCCCGGTGTTCAGGCGTTTCGCCCGGTAGACGACCTGCTGCCGCAGGTCGGCCCACCATCGGGCCTCGGCCGACACCCCACCGTCGGGCTCCCCCGGCTGTGGAGGAGGTGACGGGGCGTGCTCGGGTGGGGCCGGGTGGACAGGGGCGTCCCGGCGGTACGGCCGCTCGTCGGGCATGCGGTAGTCCGGCGGCGGCTGGACCAGGCCGGCACCCGGTGGGGGTTGGTGGTCTGCGGGCCGGCGGGGGCCGGGCGGTGCGGGTCGTGGGGGTTCGGGTCGCCAGGCCGGGTCCAGCGGGTCACTGCTGTGATGCCCCCGTGCCGCTGGTATGTGGACGGTGTACGTCTTCATGGTCGGGTTTTCCTCGGGGGTCAGATGGAGATGTGGAGGGCGTCGGGCACGGCGTGGGTTTTCGGGGTGCCGTGGCCGATGCCGGCGTAGACGTCGGGTCGGGTGCGGCGCAGGTGCCCGGCCCACATGCCGCCTGCGGTGGCGGTGGCGGTGAGGATCGCCGGGAGCAGCAGCGGATACGGCGACCCCGGCACAGCCCCGAGGAGGGAACCGACGTTGCCGACCATCGCGACGAGGACCACCGACCCGCCGAGCACCCCCAGCACCGGTGCGACCCTCCACTGCCAGATTCCGGCCCGTTGACCTCGTACGGCGGGTGGGGCGGCCAGCGCGGCGATCGAGGCGGCGAGGAGGAGGCAGAGCAGGCCGAGTGCGCCGAGGGTGGACAGCCAGGTGAACATCACCGCCACCGGGTCGACCCCGGCGACCGCGAACGCGGCGACGACGAGTGCCGCCGTCCCGGTTTGGGTGAGGGAGCCGCCGCGTGGGGCGTTGACCCGGGTCGTGCTGCCGGTGTGGGCGAGGCCGGTGGGGAGGACACCTTCGCGGGCCATGGCGAACACGTACCGGGCGATGACGTTGTGGAACGCCAGCATCGAGGTGACGATCGCGAGGACCAGCACCAGCCCGCCGATGCCCACCCACATCCCGCCTGCGGCTTCGAGGATCGTGAAGGGCAGGCCGGAGGACGGGTCGGCGGCGCGGGTAGCGACAGACTGCGGGCCGACGGCGACGCCCATCGCCCACGCGGCACCGGCATACACACCGCCGAGGGTGAGGACGGCGGTGATCGTGGCGCGGCCGACCGACCGCCGGTCGACGGCTTCCTCGACGAACGAGCCGGGGGCGTCGACGCCCATGAACGCGGCCACGCACAACGCCACCGCCCCACCGATCCCCCCGACCGCCAGGCCGGCGGCGTCGAATCCCTCCCACGACACGGTCCCGTCGGCCGGGGAGCTGAGGCCAGCGACGACGAACAGGCCGACGATCAGCAGGGACACCGCGAGGACCCCGCCGAGGACCCAGGTGGACAGCACGATCGCCCGCACCCCGAGCGCGCCGACGACGGTCCATGCGATGCCGGCCCACACCCACCAGGTGCCGCCGAGTTGGGCGGCGAGGGTCGCCCCGAACAGGCCGTACAGGCTGGTCTGGATCGCCGTGTACGCGACCAGGGCGACCAGGCCGGCGGCGACACCCCAGCTGCGGCTGAGGTTGTGGGCGAGGATGCCGTAGTAGGCGGCCGGGTGCCCGATCTGGCGGGCCAGCGCGGTGTAACCGACCATCAGCAGTGCGACCACTGCGGCGACCAGGATGAACGTCAACGGCAGGGCGGTCACCCGGGTCGTGGCGTAGGTGGTGACGAGACCACCGGCGAGGACCACCATCGGCGCGGACGCCGCCGCACCGAAGATCGACAGGCCGGTCGGAGTCATCGTCCGCCGGGCGAGGGCGACTTGGGCGTGGGGGGTCATCGCTGGCCCCGCTGCGGCGAGTTCGGGCACGACGGCTTCCGGCAATCCCGCACCGGGTGCGCCGCGACGTCGGCGGCGTGGACCGGCACCAGATACACGGCGGTGGGTCGTACCGGTCCGGTGCGCCAATAACTGCGGTCGCGGTCCAACCGCCGCAACGCCACATCCGCTCGTGGGGTGAACCCGAACAGGTCGTGCGTGCCGTCGGGCCACTCCCGGCGCAGCGCGTACCCCCACAGGTGCACCTCCGATCCCGTGTCCGCGTCGCCCGCACGGTCGGGGGTGGTGGGGCGGGTGCGGGCGGGGGTCAGCCAGGGCGGCAACCACCAGCCCGCCGCACGTCTGCGGGGCGGGAACATGACCAGCGGACGTCCGACAACGGTCGACATGAGACAAGCCCTTCATCGAAGAAACGGGTACACAGGGATGACCGGCGGGCCGTACGGCCTCCGCCAGCTGCTGATCGGGGTGCTGCCCTACCGGGCGTGGTCAGGGAAACGTGGTCAGGGAGAATGCGGCGGCACCGGGATGAGCCGGCCGCGTGACAGCGTCACGCCACGGCGCAGCCGAACCCGAGGAGAAAGCCCGCCACACGACCGACCGCCGTCGAGGGCGGGCCGCCACATCCGCCACAGGGCAGGACCACCGGGCTCCAGCAGGATCGGTGACCTCGGCGCATAACCGCACCCGGCCAACACCCCATCCCGAGGACGACCCCCCGGACACTCCGCGTACGCGGGGAGCCCTTCGGCGTCCCACACCCGGTGCTGGGCGGCCAGCAACGCCCGCGCGGTGTCGTCCTGGCCGGGGCGGGTGGCGAGGTGCGCGAGGTACGCGTGCGGGACGTGCGGCACCACC
Source organism: Micromonospora humidisoli (assembly GCF_016900955.1). NCBI lineage: Bacteria > Bacillati > Actinomycetota > Actinomycetes > Micromonosporales > Micromonosporaceae > Micromonospora > Micromonospora humidisoli. The sequence continues at coordinate 7,533 of NZ_JAFEUO010000016.1, forward strand.
GCATCGAGGTACGCGTGCCACAGCGCGAACCGGGGCGCATGCGGGCCGAGGACCCGGTGCAGGTCGTACATCCACACCGCCGACGGCACCGGCACCTCCCCGCGCCGGAACCACACCGCCACCGCCGACCGGTCCACGGTCGTGTCGGCCCGGCCGTGCGCCAACCCCCACGACACGGCCAGCCGCGCATACCGGCGCAGCACCTGCGGACGGTCGGTGACGGCCGGCACCAACCAGGCACCCACCGGGCCCGCCGACAACACCTGCGCGACGAGGACCGACAACACGTCCAGATCCGCACCCGACGCCCGGCACACCACCGACGCCCGCGTCACGACGCCTCCTCCGGCCGGCGGTCCCCGCCCTCGCCACCGGACGCCTCACCGACGGTGGAAGTGGCAGTGGAGGTGGCGGTGCGTTGGCGGGACGCCCACAACGCCGCGTCGAAGGCGTGCCGGAACGTCACCGCCAGATGCAGATCACCCGGGTCCACCCCGCCGATCGGCAACCACGTCCGTGCTTCCTCGATCAACTGCGGTGGGCCACACACCAACACCGCCTGCCCCGGCACGTAGTGGAACAACACCACACCCACAAGGCCACCCTGCGCAGCCGGATCGACATCCCCGTCGTCGGAGAACGCCAACACCACCGACAACCAGTCGCCGTGCACCTGCCGCAGCGTGGTCAACACCGCCGCGTCATACAGATCCCACAGGGTGCGGGAACCCACCACCACCGTCACCCGCCGCCGCACCGGCGATGCCGCGATCTGCTCCACCAACGCCCGCAACGGCGCCCACCCGGTACCCCCGGCAACCAACAACAGATCCGCGTCACCCGCCGGCAACGACAACCCCACCTCACACGCCGGCCCCAACCACAGCAACTCCCCCACCGCCACCTGCCCGACGAACACGGGTGAGACGGCACCACCGGGGACCGCACGGATGTGAAACTCCACCGTCCCGTCCGGACGAGGCGCGTTCGCCGGAGACAACCACCGCCACCGGCCCGGCAGCCGAGGCGAGCACACCGGCATAGCGTCACCCGGGGTGTAACGCAGCCGCCGCACCGGACGGACCGTCACCACCGCGACGCCCTCACACGCCGACACCACCGACTCCACCACACCGAACGTCACCTGCGGGCCATCACCCAGCATCCCGGCGGACTGCCCGGCCGAACGCCACACCCGAAGACAGCCCTGCTCCCAGATGTTGGCCAACTCGGGCTTCCAGGACTCCCCCGCGAACCGACGCACCGTGTCCACCAGGGCCGCCGCGATCACCGCCCCGTGGTGCGGATACAAACCGAGCCGCCGGTACAACCGGCCCAACACCACCAGACCCGCCCGACGAGCAGCAGGATCACCCCGACCAGCAATCGACTCCATCAACGTCGAGAAGAACACCGGTGCAAGCCGCTCCGGAAGGAACCGCGCACCCCGATCCGCCATGACCGACCAGAAGTGCTCCGCCGCCCGCTCATGATCAGCGAAGGTGAGAGTCGGCACCTCTGTTGGACCAAACTCGCGCGTTCGACCATTGGCCGAGAGGAGCCATTTCATCCGGCGCATTCACCTTCTCCGCACAGGGTCCACGCTCGGGGATTGCTAGCCATAGATCAACAATCCACGAAGGGCGGAGCGTCGGGAAGGCCGACCTTCGGTCCCACCTCACGTACTGACCTACGGTCCGACCGGCACATGAGCTGCTAAGGAATCGCAAACATGAACCCCACCAGGATCCACAAGAGCGCCGCGATACGCGAACCTCGCCGGCGAGCAAGGAGATATGACGCCCAAGCCAAGTTCAGGAAATCCCGCAGCGAGGGGGTAGCGAGAGGATGGGGCGGCGAAGTCGGACGCGCACGCCGCTACCGCCGGGAGCGATGTCGGCCAACTCGAAGCCAGGCGGGGTGAGGCACCATGCGGCCGCGAGAGCAGCGGGCGGTGAAGTTGCGTCTAGAGAGATCACGATCTCATCGACGCAGTCGAGACTGTCGCGGAGTGCGTCAGAGTGTTGGTCACCTATCAACAGGATCGACCGAGAGCCAGCCGCATAGCAGGATGACAGCCAGTCGCGAAGATCACTGGGCGGGTCGGTGGGTATCGTGAAGTGTGCGGAGGCGTGGCCACCAGGAGTGCCCTCCTCTATCGGACGTCCGCCAACAACGAGGTCTACCGTCATACGCAGGTCGTTTGTCAGCCGCTCATCGGCCGCGACGCTGTCCCTGCCACCCGAGGCGTAGGCCCATGTCAGGTAGGGCCGGCGGCGACCGGTAGCGACGAGCCAGGGCCCGAGGACTATGAGGGTCTCGTCGGGAATCACGTTCGTCTCGACGTCGACGCCGTGAGCGGACAGGACGGCGGCACCCCCATCGCCCCGGGATGTGGGATCGATGATGCTGATAACGACTCGGGCTATGCCAGCATCAATGAGCTCTTGGCGGCAGGCCGGAGTGACGCCGATGTGGTTGCAGGGTTCGAGCGTGACGACGGCTGTGCCCCCTCGTGCTGCGCTACCGGCTGCGCGCAGGGCGTTGACTTCGGCATGCGCTTCTCCCTTACGTCGGTGATACCCCGCACCAACAACAGCACCATGGCGATCGAGGATGACGCAGCCGACAGGCGGGTTCGGACTCGTGGTGCCAAGGCCGAATGAAGACAGTGTGATCGCATACCGCATGGCGGCCAACTCTGATGCGGATGCCATCAGGAAGCCTCCTTGAGTTCATCGAGGAAGGCACGGACGTGCGGGAGTTGCTGGTGCACGCGAATGACGGTGCCGAGTTGGCCGAGTCCATCAAGGACTCGCCGTGCTCCCGCCCGACGTGCGATGCGCAAAGCACGATGTGCCGTGGCGGCGGCCAAGTCGGGTTGGCTCGCTGCAGCATGGGCGGTGGCCTTGGTCAAGAGGGCGGATGCGAAGTCTTGACGATGCCGCGATGGGATCGTCGGAAGAGCTTCGTCCAGCACAGCGATCGCCTCCGTTGGACGCCGCGCCAACCGAAGGCATGCCCCCCGGTGCACCTCGATGTAACCGCTGGTGCAGTAGGAGCCGTGCTCCCCATCAGGCTTGCCTGGACGACGGTCCGCTGCCCAGCTATGCGCGTCGTCGAGCAGACGCATGGCCGCGTGGTGCTCGCCCGTACCCGCCAGGGCGTGCGCGTGCTGAACCCGCAGCGCCGCTCGCATCGGTCCAGGCAGCTTCTGGTCGTAGCGCAACGCCGCTTCGGCCTGCTCAACTGCTCGGGTAAATCGCCCAGCGGCCAGTTTCTGCTGGCTGCTGCGGTAGATGGCCCAAGCAGTCATCGCGGGGTCGGCGATCTGCCGTGCCCAGAAGAGCGCTTGCTGGGTCCAGCGCTGGCCTGCGTAGTGGTCATTGAGGGACTGGTTGAGCCAAGCAGCAGACTCGGCGTACTGGGCAGCGAGCCGAACCACCGCAGGCTGCAGGGTCTCAGGTACCTCATGCAGAAGCGCCTCGATCGTCCCGAGTTGCTTACTGACCCCCATCAAGGCGTACTCCGGCCCGAACGTCTTGTCGTTCTGAACCAGAAGATGCCACTCCTCGCGCAGCAAGTGGATCGTCTCGTCCCAACTGCCTGGTCGAGCTTCGAGCTGCCCGTCGACGATGTGCGCCCCATCGCTCCTTCGCGGACTGTAGAGACCAATATCCGCATCAGTGGTGGCACCGAGCACCTGCCGCAGTGCAGCCCGTCGTGCTGCGCTGGGCCAACGATGCTCGCCGCGCTCCAACTTGCCGATCCAACGAAAGTCGACGTAGTGGGCGGTAACGTCACGGCCCGAGTAAATGGCGTCAAGCGTCGCGTTGACTGCGTCAGCCAGCTCACTCCGGGACATACACTGGCCGGGACGCATCGGTGACGGCAACTGCTTCCGGGCAGCGCTGAGCACGGTGTTCGGCGCGATCACCGTGTCCGGATGACGAGGCACCCTCTCTCCTCTCGGTCCAGCTTGCCGACCCTGCCGACTATGCCACCGGCTGTATAGATCAGCCACCTGCAATACAGCACAGGTCTGGAAGCGACACGGCTGAGTTTAAGGACGTCAGTGTCCTGCCGAGAGTGCCGACACCCGTCCGTCGTACGGCAAGGCCAACCACACCCCGGAAGAAGCGGCGGACATCCTTGTCTCACTCCTGTGGGCAATAGGCCAGATGGGTGTTCATGGGGGCCGGTGCCAAGCCGGGCCCGTCGATGGACTGGTCGCGGGCACGTAGTCGCGCCAGGCGATAGCCTCGCACCGGACCGTGGCCAAGAACCGGTCGTGGCCGTGGGTGCCGGCGAAGTGGTATCGGAACCGGGCCAGATGCAGGGCGATCGTGTCGGTGACCTCAAGTGGGCGCACGTCACTGACTGCGGCGTCGAGGTATCAGCCGGCGCATGCCTGGAAGACAACCCTCACGCCGGGTCCGTGCCGTCGCCGGTAGCCGCGTCGAGCTGCCGGCGTAGTTCTGCGGCCTCGTCGGTCCGGCCCAGCAAGTCGAGGACATCGGCGAGAGTGTAGTAGGCGACGAACAGCCGCTCGACGAACACGGCCGGCAGCTGTTCGGTCAGACGTTCGTAGAGGTTGACCGCCTCAGTGATCGCTTCCAGCGCCTCGGCGAGATTGGCCTGCGTGTTCACGCACACCAACCCGTACGCCCACAGCAACATCGCGAGGTCGGGCAGGTAAGCAGCAGGATTATCCTCGGCCAACCGCCGATGGATGGCGGTAGCTTCCTCGATGGGGGCGAGCGCCTCCTCCCAACGACCCAACTCGGACAGCATGGCACCGATGTTGTTCAACGACATCGCGAGGCCGGGCAGGTGAGCATCAGGATTATCCTCGGCCAACCGCCGATGGATGGCGGCGGCTTCCTCGCTGGGCACCAGCGCCTCCTCCCACCGACCCAACTCGGACAGCCTGGGACCGAGAGTGATCAACGACCCCGCGAGGTCAGACAGATAAGTAGCAGGGTCAGCCTCGGCCAACCGCCGGTGCATCGCGACAGCTTCCTCGCTGAGGGCCAGCGCCTCCTCCCGCCGATCCAACCCAGACAACCGTTTACCAAGGTTGTTCAACGACATCGCGAGGCCGGGCAGGTAAGCATCAGGATTATCCTCGGCCAACCGCCGAAAGATGGCGGCGGCTTCCTCGCTAGGCACCAGCGCCTCCTTCCAACGACCCAACCCAGACAACCGGTTGCCAAGGTTGTTCAACGACCCCGCGAGGTCGGAAAGGTGGAGAGCAGGATTATCCTCGGCCAACCGCCGATAGATAGCGGCGGCTTCCTCGACAGGCGCCAGCGCATCCTTCCACCGACCCAACTCGGGCAGGATGGCACCGAGGGTGTTCAACGACATCGCGAGGCCGGACAGATAAGCAGCAGGATTATCCTCGGCCGACCGCCGATAGATAGCGGCGGCTTCCTCGATAGGCGCCAGCGCCTCCTCCCACCGACCCAACCCAAACAACCGGATGCCAAGACCGTTCAACGACAACGCGAGGCCGGACAGATAAGCAGCAGGACTAGCCTCGGCCAACCGCCGAAAGATAGCGGCGGCTTCCTCGCTAGGCGTCAGCGCCTCCTCCCGCCGACCCAACCCAGAATGAATGGTTCCGAGGTTGTTCAACGACCCCGCGAGGTGGGACAGATAAGCAGCAGGACTAGCCTCGGCCAACCGCCGATAGATAGCGGCGGCTTCCTCGACAGGCGCCAGCGCATCCTTCCACCGAACCAACCCAGACAGAATGCTTCCGAGGGTGTTCAACGACTCCGCGAGGTCGGACAGATAAACAGCAGGGTCAGCCTCGGCCAACCGCCGGCGAATCGCGACAGCTTCCTCGCTAGGGGCCAGCGCCTCCTCCCGCCGACCCAACCCAGACAGAATGATCCCGAGGGTGTTCAACGACTCCGCGAGGTCGGACAGATAAACAGCAGGGTCAGCCTCGCCCAACCGCCGGCGAATCGCGACAGCTTCCTCGCTAGGGGCCAGCGCCTCCTCCCACCGACCCAGCCCGGACAACCAGATGCCAAGATTGTTCAACGACAACGCGAGGTCGGACAGATAAACAGCAGGATTAGCCTCGGCCAACCGCCGAAAGATGGCGGCGGCTTCCTCGCTAGGCGCCAGCGCCTCCTCCCGCCGACCCAACCCAGACAGAATCATTCCGAGGTTGTTCAACGACCCCGCGAGGTCGAGCAGGTAAACAGCAGGGTCAGCCTCGGCCAACCGCCGAAAGATGGCGACGGCTTCCTCGGCGGGGAGTAGGGCTTGGTCGCGAAGGCCGGCGTTGGCTAATCGCCGAACGTGGGTGGCGCGTAGGCGGGCGTGAGCGGCGGCGTCGGTGGTGGCGGCCAGTCTGTGCGGGGTAAGTGCGGTGGTGATGGCGGCGGCGGCGATGTCGAGGTCGACGTGCCGGTCGGTGGGCAGGACGGCGTCGATGGCGTCGAGGACATCGGGATCGATGCCCGGGATGGTGGCTAGGCGGGTGATGGTGGTGCCGCCGGCGGCCAGCGCCAGGTGCGGGTGCGTGCGCAGGACGGGGTACAGGATGTCGGTGGCCACGTGCTCCCAGCGGCGGGCGGTCTCGACGAGCACCGTGACGGCGTGCCCCGCCCACGGCGGCGGATCGGTGTCGAAGCGCAGCAGCTGCCCGACGGCGGTAACGGCCCAGTCGTCGCTGTCCCACCCGTCCTCATCGTAGGTGTGCCCGTGGCCGGGGGTGGACAGGGCGATCAGGTCTTCGCCGAGCCGGTCGGGCTGCAACGCCTGAAATACGGTGCGGGGGTCCTCGGGTGGGTAGCAGAACCGGTGGTCGTCGATGATCGTGGTGGCGGCGGGTGCGGTGAGCCCGACCCGGTGCAGCAGGTCGGTGGCGGTGTCGCGGGGCACGGCGGCGGTGAGGGTGGCCAGATACACCGTACGGCCCATCACCTGCGGCGGGGTCTGGCGCGGCTCGACCGGGCGGTGGTGCAGCGCATACCAGTGGGCTTGCTCGCGTTCCAACAGATACGAAGACAGCGCGTGCGGGTCGGTCGGCGTTGCCGTGTTGCGGCGGTGGGCGTCGACAGCGACCAGGGCCGCGATGTGCACGGACAACACCTGCCGAAATGCGTCGTCGGCCAGGTTCGGCGGTGGCAGGAGCCGGTCGGTGTCGGCGACGCCCATCGCGGTGGCGAACTGGTCGCGGGCCTGCCGGTACAACACTGCCCGGTCGACCTGGTCCCCCAGCGGTAGTAGAGGCTGGCTGGTGGCCTCGATCTGGTGGTCGCTGCGTAGCCGGGTGCGCAGCGCCGGCCACCATGCCGTGGTGGAGCGGGCCAGCAGCAACACTCGCACCGGGACACCTGCCTGCACGTTCATGCTCGTCAGGTGGGTCAGCAGGCTCTGTAGATGAGACACCGGCCACCGGTCGGCGTAGTCGACGACGACCAGCAGCCCACCACCGGCAGGCAGGTCCATCCGGTAGCCGCCGGTGAACCCCGGCTCGTGCAGCACCCGCCACACCGTCCACCCAGCCTCCGCCCACGCGTCGGCGACATGCCCCGCCAGCCGGGTCTTTCCCTGCCCCCCGGCAGCGTGGAGCAGCCGCACCAGCACCCCACCCGGCCGGCCCATCCACTCCGCCACCTCGGCCAGGTCGCCGTCACGCCCGACGAACGGCACCACCCGGTGCTGAGCCAACAACAGCCGACTCGGACGCTGCCGCGCCTGCTCCGCGTCCACCGTCTCCACCACCGACGGAAACGCCTCCACCCGGTACGGCGGCCGTGCAGTGGTGATCGTGACGTCGCCACCCACCCCCGACACCATGATCACATCACCGAACGCGACCACTTTGTCCAGCCGCTGACCACTCGCCGACCGAGACCCGCCCACCGGCTCAGGCACCGATCCCGGCGACGGCCCCACGGGCGCAGTCACGAACTGATGTGCACGTCACTCCGACCCCGCCGAGCACTCTCACCCCGTTCCAACCTGTCATCCGCCCATCATCGACCGCCAACACCCGTCACGGCACCCTCGCGCCGGGTCGCCTACCCGACACTCAGCAGGAGTTGGCAGTCATCACCCGGCGCAGCCGCCGACGTCGAAGGCGAGGGCTCAGATAGGGCCTGACCTCGCCGTACAGGCGACGCGGATCCAGAAGGGCGTGAAGGCCGACTGATCGTGGTAACCGATGAACGCCGATCATGAGCGCGGCGATGGCCGGGGCGGTGATGCCGCCGTTGCCGCATCGGTCCATGATGGCGTGATGACGCTTGGTAGTCGGCTTCGCGGTTGGGCGGTGGCATTCGCCGTTGGGGTTCTGGTCGCAGGGTTGGGCACGTTCTTGGCGATCCAGGGTCTCGACAAGGCGGACAAGTGGGGCAGCGTACTCGGGTTGTTCGTCGGCTTGGCGGGCCTGGGTCTGGCGGTGGCTGGTGCGGTCGGTGCTCGCCGACAGGCCGGTGGGCAGTCGGTGACCGGTTCGACGATCGGTGGCGGGGTGACCCAGGTACGTGGGGTGGGGGGCAGTGTACGCATCGGCCCGGCCTCCGCGCCGCCCGTGGTGCCGGTGCCGCCCGGGTCCTCGCCGCAGGTGCCGTCTCCTTCGCAGGGTGGCGGGCAGACGGTAGAGAGTTCGTCGACGGCAGGTCCGGTACGGCAGATCGACGGGGTCGGCGGCGACGTCGAGCTTGACCAGTGACGCGCTGGTGGGGGCCGCCCCCGGCCGCCGGGCAGGCGGTGACCGGCAGCGTGGTCTTCGGCGACACCGTGCAGATCGCCGGCGTCGACGGAGACGTGACCATCAGCCTGGACCGACCGCCCTACCAGGTCACGACCGCCGACGACGCCCCAGTGCCGTTGAGTGCGGTGCGGGCTCGGGCGCAGCCGAGCCGACTTCTGCTGGCCCGTCACCAGATCGTGCCGTTCACCGGTCGTGAGCGCACCCTGGACCGGCTCGCCGACTGGGTCGGTGGGGATGAGCCGGTGGCGGCGCTGCTGGTGCACGGTGCGGGCGGTCAGGGCAAAACCCGACTCGCGGCACACGTCGGTGCCTCATGTGCGGCGGTGGGGTGGGCGGTATGGCAGGTGACCCACACACCGACCCCGGTCGCCGGGTCCCCGCCGGTGTCGCGGGTCGCGTTGCCCGGTGGTGCGGTGCTGGCGGTCGTGGACTACGCCGACCGGTGGCCGGCCTCCGCGCTGCTGGCTCTGCTCACCCAGTTGCGGGACCTCCACGTACGAGCGGGGGCTCGGGTGCGGGTGTTGATGCTGGCCCGCTCGGACGGCTACTGGTGGCCGGCGCTGGCCGACCGGGCCGACAGCACCCTCAGCATAGAGGTAGACCAGTTCCCGCTGCCCGCTTTGTCTGCTGACAGTGTCGATGACCGGCCGGGTCTGTTCGCCACTGCTGCCGGCCGGTTCGCCGCTGTCCTGGATGTCGCCGCTCCGGCCGAGGGTTGGCCGGTGCCGGATCTGACCGCAGGCAGGTTCGGGCAGGTTCTGGCCGTACACATGGCGGCCCTGGCCGAGGTGGACGCGGCCCGGCGCGGCGAGGTGCTGCCCGGCGGCCCGGATGCGGTGTCGTCGTATCTGCTGGGCCGGGAACAGGCGTACTGGCATCACCTACACACCCGGACCGAAGCGCCGGTGCAGACTCCGCCCGAAGTGATGCACCGAGCGGTCGTCGCGGCGACCCTGACCGGTGCCCAGCCCCGCAGCGAAGCCCGCCACGCCTTGACCGACGCCGGCTTCACCGACACCGGCCCGGCCGCCGACCGACTCATCGACGACCACACCACCTGCTACCCGCCGTCGGACACCCAGACAGTGTTCGAGCCGTTGCATCCCGACCGGCTCGGTGAAGACCTCATCGCCCTGTCGACGCCCGGCCACGACAGCAGCAGCCGGCTGGAGCGTGACTGGACCCCCGAGGCGATTACCGCCCTGCTCACCACCAGCGAGGCACCACCAGCCTGGACCAGGTCCGCGATCACCGTGCTGGTCGAGGCCGCACACCGCTGGCCACACCTGGCCACCACCGTGCTCTACCCCCTCATCCAGACGCATCCACAACTGGCGATCACCGCAGGCGGAGCAACCCTGACCCGACTGGCCAGCATCCCCGGCATCGAACTCACGATCCTGGAAACCCTCGAACCCCTGCTGCCCCCCGACCGGCACATCGACCTCGACATCGCCGCCGCCGCCATCACCGACACACTCACTCATCACCGCCTCACCCACACCACCGACCCCGCCCATCGAGCCCACCTGCACGCCAACCACGCTTGGCGCCTCGCCAACGCCGGCCAACAACAACAAGCCCTAGCCCCGGCAGAAGAAGCCGCCAACATCTACCGCCGCCTCGCCGAAACCAACCCCGACGCCTACCTACCCAACCTCGCCATGTCGTTGAACAACCTCGGCAACCGCCTGTCGGAGCTAGGCCGACGCGAACAAGCCCTCACCACGACAGAAGAAGCCGCCAACATCTACCGCCGCCTCGCCGAAACCAACCCCGACGCCTACCTACCCAACCTCGCCATGTCGCTGTGGGCGTACGCCTGGGTCTGTGTGAACGTGCACACCAACCTGCCGCAGGCCCTGGACTCCATCACCGAGAGCATCACTCTTTACCATCCCCTCGCCGAGCAGCTACCACAGAGCTTCGGTGGACAACTGTTTTCGGCGTACCGGACGCTCGCCGATGTCCTCGACGGACTCGGTCGAAACGATGAGGCAGCAGACCTGCGCAGGCAGCTCGACGAGGTAACCAGTGGGCCGTAGACCGGAAGCATGATGACGTGCGATCTCACCGTCGACGGCCGAGCCGGCGCACCTGTCCGCGTTATGTCGCGGCTACTCCTGCTGTCTCTTGCGACCTTGAGATGCCCGGGTGCCGTCGAACACACCCGTTCGCCGTCATCGAATGGGATACCGCCTCCGTGTCGCGCATCGAGCAGATCACCGGAGAACAAGGGTGAGCTGGTGCTGAACAACACCACATGCGGAACTCGGGATTTCGACCGGGACTGGCCGCTGACCTGCGACAAACTCCTTCCCCCGGTCCTGCCCGCCGGTGCCCGCCTGACTGTCTGGGCGACACAGGACGGCGGACGAACCTGGTGGACCACGACCTACACAGGCACGGGTGAGAGGGTCAGGTCATGACATTCCGCGTGGTGTTCGACATCTGTGAGCAGGAGCTACCTGACGCGGAGGCCGCCCGGGTGTTCCTCGACAAGCAGACGCTGATGATCGGACCGCACGGCACCCGGGCGCACGCGTTCTGGTTCGCACCGAGCGGAGCTGACGACGTCCTGCGCCTCGACATCGACTACGACAACGCAAGGGCCGTGCTGCGCTGGCTGCCCGATGGCGGTCACGCGGTGGAACAGCGGCCGGCCGAACCGATCGTGGTGCTGGAGTCGTCTGACTCCCCTCTGGTCACCATCCCCGCCGAGTTGGCAGTGCTGTCGGTGGAAACCGCCCACCGGGCAGTCATTGAGTACATCGCGACCGGTCAACGCCCATCGCTCGTCCGATGGGCAGACCACACGGCATCGCAAGAGAAGTAGGGCTGCTGAGGTTGGGAGATGGTCGTGAAACGGCAGCTGCCGTTTCCGCACACCGTCACTTCACGTTCAAGTCGACGATGACTCCCTGGTCGGCGCAGGCCGACTGCAACCCCGACAGGTGCGTTCCCAGTGGACCCATGAATGCCAGTCCCGCCATCCCGCTGTCGTCGTCCAGCCCCTGCATCTGCCACACCACGTCCACGATCGCCGTTCCGTGCTCGCGTAGCTTCTCGTACCGCGAATCCTCGAAGATCGCCCGTGCCTTCCGGTACTCGGCCTCGGTCATCTTCTTATCGACGGTGGTGTCACCGCCGGTGGTCTTGGGGCTGCCGTCCATCTTCTTCCCGGCGGCCATCGCCTTGCACGCGGCCACCCCCGAGTCCTCGCGGATGAACTGGTCGTACACGGCGTAACCGCCGAAGCCGAGGACAACGAACACGGCCAGGGCGACGGTCGCGGCAAGGAGGATCGGCTTCCCCGGCTTCCCCGCCGACGTGGGTGCCCACGCGGTGGTCCCGGCGTTCGGGTAGTCGTGCTTCTGCCCGTCGGGGCTGACCCACTGCTGCTGCGGGCTGGTGTCCTGCGGGCTGCCGGGGTACTGCGGCATGGTCACGATCACTCCTTGGTCGGATACTCGGTTGATGCTGGCCGGTCGGGTCGGCCCAATGGGAGCGACGTCGGCTTGGTGACAGCGAGTGTGGCCAGCTGAGGGACCCGGCTCCACTGGTCGGGCCCGGCATGCACCAACCCGCACCCGAAGGCCGACCCGAAAAGCCACGCCATCTCGCCAGTTTTCTGCGGCTCGATGCCGCAAGCGCAAAGATCGCCAAGCTTTCGGGTAGGGGCCCATAGGTGGTACGGCAAATCCTGCTGCCGCCGCCGAACCCGCAGTCGCCTACTCGACAGACGCCCGCCTGAAAGGACCATCCCGCCGCCTGGCTCACCGCCAGCACACTCGGCCGGTGACGAAAGCACTCACCACCAAACAAACCATCGGCATCACCCTCGCCGGACTACTCGGGGTGTGCTGCTGCGGCAGCGGCCTTGCCGGCGCATTCGGCGACAACAATGACACGAAGCCCGTATCGGCACCGACGGCGTCCGCAACGGTAGAGGCGCGGAAACTCGGCGATGCACTCGCCACCGTCACCCCCACCCCCGACGACACGCCAACCCCCACTCCGAGCCCCACCCCGAAAAAGACCAACAAGCCGAAACCCGCCCCGTACTACAAGAACTGCGACGCGGTCAGGGCAGCCGGTGACGCCCCGTTGTTCGAGGGCGAGCCCGGCTACCGGCCCGGGTTGGACCGAGACGGCGACGGGGAAGCCTGCGAGCCGGGCGGCGGCAACGGCGACCTGGGCGGCTACGACGACACCAACGGCGACGTCTACTACGCCAACTGCACGGCGGTACGCGCGGCGGGCGCGGCCCCGATCCGACGCGGCGACCCCGGGTACTCACGGAAACTGGACCGCGACGGCGACGGGATCGCCTGCGAGTAGCCGCAGTCGCCTGGGGGCCTCCGCCAGCTCAGAACCTGTCAGCGACGGCGATGGCAGCCCGTTTCGCCTTCGGGGCCCAATCCACCCGCTGGACAAAGTGGGCCACCGTCATCACCTCCACGCACGCCTGCCGGCGCCGCCCGCCCTCCCCCTTCGGACTCGACCGGAGGAGTTCACGACCCGGACCAGCCTTGATTCTCCTGAGTGATCAGGAGGTGACTTGAATGAGTATTCATGTTTGACTACCTGCATGGGGGCGGGGGGAGCACGGCTGTCGATCGACTGCGGTAGCGCCAGCACCGTGGCCGTGTTGGCTTGGGCTGAGGGTGGGGCAACGGTATTGCCGTTCGACGGCCTGCCCTACCTGCCCAGCGGCTTGTTCCTCGCCGAGGGTGGACAGGTGCAGACGGGCCGGCAGGCGTGGCAGGCCGCCGAGGCCGGGACTGCGTAGATTTCCGTGTTTGACCTGGGTGTGGTCCGTTGGACAGGACGTTGATCCTGTCCGGGAAGGACCACGTCATGGCAGACAAGAAGAACGTTGCTCAGCTTCCTGAACCGACGGGGGCTGAGGTGGAGTTCGCGCGGCAGCTGGTCGAGCGGGCCAAGGCCGACGGAGTTTCGTTGGTCGGCCCGGGTGGCCTCCTCGCGGGGATCACCCGCACCGTCCTGGAATCAGCGCTTGATGCCGAGCTGGATGCGCACCTCGACGAGGTCGGCGTCGACGAGGCGACCGGCCGGCGGATCAACATCCGTAACGGGCACGGGGCGAAGACGGTGCAGACCGAGGTCGGGCCGGTGCGGATCCAGGTTCCCCGGGATCGGGCCGGGTCGTTCACGCCGCGGATCGTGCCCAAGCATGCCCGTCGTTTGGACGGGTTCAACGAGGCGATCCTGTCGTTGTACGCGAAAGGCCTGACGACCGGCGAGATTGCCGCGCACCTGGCGGACGTATACGACGCGGACGTGTCGCGGGAGTTGATCAGCCGGGTCACTGACAGCGTCGTGGAGGAGATGGAAGCGTGGCGGCAGCGGCCCCTGGACAGGGTGTATCCGGTGGTGTTCATCGACGCCCTGGTGATGAAGATCCGGCAGGGGCAGGTCGCGAACCGGCCCGTCTACGTGGCGGTCGGGATCAGCCTCGACGGGGAACGCGACGTCCTCGGAATGTGGGCCGGCACCGGCGGTGAGGGCGCCAAGCAGTGGGCCGGCTACCTCACCGAACTACGCAACCGGGGTGTCGAGGATGTGTTCATGGTCTGCTCCGACGGCCTCAAGGGCATGACCGACGCGATCGAGCAGGTCTGGCCGCAGGCGGTCCACCAGCAGTGCGTCGTGCACCTCGTGCGGGCCAGTCTGCGCTATACGAACCGGAAGGACTGGCAGAAGATCACCCCCGCGTTGCGGGAGATCTACACGGCTCCGACCGTGACGGCTGCGGAGGCCCGGTTCGAGGCGTTCGCCGCCGAGTTCGGTGACCAGTACCCGGCGGTGATCCGGCTGTGGCGGACCTCGTGGCCGCAGTTCGTGCCGTTCCTCGACTACGACCACGAGGTCCGCAAGGTCCTCTACACCACCAACATCATCGAAAGCCTCAACGCCCGGTTCCGGCAAGCCGCCCGCCGACGCGGGCACTTCCCCACCGAGCAGGCCGCGATGAAAGTCCTCTACCTCGTCGTTCAACAGAAACACCGAGGCGGCAGCAGCATCACCGGCCGGGTCTACGGTTGGCCAAAGCCCTCAACGCCCTGGTCCTCGCCTACGGCGACCGGATCACCATCTAACAACCTCGATCACACCCAGCGGTCAAACACGGAAAACGCCACACTCCCCTCGGAGGGCCCCGGGCTCCGGAATGATCGGGACAGTGGGCCATCTGCGAATGAAGCTTCCACCGGGGAGGTCGACGCGGACGATGACGTGGGCCTGTCTGCGGATCTCGTGCCGCTGTTGCCCGCCGCTCGTACTGCCCGCGACGAGCTGATTCGCGAAGGCCACACGGTCAGCCGCGATGCCCTCGCGCGCCGGTTACGCCGCAACGGCCATTCCCTCCGCAACAGCGGTGTCTCGGAACTCCTTGCCGCTATCCGGCCGAAGACCTCTCTGGCCGTCGGTTCCCGGCCGCTGTCCGCAGCCGGTGATCCTCACCTCGTCGCTTCGCTCGCGCAGAGGCCGGTGTCCCCGGCCCCGGTTCGCGCTGACCGGCGGTCTTGATCGGGGCGTGGAGGTCGACGTGGATAGGCACGGCAGCCCGGCCGGGCTGCCGTGCCGAACACCGTCAGGAGGCACCAGAGATGACCGACCATCCACCCACGCGCCGCACCGTTGAGGTCGACGCTGATGTGTACGACGTGTTGGCGCGCACTGCCGCAAGTCGAGACACCGACGTCAACGGCGCGCTGCGCTACCTGATCGAGGCGCCGACGCCTCGGACCGTCGCGGACGACGACGAGGACTGAGTCGGCATACGGAACACGTCGCCCGGCTCGCGATGGCGGACCGGGCGACGTGTTCTGCGGGTCCTCGTGGTCCCTACGCGGGTGCAGCGCCGGCCGCCTCGGCTGCGGCGAGGAGTCGTTGCGCGGTGCGCGGGGTGATGCCGAGTTGTTGAGCAAGGATCACGCCGAGCCCACGCCGGTCCTGCCCGGCGGCGTCGGCCTCGGCGAGGAGCGTGACGGCGGCCTGGAGGCGCGGGTCGTCGGCATACGGGTGCGGCTGGCGGGCACCGGTCGCGCCGAGGGGTCGGCCGGTGGACTGCCGGCCGGTGCGGGCGTCGGCGATAGCCCATATGGTGCGGCGGAACCACAGGCGGCGGGCCCGTCCGTCGGGCAGCGTCTCGATCCGGTCGGGATGGTGGAGCAGGGTATCGGGCAGGTTGCGGTAGGAGCCGTAGCCGAGGACTTTCGCTGCTGCGCCCGAGCCGAGGAGATCCTCCGGGTCACCGCGGCGGTCGACCTTCGTCAGCTCGGCGCGTTTCGCTCTCAGGTGGGCGGTGTGGAACGCCTCGATGTCGTCGAGCCAGAACCACTCACGCCCGTCGTGCGGGAAGCCTTCGGGGAAGCCGAAGCGGGCGCGGTGGCTGCGCCAGTGGATGACGGTGGAGTAGGCCGTGCCGGTGTGCGCGGCGACTCCGGCCCGGTCGAGGGCGGTCCGTCCGTCGATGACCTGTCGTGCCACGCCGTTCATCTTCCTCTCCGGCCAGCGGCTGCCGCTCGCATGGTCGAGGTGGCGGTGGCTCGGCCGGAGGGCCGGGTACGTCCTGGCTCGATGGGCGGCCGTGTGCTCAGCGGCCCCGCAGCGGGCGAGGTGACCGGCCGGGCGGTGCCCGCACTTCCGGGTCCGCCCGCCGGTCACCGGTCCCACCCGGTCACGTGGGTGGGCGTAGCACCTTCCAGGCCACCTGCGCCATGCGGTCGATGCGCAGCGCGGCCAGTTTCGCGCGGGTGGCGGGCTTGAGCGCGTCGTACACGGTCAGGATCGCGGCGGCGGTGGTCGCGTCCACCAGCACCCCGTCGATCTTGCGGCACGCGCCGCCCTTCGCCTCGCGCAGCAACTCGATGACACGGGGGTCACCTGCGGTGGCGTCGTCGGGGAGCGCGTCGATGTCGGCCAGCCCTTCGCAGTCGGGGCAGGTGACAAGGTGCGGGTCCTCGGTGATCCGGCCCACCGGCACGCGCTCCGCCCCGCACACCGGCCCGACCCGGCGGCGGGCCTTCGCGTGGGTGAGGACGGGCCACCCGGGCGTCCCCGTGTCGGTGGTCATGGTGTCTTCCCCGTCGGGTGGGTCCAGATGCCGAGCGGGTGGCCAGGCGCGATCCGGCCTCGGCCGGGGACGAGGGTTGCGAACACGTCGGAATACCGTTCGTGGAGTTGGCCCCGGGTGCGCATGAGGTGTTTGCCTCGGGTGAGTTTCGCGGGCAGGGCCTCGACCACCCGCCCGATCAGGCCGTACAGGTCCCGGGCCTCGATGAGGTCGGCGCAGCCGTCGCATGCCGACCAGCCTTCGCCCCATGCCTGGGTGAAGGCGTGCTCGGTGTCGGTGCGGCGTACCCGTGCCGCGTGGTGTCGAGTCTGGTAGTCGCCTACGGCGAAGACTCGTGCGGTGACTCGACGGGCGTCGGTGAGCTGGTTGGCGCACCGGTAGATCCAGGCGGCCTCCGGTGCGGAGCAGAAGTCACAGTCGATGATTGGGTCGGGGATCTCGGTGACGGGTGCGGGCTCGGGGCGGTGGTCGCTGGGCTGGCCGCGCTGCTCGGCCGCGTGCAGGTACTCGACGATCACGCCTCGGTTGTTGAGGCGGACGTTGAGCGCGCGACGGCAGCGGCGGCAGTAGAACGGCTCCGGGACCGGCACCGCACTTGCGTCGAGCCCTGCGCTCCCGGCAGGACGGGCGGGTTCTGCCGATTGCGGGGAGTGGGGTGGCATCACTGGTCGCCTCCGTCCTGGTGGCGGATGGGCTCCGTTGGGGTGGGGTGGGCGGGGCCGAGGGTCAGGCCGAGGCGCAGGGTTGCGAGGTCGACCAGGCGTCGCAGCAGGCTCGCCGTGCCGGTGCTGAGGTCAGGGTCGTAGTCGTGGGCGATGCGGCAGGCCTCGCGCACCGCCACGCACGCGGCGGTAAGGGCGGCCTCCAGGGCGGCGCGGTCGTCGGCCCGGGTGGCTCGCCTGACGTTCGCTGCCGGGTAGGTGCGCTGGTCACCGGTGGGAAAGCGGAGGGTGTAGTGGCGAGCGTAGGTGGTGTGCGGGGTGGAATAGCAGACATCGGTGACGGTGCCGAGGCGGTACTCGACCGGGTCGGCCGGGTTGATCACCCGGGCGGTGTCGCCGTACTCCAGAGACCGGTACATCGGGACTCCGTTCAGGGGTGCGTGCTCGTGGGATAGCCGTTCTCGGGGGTGCCGCGCGGCCCGGGGTGGGACTGGGTCGCGCGGCACCCGTCCCGGCGGTCAGGGTTGGGCGGCGGCCGGTGGGCCGTCGGCACCGCCGGGGGTGGTCGGTGGCCAGGTGGTCCCCTCGGTGGGGAACGGCGGGGCGGCCTTCACGTGGGGCAGGCCGGGATCGAGTTTCTGGCCGATGCGGTCGAGGCTGACCGCTCCGTACGCGGTCAGGTGCGCGCCCACGGCGAGGGCCTGCGCGCCGGTGAGCAGGACGACGAGGCGACGGGCGTGGGTGTCGTGGACCCGCAGCTCGACGTGACCGGTGGTCAGCGGCCGGACCGGGAGGAACCGTTCGACCTGCGCGCCTCCGGGTGCCGTCGCCCAGATCGCCGCGCACAGCGCGTTCCACTGCTCGTTGACGAGGCTTTCCCAGTACTCCGCACGGGCGGTGAGGGTGGCATGTTCGGCCTGGCTGGTGGAGTGTTCGGCGAGCGCGCGGGCGACCTCGGCAGCCGCGAAATTCGCGCACACCCGGTTGGCCAGCGCGATCATGGTCCCGGCGGTGTGTTCCGGCGTCGGCAGCGTCGTCACGGCAGGCTCCGGTGGAGGCGGGGGCGTCGAGGCAGGCGGGGTGGGGGTGGTGTCGGCGGCGGGGTGCGCGCCGGTACCGGAGCCGGGCGGGGTGTTCCCGCGCCGGCCCCAATGCCGGCCCACCTCAGACCGCCAACAGCTCGAACGCCCGGGCCTTGAGGTCCGCTCCGGCACCGGTCAGCGCCCGCGTCGCGCGGACGAGGTTGGTCTTGGCGGGGGCGAAGTGGTCCACGTACTCGGTGATGGCCTGGTAGCCGGCCCACCGGGTGCCCTTGATCGCCTTCTGCGTGTCCGCGTCGCGGATGAGGTAGCGCAGCGTCGCGGTGCGCTGCTTCGCGTTGTTGCGCGCCGTGTCGGAGGCGTCGTCGGCGAGGGGCCACACCTGCGCGACGATCTTCTCGAACTCGCCCATGGTCAACGACTCGTTGATCATCTTCTCGGCTTCGGTCTCGAACGCGTCGAACGCCTTCCACATCAGGCCGAGGGCCTGCCGCGCCTCGGCGATCTTGCTGGTCACGTTCGAGGTGTGCCGGAACGTGTACGAGCTGCGCGACCGCTGGTAGGCGAGGGCCTGGGTGTTCGCGCAGACGATCCGTACCGGGGTCGCGTCGAGGCGCAACGAGGCGGTGCCGTCGTGGGAGGTGGTGGCCGCGAGGTACAGGTCCATGTCGTCCACCCCGGCAATACGCATCGCCGTCGGCAGCTTCATGGTCACGAACACCGAGCGGCCCTTCCGCATCGAGCCGGCGGTCTCGAAGTGCGCGCCGGAGGCGTCGACCAGGAGGTTGAGGGTTTCGGCGACCTGCTCGTTCTGCACCACCGAGTAGTCCTCGCCGACCACCCCGAGGTACTCGGTCTGCCCGGTGGCCGGGTTGGTGCGCACGGTCATGTACTTGTCGGGGCAGTCGACCTTCGTCACCCCGCGCTCGGTGACCTCGATGCCCTGAAGGGCGATCTTGCGGACCTCCCAGCCGCCGAGCCACGCCTTGCTCATGACCTCCTGGGCGGTCATGCAGGAGTCGGTGACGGTGCCGAGTTGGTGCCAGGCGGTCAGCCGTGCGGAGGCGAAGGCCGTCTGGCCGTTGGCGAGGGTTTCCAGTTCGTGTGCCACGGTGGCACCCCTTCCCGGTCGTGTGATGTTCGGGTAGGCGGCGGGCCGGGGCTTTCCGGCCCCGGCCGCGCCGTCAATATCAATGTTTCCTACCTCCACGTGTCGATCAAGGCGATCGGTTCGAGTCGATGGAGGTTTCTGCGGCGAATCTGACGCCCGCCGCCAAGCGCGGCCTACCGGGTGTCGGTGGCCGGGCGTAGCCGCCCATCCGGCCCGTACAGGTACGCGCGGACGGTTGTGAACGGGGCCGGTAGGTACACGGCGAACCGGTGTTCGGGGATGAACCGGGTTCGGTAGGTGCGGGTGACGCCCAACAGGTACCGGTCGGGTTTGTCGCCGTACGACCCCGGCGGGATGATGCCCGCCCCGGGCCGGTCGGCACGGGCGCGGCGGTGCCGACCGAGCGCGATGTGCGGGCACAGCGACAGGGCGGCGGTCATGCACTCGGGGTGCCCCGGCGGGTCCGCGTAGCGCATCAACTCAGCGGCTCTCGGTCCGCCGAGGAACGCCACCCAATAGCCCATCGGCTCACCGCACAGCGAGCACCTCCGTTCGACCGCGAGGCGGGTCGAGACGGTGGTGTTGATCGTGGTGAAGTCCACGTGCGACCCGCCGCCCGTCGAGTCGGGGTGGATGTTGACCGGCGGGATGGGCAGGCCGCGCCGCGCGTCATGGGGACGCGCGGCCAGCGAGGGCGGAATGTCGGGCCGGTCGGCGGCCGGGCCGGGAGCCAACGGACCGGTCACGAGGCACCGGCCGCGCGGGTCGGCCGGGCATCGGTCACGGTGACATGCGGTAGCTGCGCCCGCAGTACGGCGTGCGCCTGTTCCCATTGCGCCTCGGTCAGACACCGACTTACCGGTTCGAGGTGCGCGGCGGTCATCGTCACGGCCATGACGTCGGCCTCGTCCGCCGAGTCGAACACGGCCACCATGTCGCCCCCGGCCACCACATAGACGCGAGGGTCATCGGCGAGTGAGGCCACCGGGGCGGCACGGCGGTGCTCGGCCAGCCACCGCCCGACCACCTCCGCCGGGTCGCCGGTCAGGGTGCCGGTGTCGTAGCCCTCGTCATCGAGCCACCCGAGGTGATCGGCGACGGTCCAATCAGGATGGATGAGCCACGATTGCCGTACGGCCTGCCACATGGTCAGCCGTGCCGGGACGCCGATCGAGTCCGCCGGTTGCGAACCGTTCGGGCCGGGCACCGGGCATAACGGGGTGCCGTCGTGGTGGGACGTAGCCGGGCGTGAGGCGAACCCGTCGAGGGGCCAGTCACGCGGCGGCACGGTCCGGGCCGGTTCCCCGCATTCGGGGCAGCGCAGCGACCCCGGCGCGTGCATCGGGCCGTGGGGGTGGTCGTCGGGGGTGGTCATGGTCTGTTCCTTCCGTGGCGCTGGTGGGTGGGCGTGCGGGTGCCGGGGCCGGGCGTGGTGCCCGGCCCCGGCGGGGCGGTAGGTCAGGCCGCCACCGGCGCGGCGGCGGCCTCGTCGGTGCCGGCCTCGTCGGCGCTGGTTTCGTCACCGGTGGGCGGGGTGGTGTCGGTCTGGGGCACGGCCATGAACGCGCGAACCTCGGCGGTCGGGGCGGGCGGGTTGTCCGCGAGGGCGTAGGTTTCCGGGGCCTCCCGCGTCAGGATCAGCACCCCGAACCCGGTCAGCTTGTCCATGCCGTTGCGGACCGCCCCGGGGCTCCGTCCGCCGATCTCCCGGGCGACGGTGCCGGGGGTGACATCGTGGCCGGGTCCCAGGTCACGCATGAACGCCTCGACCCGATTACGCAACTCGTTCTTGCCCAGCTTGGCCGACCCGTCACTGTTGACCTCACCCGTTCCACGACCGGTGCCGGCCACCCGGCGGGCCGACGGGCGGCGAATCTTGCGGGTGTGCCCGCACGTCGGGCACGTGGAGTGCGTCGGGGCGTTGGCCGGGTCCACCGTGGCGAGGTCCCCGTCGCCGATCACCCACAGCTCGTCACCGTCCTCGGTGACCGGCAGGCGACGGGCAGCCCCGGCAACCTCCATCGCGGCGAGGATCGTGTCACCCATCGCCACCGACAGGCCGCTCTCATTGATCGCCGCGTCGGCCGTGATGCCGTCCGGGTGCCCACCGAGCACCCCCGCCATGATCAGCACTTTGAGGTCGGGCTGCGCCCCGACCGGTGCCCCGGACACGGGCACGCCGGATACCGGGGCGGGCACCCCGGACACCGGAGCCTCCGGCATCGTCGTCTCAGCCGTCGGGGCGTCGCTCGTGGGCGTCGGCGCGTCGCCGTCGGTCGGGGCGTCGTCGGTGACAGCCGCGTCGGGCGTGGTGACCGCGTCAGCCGCCGGGACGTCACCGGTGGGCGACGGCGCGTCGGTCGGGGCGGACGTCGCGTCATCGGCCGCCGCAGCGTCGTCGGTGAGGGCGGCGGGCTCGATGGTGTCCGGCGTCGTGTCCGGGGCGTCCTGCTCGGGTGCGGTGTCCGGCGACGCGTCATCGGCCGCCGGGGCGTCGGGGGTGAGGTGCCAGACGTCAGCGCTCTTACGGTTGCCCTTGGCCGGGTCGGAGGTGCGGGCGGCGGTACCAGCGGCCTCCATGGCCGCGAGCGCCTCGGTCACCACCGACAGCGGCAGGTTCCCCTGTCCGGCCAACTTGCGGGCGGTGACGCCCGGGTGGCGACGCAGTTCCTCGGCGACGGCGGACCGGGCCTCGTTGGTGCCGGGGGTGAGACTGATGTTTGCGGTCATGGCAGAACACCTCCACAAAAAGGGGTCGACAATAGCGATTCCGCATGCGCGGCGCGCATCCTTTTCTGCGGTTTCGCTGGGGCGGTTTTTGTTGCCCACGTCCATGGACGCTCGACGCCCGATAGTTGTCAACCCCGCCCACCAAGACTCTTTAAATGGTTCGCGTCGCGCTCCATTCGGGAATCCGTCGCCACGTCCCGCAATGCCATTTGACGGCCCTCACATCGCCGCCACGCCCCCTGCCGCGCCGCCCCCTACCGCTGCACAGGGACGGCGGCGACACGCCGGCAGGGCGGGGCGGCAGCCTCCCCACTTTCGGCGACACTCCCCGTACCCGTGGCCGGAATGCGCGGCGGACGGCGGCCGTCGTGGCCGCTTTCGCATGGTGCGGAAAATCACTTCACCGCTTTACAGGGGCACCCCTTTGCGTCGCATAAACGGAATGGGGTCAACGGCATTGTCCTCGGTGGCGGGATAACCGTCGTGGGCCTCGTAATGCAGGTGCGGGCCGGAGGAGTTTCCGGAGCTGCCGACGTAGCCGATCGGCTGTCCCGCCGTCACCGGCTCGCCTACCGTCACGGCCGGCTGTCGGATCAGGTGGCAGTAACGCGTCACCACGTCGCCCGGGTGGCGGATCTCCGCGTACCAGCCGCACCCACCGAGGCCGGGGTATCCGTCGCTGTCGCACGGCATCGGCCCGCCGGTGGGTTCCCACGAGTCACCGCCGACGTTGCAGCGCACCCGCACGACGACACCGCCCGCCGCCGCCCGGACAACCGTCCCTCTCGCCGCCATGATGTCGACCCCGTCGTGGCCGGGCCGGTCGCCAGTACGGAAACCGGAAACCGCCTCCCCCACCACCGGACGAGTCCACCCGCCGACCGGCACCTCCGCGCAGACAGGCGACGTCGCACCGGTCGTCGTCGCCCGTGTCTCGTGTGTGGCGTACGCGTCCGGATCCCCCGCCCGTCGCGCCACCCCAACGCAACCACCCCCACCCCCGCCGCCGAACACCGACGAGACGACTCCGGCGGTGGCGGCGGCGACCAGCAGCAACGCCCCGGCAAGTCCCACCGCGACCCCCACGGCTACCCGTCCCACGGCACACCGTCGGTAATCGGGGCGGGCAGCTCGGCCAGGCTCACCCGGTCACGGCGGCCCACCACCCGCCAGACCGGCCCCGCCGGACCCCGGGGGTCGGCGGTGGCGATGGCGACGCTCACCCCGTCGGGTAGCCCAACCCGGCGCAGGTGGGCGTGCAGGTTGGCCTCACGGGCGGCGGTGGGCAGCCAGAACAGCACCGGATACGCGCGGCGGGGCGGCAGTGCGGCGTAGCCGCCCAGCTTGCCCACGACCTGGCTCAGGGTCTCGGTGCCGAGGTCGACCTCGACCCAGAACGGCACCGCCCGCCCGTTGTCGGCCCACACGCCGTGTCCGTCCGGGCGTACCAGGTTGCCGCACGCCTCCCGACAGCGCGCCTCGTTCCACCACCGCACCAACCGCGTGCCGGGGTGCGCGCGGGCATGGGCGGTGAGCGCGACGAAGAACCCGTTCACCGTGAGCAGGTGCGCCAGCGTCGGGGACATGGCGAGTCGGGCGGTGGCGTCGCGTACGGCGGCGGGACGGGGCAACGGTTCGCCTCGTCCGGCGGCGAGCAGGGCCGCGCCGATCGGGCCGAGGGTCCACCTCCACGCTTGCGAGCCGGGCCGTTGGTAGTGGCGGAACCGGTCGAGGATGTCTCGATCGTGGAGGGTGTTGAGGCGGTTGCGGGCTCGGCCGACCGAGCCGAACGCGAGGTCGACGAGTTGGTCGGTGGTGAAGGTCCGGTGCTGGTCGAGCAGGTCGAGCAGGAGCCGGTCTCGGGAGGTGAGCCGGCCGAGTTCGGCGGCCACGACGGACGCCGTGAGGCGGGAACTGCCGGTGGCTGACGTACGGGTGGGAGGGATATCTCTTATCAGTCGGTTCCGGTCCACCAGTCCTCCTCACCGCCATCGACGTGCCCGTACAACGTGTTCATGGGGGCGTGTTCACCCGGCTGCTCACGGTCGTTGGAGTCCTCGTTTGGTCGCTCGTTGGAGCTCTCGTTAGACCACTCGGGGTCGGTGAACGTGTTGTGGCCGACCAGCTCGGTGACGGCAGGGTCGGCGGGCACGGGTGGCTCGACGTGGGCGGAGGAGGTGGCGGCTTCGCCGAGCAGGCGCCGCCGCTCGGCGACGGCGAGGCCGGTGTGGTCGCGGGCGGCACGGCGTAACGCATGCGCGCGGCCGGGTTGCGCCGATGGTGGCGGCTCTGTGTCGGCGGTGACCGGTGGAAGGACCCGGCCGCCGGCGACCGGCCGCAGGACGACCTCGTAGCCGCCGAGGCGGATCAGGTCCCCGTCGTCGAGGTATGGGCGCAGGTGGCGGGCCTGGTCGATGGCGTCGCGGGGGGCCAGGGCGAAGTACACCTTGTTGCGGGCGTTGGCGTCGATCGCGGCCACCATGTCGCCTGACAGCTGCCCGAGGTACTGGTGGGCCAGGACGAACGAGGTATGCAGGCCGCGGGCCTCGGCGAGGGCGTCATCGATGCCGATGGGCAGGTGCAGGAAGTTGTGGCATTCATCGAGGACGATCATCGCGTCGGGGCGGTCGTCTTCGGGGATGCGGGCGCGGGCGGTGGTGGCCTGCCACAGCCCGGCCAGGAGCAGGGAGCCGACCAGGCGGGTGCCGTCCTCACCGAGAATGCCCTTGGGTAGCCGGGCCAGCAGGACACCACCGTCGAGGATGTCGGCGAAGGAGAACGTGGTGGCCGGCACGCCGAACAGGCTGTTCGCCATCGGGTGCGCCATCACCAGCCGCAGCCGGGACAACAGCGGAGCGACGAGACCCGAGCGTTGCGCGGCGGGCAGATCGTTGAACCCCTCCCAGAACTCGCCGAGGGTGTTGCCCTCCCACGCGTTCAACCTGCTGACCACCGCGTTCACCCGGTCGGTCCGCCACGAGGCGTCCGACAGCAGCCTGGGGAGGTGGGCGAGGGTGGCGTCGTCGAAGTGGGCGAGGGTGAGCAGGCCGTGGTAGCAGATGTCGGCGGTGCGGTGCCCCCACCACCGCGACCACACCTTCGCCATCACCGCCGTCAGGTTCGCGGCCACATCGTGCGCGCTGCCGCCGTGCACGCTCGGGTCCAGCAGGTTGATCGCCGGCGGGGCAGCCCGCTCGGCGGGGTCGATGAGCACCAGGCGATCACCACATGACGCGGGTAGCCGGGCGAGCAGGTCACGGATCAGGTCGCCCTTGGCCGGGTCGAAGGCTGCCACGCCGCGCCCGGCGTCGACATCGTCGAGGATCATCCGCATCAGCAGGGTCGTCTTGCCGGTGCCGGTCGGGCCGAGGGCGTGTACGTGGTAGCGGCAGTCGGTCAGGGAGATCCCGACCCGCATCGCGGGCCCGGCGTTGGCGACACCGATGACCTTGCCGCCCAGGCCGTGCCGCTGCTCGCGCGACACCAGGTGCAGCCGGCGGCCCGCCGGGCCGGGATCGGACGGGGGCACCCCCGGGTAAGTGGTCATGGGCTACTCCAGACAGTGGGTGCGTCGACGGCGGTCGCCTCGACCGGTGTGGTGTCGGGGCCGTCCGTGGCTTGGCCGATGGTGCGGAAGACCTCGCGGGTGGCGGCCCGGCGGCGCGATGCCGCGCCGGGCAGGCTGTAGGCGGTGGGTTCGGCGGGTAGTCCGGCGAGCGCGGCGGCTTCGCCGATGCCGGCCAGGCTCATCCGGGACGCCGGCATCCACCGGTCGGCCACGGCACGGGTGCCGCGCCGGAGCCGACGGCGGGTGAAGTGGGGCGACAGCAGCCCGAAGCCGGAACTGACATCGGCGGCGGCAGCCGACGCGGCAGCCCGGGTCGGGCCGACCGCGACCGTCTGCACGGCCACCAGCAGATGCGGCGCGTCGGTGAACTTCACCCGCGCCTGCCGCGCCAACTCCGACGCGTACGGGTCCAGCCGACCGGTGGGGTGCCGACGGATGCCGGACCCAGGGGTGATCAGGTCGAACGTCGCCTGGAGGACGGCGCGGGCGACGCCTCGGGGGTGGCGGGCACGGTGCGGGTGGGTCATCGCCCGGCGGAGCTGCCGCAGCCGGTGGGCCGGTGCCCGACCGAGGTGGACCTGCAGCAGCGCGCCGCCGGTGCGCCCGGCGGAGACCAACCCGCCGTAGACGGCGCGCAGCCGGTCGTCCTCCGGGGCGGCGACGTCCATCCCCCGCCGCGATGCCGGGGTGGTGTCGTCGACCAGCGGCAGCCACTCCGGTCGGGTCGGCCGCACCGCGAGCGCGACCACCGCGCCCACCGTCGGCACCGCCGGAGGCGCGCACTGGGCGGCGCGGACGCCGGGCCAGCCTCGGTGCAGCAGCCGCACCACCGCAGTCGGGTTGACCCCCGGCGGGAGCCACAGCCCGCAGCGCAGCCCGTCCGGGTCGGCGGCAACCTCCCAGACAATCCGCGTCGGCCGCAACGACCACTGGCGCGGAGCGGGTAACACGGTGGCGAGCAGCCGCCACAGGCCGACCGTCGCAGCCGGAGTCGCGGTCACCGGCGGGGTGATCTCCAACCACCGCGCCCGCGCGGCATGCCGACGCCAGACCCGCCGCCGGCACACCGCCCACCCCACCCGCACGGCGGCGAGCACAGTCAGGGCGGCGAGCAGCAGCGGCCACCGATCCCGCACCAGGTGCCATCCGGCGTCGGCGGCATCGGTGCCCCAGGAGCCACACCACAGCTCACCGACGAACGACCCGGGCACCCCCTCACGGCCGGGCACGCACACACCGGAAGGAGCCGGCACAGACGCACGCAAAATGACGGCGGAAACCATGGACACCTCCGTTCGAGAACAACTCACCTGCCGGTCGACGACGAGCGGGATCCGTGCACGGAGCACAGATCGCACGACAATCAGTTCACTACCCGCTGAATACACTGCCTGATGTACTGTTGAGGGTGTGGAGACCGTAACCCCCGGCCAAGCCCTTGCACGCTTCGGCCACGCGTTGTCGGACGCGACCCGGGCCCGACTGCTACTCGCCCTACGCGACGCGCCTGGCTACCCGGCTGACCTGGCCGATCTGCTTGGGGTAACCCGGCAGAACCTGTCCAACCATCTGGCCTGCCTGCGCGGCTGCGGCCTGGTCGTTGCCGTCCCCGAAGGTCGCCGCTCCCGCTACGAACTCGCCGATACCCGCATCCGCCACGCCCTCGACGACCTACTCGGCCTCGTCCTCGCCGTCGACCCCGCAGTCTGCCCCGATGCCGCCGACAAGGACTGCTGCTGATGAGCCTTCCGCTGCTGCCCGTCATGCCCGCAAGGCCAAACCCGGCGCGTCGCACCGTCCTGGCCCGCCGAATTCGGCTGTTGGTCGCCGCCACCATCGGCTACAACCTGATCGAGGCCGTCGTCGCCATCAGCGCCGGTGCCGCCGCGGACTCCACCGCGCTGATCGGGTTCGGCTTGGACTCGATCATCGAGGTCTCCTCCGCTGCGGCGGTCGCCTGGCAGTTCGCCGGCCACGACCCCGAAGCCCGGGAGAAAACCGCCCTGCGGATCATCGCGATCTCCTTCTTCGCGCTCGCCGCCTACATCTCCGTCGAATCCGCCCGCGCGCTACTCGGCGGCAGCGAGGCAGCGCACTCCACCATCGGCCTCATGCTCGCCGCACTCTCCCTCGCGTTCATGCCCGGCCTGTCCTATGCACAAAGACGGGCCGGCCGCGAGCTCGGCTCCCGCACCGCCGTCGCCGACTCCAAACAGACACTGCTGTGCACCTACCTATCCGCCGTCCTACTCGTCGGCCTCGGACTCAACAGCGTCCTGGGCTGGAACTGGGCCGACCCGATCGCCGCCCTGGTCATCGCCGCCGTCGCCCTCAAAGAAGGCCGAGACGCCTGGCGCGGAGAAACCTGCTGCGCCCCGGCACCCACCGACGAAGCCTCGGCCTGCACCGACCGGTGCTGCACCCCCGCGAACCAGACCACCTGACCAACCGCCGGCAGACCAGAACCCCTGACCTCGACAAAAGCCCTCCAGGCGCCGAGGAGGGTCAAGGCACCTCGAATATGTCGACACGCAGGACCACACAATCCGATGTTCTCTAAGGGATGTCTCGTAACTCGGTGGCGGTCCATGGTGGATCATGTTGTGGTGCAGGTGATCACGGCGGCGCGCTCGGAGTGGATCTTCCCGTTCACCGGGCTGCAGCCCGCCCAGTTCCGCAGGCTGGTCAGGCTGGTCGCCGAACGTG
>NZ_JAFEUO010000017.1:0-25244 GCF_016900955.1 Micromonospora humidisoli
CAGCATGATCACCCTCGCCATGATCGACAACCTCGCCAAACGCCTCACCACCGAAACCACCCCAACCTGGCGAGAACCCCCACAACCACAACACACACAAAATACGTGAATCAGACGTCCTCTGATGGCCATCGTGTCCGGTTGCTGGCCCCGGTCGCCCAGACCCTAGGGGTGTGGGGCCCTCGGGCCATACCGCCCTCGAATCTCGCTCGCCTACGCCGAGACACTGACCGGCGCGATGTACCTGAACAAGACCGACGAGGTCAATGCCCACCGGCTGGCGTCGACTGACCTGAGAAGCACGCCTGCAACCAGGCGGCGTCGGTGGCTGCCGGAAGGAGGCCGCACCGCCGGTCGACCTGGCGACACACCGACTGACCTGGACGGCTACCTCCAGGACCACGCTGGCCGCATGATGGATAGGGTGACGATGAATCTGTTCACCGGCAGCGCCCAACCCAGCCTCTTCGACGACGCCTCGGTCGACGTTCGGGAGCCGGTGCTGATGTCGCTTAACCCGGTCTACTTCGACCTGATCTGGGCCGGCGAGAAGCGTCACGAGTTCCGACGCCGCTTCTTGACCGGCCAGTCGGTGCGCTGGTTCGTCTTCCTCACCGCCCCGGTGTCCCGCCTGGGCGCGGTGATCGACCTGGGGCCCGCTGTGGTGGACACACCGCAGCGCATCGCTGATATCGCCGAGCAGGCCCGCGTGGGTAACGGCGTTTCGGTGTTCGAGTATGTGCAGGACCTGCCACAAGCGTTCGCGATCCCCATTCAGCGGGTCGTTCAGTACCCGGGGATGCCGCTGGATCAGCTCAAGATCGAACTCGGCTCGTTCCATCCCCCTCAGGGCTACACCCGGCTGCGCAACCATCCCGAACTGCTGAGCATCTGCGAGAAGGTCACGGCCGACTCACCGACCCGCGAGATGACCGTGCACGGTCACTAGCGGCATCCTCGGCCGCGGCGACTGGGAGGTGGAAGTCATCATTCGTCGTCAGGCAACCCCCAAGGAGCCGTCCCCCCCTGCGCCGTGCCCGCCTCGCGCGAGGGTGGACCCTGGAGAAGGTCGTCGAAGCGTTCGACCAACGCACCACCGGCGGGCATTCCGGCGTCACCCCGACCATGATCAGCGGCTGGGAGCTGGGCCGGCACACCACCAGCCACGCTCACCGCAAGACGCTGTGCGCCATCTACGGCAAAAGCGTCGACGAGCTGTTCACCCACCAGGACAACCACCTGGGCGACCATGGCGACGGGCCACAACTGCTGGCCCGGTATGCCGACCTGAACGAGGCGATGCTGGCCGTCGTGGCGCAGGCCCGTGAATGCCTCATCGTCACCGGCTCACGGTCACGTAGCACCGGGTACCTGCAAGCGATCGAAGCCGCCCTCGTGGCGAGCCCCGCGCTGATCTTCTACCGCGTCCTGCACGGCCCACCTCACTATCGGGTGCTGCGCGATCACCTGGCGCGGCTCCTGGAGATCCGCGATCCGCGCGACCGCAGCTTGGGCGTGAAGACGCTCAACCTCGGCATCGAGGAGGACCCGTTGGCTCCGGAGCGGTTCTTCGTGGCCAGTGAGCGGGCGGCCGTGGTTCCCATCCCGTCACTGACCTCCCACGAGGCGTTCGACTCCGGGGTGCTGCTCGGCGCCGGGCCGGCCTCACGCCTGCTCGACCACGGCCGGCAGGCGTACGCTGCCGCTCGACGCATCGAAACGGTGGCCGACGTGCAAGCGTTGGACGTGCTGCGAGAGCGGGAGTAGCGGGTGACCCACGATCCGGTGTGGCAGGCGGCGCAGCACGACCACGACTCCGTCATCACGCTCACCCGAGACCTGGTCCGCCTTCCCAGCCGAGGCGGCATCGACCCCTACGGTCCGGCGCTCGACCACCTCGAAGCATGGCTCACCGGGCGAGGACTGCCGGCGCGCCGGCTGAAAGGGCCCAGTGGGGACGCCGTCGCCCTTGTGGTCGAGATGCACGGCGCTCAGCCGGGACCACGCTATGTGCTCGACGCCTGCCTCGACACCGCCCCGTTCGGCGACGAGGCCGCCTGGACCCATGCTCCGACATCGGCCGCCTCCGACGGCGGCTGGCTCTACGGCCGTGGGGCGGCAGACTCCAAAGCTGCCGTCGCGGTCTTCTCGCACATCGGCGTTCGCCTCGCGGCGGTCCGCGATCGGCTGCGCGGCAGCGTCGTGCTGCTCTTCGACGTCGACGAGCACACCGGCGTGTTCGGTGGGGCGAAGATGTACTTCCGTGACGCCCCGCCCGTCGCTGGCGTGATGATCGGCTATCCAGGCGGCGACCATGTCGTCGTCGGCGGCCGCGGCGTGCTTCGGGCCCGGCTGCACGTGCATGGGGTGTCGAGCCACTCGGGCGGCAGCCGACCGACACCGAACGCGATCGTCAAGGCCGCGGAGCTGGTGCAGAAGCTGCGCGACGCACCGCTACCCGGGCCCGCCCAAGCCTTCCCACCGTTGCCCAAGCTGACCGTGACCGCGATCAGCGGTGGAGAGGGCTACTCCGTCGTTCCGGACCTGTGCACCGTGAACGTGGACGTGCGGCTCACACCCTCGCTGGACGATCGGGCCGGGGAGACGCTGGTGCGCGAGTGCGTCCGGGCAGTCGACCGAAGGTGGCCGGACACTGCGCCGACCCACGTCGAGATCACGACCAGATGGCCGCCGTACGCCCTGGCGGACACCGACCCGATGGTGCGGGAGCTGGTCGACGCCGCTACGCGCTACGGGCTCGCCCCGTCGCCGAAGATCGCCGGCCCGTCGAACATCGGCAACTACCTGGCGGGTCTGGGCATCCCGGCGACGGCCGGTTTCGGCGTCGACTACGAAGGGCTGCACGCGACGGACGAGCGGATTCGGCTGGCGTCCATCCCTGCGGTGCAGGCTGTCTACCATCGGACACTTCTCGGTCTGCTCGCATCTCGCTGACCTGGGCTTTCATCGTTCTCGCGACTGGTCGATGAACAAGCGGTAGATAGTTCGACGACATCCGTGAACTGGCCCACTCCTGCACGGCGGGTGAGGGTGCCACTACCAGTAGGCACATCCTCAGGAGGTCGTCCACCGTGCGCCCCCACCCCCCACAGACCATCGGATTCCCTCGCGAGAGCGGACCCGAGCGCCGCACGATCCTCACCCCCACCCTGGCGCGGTCGCTCACCGACGCCGGGTTCGACCTCCACGCCGAGCCCGGCATCGGCGAGGGCATCTTCATCGACGACACGGCCTACGAGCAGGCCGGAGTGCGACTCACCACGCCCGACGAGGTATGGGCGGCACCGCTCGTGCTGCGCTACAAGTCGCCCGACCCCGGCGACCTCACCCGCCTACGGCCCGGGCAGCATATCGGCGCGCTGTTCCACGCCGAGGGTGACGTGGATCTGCTCGCCGCGCTGATGTCCACGAAGGTGAACGCCTGGAGCTACGAGTTCCTGGCCGACAACGGCCAGTTCCCCCTCGGCCGCCCCGGCGGCCACATCGCCGGCGTACAAGCCGTCCTGGCCGGCACGCAGGCGTTGCAGCACCCGGCCGGGCGCGGTGTCCTCCCCGGCAGCCTGCCGGGAGCCGAGCCGGCGAACGTCGTGGTCATCGGCAGCGGCAACGTCGGCCGCGCCGCCGCGCTCACCGCCGCGCGGCTCGGAGCCCGCGTCACCGTCCTCACCAGCGGCCCCACGTCCCGCGACGAATACCAGGCCGCAGCCCCGACCGGGGTCACCGTGCTCGCCAACGACCGTACGGTCCTCCGCGAGGCCCTGGCCAGCGCCGACCTCGTGATCGGCGCCATTCTGATCTCCACCCACGACACCCCGCCGATGATCCGCACCACCGACCTGCACCACATGCGACGCGGCGCGGTCATCGTGGACGCCACCTGCGGGTACGGGCCGGGCTACCTCCCGACGGCCGGGCCCGTGCAGAAGCCGGGCGACCCGCCGAGGATCGTCCGGGGCGTGCTGCACGTCAAGGTGGACGTGTGGCCCGCGCTGGTGCCGGTCACCGCGAGCCACGCGTATGCCGCAAACGCCGCGCCGTACCTGGTGCGACTGGCCGAGACCGTGCTACGCGGCCGCGACGACACCGCCGTGCGGACCGCTCAGATCACCGCCAACGGCGTCCTGGCGCACCCCGTGGTCCGCCAGCACGCCCGCTTCTACGGGATAACGCGGTGACCGCCACGACGCCCGGATACGCCGCCCGCGCCGGCACGTACGCAGCGGAGGTGACCGCCGGGCTCACCGTCCCCCAACTGCTCGACGACCTACTGCGCCCGGGCCTGACCGTGGCAGAGGTCCCCTCGGGCACCGGGCACTACCCGCACACCTACGCCGCTGCGGGATGCACCACGGTGCTCATCGACGCCAGCCCGGAGATGCTCGACGCCGCAGCCGAGAACGTCGCAGGCGTGCCGCACGTCAGCCTGATCCACGCCCGGCTCGAAACGCTCACCGCCGAGCAACTGCGGGTCGACCTGATCGTGGTGCCCAACGGCGCGCTCAACCAGCTCGCCGACGCTATGCCGCTACCGGACATCTTCCGCCAGCTCGCTGGCGTCCTGAACCCCGGCGGCCAGGTGCTCCTTCAGGCGTTGCTGGGCGAACCGGTCGAGAGGTGCGGCTTCTACGAGCCGCTACGGGACGACGCGCCCTTCATCGACCGCGTGATACCGGCCCCCTCCGGCGGCACGCTGGTGCGCCACCGTCGACAGCGCCGCACCGACGACCGCGTCAGCATCGAGTTCGTCCTGCGGCATAACGACGACCAGGTGTACGAGCACACCGTCACCCTGCGGCTGCTCGACCGCCCATCGGTCACCAACGCCGCAGCGGCCGCGGGCATGAAGGTGACCACCTACCAACCCGGGCTCGGCCAGTTGACCGAAGTCCTCCTTGCCGCAGCGCCGACATGACCGGGCAGACCGTCGCGGCAGCCGACCCCTACTGGAACCGCTACTACAACGCCGAATTCGAGTTCGGGATGGGCACCGAGGACGTCCTCGCCGCCCTCTCCGAGCTTCCGCCCGTCCGCCGGTGGTGCGATCTGGGCGCCGGCTCGGAGTCGCTGCTGTGGTCAATCCCGCTCACCGCCGACCATCTCATTGCCGTCGACGTCGACTTGGACCGCCTGGCGATCCTGTCCCGGTACGCCGCTCAGGGCCAGCCACGCCCCGCCTATACAACGGTGTTGAGGATGTGCCACCGCACCGCCGAGGACTTCACCCGCCGATGCCGGTCCCTGGCCGGCACCCTGGTCGCAGACTGCCTTGACGGACCGCCGCTGGCCCTGGCCCCCGGCAGCACCGACCTGGTCACCCAGTTCGGTCTGCTCGGCCTCGCCGAAACCCCAGAACATTTCCTCGACGCCTGGCGCAGGGCGCACGTGCCGCTCGCCCCGGGCGGCTGGTGCGCCGGCGCGAACTGGGTTCCCGAGCCGTCCCGCCAAACCGGCCGGGTCACGCTGACGCAAGGCCTCTACCGTCGCGCGTTCGCCGATGCCGGCATCCACCCGCACCTGCTGCACCGAGTAGCCAGCGTCGATCCGCAGTTCCCCAGCCTGTGGCTCTACACCGGGAGGAAACAGTGACCACCCCCAGCACCGACCTCATCTTCGCGCCGGTCGGCATCGCCCACCTCACCAACCGCAACTCCGACCTGCTGCGCGCCGCAGCAGCTGGCCGGTCCGCGCTTCGCGTGACGACCGCAGCGCAGCTCAACGGCGTGCCGCACTTCGGCACCACCGTCACGATCCTGACGGTCTTCGCGTTCGCCGCGCACGCCGCCGACGACCTCGGGCTTCCCGCGACCGTGGTCTTCGACGCCCTGGAGAACGCACCAGCCGAGCACCTGGAGCGCGGCGGCGAGCAATACACCCGCACCGTCGGCGACCTTATCGACGCAGGCCGCCTCAACGAGGCCACCCGAACCGACGGGTTCCGGCGGCTCCTCGACTGGGCCCGGGACCGCTCCGGGGTGCCCTACGAGGTACGGCCGTACGCCGTCTACCAGAACCTGCGTCCAGTCCGAGAGTGCCTGCACCACATCGCCCAGCAGCTCGACGCGTTCGCGCCGATCTGCGCCCCCACCGACGGCGTGGTCAAAGTCCGCCCCCGCTGCCCCGCATGCCGTCTCATGGAGAAAGCCGGCAAGCACCTGCGAATCACCACACTGCCCGACGCCGTGCAACTCGACAGCATCTGCCCGGACCACGGCCCGTACACCGAACACGTCCCGGTCAACGGCGGCGGCTGGTACGACGCGAACACCCCCGTCCGCTCGATCCAGAAGGGCTACCTCCTCGCGGCCGAACGGGAGCTGTACGACGCCTGCTCCGTCTCCGTCGACGGCGCCGACTGGGGCGGAGCCTGGCACAGCCAAGTCCTCGCGCCCGGCCTGGCCACCCTCGGCGTACCGCCGCACGACTGGCCCGTCTCCGTGTTCACACCGCTCGTAGTCGACCGCACCGGCGGCAAGCTATCCAAAAGCCTGTACGTCGCCAAGAGCGCGTACGCCGACCTACCAGAGCTGTTCCTCAACCTCGACATCCTGCTGGCCGAGCACGGCGACCACGTCCTCGACACCCTGTGGACCGAGGTTTCCCGGTGGGCCAGCGACCCGCACCGGCTACACCGCTCCTACACCGTCGACTACTTCGCCGCCCTGCTCAACGAGCACCTTCCCGCCCGCCCCGCGCCCCGCGCCGCCTGATCGGAGCACCCGTGATCCACGCTGTCTACGACGTGACCAACTGCGCCAGGGCCGACGTCGACCCAGGGCAGATCATGACCGCGATGCGGGAGACGTGCCGCCTGTTGGGCAACACGGCCCGCTCCGAACTGATCGAGCCGTTCCAACCGCACGGCGCGACGTGCGTCCTGATCCTCGCCGAGTCCCACATCACCGTGTCGACGTGGCCCGAGCTCGGGCTCGCCCACATCGACGTATTCACCTGCCGGGCCGAAAGCGACCCAGACATGGCCGTCGCGCCGATCCTCGTGCTGCTTGGCGGCAATGTCGCCCTCAACGGTCGGGTTCCGCGTCTGCCGCTACCGGCGCCCATCGCCGCCTAGACCGCGACCGATACGACGAAGGGCCCGGCGGGGGTGACGACGTTGTTAGTTAACTCGGGCCATGCCGTGCATACACCCGTCGCGGCCGGGTCATCTGCTGCGCACTGGGCCAATGCCGAGCTCGTCGAGGTGTGTATTGAACTCTGCATCGAGCATCGGCTCGAAACGGCTCCGGTCCTTCCGGCCTTGCCAGGGCCTCACTCCGTCGATCTTGGCCTGTTTGGACAGCTACTGAGAACTCCACCTCCGCCGGTGACGGCTGCGGGAACCGGCTATACCCGAGACGGTCCGTCTCGCCTGCGCTCGCCGGGACGGGACAGGGCACAGTCCTGGCAAGGGTGCGGTCAGAAGGAGATCGTGAGGGTGGTGTCGGCTCGGTTCATATCGCGGGGTTCGGCGGGTCGGGTTCCTGTGCGGTGGGCGGTGACGGTGGGCTGGTTGGGGCGGCCTGCGGCGTCCCATTGGTCGAGCAGGTTGGTCAGGTCGGTGGCGAGCGCGTTGGCGTCGGGTCCGTGGGCGATCGCGCCGAGTTCGTGGTGGCCGTCGCCGGTGTCTTGGAAGGCGAGGTAGGCGATGGTGCCGCCGTGGTAGATGGCGGCACCGGCCCATCGGTAGGCGGGGGTGACCAGTCCGTTGGTGCGGGCGGTATCACCGACGCCGAGGCGACCGAACGGCCTGCTGGCGTGGACGAGGAGCCACAGGTCGAGGTGGCCGATGGGGTCGGCGTCGCTGATCTGGATGCCGGTCCAGCGTTCGAGCCGGGGGTGGCTCACAGCCTTGGCGAGGGCGGCGCGGTCGGGTTGGTCGGTGGCGTCGAGTTTGAGGACGACGTCGGTGTCGAGGCGTGCGTGGTGGTCGGTGTGTTCGGTGCTGCCGCGCATGGGGACGAATCCGCAGACCAGTGGCGTCGTGGCGCTCACCATCGTCGTAGGGCTGGTGCGGTCGAAGGCGAAGCAGCGGGTCAGGCCGCTTTCGTGTACGCGCAGGGGCACGATGATGCGGCCGTGGTCGGCGAGTTGTTCCCACCAGGCGGCGGCGATGTCCCAGGCTCCGGCGGTGACGATGATCCGGTCGTAGGGCGCGTGGTCGGGGTCGCCGAGGGCTCCGTCGCCGCAGATCACCGTCACGGTGTTGTAGCCGGTGCGGTCGAGGTTGGCGCGGGCGCCGTTGGCGAGGTCCTGGTCGAGTTCGATGGTGACGACCGTGCCGTCGGGGCTGGTCAGCTCGGCGAGGAGGGCGGCGTTGATGCCGGTGGCCGCGCCGATCTCCAGGACGCGGTGGCCGGGTTGTGGGGCGAGTTGTTCGAGCATGTCCGCGACGAGGCTGGGGCTCGACGCTGACGACAACGCCGCACCGCTGGGGTCCCGTTTGGTGACGATCTGGCGACGAGTGTAGACGGTGTCCAGGTCGACGCCGGGGAGGAACTGCTCGCGGGGGACCGTACGGAATGCGTGCGCCACGGCGGCGGAGCGGATGTGGCCGCGCTGTTCGAGCGTGCTGACGAGTTGTTCGCGCAGCGTCGCGGCACTCGACGTTCCCGGTGCGGTGGGGGAAGTGTTCACTGCGTTGACCCTACTGTCGATCTTCGGGGCGTTCGGCTGGTGCCGGCGGTAGGCGAGAAGCCGCCAGTGTCGCGCCGTTGTCCGAGGGTTGAAGGTGCATCATCTCCACTCGCGGCGTCAGCATTAACATACTGAAGGTTGACCAGTAGCTGATCTAGGAACCCCTGGTGGACACGGAAAGGCCGGAGGTTCCGAACCTCGAAATGAGAGTGATTGGGACATACCGGTTTCGCGTCGCCTGGGTGATTCGCTGGCGAGCGTCAATTTCTGCTGGTGGAGAGCTGCTGCGCCCGGTCTACGGACCGGGCGAGGATCGCAACCGGAGTTGGGGCAGGCCGCGCGGCAAGGTGATGCCGGAGGCTGCGCCCGGTCTACGGACCGGGCGAGGATCGCAACACAGTGCAGCAGCCGGAGATCGGGCTCACCCTCTGCAGGCTGCGCCCGGTCTACGGACCGGGCGAGGATCGCAACATCGTCTCGCGCGGTGGCGACATCGCGCAGATGGTCGACAGCTGCGCCCGGTCTACGGACCGGGCGAGGATCGCAACTGGGCTAGCAGCGAACGCCTCGAAGCCGACTACCGCGCTGCGCCCGGTCTACGGACCGGGCGAGGATCGCAACCGCGCCGGCCTCGTGACCTGCGGTGGGAGCAAAATTTGCGCTGCGCCCGGTCTACGGACCGGGCGAGGATCGCAACTGGGCTAGCAGCGAACGCCTCGAAGCCGACTACCGCGCGCTGCGCCCGGTCTACGGACCGGGCGAGGATCGCAACTACGCACCACGAGAAGGGCCTGAAACTACCCCCGGGCTGCGCCCGGTCTACGGACCGGGCGAGGATCGCAACCTGGTGCGGGCGGCGGCGGTGTCGCTCAGGCCGGCGAGCTGCGCCCGGTCTACGGACCGGGCGAGGATCGCAACTACCTGCGTGAGCACGTGGCGGGGACGGCGGTGGAGTTGCTGCGCCCGGTCTACGGACCGGGCGAGGATCGCAACCTCACCAAGGCCAAGGCCGCCCGCGCCGAACACGAGGCTGCGCCCGGTCTACGGACCGGGCGAGGATCGCAACCTGGTGCGGGCGGCGGCGGTGTCGCTCAGGCCGGCGAGCTGCGCCCGGTCTACGGACCGGGCGAGGATCGCAACCAGATCGCCAGCTCGACCAGGGCGCTTTTGTGGTCGGGCTGCGCCCGGTCTACGGACCGGGCGAGGATCGCAACCGGCGGCGACCCGAGCGCAGAGATCACCTGACTGAGCTGCGCCCGGTCTACGGACCGGGCGAGGATCGCAACATCCGCAACCCCCTCAACCGCGTCTGAGGAGCCCCGGCTGCGCCCGGTCTACGGACCGGGCGAGGATCGCAACTGGGGGACCCCGGCGCATCACGTCGGGCTCTACGTCGGCTGCGCCCGGTCTACGGACCGGGCGAGGATCGCAACGCTGCCAGGATGCGCTTGCCGCGCCGCTCGCACTCGGGCTGCGCCCGGTCTACGGACCGGGCGAGGATCGCAACAACGAGCTGGCCGACGCGGCGTGGGGCCTCAACCGCAGGCTGCGCCCGGTCTACGGACCGGGCGAGGATCGCAACGACCACAGCACCCACCACTGCCGGCCGGAGACGTGGCTGCGCCCGGTCTACGGACCGGGCGAGGATCGCAACACGAGCCGGTCGATACGGGCACCCATGACGGGGGACTCGCTGCGCCCGGTCTACGGACCGGGCGAGGATCGCAACCGGAACTCTCGTGGCGAAAAATCTTCCGGCGGATATCGCTGCGCCCGGTCTACGGACCGGGCGAGGATCGCAACACCCGCTGGCCCCTCGAGGTCGACCGGGACGAGGCCGAGCTGCGCCCGGTCTACGGACCGGGCGAGGATCGCAACCCGAACATGTTGCCCAGCCTGAGCAGCAGGGCATCGACGGCTGCGCCCGGTCTACGGACCGGGCGAGGATCGCAACTCATACCACGACGCGTTCGACCCGGATACCTTCACCGGCTGCGCCCGGTCTACGGACCGGGCGAGGATCGCAACACCGCGCTGGCGGCAGCGTTGACTGGGCCGCGCTGGGCTGCGCCCGGTCTACGGACCGGGCGAGGATCGCAACCGCTCCACCCCCAGCGCCTTCGCCGCCTTGGGTGGAGCTGCGCCCGGTCTACGGACCGGGCGAGGATCGCAACACCGGGTCGTTGATGCCGAGGATGATCGCGGTCTGCCGGCTGCGCCCGGTCTACGGACCGGGCGA
The DNA here is from genome assembly GCF_016900955.1 of Micromonospora humidisoli. Lineage (NCBI taxonomy): Bacteria > Bacillati > Actinomycetota > Actinomycetes > Micromonosporales > Micromonosporaceae > Micromonospora > Micromonospora humidisoli. The sequence continues at coordinate 10,892 of NZ_JAFEUO010000017.1, forward strand.
GGATCGCAACCCGTTCGTCGCCTGCACCTCGAACGGCGGACCCTACGAGCTGCGCCCGGTCTACGGACCGGGCGAGGATCGCAACACCGGGTCGTTGATGCCGAGGATGATCGCGGTCTGCCGGCTGCGCCCGGTCTACGGACCGGGCGAGGATCGCAACCCGTTCGTCGCCTGCACCTCGAACGGCGGACCCTACGAGCTGCGCCCGGTCTACGGACCGGGCGAGGATCGCAACGCCGCCGACGAGACGACCGACAACCGGCCGGAGATGGCGCTGCGCCCGGTCTACGGACCGGGCGAGGATCGCAACTAGTTCAAGAGCTTCTTGTTTATCCCCCCGATCCGGGGGCTGCGCCCGGTCTACGGACCGGGCGAGGATCGCAACGGCGGCAACGCCGTCAACCTCCAGGTCAAGCTCGACGGCTGCGCCCGGTCTACGGACCGGGCGAGGATCGCAACCCGCATGTAAGGGGACCGTACGCCCGGGGATCTCCGCGCTGCGCCCGGTCTACGGACCGGGCGAGGATCGCAACGCCACGGCGGCCGGCTCGCCCACCAGACGCGTACTCGCTGCGCCCGGTCTACGGACCGGGCGAGGATCGCAACGACGTCGAGACCACCGGCGTCGACGTCGAGACCGACGCTGCGCCCGGTCTACGGACCGGGCGAGGATCGCAACGCCGCCACGGACGTCATGCACCCGTTCGTACGGCTCGAGCTGCGCCCGGTCTACGGACCGGGCGAGGATCGCAACGCCGTGGTCGAACTGGCGTTGATCGCTTGCGGGTGGGGCTGCGCCCGGTCTACGGACCGGGCGAGGATCGCAACTTCGACCCATCGTTGGATCACCGGCTGCCGGTGGCGCGCTGCGCCCGGTCTACGGACCGGGCGAGGATCGCAACGGCACGCAGCGGCGGCGGCCGGGTGAGCCGGAGCGACGCTGCGCCCGGTCTACGGACCGGGCGAGGATCGCGGCCTTCCGTACTCACCAGCGCTGCTGGGTACGCACTGGGTGGGGTTCTCGATGTCGAGGGCCAGGTCGAACACTTTTACTGTGGCGACCGCATGCGCGAAAGGAGCCGATGGTGGTCGCCGACAGGGTCAGTGCTCTGTGGTCGGTAACCACTTGGCTCAGGGAACTGTAACGATGATTCTTGGGAGTTGTTTGTGTCTGGTGTGGGTTCTCTGCGGGCGCATAGTCCTGCTACCGGTTCTGGTCGGTGGCATTCGCTTGCGGACCATCTTCGTGGCACTGCGGTGCTGGCGCGACGGTTTGCTGCCCCGTTTGGTGGGGGTGAGGTGGCGTACTGGCTGGGTGCGCTGCATGACGTGGGGAAGGCGTCCTGTGCGTGGCAGGACAAGCTCGCTGTGATCGGGCCCACTGGGGGAGCGGTGGGTATTGATCACAAGTCGTTGGGGACCAGGATCGCGCAGGAGCGTGGGCTTGGGCCGTTTGCTGGGGCGATTTTCGGCCATCATGGTGGGCTTGTCGATAATCCTGGGCTACGTGAGGCGTTGCGGAAGAGGCTGGCTGACTGGTCTGGGGACGTGGCGTCCGCTGAGCGCGAGTTGCCCGTGTTGCTGCCCGATCTGCCGCAGGATCTGGGTTCTCTCGTGCCGATGGATTGGCGTGGTGATCCGCTGGCGGGGGAGATGGCGCTACGCCTGTGTTACAGCGCGTTGGTGGATGCGGACAGTTTGGACACCTCCGCACATTTCAAAGGGTTGACCGGTCCTCGGGTGTGTGCGGATGCCGACTTCAGTCATCTCTATCAGAGGTTCGAGGGTCGACGTCGGGCGGAGATCGCCGCACGTGGCGGCTCTCCGATCGCGGCCTTGCGGGAGCAGATCTACGCGGATTGTCTGGCGGCGGCTGAGTGCGAGCCGGGGGTGTTTCGCCTTGGTGCGCCGACCGGTGCCGGTAAGACGTTGGCGAGTGGGGCGTTCGCGCTGCGGCATGCGGAGAAGCACGGGTTGCGCCGGGTGATTGTGGCGGTCCCGTTCCTGACCATCACCGAGCAGAATGCCGCCGTATACCGTCGGCTGTTGGACGAGGAAGGTGAAGAGCCGGTCGTCCTCGAACATCACAGCCAGGCCAACTTCGATGATCCGGATGCCGGCCGGTGGGCACGGCTCGCGGCGGAGAACTGGGATGCGCCGTTCGTGGTCACGACCTTCGTCCGGCTCTTCGAGTCGCTGTACGCGCGTAAACCGTCGGCGATGCGTCGGGTGCATCGCCTGGCCAACTCGGTGATCGTGTTGGACGAGGTGCAGGCGCTGCCGCATGCCATGCTCGCTCCGATCCTCGATGGTCTTCGCCTGCTCGTGCGGCACTTCGATGCGACCGTGCTGCTGTCCTCGGCGACCCAGCCGAGTTTCTGGGCGTTGGATGAATTCAAGGACCTGCCATGCACGGATCTGATCCACGACACCCCGAGGCTGGTGAGTGAGCTGCGGCGGGTGCGATACAAGTGGCAGCTCGACCCGCAGCCGACGCTGGCGGATATCGCCGAACAAGCAGCGGCAGAACGGTCGGCGTTGGTGGTGGTGAACACGACGGCGGACGCGAAGGCAGTGTTCGAGCGGTGGAACGACACGGAACAGGAAGGGGCGGCCTGGCACCTATCGACTCGCATGTGCCCAGAGCATCGGCGGCAGGTGCTGAATGAGGTGCGCACTCGTCTCGACCAGGACGAGCGGGTCCTGTTGGTAGCCACGCAACTCATCGAGGCTGGTGTAGACGTCAGTTTCCCGGTGGTGTTCCGGGCGATGGCGCCGGCTGACTCACTGTTGCAAGCAGCCGGGCGAGCCAACCGTGAAGGGCGGATGGCCGACGGTGGTCTGGTGGTCGTCTTCGCGCCGCAGGACGGCGGGCAACCACCCTCGTACAAGACGTTGGTCGGCTGTGCCGGACGTCAGTTCGGACCGGACAAGGCCGACCCGGACGACGTGGCGGCGCTCGGACGCTACTACCGCAACGTGTACGACATGCTGAACCTCGCCGACAGCCAGCACGTCGGCAAACGCATCCAGTACGCCCGGCAACGCTGGGAGTTCGAGACCGTGGCGGACGGGCCGATGGATGCGAGCACTAAAAAGCGGAATCGGAAGCTCGCGTTCAGGATGATCGACGACGACGCCGTCAACGTGGTGACGCCACAGGGCGCAGTAACACTTGAGCTGCGGAATGAGCTGGAGGAGCTCATCGTCGAGCTACGTCACGCACCGGTTCCGGATCTGGCAAAGCTGCGTCGTTTGCAGGCCTACACGACGAACCTCCACCCCAGCGTTCTACGCCAGCCCGGAGTGACGGCGCTCCTGCGACCGATTCTCGGCACCGAGGTACGGCGGGGCGCGTTGGTCGAGTGGATCGGCGAGTACGACAACTCCACGGGGATCAACCTCGACCCGAACCTGGAGCAGTTCGTCTTCTAACGTTTCCAGGTCGCCAGGTGAGCGCACCGTGCGCTCACCTGGCAATCCAGTCAATCCATGATCTTGTGCAGCCCTCCGGCTGTGATCAAGCTGGCAAGCACACCGGTGGGCAGGCTCTCGGCGGTGCCGACCATGATGCCAATCGCAGCGCTCAGCGCCATGATTACTACCCAGCGTAACGGGAGGGAGGAGGGGCTCCGGGGTTCTTGACTCTCGTCGGGTGGCCTGTGGGCGCGGCGTTGCCCTACTGTCATCTTGTTCCTTTCGGCCTCACGGATGGCAGGGGAGCTGGGCGGTCCGCTGTTCGCGCAGCGGACCGTCGTGTTTCTGGGGACGGTGCCCGCCCAGCCGACATCTTTATAGCCCACAGTGGAGCGGGTGTCTAACCACAGGGTGCTTGAGCCGACTCCGTCCGGCTCAAGCACCCAAGGAAGTTTGGTAGCCTGTTTGGGGTCGCTAGCAGGGTCTGGTGGCCTGCAGTGCCTAGGTACTGAGGATCGCAACCTTGGGTGTTGCCCGGAGGGGGTTGGCTTCGTCCGACCAGGACTGACCGGTCCTTGTCGGACGGAGTTCCGCCCCAAAGTAGTCGAGTCGGATTCTTGTCAGTCCTTCATGGAGCAAACCGGCGTGGTGCGGCCGTTCCTGTCGCACTGGTCGTGGATCGTCGCACCTGGTGTGCGAGGAGGCCTCCGGTTTCGTGGTGGGGTCTTTCTTCGATCGTGTGTGCGAGGGGTCTGTCGTGGGAGGGCTATGTGGTGACGATGGAAGTGGTCAATGGGGTGACTCTGCGGCGGAGCCCGGAGGGTGATCTTCCGGTGGTGGTGCAGGTCAGTGGTGAGGCGGCGTTGTTCTCGCGGCCGGAGTTGAAGGTGGAGCGGGTCAGTTATCCGGTGATGACGCCGTCTGCTGCTGTGGGGGTGCTCGAATCGATCTTCTGGAAGCCGGAGATGCGGTACCGGGTGGTGGCGATCGAGGTGCTCAAGCCGGTGCGGCAGTTCTCGATTCGGCGGAACGAGACCTCGGATGTCGCCCCGTTGGCGGAGGCGCTCAAGGGCACCCGGCGGGTCGACACGGCGGCACACCGTGATCAGCGCAATGCGGTGTGCCTGCGGGATGTGGCGTACCGCATCCATGCTCATGTCGAGGTGGCGGCGCACGCGGACAAGCCGGTCGCGGCGTACCGGGATCAGTTGCGTCGGCGGGTCCGGAAAGGGGCCTGCTTCCAGCAGCCCTACCTGGGCACGCGTGAGTTCAGTGCGGAGTTCGGCTGGCCGGATGACACGCCTCGGACGGATGTCAACGAGGAGATCGGCATCATGCTGCATTCCATCCACCGCGACGGGCAGTCGGCTCAGCCGCGGATGGAGTGGTTCGCCGCTCGGGTGGTGGCCGGGGTGTTGTCCGTGCCGGAACGGGGGATCGAGCTGGCGCTTCCGGTGGAAGGGCCGGTGGTCTAGTGCTGTTGCAGCGGCTGGTGGAGTTCGCCGACACCAGCGAGGACGTCATTCCGCCGTTCTACTCCCGCAAGGCGGTGCGGTGGAGCCTGGAGATCGACACCGACGGCGTACCCCGGGGTGGCCTGGTCGATACGGCGAACAAGGACGACCCGAACTCCCGGTTCGGTGCGCCCCGGCTGGTGCCGGCGGTGACCCGGACCGTCGGGATCTCGCCCGCGCTCGCGGTCGACACGGGAGAGTACGTCTTCGGTTGGCTGTCCGAAGGGGCCAAACCGGAACGGGTCGCCAAGCAGCACACCGCGTTCCGTGACCTGATCGCCGACTGGGCGGCAGCCGAACCAGACGGTCCTGGCCCGGCTGTCGCCGCCTTCTACCGCGACGGGCACGCCGACCGTGTTTCACCGCCGGCGGACTGGGGCAGGGGAGACCTGGTCGGCTTCTGGGTCGACGGGGTCTACGCGGCGGACGCTGTCGCGGCGCAGCGATTCTGGGCCGGGGTAGCCGGCGATCGGAAGGGCTCCGGACGATCCGGGTTGTGTCTGGTCTGTGGGCGTGTGCAGCCGCTGCTCCATACGATGCCGCAGCAGATTCCTCGACGGTGGGTGCCCGGGGCCACCCAGAGCGCGTCGCTGGTCAGCATGAATGAGGCCACCCACGGCTACGAGTTGCAGAAGTTCCTGACGCACACCCCGATCTGCGCCGACTGCGGACTGAAGTTCATGACCGCGCTGACGGCGCTGCTGTCCGATCCCCGGCACAGCACCAGCCTGTCCGGGCAGAACGCCCGGCTCGCCTGGTGGGTGCTGGGCGGGTCGACCATCGACCCGTGGGCGACCGTCGAGCAGTTGGACCCCAGCCACATCCAGCGCCTGGTCGCAGGGCCGGCGAGCGGCGCGGAAGCCTCCCTCGACGAGGTGTCCCGGTACTGCTCGGTGACCGTGGGCGGCAACGTCGCCCGCGTCGTCGTCCGGGACTGGGTCGAGCTGCCGATCTCCCGGGTCAAGGACAACATCAGGGCCTGGTTCGACGACCACCGGATCGTGGATGCCTGGACCGGTGAGGTGGCCACCATCAAGGTTTCCCAACTCGCCCGGGTTGCGGGGCGGTTCGAGGCCGGCCGCAACGGAGCACCCGGGACGTGGACGAAGTTCGGCGCGTCCGGAGAACACCGCCCACCTGATCTGTTCCACCGGCTGCTCAGCGCCGCGCTGCTCAAGCGACCGCTGCCGCCGAAGCTGCTCAACCACGTCATCAACCGCATCCGGATCGACGGCCGACTCGACCCCGGCCGCGCGGCGCTGATCCGGCTCGCCCTGCGCCGTCACCCGACCCTGCCCGAGCATGAACGAGAGAGGCTGACGCCGACCTTGAACGTCGCCCACCAGCAGCCGGCCTACGTGTCCGGCCGCATCTTCGCCGTCATGGACGACCTGCAACGCACCGTGTTCCGGGTCGCCGACCAGCGGCTGAACACCACCTTCGCCGAACGCTACTTCGGCCGCGCCATCGACAACCCGCAGGTCGTCATCGTCTCCGGCCGCCGCAACGTACAGGCATGGCTCAAACGCCTCCGCGGCCCGCTGCGCCGGCCCGCCTGGTCGGACGCCTACGAGCGGCGACTCGACGACCTGTTCGTCCAACTCGACGCGATCCCCAGCGCTGCGGTGCTGACGGACAAGGCCCAGTTCATCCTCGGCTACCACCAGCAGCGCGCCGAGATGCGGGCCGAACGACTCGCCGCCGCCGCGAACAAGAAGAAGACCGACCTGCCCCCGGAGCCCGACGACGTGGCACCGACCGCCCACGACGAAGGAGACGACGCATGAGCGCCGCACACCTCGACCCGACCCGCCGCCACGACGCCGTCCTGCTGTTCGACGTCAGCGACGGCAACCCCAACGGCGACCCGGACGCCGGCAACCAACCCCGCACCGACGACGAGAGCGGCCAAGGCCTCGTCACCGACGTGGCCATCAAACGCAAAATCCGCGACACCGTGTCCCTGCTGCGCGGCGACGACTCGCGCTACGGCATCTTCGTCGAAGCCGGCCACGCCCTGAACACCCGGATCGACGGCGCCTTCGCCGCCAACCCGCCCAAGATCAGCAACAAGCCCACCCCGGCGGAGAGCGCGGCGGCACAGCAGTGGCTCTGCCAGCACTACTTCGACATCCGCATGTTCGGTGCGGTGCTCAGCACCGGCAAGAGCGGCGGCGCCGGGCAGGTCCGTGGCCCGCTGCAGCTCACCTTCGCCCGCAGCATCGATCCGATCCTGCCCACCGACCACACCATCACCCGGGTCACCCAGACCCGCCAGGACGACATCGACAAGGGTGAGCGCACGGAGATCGGCTCCAAGTGGACCGTCCCGTACGGCCTCTACCGCGCCCACCTGTTCTACTCCGCACCCCGCGCCGCCAAGACCGGCGTCACCAGCGACGACCTCGCCGCGCTGTGGCAGGCCGTCACCGTCATGTTCGACCACGACCGGGCCGCCAGCCGCGGCGAGATGAAGCTCTGCGGGCTGTACGTGTTCAGCCACCCCGACGCCTTCGGAGCCGCACCCTCGGCCGCCCTCACCCAGCGGATCACCGTCAAGCGCAAGGACGACGACAAGGCTGCCCGCGCCCACACCGACTACACCCGCAGCATCGACGAGTCGGGGATGCCCGGCGGCATCGAGCTGACCAAGCTGGTCGACCTCTGGCCGTGACCCACGACCACCCCACGGACAGCGGCACCCCCGACCTGCGGGAGGTGCCGCTGTCCGCGCTGGAGCACTACGCCTACTGCCACCGGCAGACCGCCCTCATCCACGTCGAAGGCGTCTGGACCGAAAACGTCGAGACGGTACGCGGCGACCTGAGCCACACCACCGTCGACCTACCCGGCATCCAACGCCGCCGAGGCCTCACCACCATCCGGTCACTCCCAGTATGGAGCCACACCCACGGCCTACGCGGCATCTGCGACGTCGTCGAGTTCGAGAAGAACACCGCCACACCCGTCGAATACAAGATCGGACGCTACAAACCCGGCGGCCCCGCCGAACTACAACTCGGCGGACAGGCCCTCTGCCTCCTCGAAGCCGGCTTCGACGTACCCACCGGATACATCTACTCCGTCGCCGAACGCCGCCGACACCCCATACCCATCGACCATGACCTCCTCGAACGGGTCATCGCCGCCACCACAGCCGTACGCCGGCTGCTGCACACCCCGACGCTGCCGACGGCACGCAACGACGCCCGCTGCCGGCGATGCTCCCTACGCGAGGACTGCCTCCCCGAACTGACCGACGGCCAACGGCAGACCCCACCCGACCTGTTGACCCCACGACCATTGGGACAGTGGCGTGACTGAACTCCTCAACACCCTCTACGTCCAGACCCCCGGCACCAGCCTGCGCCTCGACGGTGACACCGTGCGCATCTACCACCCCGACCAACCCGGACGTCACCTGCTACCCCTCGTTCGACTCGACCACCTGGTCCTGTTCAGCGGCGTAACCCCCACCGACGACCTGCTCCTGCGCTGCGCCGACGACGGCCGCTCCGTCAGCTGGCTCACCGGCAGCGGACGATTCCGCGCCGGACTGGTCGGCCCCACCCACGGCAACCCGCTGCTACGCCAAGCCCAACACCGCGCCGCCGACTCACCGGAACGCCAACTCCCCATCGCGATCGCCCTCGTCGCCGGCAAAATCCACAACGCGCGACAAGTGCTGCTCCGCACCGCCCGGGACACCAGCGGCCACCGACAGACCGCACTACGCGCCACCGCCGAACTCCTCGCCCGACGACTCGAACTCCTCACCACCGCCACCAGCACCAACGAAATCCTCGGCGTCGAAGGCATCGCCGCACGCGACTACTTCGCCGCCATGCCCTACCTCCTGGGCGACAACACCGACTGGAAGGCATCCGGCCGCAACAAACGACCACCCACCGACCCTCTGAACTGCCTACTCTCCTTCCTCTACGGCATGCTGCGCGTCGCCGTGCAGGGTGCACTCGAACAGGTCGGACTCGACCCCTACATCGGCTTCCTCCACGCCGTCCGACCCGGCAAACCCGCCCTCGCCCTCGACCTGATGGAAGAGTTCCGCCCCCTCCTGGCAGACCGCCTCGCCCTCACCATGCTCAACAGACGCGAACTGACCCCCACCGACTTCGAAGAACTACCAAACAAGGCCTACCGACTCACCGACAACGGACGCAAAACTGTGCTGGCCGCCTGGCAACAGAGCCGACAACGCGACTGGCCCCACGCCCAACTCGGCCGCCAGGTACCCGCCGCGCTGCTCCCTCTCGTGCAAGCCCGACTACTCGCCCGCCACCTTCGCGGAGACACGGTCGCCTATCAGCCGTGGACGGTGAACTGAACGTGGACCTGCTCGTCACCTACGACGTCGAAACGGTCACCCCACAGGGACAACGCCGACTCCGCAAAGTCGCCAAGATCTGCGAAGGGTACGGACACCGCGTACAAAAATCGGTCTTCGAAGTAGTCTGCCGCGACACCGACAAGGTTCGCTTCGTCGCCGCCCTCCAAGACGCCATCGACCCCACCCAGGACAGCATCCGCATCTACCACCTACCAGCCCACGCCCTCGACGACGTCGAACACCTCGGCAAACCACGACCCATCGAGCCACGCGGAGCCCTAGTGATCTAGGAACCCCAAGTAGACGCGAGAAACGCGGAGGGTTCCGAGGTGAGAAATCTGTATCAGATGGACGAAACGGACTGCGAGCAAGTCGATGAGGGATCGCCTGATCGCTATATTCGCTGCTCGTGAACCGCTGCGCCCGGCCACCGCGCCGGGCGAGGATCGCAACTCGGTCCGGCGCGCGACGAACAGGCCGGCGAGCAGCGAGCTGCGCCCGGCCACCGCGCCGGGCGAGGATCGCAACCGGATACAGATCGGCCGGGGTGAATTTGAGCGAGTGCTGCGCCCGGCCACCGCGCCGGGCGAGGATCGCAACACCGGTCGGCAGCAGCAGCATGTAGCCGTAGCGGACCGAGCTGCGCCCGGCCACCGCGCCGGGCGAGGATCGCAACGCGCCCTGGCGTCGGGGCCGACCTCGTCGGGGCTGGGCTAGCTGCGCCCGGCCACCGCGCCGGGCGAGGATCGCAACCGTACCGGCCCGACTCGTCCACGACGAGTGCGCCCCCGGCTGCGCCCGGCCACCGCGCCGGGCGAGGATCGCAACCCCCACCCGGTGGCGTGCGCCGCCACCAGGTACATGCGCTGCGCCCGGCCACCGCGCCGGGCGAGGATCGCAACTGGGCTAGCAGCGAACGCCTCGAAGCCGACTACCGCGCCAGCTGCGCCCGGCCACCGCGCCGGGCGAGGATCGCAACTACCCTCACGACCATGACGTGGCAGCAGGCGGCCGGGAGCTGCGCCCGGCCACCGCGCCGGGCGAGGATCGCAACCCGCCGGCCTTCACCGCAGGCCCCCATACCGCTGCTGCTGCGCCCGGCCACCGCGCCGGGCGAGGATCGCAACCGCCCCGCAGCCCGTTCGGCCGGGGTCGGCTTGCGCAGGCTGCGCCCGGCCACCGCGCCGGGCGAGGATCGCAACCGTCCACGGGGTCCGGTCGGTCGGCGTGTCGAGCGCCTGCTGCGCCCGGCCACCGCGCCGGGCGAGGATCGCAACGCTGCGAGCGTTGCGCCGATTCCGGCGACCAGGCCGCGCTGCGCCCGGCCACCGCGCCGGGCGAGGATCGCAACTCGGGGGGGAGAAGATCACCGGGGCCGCCCACATCGTCGCTGCGCCCGGCCACCGCGCCGGGCGAGGATCGCAACCTCGTGCCGGGCGACCCGGGCGCGGGCCAGGTCGTGCTGCGCCCGGCCACCGCGCCGGGCGAGGATCGCAACCTCGCCGCCCACACGATGGTCGGCGAACGTGCCGCCGGCTGCGCCCGGCCACCGCGCCGGGCGAGGATCGCAACGGACCCGTCGTCGACGAGCGCCACCCCCGTGACCGCGCTGCGCCCGGCCACCGCGCCGGGCGAGGATCGCAACGTACGCCCTGAGCAGGCGTCGTACCGCCAGGCCCTGCCGCTGCGCCCGGCCACCGCGCCGGGCGAGGATCGCAACGAGAGCTACCCATACGACCGGGTCGTAATCGACATGCTGCGCCCGGCCACCGCGCCGGGCGAGGATCGCAACCGCTCCAGCTCTGCGTCGTCGAGGAGTCGCTGGGCGGTCGCTGCGCCCGGCCACCGCGCCGGGCGAGGATCGCAACCCCGCCCGGCCCGACAACGTCCCCGCCACCGGCCGCGCTGCGCCCGGCCACCGCGCCGGGCGAGGATCGCAACTGTGCCGGGAAGAAGCGTTCCGGCAAATCGATAATGGGCTGCGCCCGGCCACCGCGCCGGGCGAGGATCGCAACGACCCGGAGGTCGCCGGTATCCCCCGTGTCGGTAAGGCTGCGCCCGGCCACCGCGCCGGGCGAGGATCGCAACGAGAGCCGCCATGACCTCACGGCGCTGCTCTTCACTGGGGCTGCGCCCGGCCACCGCGCCGGGCGAGGATCGCAACTCCACACCCATCGCCTTCGCCGCCGCGAGGAACTTGCTGCGCCCGGCCACCGCGCCGGGCGAGGATCGCAACTCGTACTGCCGGGTCTTGAACCGGCCGTGCACGATCAGGCTGCGCCCGGCCACCGCGCCGGGCGAGGATCGCAACAGCTCTACGGGCACTCTGATGTTGAGCGCATCCTTGGCTGCGCCCGGCCACCGCGCCGGGCGAGGATCGCAACCCGGTGGTGTTCAACGGCTGGTACGCCCCGGAGGAGCGCTGCGCCCGGCCACCGCGCCGGGCGAGGATCGCAACCGGTACGACCCGGAGCCCTGCCCCGAGTCGCTGCGCCCGGCCACCGCGCCGGGCGAGGATCGCAACTGGCCGACGAGTTCCCATCGCACGCCGGCCGGGGCGGTGCTGCGCCCGGCCACCGCACCGGGCGAGGATCGCAACAACGACACCAACAACAAGCCCATCATCGGCCCGTGGACGCTGCGCCCGGCCACCGCGCCGGGCGAGGATCGCAACTCGGTGCCGTCGGTGACCAATCCCTGATCGACCGGGCTGCGCCCGGCCACCGCGCCGGGCGAGGATCGCAACACCTCCTCGCCCTCGTCGTCGACCAGCGAGAACAGGGCTGCGCCCGGCCACCGCGCCGGGCGAGGATCGCAACGCCGCGTCGCCGGCGCGACCCAGCACCCACAGCGTGGCTGCGCCCGGCCACCGCGCCGGGCGAGGATCGCAACGGGGATCTGCGGGTACGCCTGGCTGATCTGGCGGGCGCTGCGCCCGGCCACCGCGCCGGGCGAGGATCGCAACGACTGCCCCAACCGGTGCACGTACACGATCCCCACCACGCTGCGCCCGGCCACCGCGCCGGGCGAGGATCGCAACGGGGGCAAGGACACCTTGCCCCCCTGCTGAGAGCACAGGCTGCGCCCGGCCACCGCGCCGGGCGAGGATCGCAACGCGACCCGGGGCAGTGCCGACACGTCCGGCTGCCGGAGCTGCGCCCGGCCACCGTGCCGGGCGAGGATCGCAACCGTCAGGCGGGGGCGATCGTGGTCACGGTGCCCGAGCTGCGCCCGGCCACCGTGCCGGGCGAGGATCGCAACCGTCAGGCGGGGGCGATCGTGGTCACGGTGCCCGAGCTGCGCCCGGCCACCGTGCCGGGCGAGGATCGCAACTTTGAACACTCCTCCGGCCCCCGGCGCATAGGCCCGTGCTGCGCCCGGCCACCGCGCCGGGCGAGGATCGCAACGAGGCCGATCATCGGCAGGTCGACATGAAGGGCGTCGCGCTGCGCCCGGCCACCGCGCCGGGCGAGGATCGCAACCACGTCGGGACGGTCGCGCGCAGCAGCTGGTTACCGGGCTGCGCCCGGCCACCGCGCCGGGCGAGGATCGAAACTGATTCAGCGCAAGCTGACCGGAGAGACGTACATCGCTGCGCCCGGCCACCGCGCCGGGCGAGGATCGCAACCATGAGTCGGACGGCGGGGATCGAGTCGTGCCGGTGCTGCGCCCGGCCACAGCGCCGGGCGAGGATCGCAACCACGAGGCAACCGAGCACGTCTGGTACGACTTCACCGTGGCTGCGCCCGGCCACCGCGCCGGGCGAGGATCGCAACCTGCGCGACGTTTTCGATATGGGCCGCGATATCGGGTGCTGCGCCCGACCACTGCGCCGGGCGAGAATCGCAACTGCGCCTGCACGCCCTGGAGCACGCTGACCGGAGTACGCTGCGCCCGGCCATCGCGCCGGGCGAGGATCGCAACGCGCTCGCGCAGCTCGTCGGACTGCTGGTGACGCGCTGCGCCCGGCCACCGCGCCGGGCGAGGTTCGCAACGGGGAGACGTGCGCCCGACGGCACGGTCTCATCCCACGCTGCGCCTGGCCACCGCACCGGGCAAGGATCGCTTGGTTGGGTACGCGGCACCAGCTGCACATATTCGGGCGGTCCGGGGTCCTATGACGGTCCGGCTTTCGGCGCGACGGCCGCCCGGATAGGGTGTCCCTGGCGGGGCCGTGATCGTCCCGGCACGGGTCAACGGCCCCCCGTTTTCCCCCCGAAAACTCCTGCTGATCATCGACTGCCGGTGACAATCACGGCCCACCTCGCGATCGCGTCTGTGCAGCTCAGTGGCAGCTCGTAGCGAACGTTGACAAGCCAGGCACCGTCAGTTCGGACAGCGTAGGTCGACGGTTCGATTCCGTCTCAGCACGCGCGTTTCGCTTCGGTCCACCAGCCAGAAGGCCAGGCGGGGCAGCCGGCAAGGTCCGTACCGCCCGCGGCTACGGTCGAAATTCGATAGCTACGCTGTCTTGGGCACGCTGTGGGGGTGGGGTTGCGGTATCGATCACCCCACCGACACGAACCCCACGCTTCGGCCAAGTGTGCCGCGACGGATAAGGGGCGCAACGTTCCTTGTGACGGGTGTTCAGCTGATGGGGAGCGGGACGCGGCGGACCTGGCGACGTCCTGTCGGCCCCCCGTTTACCCCTCGAAAACCCCCGCTAGCGGTTGACAATCAGTGACAAGCGGCGATCATTGCCTGCTCATGTCTGCGCAGCTCAACGCCTAATTCTGACAGCCAACGACAAGGCCGGGATGGCTACGTTCCGTAACAACGTACCTTCACGTCAAGCACTCGCATCGGAGGTACTGTGAAGAACCTGCTCACCCGCAGCCTGATCCGCGTCACCATGACCATCGGCTTGGTGGCGTCCGGTCTCGTGGTCGCCGCCCAGCCGGCACTGGCCGCCGACACCACGGCCCTCAGGAACTACGCCACGAAGCGATGCCTAAAGGGTGTCTCGTAATTCGGTGATGGCGTTGCCGGCCAACGGTGTCGGTGTCATCCGAGCAGGATGATGTTGTGGAGGTGGGCGATGCCGGAAGCGGTGTCGGTCAATGTGCTGGCGGCG
>NZ_JAFEUO010000018.1:0-15027 GCF_016900955.1 Micromonospora humidisoli
CACCGACGACGCCACTCCACACTCGGCTACCTCAGCCCCGCCGACTACGAACAAACCCTCACACCAGCTACCCTGCACCAGATCGCGGCATAACCCGGTGTCCACATCCCGGGGGGAACCTCACCGGGCTGCGGCAGGTGGTAGCCGCCCACCTGCCGCAGGACCCTTCGGTTGGCGTGGCATGCGCGTCGCTGTACGGGCTGGCGGATGGGGTTGGTGTGTCTGGCGGGCTGGTGGTCGGGTTGTGTCATGTGACTGATGTGTGGGCTGGTGGTCGAGTTGTTGTGTCCGGGTTGGTGGTCCGGTTGCGCCGAGGTGGGGCGGTTTCTTCTCGCTCCTGGTGGCCGAGCAGGTGCGTCGCCGATGTGCGGGATGGCTGTCGGGGTTCGGGTGCCTTTGGTCGTCAGGCTGCGCCACGGGAACTTGGGTGTCTCGGGCCGGGCGCTGGATGCTGCGGGGCCGGATCCGGCCCCGGCTGCCGTCGCCGAATCCGCCCGGCCGGCACGGGCCCTGCGCCGCCGCACCTCGCCAGGGGGACCTTCACCCGGGTGTCGTCGTCCCACCGAACAGGGGAGGTGCGGCGAACGGGCGTGTCGGACGGCGGCCCGGTCGGGGTGAACCGTCAGCGTCATCAGGTCGAAAGGACCCGCACCACATACCTGTGACCCGCTTGCCCCTGCCCCTGCTCGGGGCGGATCCTCCTGCGGGCAGGCGGGCAGGCGGGCAGGCGGGCAGGCGGGCAGGCGGGCAGGCGGGGTGGGAGGGGCGCGGCAGACCCGGGGGCGTCCGGCAGCGCGGCGACATCAGGGGATCGGCTCCTGTCCCGTGACGGTGGAGCCGGTCGGTCAGCTCCGGCCGGGAGTGGTGCCGAGGGGCGCGAACAGGTCCACGCCGTTGCCGTCGGGGTCGTGCAGGATGGCGTACCGCTGGCCCCACACCGCGTCCCACGGGGCTACCTCGCCGTGGAAACCCGCCTCGGTGAGCATGGTCCAGTACCGGTCCACCTCGGCCGGGTCGGCGCACAGGAAGGCGAGGCTGGCGCGTGGGCTGCCGCTGGGGGGCGTCCATTCGGGGTGGAAGCTCCGCAGCATGGTCACCGTGTCCCAGGCCAGCCGCAGCCCACCGGGCAGGGTCACCTCGACGTGGTCCTCGTGGTCGGCCCCGGCGGGGATGTCCAACCCGAGCCGACGGTAGAACTCCAGGGTGCGGGCCATGTCGTTGACCGCGGTGCCGATGAGATCGAAACGGGGCGTCATGTGGCCAGGGTAGGGCGAGGCGAGCCCCGGGGTCTTGAACGGAACGGACCGGGCCGAGGAGACCATGTGCCCCTCGCGGCCGGACCGGACGACGTACGGTGTCAGGGGAGCAATCCGCCTTTAAGGTGTAAATACCCCATCGGGGTGCACCTGTCGGCGGTCCATGACGGCGAGGGAAGGGAGCGGGCCCGATGATGCACCTGGCCTACCTGGACGCGGGGTCCGGCAGCCTGATCGTGCAGGCGGTTGTCGGCGGAACAGCGGGCGCAGCGGTCGCCGCGAAGCTCTACTGGCGGCGGGTGGCGGCCCGGTTCCGCCGCCAGCCCACCGAAGCCGCCGAGGCCACCACGTCCGGCCAGACCGCCGGGCACACCGGGTCCCCCGCCACCGACCCCGCCGTGACCGGTCAGCCCTCCGGGACCGGGCCCGCTGCGACCGGGCCCGCTGCGACCGGTCAGCCCGCCCCGACCGAGCGGCAGCCGCGTCAGCCCGCCGGCAACTGACCGGTGGGCGTACCGATGACCACCGCCGACCTGCGCATCCGACCGGAACCCGGTTCCTTCCGCGACCCCGCCAACCGGGTCTTCCACCTGGGCGACCAGGTGCTGCGCGGCCTCGGCCCGCAGGGTGCCGCCGACTGGCAGGCGCTCGCCGGCAGCGAGTTCTTCGCCGCGCTACTCGCCGAGGGCAAGGTCTGCGGCACCGTCCCGGCCGACCCGGCGACGCTGCCGGACACCGGGTGGACGATGGTGCTGCGGCACGAGCGCATCCCGTTCGTCTCGCACCCCTACGAATGGTCGTTCGGCATGTTGCGGGATGCCGCCCTGCTGCACCTGGAGATCCTGCACCGGGCCCTGGAGGCGGGCTTCACCACCAAGGACGGGTCGGCCTACAACCTGCAGTGGCGCGGTGCCACACCCGTCTTCATCGACATCGGCTCGTTCGCGCCGCTGGGCGGGGGCGAGCCGTGGGCCGGCTACCGGCAGTTCTGCCAGACCCTGCTCTATCCGCTGCTGCTCCAGGCCCACCTGGGCGTGGACTTCCAGCCCTGGCTGCGGGCCCGGGTCGACGGCATCACCCCCGATCAGCTCCGACCGTTGTTCCGGGGCGTGCGCCGGCTGCTACCCGGGGTGCCGACGCACGTGCACCTGCACGCCGCGATGCAGGCCCGGCACGCCGGGGCCAGCAGCAGCGCCGTCGCCGCCCAACTGCGCGACGCCGGCTACTCCCGGGACCTGGCCCTGGCCACCGTACGACGGTTGACGCGGTTGGTCCGTCGGTTGGACCGTCGGGTGGCCGGCGGCCACTGGGTCGACTACCAGCGCACCTGCGGCTACACCACGGCGGACCGGGCCGCCAAGGAGAGCTTCGTCGAGGCGGCGGTGGCGGGCGTCGCCGCCGGGCTGGTGCTCGATCTCGGTGCCAACGACGGCCGGTACGCGCGGATCGCCGCCCGGCACGCCGCCCAGGTGGTTGCCGTCGAGCAGGACCCGGCCGTGGTGGACGCCCTCTACCGGGCGCTGCGGGCCGAGGGCGACCAGCGCATCCTGCCGCTGGTGATGGACCTCGCCGACCCGTCGCCCGGCGGCGGCTGGCGGGGGGTGGAACGGGCCGGGTTCGCCGAGCGCGCCCACGCCGACGTGGTGCTCGCCCTCGCCGTGGTGCACCACCTGGCGATCGGCCACAACGTGCCGCTGGCCGAGGTGGTCGACCAGTTGGTCGGGTACGTCCGTCCCGGTGGCCGGCTGGTGGTGGAGTTCGTCGATCCGCAGGACCCGATGGCGCGGCGGCTGCTGGCGAACAAGCCGGCCGGGATCTTCCCCGACTACCGACGCGACGAGTTCACCCGGCTGCTGAACGCCCACTGCCGGATCGAGCGTCAGTGCGAACTGCCCTCCGGCACCCGGACGCTCTACCAGGCGGTGGCGGGTGGCTGAGCCGACCCTCGCCGGTGCGCCGAACCGGCCCGCCTCCGTTGCGCCACCCGCGCCGCAGGGGTGCGCGCCGTCCGCCCGGCGGGTCGAGTTGCACCGGGCGGCGGAGGTGGTCGCCCTGGTCGGTCTGGTGGTCACCCAGCCGTTGCTCGACGTGCTCGGGCGCAGTCCCGACTTCTTCCTGTTCCACCGGGCCACCAGCAGGGACGTCCTGGTGCTGGTGGCGCTGGTCACGCTGGTGCCCGGTGCCGCCGTGGTGCTGCTCGGGGCGGCGACCCGGCCGGCCGGGGCCCGGGTCCGGGCGGGTGCCCACACGGTGCTCGTCGGGCTGCTGCTGGCCGCGTTGGCAGTGCAGGTGGGCCGGCAGGTGACGCCGTTGCGGGGCGTACCGCTGGTGGTGGTGGCGGTGCTGGCCGGGGTGGCCGGGGCGGTGGCACACCGGCGCTGGTCGCTGCCCGGCCGGGTGTTGCGGGTGGCCGCCCTCGGGCCGCTGGTCTTCGTCGGGTTGTTCCTGTTCGCCTCGCCCGCCTCGGCGGTGGTGCTGCCCCGCGCGCACGAGGGTGCCGCCGGGGTGGCCGGTCCGGGCTCGCACCCGCCGGTCGTCATGATCGTCCTGGACGAGTTGCCGCTGGTGTCGCTGCTCGGCCCGGACGGACGGATCGACGCGGCCCGCTACCCGAACTTCGCCGAGCTGGCCGGTGGCTCGACCTGGTACCGCAACGCGACAGGCGTCAGCGGGTGGACGCCGTACGCGTTGCCGGCGATGCTGACCGGCCGCTACCCGTCGACCCCGTCCGCCCCGCACTACTCGCAGTACCCGGACAACCTTTTCACCGCCCTCGGCGGCCTGTACGACATCCGGGCGCAGGAGAGCATCACCCGGCTCTGCCCGCCCAGCCGCTGTGACCAGCCGGTCGCCCCCGAACAGGGGCTCGGCGTGCTGGTGCGGGAGAGCGGCGCGCTGCTGGGCCGGATCGCCGCCCCGGTGGACAGCCGCATCGACCCGCAGGAGTCGTTCCGGGAGCAGACCGCGGCCGAGGTGGGCCTGGACGCCGCCGAACCGGTCCCGGCCGACCCGAAGTTCCGTTGGGACAGCCTGAACGACAACCAGCCGGTGCGGTTCACCAGTTTCCTGGCCGGGCTGCGTCCGGCCGACCGGCCGACCCTGCACTTCCTGCACCTGCTGATGCCGCACGCGCCGTGGGCGTTCCTGCCGTCCGGGGCGCGGTACGACGCACCGGACGACCTGCCCAACGACGGCGCGGGCTGGGCGGACCTGGCCCGGGCCCGGCACCTGGCCCAGCTGCGGTACACCGACCGGCTGGTCGGCGAGACGCTGCGGACGCTGCGCGCCACGGGCCTGTACGACAGGTCGCTGGTCGTGCTCACCGCCGACCACGGGGTGAGCTTCGCCCCGGACTGGCAGGGGCGGGGGATGGGCGCGATCGAGCACGCCCCCGGCGAGGTGGCCTGGGTGCCGCTGTTCGTCAAGCAGCCAGGTCAGCGCGCCGGCCGGGTCGACGACCGCAACTGGGAGCACGTGGACCTGCTGCCCACGATCGCCGACGCGGTGCACGTGCGGGTCCCGTGGCGGCTGGACGGGCGGTCGGCGGAGCAGCCCGCCCGGGAGCGGACCGAGAAGTACTTCTACGACCGGCCCGGTGAGCGGGTGGTTCTTCCCGGCGGGGTGCCGACCCGTCCCGCGCCGTCCGTCCCGCACCCGCTGGTCGGCACGACGGTGGGGGAGGAGCCGACGGACGGCACCGCCTCGGTGGCGCACCTGGGCGCGTTCGACCACGTCGATCCGGCGGCGGGGGAGCTGCCGGCCCTGGTGTGGGGGACCGTGCCCCGGCAGGTGCCCGACGGCACGCTGCTCGCGGTCGCGGTCAACGGCCGGGTCGGCGCGGTCGTCCCGGTGGTGCCCGCGGACCCGGGGGGTCGCCGGTTCGCGGCGTTCCTCCCCGACGACCATCTTTTCCGGCCCGGGGCGAACCGGCTGGACCTCTACCGGGTGGGTGCCGACGGTACGTTGCGCCGGTTGACACTTTCCTAATCTTTCGTCGGCTTTCGCCGCTTTCTACCGTGCCGTTCCGGGCGTCCGTTCCCGGCTGACCCGCCCGCGCCGGGCGGGTTTCCGGGCCGCCGGGTCGGGAAACGGGTGACGCATACCTCACCGCAGAACCACGGCGGGCGGTATCCCCGCGACCGCGATTACGGTAAAAGCGAAGGCAATTCAACGAAGATTCGCCGGCGAAGCGAGGAACCACATGACGGAAGTGAAGCTCGACCACCCCGGTGGGCAGCTTTCGATGCCGGTGCAGGGCGCGGTCGAGGGCCCTGCGGGCATCGGGGTCAGTAAGTTGCTCAAGGAAACCGGAATGACAACATACGACCCCGGTTTCGTGAACACCGCCTCCTGCTCTTCCGCGATCACCTACATCGACGGTGACGCGGGCATCCTGCGGTACCGCGGCTACCCGATCGATCAGCTGGCCGAGAAGTCCTCCTTCCTGGAGGTCTCGTACCTGCTCATCTACGGTGAGCTGCCCACCCGGCAGCAGCTGGGCGAGTTCAGCGAGCGGATCCGACGGCACTCGCTGCTGCACGAGGAGATGCGCCGGTTCTTCGACGGCTTCCCCCGGGACGCCCACCCGATGGCCGTGCTGTCCTCGGCGGTCAGCGCCATCTCCACCTTCTACCAGGACAGCCTGGACCCGTTCGACTCCGAGCACGTGGAGATGTCCACGGTCCGGCTGATGGCGAAGGTCCCCACCATCGCCTCGTACGCCTACAAGAAATCCATCGGTCAGCCGCTGCTGTACCCGG
Source organism: Micromonospora humidisoli (assembly GCF_016900955.1). NCBI lineage: Bacteria > Bacillati > Actinomycetota > Actinomycetes > Micromonosporales > Micromonosporaceae > Micromonospora > Micromonospora humidisoli. The sequence goes on from NZ_JAFEUO010000018.1 coordinate 6,017, forward strand.
ACAACTCGCTGGGCTACGTGGACAACTTCCTGCGGATGACCTTCGGCGTGCCCGCCGAGCCGTACGAGGTCGACCCGGTGGTGGCCCGGGTGCTGGACATGCTGCTCGTCCTGCACGCCGACCACGAGCAGAACTGCTCGACCTCCACCGTCCGGCTGGTCGGCTCCAGCAACGCCAACCTCTTCGCCTCGGTCTCGGCCGGGGTGAACGCCCTGTTCGGCCCGCTGCACGGCGGGGCGAACCAGGCGGTGCTGGAGATGCTGGAGAAGATCGAGGCCGACGGCGGCGACGTCGCGTCCTTCGTCCGCAAGGTCAAGGACAAGCAGGACGGCGTGAAGCTGATGGGCTTCGGCCACCGGGTCTACAAGAACTACGACCCGCGGGCCGCCATCGTCAAGAAGGCCGCCCAGGACGTGCTCAACCGGATGTCCAAGCCGGACCCGCTGCTGGACCTGGCCATGCAGCTGGAGGAGATCGCGCTCGCCGACGACTTCTTCGTGTCCCGCCGGCTCTACCCGAACGTGGACTTCTACACCGGCCTGATCTACAAGGCCATGGGCTTCCCCACCAAGATGTTCACGGTGCTGTTCGCACTCGGCCGGCTGCCCGGCTGGATCGCCCAGTGGCGCGAGATGATCAGCGACCCGGAGACCAAGATCGGCCGGCCCCGGCAGATCTACACCGGCGCCCCGGAGCGGGAGTTCACCGCCATCGGGCAGCGCTGACCCTCCCGGTCACGCACGAAGGCCGCCGACCCGTCGCGGGTCGGCGGCCTTTGTCGTGGATACGGCGGGCTCAGCGCAGGCCGGCGGCGACCAGCAGGTTGCCCGCCGGGACCGGCGCGGTGACCCGACCGGTGGCCATCCGCTGCTCGGCACGCCGGGCGGTGAACGCGGCGTCCCCGGCGATCGCCGAGGCGTACGCCGTCGCGGTGCGCGCGGCGATCGCCGACCAGCCGTACTGCTCGTGGACCATCGCACGGGCCCGGCGGGCCAGCACCCTGGCGCGTTCCCGGTCGGACAGCAGCGCGTGCACGGCCTCGGTGAGGTCGGCCGGGTCCTCCGGGGCGAAGGTCACCCCGGTCACCCCCGGCTCGACGATCTCGGCCAGCCCACCGGTCTCGGACACCGCCAGCGGGGCACCGGCCGCCGCCCCCTCCAGGGCGACCATCCCGAACGGCTCGTAGATGCTGGGCACCGCGAAGCAGTCCGAGGCGGCCATCACGGCCGGCAGGTCGGTGCCGCCGAGGAAGCCCGGCATGGCGACCGTGCCGCCGAGCCCGAGCCGGTGCACCTCGGCCTCCAGTTCGGCCTTGTACGGCCCGTCGCCGACGATCACCGCCCGCAGCCCGGGGTGCCGCTCGCGCAGCCGGGGCAGGCCGGCGAGCAGATGCTGGACGCCCTTCTCATAGACCAGCCGCCCGGCGAAGGTGACCAGCGGCCCGTCCCCGGCGAACCGGGCACGGGCCGAGGTGACCGCCGAGGCCGGTACCTTCCACCGGTGCGGCTCGACCCCGTTGGGCACCACGTCGACCCGGCCGATCGGCACGTCGAACAGCGCGTTGACCTCGTCGCGCATGTAGCCGGAGCAGACGATCACCCGGCCGGACTCGGCGGCCAGCCACTGCTCCACCCCGTGGATGGTGCGGTTCATCTCGCCCGGCAGCCAGCCCTGGTGCCGGCCGGCCTCGGTGGCGTGGATGGTGCTGACCAGCGGCACGTCCAGGTGGGCGCGCAGCGTCATGGCGGTGTGTGCGACAAGCCAGTCGTGGGCGTGGATCACGTCGTACGCGCCGGATTCGGCGGCCCGCAGCGCGGCCCGGGTCAGCGTGTGGTTGAACGCCATCGTCCAGGCCAGCAACGAGTCGGTGGCCAGCGGGAAGGTCACCGGGTCCTCGGCCGCCCGGACGATCCGCACGCCGTCGGCGTACTCCTCCAGCGGCGCGCCGTCGGTGTGCCGGGTGACCACGGTGACCTCGTGCCCGGCGGCGGCCAGCGCCACCGACAGGGCGTGCACGTGCCGGCCGAGCCCGCCCACCAGCACCGGCGGGTACTCCCAGGAGAGCATCAGGATGCGCCGGGTACGCGGGGGCACGCCGGAGCCGCCGCCCTGCTGGGGGACCGGGGGCCGGGAGGAGGGGGTGGGCCGGCAGGTCCGGTCCACAGCGGTCGCGAGCTGTTCGCTGACCCGCAGGGTGGTCACATCAATCTCCGTCCATGCGCACGCGATCACGCCGGCAACGGTGACGGCGAGAGGGGGCGGTGGTGGGGGTGGCCGAGGGCCGAGTGGTGACGTGCCCGCGCGGGCGCGTCGCGTCTAGCAAAGGGCATCGGGCGGCCCGGCGCATCTCGAAAGGGCCTATCGTGACGGACGACACCCGACGGTGCGTGACCCCTCGGACGGGTGGATGTCGGGCGCCGTCCGAACGGGTGGATTGGCCGGACCGGGCGCGGGGCATTAGCGGCGTGCGCACCGGCGGTCTCCGACCCGGCCGGTGCGCTCATGATCATGGGCCTAAGGAGCGACATGCAGGTCTGGCCGGGTGAGCGTTACCCCCTGGGCGCCACCTATGACGGGATGGGCACCAACTTCGCGATCTTCTCGGAGGTCGCCGAGAAGATCGAGTTGTGCCTCTTCGACGAGTGGGACACCGGCGCCGAGCGCCGGGTCGAGCTGCGTGAGGTCGACGCGTACGTCTGGCACGCGTACATCCCGGGGATCGAGCCGGGCCAGCGGTACGGCTACCGGGTGCACGGCCCGTACGACCCGGCCAACGGGGTCCGGTGCAACCCGCACAAGCTGCTGCTCGACCCGTACGCCAAGGCGGTCGACGGGGAGGTCACCTGGGACCCCGCGGTCTACGACTACGAGCTGGGCGGCGACCCGGACCGGATGTCGCAGACCGACTCGGCCCCGTTCATGCCCAAGTCGGTGGTGGTGAACCCGTACTTCGACTGGGGCAACGACCGGCCGCCGCGCACCCCGTACCACCACTCGGTGATCTACGAGGCGCACGTGCGCGGGCTGACCATGCGCCACCCCGGCATCCCGGAGGAACTGCGCGGCACCTACGCGGCGATCGCCTCCCCGGTGATGATCGACTACTTCCGGCAGCTCGGGGTGACCGCCGTCGAGCTGATGCCGGTGCACGAGTTCGTGCACGACCACCGGCTGGCCGACCTGGGCATGCGCAACTACTGGGGCTACAACAGCATCGGCTTCTTCGCCCCGCACCACGGCTACTCGGCGCTGGGCCGGCTCGGCCAGCAGGTGCAGGAGTTCCGGGGCATGGTCAAGGCGCTGCACGCCGCCGGCATCGAGGTCATCCTCGACGTGGTCTACAACCACACCGCCGAGGGCAACCACCTGGGCCCGACGCTGAGCTTCAAGGGCGTCGACGCGCCGAGCTACTATCGGCTGTCCGAAGAGGACCGACGCTACTTCGTCGACTACACCGGCACCGGCAACAGCCTCAACGTGCGCAGCCCGCACTCGCTGCAACTCATCATGGATTCGCTGCGCTACTGGGTGACCGAGATGCACGTCGACGGGTTCCGCTTCGACCTCGCCGCCACCCTGGCCCGCGAGTTCTACGAGGTCGACAGGTTGTCCACCTTCTTCGAGGTGGTGCAGCAGGACCCGGTGGTCAGCCAGGTGAAGCTGATCGCCGAGCCGTGGGACGTCGGCCCCGGCGGCTACCAGGTCGGCAACTTCCCACCCCTGTGGACGGAGTGGAACGGCAAGTACCGCGACACGGTGCGCGACTTCTGGCGGGGCGAGCCGGCCACCCTGGCCGAGTTCGCCTCCCGCATCTCCGGCTCGGCCGACCTCTACCAGGACGACGGCCGCCGCCCCTTCCACAGCATCAACTTCGTCACCTGCCACGACGGGTTCACCCTCAACGACCTGGTCTCGTACAACGACAAGCACAACGAGGCCAACGGGGAGGAGAACCGCGACGGCGAGAGCCACAACCGGTCCTGGAACTGCGGCGTCGAGGGGGAGACCGACGACCCGGGTGTCACCGCCCTGCGCGCCCGGCAACGGCGCAACTTCCTGGCCACCCTGATGCTCTCCCAGGGCGTGCCGATGATCGGCCACGGCGACGAGCTGGGCCGCACCCAGCGTGGCAACAACAACGCCTACTGCCAGGACAGCGACCTGGCCTGGGTGGACTGGGAACACGCCGACGACGAACTGCTGGCCTTCGTCCGGCGGCTCACCGACTTCCGCAACCGGCACCAGGTGTTCCGCCGCCGCCGGTTCTTCACCGGCCTGCCGGTGGGTGGCCGCAACGCCGGGACGGGGCTGCCGGACCTGGCCTGGTACACCCCCGACGGCCGGGAGATGACGGGCGAGGACTGGGGCAACGACTTCGGCCGCTCGGTGGCCCTGTTCGTCAACGGCGACGGCATCCCCGAACGCGGCCAGTACGGCCAGCGGCACCGCGACTCATCGTTCGTGCTCTGCTTCAACGCCCACGACGCGCCGCTGGACTTCACCCTGCCCGGCGCGGAGTTCGGCCAGCGCTGGGAGCTGGTGATCAGCACGGCGGAACCCGAACCGGAGAAGCCGACGGTGGTCGAGGCGGGCGGCACGGTCTGCGTGCCGGACCGCTCCCTGGTGGTCCTGGAGAGGACGGTCTGACATGCCCGCACAGACCCGACCCGACTCGACGGCGACGGTCGGGTCGATCTACCGCGTCCAGGTCCGACCCGGGTTCGATCTCGACACCACCGCCGGGCTGGCCGACTGGTTCGCCGCGCTGGGTGTCACCCACCTCTACAGCGCCCCCCTGCTCACCGCGACCCCCGGTTCCACGCACGGCTACGACGTGGTCGACCACCGCGCGGTCAACCCGGAGCTGGGCGGGGAGGCCGGCCGGCAACGGCTGGTCCGCGCGTTGCGGGCGGCCGGGCTGGGCCTGGTCGTCGACATCGTGCCCAACCACGCCGGGGTCGCCCAGCCGGCCGCCAATCCGGCCTGGTGGGACGTGCTGCGCCGGGGTCGGGATTCGGCGTACGCCGACTGGTTCGACATCGACTGGGAGCGGGGCCGGCTGCTGTTGCCGGTGCTCGCCGACAGCCCCGACGCCGTCGACGACCTCAAGCTGGTCGACGGGGAGCTGCGCTACCACGAGCACCGGTTCCCGGTCGCCGACGGCACCGCCGCGGGCAGCCCCCGCGAGGTGCACGACCGGCAGCACTACGAGCTGGTCTCCTGCCGGCGCGGCGACACCGAGCTGACGTACCGCCGGTTCTTCGCCGTGTCCGACCTGGCCGGGCTGCGGGTGGAGGACCCGGCGGTCTTCGACGCCACCCACGCCGAGGTGCTGCGCTGGGTGTCCGCCGGTGAGGTCGACGGCATCCGGGTCGACCACCCCGACGGCCTGCGCGACCCGGCCGGCTACCTGGCCAGGTTGCGCGCCGCCGCCCCGCACGCCTGGCTGGTGGTGGAGAAGATCCTGGAGTACGGCGAGGAGCTGCCGGACTGGCCGGTGGACGGCACCACCGGCTACGACGCGCTGGCGGCGGTCTGCGGGCTGTTCGTCGACGGGCGCGCGGAGGGCGACTTCACCGCCCTCGACGCCCGGCTCACCGGTCACCACACCTCCTGGCAGGACCTCACCCACGCCACCAAGCTGGCCGCCGCCACCCGGCTGCTCGCCGCCGAGCTGAGTCGGCTCGCCGCGCTCGCCCCGGAGCTCGACCGGGACGCCACCCGGGCGGCCCTGGCGGAGCTTGCCGCCTGCTTCCCGGTCTACCGGGGCTACCCGCCGCACGGGGCCCGGCACCTGGCCGCCGCCCGCGCCGAGGCGGGCCGGCGTCGACCCGACCTCACCGCCACCCTGGATGCGGTGACCGCGCTGCTGCGCCGTCCCGAGCACGAGCTGGCCGCCCGGTTCCCGCAGCTCACCGGCGCGGTGATGGCCAAGGGGGTGGAGGACACCGCCTACTACCGGTGGAGCCGGTTCGTGGCGCTGAACGAGGTCGGCGGCTCACCCGCCCACTTCGGGGTGCCGCCGGCGGAGTTCCACCGGTTCGCCGCCGCCCGGCAGGTCCGTTGGCCGGCCGGCATGACCACGCTGTCGACCCACGACACCAAGCGCGGTGAGGACGTCCGGGCCCGGCTGGCCGTGCTCGCCGAGCTGCCGGCCCGCTGGGCGGAGCAGGTCGGCGACTGGATGGCCCGCGCACCGCTGGCCGATCCGGCCTTCGCCCACCTGGTCTGGCAGACCGCCGTGGGCGCCTGGCCGATCGACCGGGACCGGCTGCACGCGTACGTGGAGAAGGCCGCCCGGGAGGCGTCGGTCGCGACGAGCTGGGCCGACCCCGACCCGACCTTCGAACGCGATCTGCACGCCCTGGTCGACCGGATGTACGACGACCCGCAGTTGCACGCCGAGATCACCGCGTTCACCGACCGGATCACCCCGGCCGGCTGGTCCAACGCGCTCGGGCAGAAGCTGGTGCAGCTCGCCATGCCCGGGGTGCCCGACACCTACCAGGGCACCGAGTTGTGGGAGAACTCCCTGGTCGACCCGGACAACCGCCGCCCGGTCGACTTCGCCGTACGCCGGGAGCTGCTGGCCCGGCTCGATGCCGGCTGGCAGCCGGCGGTGACCGCCGACGGCGCGGCCAAGCTGCTGGTGGTCTCGCGCACGCTGCGGCTGCGCCGCGACCACCCGGAACTGTTCGACGGCTACCGGCCGGTGGCCGCGCACGGGCCGGCCGCCGCGCACGTGGTCGCCTTCGACCGGGGTGGGGCGGTCGCGGTGGCCACCCGGCTGCCGGTGGGGTTGGCCCGCGACGGCGGCTGGCGCGACACCCGCCTGTCGATGCCCGGCAACAGTGTTACCGACGTGTTCACCGGTCAGGTCTACAGTGGGTCTGAGCTGCTCCTTCATGATCTGCTGGGCAGCTATCCGGTGGCTCTGCTCGCGCCCACCGCCCTGCTGGCTCCCACCGACCCCGCGGAGGCTGCCGCATGACCGAGTTCACCGTCTGGGCGCCCGACGTCGCCCGGCTGCGGCTGCGCCTGCCCGGCGTCGCCGACCACGACATGCGGATCGGGCCGGACGGGTGGTGGCGGGTCGAGGTGCCCGACGCCGGCCCCGGCACCGACTACGCTTTCCTGCTCGACGACGAGGACACCCCGCTGCCCGACCCGCGCTCGGCGTGGCAGCCGGCCGGGGTGCACGGGCCGAGCCGGCGCTACGACCATGCCGCCTTCGACTGGACCGACCAGGGCTGGACGGGCCGTCAACTACCCGGCAGCATCCTCTACGAGCTGCACATCGGCACGTTCACCCCCCAGGGCACCTTCGACGCGGCGATCGGCCGCCTCGACCACCTGGTCGACCTCGGCGTCGACCTGATCGAGCTGCTCCCGGTCAACGCGTTCAACGGCGAGCACAACTGGGGCTACGACGGGGTGTGCTGGTTCGCCCCGCACGAACCCTACGGTGGGCCGGACGGGCTGAAACGCCTGGTCGACGCCGCCCATGCCAAGGGGCTGGGGGTGATCCTCGACGTCGTCTACAACCATTTCGGGCCCTCCGGGGCCTACGCGCCGAGCTTCGCGCCGTACCTGAGCGAGCAGAGCAACCCGTGGGGCCGCACGGTCAACCTGGACGGCCCGCACTCCGACGGGGTACGCCGCTACATCATCGACTCGGTGCTCATGTGGCTGCGTGACTACCACGTCGACGGCCTGCGGCTCGACGCCGTGCACGCGATGCCCGACTCCCGGGCGGTGCATGTCCTGGAGCAGTTGGCGGTCGAGGTGGAGTCGCTCGCCACCCACCTGGGCCGGCCGCTGTCGCTGATCGCCGAGTCCGACCTCAACGACCCCCGGCTGATCACCGCCCGGGAGGCGGGCGGCTACGGCCTGCACGCGCAGTGGAACGATGACGCCCACCACGCCCTGCACACCCTGCTCACCGGGGAACGCCAGGGCTACTACGGCGACTTCGGCTCACTGGAGTGCCTGACCGACGTGTTGACCGGGGCGTTCTTCCACGCCGGCACCTGGTCCAGCTTCCGCAACCGCACCCACGGCCGCCCGGTGGACCGGCACACCGTCCCCGGGCACCGGTTCGTGGCGTACCTGCAGAACCACGACCAGGTCGGCAACCGTGCCACCGGCGACCGGATCTCCGCCGGGTTGTCGCCCGCGCTGCTGCGGGTCGGGGCGATGCTGCTGCTGACCGCGCCGTTCACCCCGATGCTGTTCATGGGGGAGGAGTGGGCGGCGAGCACCCCGTGGCAGTTCTTCACCAGCCACCCCGAGCCGGAGCTGGCGGCGGCGGTGGCCACCGGCCGGCGGCGGGAGTTCGCCGCGCACGGTTGGCCGCCCGGTGACGTGCCCGACCCGCAGGATCCGCAGACATTCCTGCGGTCCCGGCTCGACTGGGCCGAGCTGGGCAAACCCGAACACCGCGAGATGTACGAGTTCTACCGGCGGCTGATCGCGCTGCGCAAGAGCCGGGCCGACCTGTCCGACCCCCGTCTGCACCGGATGGAGGTGCGCCACGGCGACCAGTTCCTGGTGGTCCGCCGGGGCGGGTGCCTGGTGGTGGCGAACCTCGCCGGCCGGCCGCAGCGGGTCACCCTGCCCGGGGTGGCCCGTCGGGTGTTGCTCACCACCGGGGAGGGCGTCACCGTGATGCGCGACCGGGTGGAGTTGCCGGCGGAGACGGCGGCGATCGTGGCGCTCTGAGGCAGTGGGCGGTTTTGCGGCCCGGTCCCGTGTCGGGCGCGCGTGGTGTTCGGCCTGGTTTCCGGGCCGGCCTCGCGACGGGCCGCTGCCGCTGCGGCGGCGGGGAGCGCCGGGGCCTGTCCGGCGACCGGTCGTCACGCTGGGTCACGGGCGCGGCGGACCGTAATACTGGGCTTCCCCCTGAGATGTGGACACCCTGAGACTGGATGTTGGTCCAGAGGAAGGGGTGTCCCCGTTGGGGCGTCCATCGAAGTACACGGAAGAGTTTCAGCGTGACGCGATTGAGCTGG
>NZ_JAFEUO010000019.1:0-13183 GCF_016900955.1 Micromonospora humidisoli
GTCGACCCTGATCGGGCGGCTGCTGTACGACACGAAGTCGTTGTTCACCGACCAGTTGGCCGCGGTGGAGGCGGTCAGCGCGGCCCGGGGCGACGAGTACACCAACCTGGCGTTGCTCACCGACGGTCTGCGGGCCGAGCGGGAACAGGGCATCACCATCGACGTGGCGTACCGGTACTTCGCCACGCCCCGGCGCAAGTTCATCATCGCCGACACCCCCGGGCACACCCAGTACACCCGCAACATGGTCACCGGCGCGTCCACCGCCGACCTCACCCTGGTCCTGGTGGACGCCCGCAAGGGGCTGGTGGAGCAGTCGCGGCGGCACGCGTTCCTGTGCTCGCTGCTGCGGGTGCCGCACCTGGTGCTGTGCGTCAACAAGATGGACCTGGTCGACTTCTCCCAGGAGGTCTTCGAACGCATCGCCGACGAGTTCACCGCCTTCGCGGCGAAACTCGACGTGCCCGACCTCGCGGTGATCCCGGTGTCGGCGCTCCAGGGTGACAACATCGCCACCCGGTCGGAGAACATGCCCTGGTACGAGGGGCCGTCGCTGCTGCACCACCTGGAGCACGTGCACATCGCCTCGGACCGCAACCTGGTCGACGTCCGGTTCCCGGTGCAGTACGTGATCCGCCCGCAGTCGACCACGGTCACCGACTACCGGGGCTACGCCGGGCAGGTCGCCTCCGGCGTGCTCAAGCCCGGCGACGAGGTGATGGTCCTGCCCTCGGGGTTCACCAGCCGGATCGCCGCCATCGACACCGCCGACGGCCCCGTCGACGAGGCGTTCCCCCCGATGTCGGTCACCGTCCGCCTCGACGACGAGATCGACGTCTCCCGGGGCGACATGATCTGCCGGCCGAACAACACGCCCACCGTCGCCCAGGACATCGAGGCGATGGTCTGCTGGATGGACGAGACCCGCCCGCTGGAGATCGGCGGCCGGTACGTCGTCAAGCACACCACCCGTTCGGCGCGTGCCATCGTCCGCGAGCTGCACTACCGGCTCGACATCAACACCCTGCACCGGGACGAGACCAGCACCGCGCTCGCGCTCAACGAGATCGGCCGGATCAGACTGCGCACCACCGTGCCGTTGCTGGTGGACGACTACCACCGCAACCGCACCACTGGCGGTTTCGTCATCATCGACGAGACCACCAACCGCACCGTGGGCGCCGGGATGGTCATCCAGCGGGACTGACCCGACGCTCCGCATCGGCCGGCCCGGCACCCTCCCCCGCCGGGCCGGCCGAACCCCGTCAGGACCGGTCGGTGCCCGGCGGGCCGAACCAGCGGGCGAGCGCGGCGGTCAACCCGTCAGCGTCCGGCACGTCCGGCGGGGACTGCCAGGCTACGTAGCAGTCCGGGCGCAGCAGCAGCGCGGTCGGCATGGCGTCGCCGGGCGCGTCGGCCGTCGCGCCGTCCGACGTGAACCGTCCGGTGAGCACGTCGACCCGGTCCCGCCACGGCCCGGCCGCCCCGGCGTGCACACCGGTGGGGTCGAGCAGCAGCGGCCGGGCGGTCCGGGTCAGCTCGGCCAGCCGGACCGGGCCGGCGTCGGTGTGCCACACCAGGTCGGGGGCGAAACGGCCGACCAGCGACCCGTCCGCGGCACCCATCGGGTAGCGGACGTCCGCCCCGGCCAGCAGGGCGGCGACGTGGGCCGCGTTCTCCGGCCGGTCGAGCAGTTCACCGAGGAGCACCCGCAGCGCGGTGACCTCGCTGCCGGGGGCGATCAGCGCCGACTGGGCCTGGGTGGACATGGTGACCCGCTGCGCGGCCGGCCGGCGTTCCGCCTCGTAGGAGTCCAGCAGCCCGGCCGGGGCCCGGCCGTGCACCTGGGCGGCCAGCTTCCAGCCCAGGTTCACCGCGTCCTGGAGGCCGAGGTTGAGTCCGGGCCCGCCGATCGCCGAGTGCACGTGGGCGGCGTCGCCGAGCAGCAGCACCCGGCCGGCGCGGTACCGCTCGGCGAGCCGGGTGTTGCCACCCACCAGGCGGCGCAGCAGGTGCGGCCCGGGGCCGGCCGGCGGGTCGATCGGCACGTCGACCCCGAGCACCCGGGCGACGCTGGCCCGCAACTCGGCGAGGGTCGGCGGCCCGTCGAACCGCGTCGACTCGGGCCACTCGATCGTGCTGAGGCCCGCCGGACGCCCGGTGAAGGGGGCCCACGCGATCAGTCCCCGTTCGGTACGGGTGTGCTGGAACGGTGCGACGGTGCCGTACCCGGGGATCACGAGGCCGCCGGTCGCCGCGTCGATCAGCTCCGCGGGCAGGCTGACCTGGGCGGTACGGGAGACGGTGCGGTCCGTCGACACGCCGGGGAAGCCGATCCCGGCCAGCCGGCGGACGATGCTGTGTCCGCCGTCCGCGCCGACCAGGTAACGGCAGCGCAGGGTCGTGCCGTCGGAGAACGTCACGCGTACGTCGTCGACCTCCTGGGTCAGCCCGGTCACCTCGTGCCCCCGGCGGACCTGTACGCCCAGTTCGGCGGCCCGTTCGGCGAGTACCCGTTCCAGGTGCCGCTGCGGGGCCTGGAGCAGGTACAGCGGGTTGTCCGGCACAGCCCGCAGGTCCAGCGGCAGCGCGCCGAAGACGAACCCGGGCGCGGGCTGCGGCGGTGCCGGGTCGTCGACGAGGCGGTGGTGCAGGCCCCGCCGGTCGATCATCCGGACCACCTGCCCGACCAGCCCGTTGGCACGCTGCTCGGTGGTGGGTGCCGGCAGCCGCTCGCACACGACGGGTCGGACGCCGGCCAGGGCCAGTTCGGTGGCGAGCAGGAGGCCGTTCGGGCCGGCGCCGACGATCACGACATCGATCATCGCAAGATCCTTTCCAGGGTGGGGTGGATCCGCTCGCCAGCGGCGGCGGACCGTGGGCAGGACAGGACACCCCCCGACGGGGGCGAGGGTGGACGTGGTGGGCCGGGCGTGGGCGATTCAGCGCGGCGGTCGTCGCGGTGCGCGGATGAGGCAGGCGGCGCGGTCGGGCCGGCCAGCCGGCCAGCCGGCGCACGGTCAGGGATGCACGGTCAGCGGCGGCACGGGAAGCGGGCGGGGACGGGAACATGGCAGGGACACGGCCGGGGCGACGCAGGGGACGTGGTCATCGCGGCGTGGGCGCCGGCAGGCCGGCGGCGAGTTGGGCCAGCGCGTCGGGGAGCAACCGCTGCATCGGAACGGGCGGATCGGCACGCAGGTAGTGCCGGATCGCCGCGTTCACGGCGGCGGTCACGCTGGCCGCCACGAGGTGGGGGTAGAGGTCGCGGTCGGGGTCGGTGCCGGTGCGTTCGGCGACGGCCGCGGCCAGGTCGGCCTCGGCGATCGCGCCCGCGCGCAGCATCTCGCCCTGCAACGCCGGTTCGGCCAGCATCACCGCGAGCCCCTCGACCCACTCGGCGTGTGGGTGAGGCGGCGACTCGGTGACCTCGGGGCCGGGGGCGAATCGGGTCAGCGTCGCCACGATCAGCGCCGGCCAGAGGGGTTCGTCGGCCGGCCGTCGGCGCAGTTCCTCGGCCACCTGCCGGCTGCGGTCGAGGTGGCGGAAGGCGATCGCCTCGGCCTTGCTGGAGAAGTAGTTGTTGAACGTACGCGGAGACACGCCTACAGCCTGGGCGATGTCCTCCACCAGGACGTTGTCGAAGCCCCGGGCGACGGTCAGCCGGATGGCCGCCCAGCTCAGCGCCGCCCGCGTCTCGGCCTTCTTGCGCGCCCGTAGCCCGCTCACCCACCCAGCATAACCAAAAGTGCGCGACACGCAATATTACGTGTCACGCAGCTTTGGCTTCCGGCCCGGCGGTGTTTGTCCTATGGGAAGCAGGGGTCGCCCCCACCCGCCCCCCGAAAGCCGGACGGGCCCCGGCCGATCGGCCGGGGCCCGCACAGCGGGGTCGGATCAGGAGAGGTCGAACCGGTCCAGCTCCATGACCTTCGTCCAGGCCGCCACGAAGTCGGTCACGAACTTGGCGCCCGCGTCCTGGCTGGCGTAGACCTCGGCGAGGGCGCGCAGCTGGGAGTTGGACCCGAAGATGAGGTCGACCGCGGTGGCGGTCCACTTCACCTCGTCGGTGGCCAGGTCCCGGATCTCGTAGACGTGCTCCTCGGACTCCGACGCCTTCCACCGGGTGCCCGGGGACAGCAGGTTGGCGAAGAAGTCGTTGCTGAGCACGCCCGGCCGGTCGGTGAGCACGCCGTGCGTCGTGCCGCCCACGTTGTTGCCGAGGGCCCGCAGGCCGCCGACGAGGACGGTCATCTCCGGCGCGGTCAGGTTGAGCATGTACGCCCGGTCGACGAGCAGCACCTCCGGCTGGGTCTTCTCACCCGGACGCAGGTAGTTGCGGAACCCGTCGGCGCGCGGCTCCAGCACGGCGAACGACTCGACGTCGGTCTGCTCCTGGCTGGCGTCGGTGCGACCCGGCCGGAACGGCACGGTCACCTCGACACCCGCGGCACCGGCGGCCTGCTCGACGGCGGCCGAGCCGGCCAGCACGATCAGGTCAGCGAGGGAGATCTTCGCCCCACCGGCGTCGTTGAACTCGCGCTGGATGCCCTCCAGGGTCGCCAGCACCGTGGCGAGCTGCTCGGGCTGGTTGACCTCCCAGCTGCGCTGCGGTTCGAGGCGGATCCGCGCGCCGTTGGCGCCACCGCGCTTGTCGGTGTGCCGGAAGCTCGCGGCGGAGGCCCAGGCGGTGCTGACCAGCTGCGCGGTGGTCAGGCCGGAGTCGAGCACCTTCGCCTTGAGCGCGGCGACGTCGGCGTCGGACACCAGCTCGTGGTCGACGGCCGGCACCGGGTCCTGCCAGAGCTGCGGCTCGGCGACCCAGGGGCCGAGGAAGCGGCTGACCGGACCCATGTCGCGGTGCAGCAGCTTGTACCAGGCCTTGGCGAACGCCAGGGCGAACTCGTCGGGGTGCTCCAGGAAGCGCCGCGAGATCTTCTCGTACGCCGGGTCGACGCGCAGCGACAGGTCGGTGGTGAGCATCGTCGGCTTGTGCTTCTTGGCCGGGTCGTGGGCGTCCGGGATGATCGCCTCGGCGTCCTTGGCGACCCACTGCTTGGCCCCGCCGGGGCTGGTGCTCAGCTCCCACTCGTAGCCGAAGAGGATCTCGAAGAAGCGGTTGCTCCACTGCGTCGGCCGGTCGGTCCAGGTGACCTCCAGACCGCTGGTGATGGTGTCGCCGCCCTTGCCGCTGCCGTGGGTGCTCAGCCAGCCCAGGCCCTGCGCCTCCAGCGGGGCGCCCTCGGGCTCGGGGCCGACGTGGTCGTCGGCGACGCCCGCGCCGTGGGTCTTGCCGAAGGTGTGGCCGCCGGCGATGAGGGCGACGGTCTCCTCGTCGTTCATCGCCATCCGGCGGAAGGTCTCCCGGATGAAGTGCGCCGCCGCGAGCGGGTCGGCGTTGCCGCGCGGGCCCTCCGGGTTGACGTAGATGAGGCCCATCTCGGTCGCCCCGACGCCGGCCGACATCTCGGTCTCCGAGGCGTAGCGCTCGTCGCCGAGCCAGGTGTCCTCCGGACCCCAGAAGATCTCCTCGGGCTCCCAGACGTCCGGCCGGCCGAAGCCGAAGCCGAAGGTCGTGAAGCCCATCGACTCCAGGGCCACGTTGCCGGCGAGCACGAGCAGGTCGGCCCAGGAGATCTGCTGGCCGTACTTCTGCTTGACCGGCCAGAGCAGCCGGCGGGCCTTGTCCAGGTTGGCGTTGTCCGGCCAGCTGTTCAGCGGCGCGAACCGCTGTCCGCCGTCGCCGGCGCCACCACGGCCGTCCTCGATCCGGTACGTGCCGGCGGCGTGCCAGCTCATCCGGATCATCAGGCCGCCGTAGTGGCCGAAGTCGGCCGGCCACCAGTCCTGCGAGGTGGTGAGCACCTCGGTGATGTCCCGCTTGAGGGCCTCGACGTCGAGCTTGGCGAACTCCCGGGCGTAGCTGAAGTCCTCCCCCAGCGGGTTGCCCTTGGCCGAGTGGGCGTGCAGGACCGAGAGGTCGAGCTGGTTGGGCCACCAGTCCCGGTTGGTACGCGGACGCCCGCCGGTCTTCGGCGTCGGCGAGTCGATCGCCGGGTTCTCGCTCTCGCTGCCCTGCGCGGTGACCGAGTCGTGCGCGACCGGGCAGCCGGCCGCCGCCTTCTGGTCCACGCCCTGCGCGCTGGCGGGGGCGTTGTCCTGGGTGTCGCTCATGTACTTCCTTCCGAACTGGTGGATCACTGGGAGATGCGGTCGGCCGCGCAGTCGGGGCAGGTGCCCCAGTAGACGACCTCCGCCTCGTCGACCACGAAACCGTGGTCGTCGGAGGCGGTGAGGCACGGAACGTGACCGACGGCGCAGTCGACGTCGGCGATCACACCGCAGGAACGGCAGACGACGTGGTGGTGGTTGTCCCCCACCCGCGCCTCGTAACGCGCGGTGGACCGGCCCGGCTGGATGCGGCGCACCAGGCCGGCCTCGGTGAGCGCCCGCAGCACGTCGTAGACCGCCTGGTGGGAAACCGTTGGCAGGTCGGCCCGGACCAGCGCGATCACCGTGTCGGTGTCGACGTGCGGATGGTCCCGCAGCGCGGCGAGCACGGCGAGTCGGGGCCGGGTCACGCGCAGCGAGGCCGCCCGTAACTGTGCCTCGAGCTCGGCCGTCATGGGTCGACCCTAGCCCGCTGTTCTGGAGCAAATCAAGTTTACGGCCGGCGTGGCGGCGGACATCCCTCCCCTGGGTGACGCATGACTCACCCGGCGCGACCGGATGGTGACGGGAGTGGGCGGGTGGGCTCAGCGGCGGCGGGGTGGCGCGGTGCTGCCCCGCACCACCAGCGACGTGCCGAGCTCGTACCGGTCCTGCGCCAGCGGCTGGCCGTCGGCCAGGGCCAGCGCCAGCCGGGCGGCGGTGGCCCCGATCTCCCCGAACGGCTGCCGCACCGTGGTCAGCGGCGGTGCCAGCCAGGCCGCCTCGTCGACGTCGTCGAAGCCGACGACGCTGAGGTCGTCGGGAATCCGCAGGCCGGCCTCCCGGGCCGCCGCGTAGACACCCAGCGCCTGAAGGTCGTTGCCGCAGACCACGGCGGTGGGCGGCGCGGGCCCGGCGAGCAGCTCGCCACCGAGCCGCAGGCCGTCCTCGAAGGCGAACACGCCGCTGCGTTCGAGGCGCTCGTCGAACGGTACGCCCGCATAGTCAAGCGCGGCCCGGAAGCCGTCGCGGCGGGCCCGCGCCGACAGGTCCCGGACCGGGCCGGTGAGCACGCCGATCCGCCGGTGGCCGAGGTCGACGAGATGGCGGGTGGCCGACAGCGCCCCGCTCCAGTTGCCCGACCCGACGACGGGGACGGGGAACAGGTTGTCGGCCGGGTCGACGGCCACCAGCGGTATGCCGGCGGCGGCGAAGCTCGTCCCGTCTTCGGCGGTCACCAGGGAGAAGACCGTGATCACGGCGGCCGGTTGGCGCAGCTGCACCGCCTGCGCCCAGGGCTGCCCGGCCCGCAGCCAGTGCCGTACGTCGGTGAAGCCGACCGTGTGGTCCCGGGGGCCGGCGATCTCCTGGACGCCGCGCAGGATCGGCATGGCGATCGAGGAGAGCATCTGGTGGAAGACCACCTCGATGCAGGGCGTGAAGCTTCCGGCCGGCCGGCGACGGTAGCCGTGGTCACGTAGCAACGCCTCCACCCGCTGCCGGGTCTGCTCACCCACCCCCCGGCGGCCGTTGAGCACCTTGGAGACCGTCGGCGGGGACACCCCGGCGAGTTCGGCGATCGTGGCGAGGGGCAGGTCGCCGCGCCGGGGCTTGCGGGAGCGGCGACGTCGACCTTCCTCGATCACGCAGGGAAGTCTACGTGTCCCGGCGTCCCGACCCGGCGCACCGGCGAGGGCCCCGACCGGACCGGCTCCCGCTCAGTGCGGCGGTGCCGCCGGGCGGTGGCTGAACCAGTCGAACGCCGCGCTGCCCCCGGTGACGTACATGCCGATAACCCGGCCGGTGAACCCGGCGGCGACCTCGGTGGACAGGTAGCGCCCGTCGAGTTCGGCCAGTACGACGGGGCCGGCCGGGCCGGCCACCTCGAAGGTGACCATGTCGCAGCCGGCCGCGCGTACCCCCCGGGGCGCGGTCCGGGCCGCCAGCTCGGCGGCGGAGGTCACGGTCGGCGGGTAGAGGTCGTGGGTACGGGTGGCGACCGTCAGCACCAGCGGGCCGTCCGGGACGGCATGGGTGGCGAAGACCTGCCGGAACGGCCCGACCCGGCCGATCACCCGGACGGTGCCGGCCCGAACCTCCAGGTCGTAGTGGTGCGCCTCGTCGATGCGGATGGTGAGCCCGGCGACACCGGTGCCCGGGTCCACCCGGACGCTGGTGCGGCTGTCGTGGTACCGCTGCCGCAGCGCCACGATCGTCGCACCGGCGAGGTCGAGGGTCGCGCCCACGGCGTGCAGGGTGAGCCAGCCCGGCCTGGCGGTCAGCGACCAGCAGTCGTCCGGGCGGCTGCGGGGCGAGATCCACTCGGGCGCGAGGACGGCCGCGTCGAAGTCGTCGTGGAAGGCGTCCGGCCCGGCCGGGGCGGCACCGGCCGGGGGGCTGCCGGGAGGCGCGGCGGTGACCTCCCGGACCGGGTCGACGACCGGCCAGCCGTCGACCCAGCGCACCGGCGCGAGGAAGGTCTCCCGGCCGAGGACGTGGTAGGGCGGCCACTGGCCCCGGGCCCGGATGCCGAGCAGGACCAGCCACCAGCTGCCGTCGAGCGCCTGGACCAGGTCGCCGTGCCCGGTGGCCTGCACCGGAAGGTCGGTGCCCCGGTGGGTGAGGATCGGGTTGGCCGGCGCGGGGGTGAACGGGCCACGCGGGCTGCGGGAGCGGGCGACCGAGACGGCGTGGCCGGTGTGCGTGCCGCCCTCGGAGAGCAGCAGGTACCACCAGCCGTCGATCCGGTAGAGGTGCGGGGCCTCCGGGTACTGGCCGCCGGTGCCCGACCACAGCGGGATCGGCCCCTCCAGCACCCGACCGCCCTCCGGGTCGATCCGGTAGGCGTCCACGCCGGAGGTGGTCAGCCAGCAGGTG
Source organism: Micromonospora humidisoli (assembly GCF_016900955.1). NCBI lineage: Bacteria > Bacillati > Actinomycetota > Actinomycetes > Micromonosporales > Micromonosporaceae > Micromonospora > Micromonospora humidisoli. Next base: position 9,028 of record NZ_JAFEUO010000019.1, read on the forward strand.
CCGTCGTCGTCCCAGGCCAGCGAGGGGTCGACGTGCGGCAGGTCGAGGTAGACCGGGTCGGACCAGGGGCCGGTGGGTTCCGGCGCGGTGACGATGAGGTGCCGGCCCAGGCTGACGTTGGTGGTGACCAGCCAGAACCGGCCGTCGTGGTGGCGCAGGGTGGGCGCGAAGATGCCCCGGGACGCCTCGGTGTCGGCGGGCAGCGCCAGCTGGCCGGGACGGTCCAGGATGTTGCCGATCTGCCGCCAGGTGACCAGGTCGCGGCTGTGCAGCAGGGGTACGCCCGGGAAGTACTCGAAGCTGGAGCAGACCAGGTAGTAGTCCGCGCCGACCCGGCAGACGCTCGGGTCGGGGTGGAATCCGGGGACGACCGGGTTGCGGTAGGACGCTCCGGTGGACACCGCGCGGCACCTCCTCGACGGCACAGGCACAGACACGATGGACGACGCCGGGGCGGGTTGCCGCGCCCAGAAATGTTTGCGATAACATTTCGCAAACCCGGATGCTACGGAAAGCCGTCCGCCGATTCAAGGGCGGCGCCGCCGCCCAGGGTCGCGCGGACGTTGCGCCCCGTGGCCAGGCACCGCCGGAGAACCGGTCCTGAGCTGGCATCCCGCCCGCACACCCGAACTAGGACGGCGGCCCGTCGGACCATTCCGGACGCCCGCCGGCAACCACCCGGGGCAGCCGACGGGCGACGACGCGGACCTCCGGACCGGGCCAGGAACATTCGCGCAACATGGCCGTCATATCTTGACGGAGCCCAAGGAATCCACGAGAGTCCATATGTGGCGAGATGGTGCGCCGCCGGGAGCTCGACGCGCCGTCACGGTAATCATGGATGCCGACGTCAGGGCGCGACGGGCCGCGCCTGTTAGCGATAACAGCAGGGTTTCCGCTGCGGCCGACCGGAACACCGGTCCGGGCCGGGTGGCGGTCGACCGTGTCCCCGGCACCGGGTCCACGGCGGCGGCCGCCAGTGCCGCCCTCCCCCATCCGTACCCGGCTCTGATCCGCACCCCTGGGAGAGAACATGTCTGAAGTGACCCGAAGGAACGTCCTCAAGGCCGGAGCGGTGGGGGCCGGCGCCGCGCTGGTCCCGGTCGCCTGGTCCGCCACCGCCCGCGCCGGTTCGGCCGCACCACCGCAGGTGCTGGCCGCGAACGACCTGGCCCTGTGGTACGACGAAGGGGCCGGCACCGACTGGTTGCGCGCGCTGCCGATCGGTAACGGCCGGCTCGGCGCGATGGTGTTCGGCAACGTCGACACCGAACGCCTCCAGCTCAACGAGGACACCGTCTGGGCCGGCGGCCCGTACGACTCGGCCAACACCCGGGGCGCGGCCAACCTGGCCGAGATCCGACGGCGGGTCTTCGCCGACCAGTGGACCTCGGCGCAGGACCTGATCAACCAGACGATGATGGGCAACCCGGGCGGTCAGCTCGCGTACCAGACGGTGGGCAACCTGCGGCTGGCCTTCGGCTCGGCCAGCGGGGTCAGCCAGTACGTCCGGACCCTCGACCTGACCACCGCCACGGTGACCACGACCTACGTGCTCAATGGCGTACGGCACCAGCGGGAGGTCTTCGCCAGCGCACCCGACCAGGTGATCGTGGTGCGGTTGACCGCCGACCGGGCCAACGCGATCACGTTCTCCGCCACGTTCGACAGTCCGCAGCGCACCACCGTGTCCAGCCCGGACTCCGCCACCATCGGGCTGGACGGCATCTCCGGCAGCCAGGAGGGGGTCACCGGCTCGGTGCGGTTCCTGGCCCTGGCCAACGCCGCCGCGACCGGGGGCACGGTCAGCAGCTCCGGCGGCACCCTGCGGGTCTCCGGGGCCACCAGCGTCACCATCCTGATCTCGATCGGCTCGAGCTACGTCAACTACCGCACCGTCAACGGCGACTACCAGGGCATCGCCCGCACCCGGCTCAACGCCGCCAAGGGTGTGGCCATCGAGCAGTTGCGCAGCCGGCACCTGGCCGACTACCAGGCGCTGTTCAACCGGGTGAACATCAACCTGGGTCGTACGGCCGCGGCCGACCAGCCCACCGACGTGCGGATCGCGCAGCACGCGAGCAGCAACGACCCGCAGTTCGCCGCGCTGCTGTTCCAGTTCGGCAGGTACCTGCTGATCTCGTCCTCGCGGCCGGGCACCCAGCCGGCGAACCTTCAGGGCATCTGGAACGACTCGCTGACGCCGTCCTGGGACTCGAAATACACCATCAACGCCAACCTGCCGATGAACTACTGGCCGGCCGACACCACCAACCTGTCCGAGTGTTTCCTGCCGGTGTTCGACATGGTCAAGGACCTGACGGTGACCGGTGCCCGGGTCGCCCAGGCGCAGTACGGCGCGGGTGGCTGGGTCACCCACCACAACACCGACGCCTGGCGGGGCGCGTCGGTGGTGGACGGGGCGCTGTGGGGCATGTGGCAGACCGGCGGCGCGTGGCTGGGCACGTTGATCTGGGACCACTACCTGTTCACCGGCGACCTGGGCTTCCTCCAGGCGAACTACCCGGCGCTCAAGGGTGCCGCCCAGTTCTTCCTCGACACGCTCGTCGCCCACCCGTCACTGGGCTACCTGGTGACGAACCCGTCGAACTCCCCGGAGCTGCCGCACCACTCGAACGCCAGCGTCTGCGCCGGCCCCACGATGGACAACCAGATCCTGCGGGACCTCTTCGACGCCGCCGCCCGTGCCAGCGAGATCCTGAATGTGGACAGCACGTTCCGGTCGCAGGTGCGTACCGCCAAGGACCGGCTCCCCCCGACCCGGGTCGGCTCGCGGGGCAACGTGCAGGAGTGGCTGGCCGACTGGGTGGAGACCGAGCGGAACCACCGGCACGTCTCCCACCTGTACGGCCTGCACCCCAGCAACCAGATCACCAAGCGGGGCACCCCGGCGCTGTACGAGGCCGCCCGCAAGACCCTGGAGCTGCGGGGCGACGACGGGACCGGCTGGTCGCTCGCCTGGAAGATCAATTTCTGGGCCCGGCTGGAGGACGGTGCCCGCGCCCACAAGCTGTTCAAGGACCTGGTGCGCACCGACCGGCTCGCGCCGAACATGTTCGACCTGCACCCGCCGTTCCAGATCGACGGCAACTTCGGCGCCACCTCCGGCATCGCCGAGATGCTGCTGCACAGCCACACCGGCGAGCTGAACGTGTTGCCCGCGCTGCCCAGCGCGTGGCCCACCGGGCAGGTCGCGGGCCTGCGCGGGCGCGGCGGCTACACCGTCGGCGTGGCGTGGAGCAGCGGGCAGCCCGACGAGATCGGCATCCGCGCCGACCGCGACGGCACGCTGCGGGTGCGGTCCCGGCTGTTCACCGGCAGCTTCACCATCACCGATGTCGCCGACGGCAGCGTGCCGGCCACCACCCGTCCGGAGACCGACGTCGTCCAGTTCGCCGTCCAGGCCGGGCACACCTACCGGGCGGCCCGGCCGGGCGTGACGCCGACCCCGACGCCGACCGCCACGCCCACCGCCACCCCCACGCCGACCCCGACGACGCCGGCGCCGACGACCCCGGTCCCGACGACGCCGGTGCCGACCACCAGCTCCCCCGCACCCTCGGGGGCGCGGGCGACGTACGCGGTGACGGGCTCGTGGTCGGGTGGCTTCCAGGCGGAGGTCACGGTGACCGCCGGCGCGACCGCGATCCGTGGTTGGACGGTGTCCTGGACGTTCCCCAACGGGCAGACCATCAGCCAGATCTGGGGCGGGTCACACACCCAGAGCGGCGCGAACGTGACGGTCCGCAACGTCGACTACAACGGGACGTTGGCCGCCGGTGCCTCCACCACGTTCGGCTTCATCGGCACGGTGAACGGCACCAACAACGCGCCGACGAACCTCACCTGCACCACCAGCTGACCGGCACCCACGATCCCCGAGTGAAACGGACGGAAGACCATGAGAAGACCATCTACCCGTAGCCGTCGGCTCCTGACCGCCGTGGCGGCGGGGCTGCTGCTGGTGGCGGGCCCGGCGGTGGCGCTGCGGACCTCCCCGGCACTGGCCCTCGACAATGGGGTGGCGCGGACGCCGCCGATGGGCTGGAACAGCTGGAACACCTTCGGCTGCAACATCAACGAAACCCTGATCCGGCAGATGACCGACGCCATGGTCAACACCGGCATGAAAGAC